>JADLKF010000025.1 GCA_015657475.1 Lentimicrobiaceae bacterium | reverse complement strand
GGCCGCACTGCCTCTCATGGCAGCGACTGCACTATGTCGAGTGACTTCGCGAACAGCCGTGGACTGCTGCATAAAAACATTGTCCATCGGAAACGTATCCGTCCCAAAACTGGTAGGTTTTGAAAAAAGAGCAAGCTCGCGGTACTATGGTAGTTGTCTAAGCCATCATAGGAAACGGAGCTTGCCATGTCTATTGTCCTGCTGCAACTGCCCGAAGTCAAGTACTGCCAAACCGCACGACCCCGCCAGTGTCCCTATTGCGCGGGGACGACTTTCCAGCGCTGGGGAGGGACGGCCAAACGGGTACGCGATCCCAATTTGGATGAAGCCTGGGTCTATCGCTATCGCTGCTGCCGGTGTCATAAGACGTTTCGTTATTATCCGGCAGGCCTTGACCGCGCCAGCCAGACCCAGCGCATGCGCGCTCTGGCGGCCATTGGCTGGGTCTTGGGGATGAGTTATCGGGGCACATCCCGCTTTCTGAGCGGCTTTGGAATCGAATTGGGGCGCATGAGTATCTGGCGAGATGTGCAAGCCAGCGCTCAACAGCTCCTTCAGGGACGCCATTGGAAGCCAGTGCGGGTCTTGGGATTGGATGGAGCTTATGTGCGTGGCTGGGGCAAGACTCAGCCGGTGTTGGTGGCGGTGGACCTGGGCACAGGGCAGCCGATCACGGTGGGCTATGTGGATGAGAAAGATCCCCAGGCGGTGAAGCGTTTTTTGGAACCGTTGGTGCAACGGCTGGGAGTCAGTGTAATCGTCACCGATGATCTATCCAGTTACAAAGTGGTCGCTGAGGCGCTGGGGGTGGAACAGCAGATTTGCCAGTTTCATGTCCGCCGCTGGGTGGGACGTCTAGTTCACGAGTTGAAAGAGACCCTGCCCCCTGAATGGGTGGAGGTGGCCAACGAGGTGCGTCAGCTGTTGCGTGATCTGCCTCCCGAGGGAGATAAGCGTCTGGTGGCCTTACTCCGCCAGTTGCCGCCCAGTCAGACCGGGCGCTCTGGGAATGAAGCCACTCCCCTAGACCAACTGCGCCTGCTGATCGTGCGTCTGGCCAACAATTGGACCCATTTTCGGGTGTTCGACTGGCAGCCAGAGGTGCCCTGGACCAATAACCCCACCGAACAGGTGATCGGGAAGATGAAGATGCGGGCTCGCACGGTACGCGGCTACAAGACCTGGCCGGGGATGACCAGCGGTTTGATGGTGGCTGGAGTGGGTGTGGTCTAGTCCGTCACCCTGTCCCTGGGAGAAACCCTGCCTGGGCGATTATTTCAATTTCGCCCACCGATTTTGGGACAAACACTCGGAAACCTCATAATTGATTCCCAAAGTCAAAGATGCTATACTCATGAAGACCTTGCATTTTTGTAAGGTTGGGTGTTATAGAGATCAATAGGGGTGATATCGATGATTACATCCAAACCAGCCACTCCATTGAGCCAATTAACTGTATCGGGAGCCCTTCTGGCCCAATCCTGTCGTGGTTCACCTGCTATTATCCTGTATTGATTGTCACGGCAGCATCCAGGTGGTCGATTTCCGGTTCCTGTGAGGTCCTTCGATTGTGAGAATGACTCCAATCGTTTGGCCGTCACCAAGGGGGCGGGCAACAGCGGGGAGAAAGAAAAACGGCCATGAAAAGCAAGACTTTTATCCATGCACTTATGCTGCTAGCGGTTTTCCTGATTAATGCATCACCAGAAATCGCGTTTGCCTATCCGGGATTGCAAACCAACGACGTGGCTCAGCCGGTGGTAGCGATCCACGTTAGTGAAATAACCAATGCTATGGAAACCACGCCGGCGCGGTCGCCGACCCCGAGCGGATATGGCACTTCGGGGTACCAATGGTGGTACACATCCTGGCATTATTACACCATTTATCAGGCTCTCGAAGAAGCTTTACAGTCTGATGGCACGCCCTACGTCGAGGTCACCGATGCTGATATCGCGTCGGGCGCATTGCTGCTTTCGGATGGTACGCCGCGCTACCCGATCGTATTCAGCCTGGCCTCAGAAGCCATCAATAATAATGAAAGTAGTTTTGTTTTTTTTTATATAGTAGTCTTTTTAACTTTTTTTTCATTTGTTTTTTTTTTTTCTTCTCTATTTGTTTTTTTAATTATTCTTTTTTTTTTATCAGTAGTTAAATTACACTAAAATTTTAATAATTAAAAAATTTTATATTTTTTATATTATTATTATTCTCTTTCTACTTGTTATACTTTTCTAATTTATTCCTTATATATTATGTTTTTGTATTGTATTGTAAATATAACATGATCTTTTCTTTCTAATTTTCTATTCAATATTTTCTTACTTTATTTTTATATAAATAACCTTTAAATAATTTTATTCTCTTTGATTTATTATGATTTTCTTTATATCTATACTTATACTAGTCTCTATTTTTTATATTCTTTGTATATTATTTTATTATTAAATTATCTATCGTATCGTATTTTTTATTAGTCTTCTATTAATTCTGTTATTATTTTTTTTCTATATATTTTTTATGATTTCATCTTTTAGTTATTTTAGTTGTTACTTAAATTTTTTATCATAGCGATATTAATATCATTTTTTAATTATATTATAAATTTTAACATTAATTAATAATCTTTTGCTTTTAATTATATCTCTTCTTTTAAATATTCTTTTTAATCAAATATCACTTTTCTATTCTTATTTTCTATATATAATTGATTATTTTTCTATTTTTAAAATCATTTTTATATAATTTTATTTTATGATATTATAAATTAATACTTGTATTCTTTTTTATCTATAATTTATTGTTTATTTTAATTCTTTTTTTTTTTAAATTTTTTTAATTATGAATTAGATCTTTTTTTTATATTTATTATAATTTTTTTTATACTTTTAATATTTTTTTTGTTTCTATTCAATTTTGCCCCACTGCGAACTACAGTACAACGCAGCGGCACCCTAAACGCTGTTGTGGCTCTTCGCTAATTCTTGGTCGTCAACAATGGATCCGAAGCAACGTTTGCCAGTACCTGCGCATCGATGTTTTGAACGTGCCACATATAATTCGCACCGGGAACGTAAACACCCTTTGCCCAGGCCATCAACCAGCTTAATACGCCGCTCGGAACGTGGGCGATCAAACGGTGATCCATTACTTTGATGAAATCGCGGCTTTCGATCCAGTTATCCAGCGATGAAGAAGCCATACGCACGCCCATCTCGCTGGACAGGGCAAAATTTCCACGAGCCGTTCCATCGGGGTTGCGGGTAAAAGCCGAAGAGCCCACAAACAGGGTGCCGCCTGCGTTGACGTAGCTTCGCAGTGGGGCAACTTCATTATTATTGATGGCTTCTGAGGCCAGGCTGAATACGATCGGGTAGCGCGGCGTACCATCCGAAAGCAGCAATGCGCCCGACGCGATATCAGCATCGGTGACCTCGACGTAGGGCGTGCCATCAGACTGTAAAGCTTCTTCGAGAGCCTGATAAATG
>JADLKF010000004.1 GCA_015657475.1 Lentimicrobiaceae bacterium | reverse complement strand
TGAATTAATTGTAAATAACAGCTTGATATTGAATTATGAATTGAATGTTACATTGGTACTGATCATCAAAGTCTATGATAATGGATCAGGGCTATTGAGCAATCAGGCAACGGTCACTATTCTACTGATAGATCAGAATGAACCTCCAATCATCAGTAATCAGGACTTTTCATTATTTGATAATTCATTAAATGGCACATTAGTTGGCAGAGTACTTGCTTATGACCCGGATGCAGGGCAATCGCTGGTATATAAAATTGCTGGATGGAATACCAGCACACCATTTGTGATCGACTCAACATCCGGTATGTTGTCATTGTTTAACTCCTCTTTAATTACTTCGTCGTCTGACTCAATATTCAACTTAACGGTAATCGCAACAGATAATGGTAATCTTTTTTCAAGTGGGGTAATCAAAATTCATATTAAACATATTAAGCCAGGCACCATTTTTTACATTGATCCTACCAATACTCATGATCAATATATTGATGGGAGTATTACTCATCCTTATGACTCGTGGTTCGATTTTAATTTCACAGATAGTTGTACTTATTTGCAGAAAAGAGGGACAATTTTCACGGCCTCACAAGAGATTACCATCAACGGATTAAATTCCATAATAATTGGATCTTACAGTGATGGTAATCTACCTGTTGTTGAAACTTTCGTTCCAGAAACTGATGCATTTGAAATTGAAAATGTGAGAACTATTAAAATCATGGATTTGGAGATTAGGTCAGATGGGAATGCCAACAGTTGTATAAATATCAGAGGAGGTGAAACTGATAATATAGATATATCCGGATGTTATCTGCATTTTGCTAAATATTGCATTTTAAATCAATCAACTGGATCAGTTTTTAATCTGCAATATTGTAAAATTTCCTCTGGCGATGTGGGTATCAGCACCACAGCTTCGAAAAATTATATTCATTACAACTTGTTAACACAAAACTCAAAAGCAATTCAGATCAGTGAATTAGGAAATGCCAGTATTTTAAATAATACCTTTTTCTCAAATACACTAGTTTCCATTAATGGAGAAACTGGCACAAAGATTAATTCCAACAATAATATCTTCTTCCTGGATGACAATTCAATGAAAGTATATCAATCTGATGGACTAATTTCTTCCGATTACAATGTCTTCAATACAGAAAAAAACAATTTTATCAATGATTATTCTGACCTTATCAGTTGGAGTAAAAACTCTTTACAAGACATAAATTCACTCGTTTGTGATCCGGGGTTTAAAAGTATAATTCTGAACGACTTCAGGTTACGTCCAGGTTCAAAATGTATTAACCGTGGAATTATCACTGATATTACCAGAGACTATTATGGCACAACAGTGCCGCAGGCTGGTAAGACTGATATTGGATACCACGAATTTGTCTTCTTACCTAATACCATAGTCGTGCCTTCATCCGGATCAGAGGATAACGAAGGTGAAGAAGTTACACAAGTCACGGAAGTTAAGATATACCCAAACCCTTCATCAGGGCTCTTTAATATTAATGTCACCGGGCCACTGGAGATACCATTAACCATTAGTGTATTTGATTTACATGGCAGACCTGTTGATAAGATAGAAAAATTGTCTACCGACAAGATTTTTGTTGACCTTACCGACAAACCTTCAGGAACATATTGTATAATAATTTATGCCGGCGATCAACTTTTCTCACGAAAGTTGATTAAACATTAAGAGTCTACTTTGCCATACTTACAAAGTTACCCTTAATAATAAGGGTATTTTTTTGCTGGGCATTCTACTCTAATACAATTATGATCTATAACCATATGTCCCATTTGCGAAAAGCCATTGGAGAAAAAAATGCGACCCCTTGTTGTATACCTTTGATGTTAAGCATGATAAATAATATGGTACTATCTTTGTACAAGGAGTGTTCTATAAAAATTACCATACCTGCACAATTGGATAAATAGAATAAACATGTTGATTGCTCTCTAGCAAATCTTGAGCAATTGCTGTCTTTTTGAGTATCGCATAAAACTGATATTAAAATATCTTGTTATATAAAGCATTCCTTCTACGTGTTCATTCCAGTTCATCAAAAAAGATGTCTGTGACTGAAGCGGCGGAGCTTTCAATAAGAAAATAGGTTTACGTTTAATATCATATCGATACATTAATTAAATTTAATTGCGTTATTTTAATCCAAGTCCTAATGTGATAGGTAATGTAAAGACACTAAATTAATGTCAGATATAATACAAGCTTGAATGATGAAAAGAAATCCAATTAATGAAATAAAAAACAGAATATTTCAAAAGCACCTTATCAGTATTGTGATGGTTGCCGGAATTCTTATGTTCTCATCATGCGTTACTCAGCGTAATGTAGAGTATATGCAAGACGAGAATGTTGAAATAAAATCTTATGCAGAGGCTAAAATCGAAGATTATAGGCTCAAGCCCCTTGACGAACTGTATATACAGATTAGTAGCCAGGACGAAGCTGCTGCAAATCTGTTTTCTAAACCGGGCGGTTCTCAAAATTCTATGGATCCATATGGTGCTTCACTATTATCCTATGTGATTAACAAAGAAGGATATTTAGAAATGCCATTAATCGGGTCCATTCAAGTCAAGAATAATACTTTAGAGCAGGTCAATAAAATAATAATAGATTCTCTGAGCCGAATACTCAGTCAACCAATCGTAACAGTAAAACTAGTTAATAAATACATATCCGTTTTGGGTGAAGTTCAGAATCCGGGCCATTTTAACTTTACTCAGGAGAAACTTACCATTTATGACGCATTGAGCTTGGCAGGCGATATTAAAGATTACGGTAATCGTCATCAGGTAATACTTACACGAAATGAAAATGGCAAAAACAGTCGAGTAATTGTTGACCTGACAAGAGCTGACTTACTATCATCGAGCTATTATTATGTGAGGCCTAACGATATTATTTATGTAAAACCACTGCGAAAAAAGTTCTGGGGCATGCGAGAATTCCCATTCAACAATATTATGTCTACTATAACAACTGCCTTATTAATTTACTCCATTTTTACAACTACCAAGTAAAAATACCCAAATTGCTAGGATCATGACTCAACAAAAAAACATCGGAATCCCAAATGATTTCAATCTGAAAACAATCGCTGATTAGTCCTGAGGAATTATAAACTCTTTATCATCAGCTGTATTGTTATGATCGGACTGGCATTTGCGGTAAATAAATTCTCTGTTCCGATCTATGAAGTTACATCATCTATACTCATCCGAATAGAACCAAGGCAGGGGGGCAGTGATAAAGCTGATTATATGAATAGCAGCCTTATCGAACAAAATCAGAACATTCAAAATGAGCTTTGGGTACTTAAGTCAGTTCCTGTGATAGAACAGGCTGTAAAAAATCTGAACCTTACTGTTAATTATTATCGGAAAAGGGGGTTGCAACTTACAGATGCATACGGAGAAGTCCCATTTAAGGTACTGTATTCTCCAAATCATATTCAACCTATTAATGTGCGTTTCGATATTACATTCCAGAGTCAAAATAGTTTTACGATAAAAGCAGAATCAAGTGAAGCTGGTTTTTATAGCTACCAGAATGACGAGGAAATGTATAGTATTGAAGACTGGAGTTTTCAATATGTTGGTAAACCCGGAGCACTTATCAGTACCCGTGATTTGTCATTTATTGTTGAATGCGACAGCAGTTTTCGACCTGACGAAAAGAACAGAACCTTTAGTTTTGAATTTTTATCACTGCCTGCTGTTATTGAATCCATTAACCAGGGCGCATATTTCACTCTTAAAGATGGCAATTCTACAGTAATCGAGATAAACTACAGGTCAGAGTCTGTAAGAAAAGGAATTGACCTTGTAAATGAAATCATGAGTGTATATTCACAGCAAAACCTTGAACGGAAAAACCATATTGCCAGCATTAGTATAGATTACATTGACAAACAATTAAGTGAGATATCTGATTCTTTGAATATGACTGAGAATCAATTACAAAGTTTTAAAGCTTCAAACCAGGTATTGGATGTTTCAGAACAGGCAAACAATATTGCAACGCAATATGTAGATCTGCAAAACCAACAGGCTGAACTCATGACACGTAAAAGGTATTATGATTATGTTGCAAGTTACATAGCAAAAAATGATGATTTTTCAAATATCACTGTTCCGGCATCATTGGGTATTCAGGACCCTCTTTTGAACAATCTTATGCTAAACCTGATTAATGCCCAAGCTGAAAGATCGAACCTTTTATCGAACAAACAGGATAAAAACCCATTGGTTAAAAAACTTGACATTCAAATCGAAAACACAAAAAAAACGATTACAGAAAACATTTCCGCAGTTCAGCAAACAACTAATATTACTTTGGATGAGATGAACAAGAGGATCAGCCAGACGTCAGCAAAAATTAGCAGTTTACCGCGTACTCAACGGTTGTTAGGGGGAATTGAAAGGAAATACAGGCTTAATGATGCAATATATAACTATCTATTAGAAAAGCGTGCAGAAGCACAAATAACAAAAGCTGCAAATTTGCCTGATTACATTGTACTTGAACCGGCTCGTCAGGTAGGAGTAAGTCCGGTTTCCCCAAACCCAATGAAGAATTATCTGATTGCATTGGTTCTGGGATTAGGACTGCCGTTTGGACTTGTAACTGCAAGAAGTTTCATGAAAAACAAGATTGAATTGCAGGAGGATGTAGAGAAAATTACTACAGTACCAGTTGTAGGTAAAATTCTTCACAATTCTAAAAAATCGACTAATGTATTGTTTGAATATCCCAAATCACATGTTTCAGAATCTTTCAGGGCGTTGAGGACAAATCTCGATTATTATCTCAAAGGTTACAGAAAAAAGGTGATCCTCGTAACTTCAAGTATAGAAGGTGAGGGAAAATCATTCAATTCATTAAATCTTGCAATGAGTTATGCACAACTAGGGCGACCAACCGTTTTGGTCGACTTTGACTTACGAAAATCCACAACATATTTTGCAAATAAAGACAATGTTGTAAATGATGGCATTAGTTCATTCCTCATCAACAAAGCGACGCTGGAAGATATTATCAAGAAATCTCCTCATGAAAAACTAGATTATATTGAATCAGGGCCAGTCCCTCCGAACCCTGCTGAGTTGCTCGCTAATGAGGAAACTTACAAATTGATCGNNAAAAAACTGAAGGATTACTATGATTATGTAATCCTGGATACTCCTCCGCTGGCTCAGGTTTCCGACGGTTATATGTTACTATCCGCTGCCGATATCAAAATTATCGTAGTACGACAGAATTACTCTAAAAAGAACGTTTTCTCATTGATTATGAGAGATTTGAAGAATAAAGAAGTAAACGGCATATGTGTATTAATCAATGACAACAATGTGAAAGGAGATCAATATGGCTACGGTTACGGATATTATAAGAAAAGTAAAGATTGACATTGTAAGTATCTTCGACCCACTTAGAACCACATAAATATGATTTTCAGAAAGTGTCCATTTGTAGTATATTTGACACATCTGAGTAAGAGAGTGTCAAGACTTATACAGTATTCGGATCATTGACAAACCCTAGTAACAAATACTATTAAAAACAACCAATTGGACGCCAGAATTATTGAACTGCCAAGAGTATTTGACCCCCGTGGCAACCTTTCATTTATAGAGGAAGAAAGCCATATTCCGTTTACAATTGCGCGTTCATACTGGATTTACGACGTTCCTGGTGGAGAGTATAGAGGGAGTCATGCATTCAAACAAGCTGAAGAGTTTATTATTGCTCTTTCAGGCAGTTTTGATGTAATTTTGAATGATGGCAAAGAGGAAAAGGCTTATTCACTTAATAGATCATATTACGGATTATTCATCCCAAAATTAACTTGGAGAAGGCTTGAGAATTTTTCAACAAATTCACTGGCACTCGTACTTTCCTCAACGAAATATCATGACAGCGACTATATCAGAGATTACGACATGTTCCNNTCACAATTAAAAGCAGCTGTGAACAAATCATTGATATATAATTGCTGTGTAATTGAATTAACCAAGATTCACAATCGCTCAGGAAATATTACACCTGTAGAGGGTATGGTTTCTGTACCCTTTCCGATCAGGAGAATTTATTACCTATACGATGTTCCAGGAGGAGAACAAAGAGGTGGCCATGCACATAAAGAACTTCACCAGTTGGTTGTTGCAGCAAGTGGAAGTTTCGAAGTTGTAATTGACGACGGTAATAATAAAAAAACAATTGAGCTTAATCGGCCAAACTACGGGTTACTGATAATTCCCGGAATCTGGCGAGAATTGATAAATTTCTCATCTGGCGCTATTTGTCTTGTGCTTGCTTCTGAGAAATATAACGAAACAGACTATATCAGAAATTACGAAGAATTCAAAAAAATAAAAAAATATGATTCATCCATTGGCTGATGTTCAATCCGAATCCATCGGAGAAGGTACATCAATATGGCAGTTCTCTATTGTTTTGCCACTTGCGCAAATCGGCAAAAGCTGTAATATAAATGCACATTGTTTTGTCGAAAATGATGTAATAATCGGGAATAACGTCACCATAAAGTGTGGTGTATACCTTTGGGATGGACTCCGGATAGGCAACAATGTCTTTATAGGACCAAATGTTACATTTATTAATGACAATTTCCCCAGATCCAAAGAATATCCTGTCGAATTTCAAAAAACAATTATCCATGATGGCGCCTCGGTCGGAGCCGGATCTGTAATTCTGGGAGGAATTACAATAGGTAAGAATGTCATGATCGGAGCCGGAAGTGTCGTCACGAAAAACATCCCTGACAATGAGCTGTGGTTTGGAAATCCGGCAAAATTTATTAGAAAAATAGATAATGGTCAATAAAAGTTAATTAATCAATTAACTATTTGTTTGCATTTCTGAGCCACCTTTTTAACTGACAAACATTGACCAATCGGCTGATGTCCATTCATTGATTGGAAGCAAATAGTTTCAATTATTATCTGTACACGAATAGTTATTAAAGATCTTCAATATGAACAACAGAGTAGTTCTTTTAAGTTCAGCTGGCACAGGCACAGCATTTGCCTCTGCACTATCATTGAGACGAAACTGGGGTAGCAATGTCACAATTATTACTGCTGATAGTAATCCACGAAATCTGGTCACTTCATCTCTTTTCTGTGATAAACACTATCAGGTTCCTTTGAACAATGATTTAAAATACAAGAAATCATTAGAAAAGATACTTCTGGAAGAGAATGCCGATACTTATGTCCCTTTTATTGACCACGAGATATATATTGGTGCCATGATCTTTGAAGAGGCTTTCAATAGCGGTAATTTAGCAATACAGGTTAAAAAACCTCATATTGCAGACCTTTGCGATGATAAGTATCAGACTTATATTTTCCTGCAGGAGAATAATGTACCTACTCCTGAAACTAAACTCATTGACTCAAAAAACATACAGAAAAAGGATTTTATCATCAAACCCAGAAGAGGGTTTGGTTCACAAATAGAAAAGCTGACGGATAAAACAGATGATTGTCTTGAGAAATATGATTGCGATCATTATCTTATCCAGCGTGAATGTGTAAAACCTGAAATCACAGTCGATGTAAGCTATGATAAGGAAAGTAATTATTTCGTTTATGTTTGTCGGGAAAGACTTGAGATTAAAACAGGGGTATGTACAAAGGCCAGGCTGTTTTATGACGATGAAATCGAAAAAATTGCACACACAATTGCCATTAAGCTTGAGTTAAATTCATTTTGTTTCCAGTTGATGAAATACAAAGGAGATTGGGTAGTAACGGATGTCAATGCCCGATTAGGAGCCGGAACTGCATTAAGTGTTGCTGCAGGTCTTGATTTCTTCAGCGCAATGTTCGCCATATTATGGAAGGAAGATCCTTCGATATTTTTCAAACCTTTGAAAAGGGAGACTTTTGTCACCAGACAATATGTCGAATTTGTCATGAATGCATAAGCAACAGGTAATAGTTTTCGATTTTGACGGCACTCTTGTCACATGCGAGAATAAGCAGAAATACGCTTTATTGTCGATCCTGAATCGTAATAGCATTATAGAACCAGAATTGCTTGAGAAATGGTGGAAACTCAAACGAGAAGGATTTTCATCGGCAGACGCACTGAATGATCTGAATATTCCAGGCGCTGAATCAATTGCTGAAGAATGGGCCAGAATAATCGAAGATTTCCAATTTGCCCTTCTTGAAAAGCCGTTCAGTGATACTATTGAAACATTGGACCTAATCAAGAACTCCAATTTTGAAACCATTATACTATCAGCGAGAAGACATAAGTTGCAACTAATGCAAACAATCTACAGATATGGTTTTGATCAATATATTGATGATATAATAATCACATCTCCCATTAAAGCTGCCTCACGCAAAGCTGCATATCTAAATATGATACGGCCATATTTGTTTATAGGAGATACTGAGTCTGATTTTCAGGCAGCTAAAGAATCAAACACTCCATTTATTGCTCTGAGCCGGGGGCAACGAAGTTATTCATTTCTAAACAGAGCCGGAATAAACAAAATAGCTAATAACCTAAATTTCCTGCATCAATTTGATAAAGTTTCTTGACCTAAAAAAAATCAATGATAGCTTTGAGCCTGAACTCTCTAATGCTATCAAAAGAGTCCTTGATTCAGGATGGTACCTGTTAGGAGAAGAGGTTAAAGCCTTTGAGATGGAATATGCTTCGTTTATTGGAACCAAACATTGTATAGGGGTGGCTAACGGACTTGATGCACTGCGAATAATCCTCAGAGCGTACAAGGAAATGAGTGTCATGAGTGACGGAGATGAAGTGATTGTCCCCGCTAATACATATATAGCAAGCATATTATCTATCACTGAGAACAGGCTGACTCCAGTTTTGGTTGAACCTGATATCAGTACATACAACATAAATCCATATGAGATCGAAGCTAAAATCACTGAGCGGACAAAGGCCATCATGATCGTTCATCTTTATGGGCAAAATTCTTTTCACCCCGAAATTGAAAGATTAGTTAAAAAATACAATCTGAAATTGATTGAGGATAATGCACAGGCTGCCGGTTGTTATTATCATCATGCTGTAACAGGCTCCCTGGGAGATGCTGCAGGGCATAGTTTCTACCCCGGGAAAAATATTGGTGCGCTGGGAGATGGTGGAGCTATAACCACCAATGATGATGAACTAGCCCGGGTGGTCAGAACAATAGCAAATTATGGTTCAGAGGAAAAATATCGGAATATTTTCAAAGGATTAAATTCACGCCTGGATGAAATTCAGGCTGCCGTTCTCAGAGTCAAATTGACACATTTGCAAGATCACAATTCAATCAGGAGAAATATAGCGGAATATTATCATGATAACATTAAAAACAGCAGCATAATATTGCCATTGACCAATTGGAAACAAGATCAGGCAGATAAAATCCCTGGTATCTCTGAAAAGAATGAAAGCAACAAACCATTATTTGATCCAATGAGTCATGTATGGCACCTGTTTGTTATCCGTCATAAAAATCGAGAAAAACTCCTGAGGGCTCTTCATGATAATGCAATTCAAACCGTGATTCATTACCCGATACCACCACATAAACAGATGGCATACCCAGAATTGAATAATTTATATCTGCCTGTTTCTGAGCAAATTCATAATGAGGTCCTGAGTTTACCAATGAGTCCGGTTCTTACTCAACAAGAAGTTGATAGGGTTATAGAAACACTCAACAGCTGTTCATAAAATACCGTCAATAAGAATTATTCTTTGTAAATTGTTGATAATGCTAATACAGGATGATCAATAACGGCATAAAGTATTATATACTTACAAAAGGTGCTCTTTCTTCAGGGTCGAGTGCTGTAAAGGATTTACTGAGGGAATACGATAATATCAATATTATCCCCGAGGAGTTTGATGATTTCAGGGTTCCAGGGTTGGTATCAGATTTCTTAATCAAAAACACTAATCATTCTCATACTCCAAAACTTGATTCTTTTATTTCATCTCAAAAGAAGAAACTTTGGTATTTGAAGATTATTTTCCCAAGATACTTATACAAAAACGGCTTACAGTTTTCGATCCTTAACAGGATAATACTCATTTTGTCAAAGAAAAATTATATAAATAAAAATAAACAAAAACGGTGTAAGCTAATTTCAGGAGCTGAATATATTCTACGCTCATTAACAGACAAGCTAATAAGAATCAACCATTTATATTTTCTTACTCAGCTAAGCAATCAATTAAAATCAGAGAAAGACCTTGACAAGAGAATCCAACTGTCAAATGAATGGATCAGGAAAATTGCAAGCATTAACTCAGAAGGCAAGGTTTATGCACTCTTTGATCAACCAATCTTACCAATCAATGATACAGGCGTTTGGCAGGCGGTTTTCTCTCCTTTCAAATTGATTTGTGTTTACAGAGATCCAAAAGACCAACTGGCTGATATGATTAGGAGAGGAATCCTTTTTGCCCCATTCACTTCATCCAAAATGACCTATACCATGGATAACATACTTTCAATATATGGCCATGACAGGAAAGGTATGTTTAAATTTCTTACTGATGCATTACGCAGACGTCTGGAATACTTTGATAAGTTGAAAAGTGAACTAGATAGTGAAAGGTTCCTTTTGCTAGATTTCGAAGGGTTGATAAACAACTATGAAGAGTATAAAACCAGAATTGAGTCTTTTCTGGGATTAACTCCTGATAATCACATTTTAAAAAAAAAGTATTTCGATCCTGATATATCAAAAACCAATATTGGCATTTATTCGACATATTTAACCAATCAGGAAATTGAGTCTATTTCAGATTTGGAAATCTGGTACAATGATAAACTAAGCGACACTACTACTGCTTGGTAATTTGCATTCATACAACTTCTCTCAACTAATTTATGAACGAAAATCAATCGTCATATAGACAAATTATGAAAGCCACCTCATTATTTGGTGGCGTTCAGTTTTTCCAGATACTAATACAGATAGTGAAATCAAAGATTATCGCTATCTTATTAGGGACAAATGGTGTTGGCATTTTGGGCCTTCTCAATGCCACCATCGAATTGATCAGCAGGATAGCCAATTTTGGACTGAGCATGAGTGGTGTCAAAGAAATTGCCGGTGCCAACAGCTCAGAAAACACTGGTCAAATAGCGGTGACAGCTACTATAATTCGCCGGCTTGTATGGATTACCGGTCTCTTCGGCACTATTTCAATGCTCATACTCTCACGCTGGTTAAGTGAAATTACATTTGGAAATACTGACTACACGCTGGCTTTTATTTGGATATCAATCACTCTGTTAATCAACCAGCTTAGCGCAGGCCAACTATTGGTTTTGCAAGGGATGCGCAAATTGAGGTACTTGGCAAATGCTAACATGCTTGGTACTTTTCTGGGCCTAATTTTCACAGTACCACTGTATTTCTTTTGGGGAATTGATGGAATTGTACCTGGTATCATTATAACTTCAGTAATTACAATGCTGATCTCTCTGGTCTACTCCCGAAAGGTGAAAATTGAAAAGGTACAGATAGACTCTAAAACAGCATTGCAGGAGAGCAAGAGGATTCTATTCATGGGTTTTATGCTCAGTCTCAGCGGATTGGTGTCTCAAGGCGCTAATTACGGAATAAGAATATTTATTAGCCATTTTGGCGGAATTGATCAGGTCGGTTTGTATACTGCAGGATTTGTGATTATTAATTCTTACGTCGGGCTAGTTTTTTCAGCTATGGCAACAGATTATTATCCCAGATTATCTGCAGTAGCTGAAAGTAATCAACAATGTAAAAATATTATAAACCAGCAAGCTGAGATTGCAATTCTGATATTATCCCCTATTCTTAATTTGTTTATAATTTTTATTAATGCCCTGATCTTGCTTCTTTACTCCCATAATTTCCTTCCAATGAAGGAAATGATGATTTGGGCTGCGATGGGTATGTTTTTTAAAGCTGCCAGTTGGTCTATTAGTTTTATAATGATTGCAAAAGGCAGAACAAAACTCTTTTTTCTAAATGAACTTGTTACAAATAGTTACTTGTTGGGGTTGAGTGTACTTTTTTACCATTGGTGGGGATTAAAAGGCGTTGGAATTGCTTTCTTGATTTCCTATGCGATATACTTGGTCCAGTTGGGATTACTCAGCAAATCTAAATTCGACTTTTCATTTAATGGCTCGTTTATTCTTATTTTTTTCAAGCATTTGATTATTGCAGGAGTAAGTATAATAGCTGTTATTTTTCTGCCGAGTCATTTCCATCTGATCATTGGGATACCAATGGTTGCCCTCTCGGCATTTTTATCTTACAAAGATCTGGATAGGAGAATCAATCTGAAAAATTTAATTCAAGGCTATCTGCAGAATAGGAGAAAGCCTGAGGTATAAATCAACCTCGTTGTCAAGGCAACATAAAGTAAATAGGCAGGATTGGCTTTGAAAAAATCGATACCGACTAACCGGAGAACAGTTCTTTAGTTCTAAGTTACTTTTCTGCCTCATTTAATTCAGAAATATCTATTGTCAAACCAATAAAAGACTAACGATGAAAATAGCTGTTCTCATCACCGCTCATAAAAACCAAAGACAAATAGAGTGGCTTATTAACCATCTGAGTATAGACTTTGACATTTATATTCATCTCGACCATCGATCCCCGGTTAAGATAAACAACTCTGAAAGAGTGTTTGTGTATAAAGAATTTAAAAGTTACTGGGCATCTTTCAATTTTGTTAAATCGCAATTATTGGTATTGACAGAAGCTGCTAAAAAGAATTATGACAGGTATATTGTGATAACAGGTCAGGATTTGCCTCTGAAATCTAATAAATACATCCTTGACTTTTTCACCAGAAATGCCAATGTTGAGTTTTTGAATATTTTANAACTTCCTACAGAACATTGGATAAACGGAGGGCTGGATAGATTAAATCGCTACTGGGAATAGATCCAGAACGAGTGCAAGGAGTTGAAAAATTAAAATTTACTATCANGTTCAAAATTCCTTAATTTTCTTTATAAATCACCTTTGGCACCATTGTTTAAAAGAAGAATTAACTATCAGTTCTATGGAGGTGCCTGCCACATGGATTTAACCAATCATTGCGTTCAGAAACTTCTGGCTTACCTGCGTGCTAATCCCTCATTTATTAGAAGGTTCAAGTACACTTTTGTACCTGAAGAAACATTTTGGCAAACTGCCATCATGAATAGCAACATCGAAACCAGTATTGAAAATAAAGTTCTCAGATATATAGACTGGGGAAGTACACCAGGAACACCGAAAATTTTAGGGATTGAAGATTATGATAATTTGATGAGATCAGAATTCCTGTTCGGCAGAAAATTCGATGAAAATCATGATAATACGGTAATTGAAGAAATTTACCAAGCAATCAAATAATCATATTTTCATTTCAATGCAAAGTCTGCCAAGGCGGATTCGTTAATAGAGGAGTTCAATAAAGAGATGATTTCTAGTTCAAAAAGATGATTCCAATTGCGGAAAATAAACCCAGGGTTTCAGTCCTGATACCGGCATACAATCACGAGAAATTTGTTGAGGATGCAATACTTAGTGTTGTGAATCAAACTTATGGTTATGATAATATTGAACTTATCGTAACTGATGACTGCTCGTCAGACAATACCGTTGAGAAATTGCAGAGACTTCAGCAGCAATATGGATTCAGGCTCATACTTCACCACAAGAACTTTGGTGTAAGTTCTACTTTAAATGAAATGATACTTCTCACCAATAGTCTTTATATTACCAGTTTTGCTTCTGATGATGTAATGGTGCCTGATAGGATTCAGAATCAAATCAATATTTTGCAAAATCATCCTGAGATTGATATTTTAGCAGGGACAAGCATATTGATAGATGAAAAAGGAAATCAGATTTCTGATATTCAGAGAAATAATAATGATTTTCTGGAGTCCTTTACATTTGAAGACATTTTTCTGCTAAACTGGCCGGGATTCACAGCTGGCTCTGTTATTATAAAAAGCAACCTGTTTAAAAGAATCGGTTCATATGATCCGAATATCAAGGTTGAAGATTATTACTTCTGGCTTAAAGCATCATTCAACAATGCTAAAATTGTCAGATGCAATATCCCTTTTCTATATTATAGAATACATGGTAATTCAATAAGTACAAATGATACTTTGCTTAAGGATGAAGTAGCAAAAATTCTGGCATTGTATAAGTCACATCCACAGTACAATACAGCTTTGTTAAATCACAAAATTTATAATCTTTCCAAAATGGTTTTCAAATCAAAAAGGAAAGTCCTGTATCATATTGTCAATGAACCCAATCTGCTTTTAAACAAAAAAACAATTAAAATTCTAATAATGCTGCTATTGCCATCGTCAATCCTAAAGTCCAAATTTCCTGAGAATTATTACAGAAATGCAGGTTAATACTATTCCTGAACTTGCCACTTCAAGTAGCAATAAAGCCCTTTCATTTATACTGGCTCTGTGTGCAATTTCATTGCTTTACCCTTATTTTGTGTGGTACGATGTAAGGCTTTTCGAAAAGATAACTTATGCTGTAGGAATATTGACTATATTGATCATAATATTCAACAGGAATAATTATATAATTCATAATATACCTTTGATTATTCTCTTTTTTGCATTCGCGATTTTTTCAATGCTCGCCGGTACTGAGATCAAGAAGATAACCTATGTTCCAATACTTGCATTGCTTTTCATTTCTCTTAAACCTGAAGATCAACACACTACCTTTAACTACTTCATCGATTTTCTATCGGTCATTTTCTTTATAGGAATAATCTCATATATCCTGCAAAAGGTGGGACTAAATATTCAAATAGGTGAAGCACATGCTCCAAATGAAATGAAAGGAGTATATAAAGTCTTTTTCGGACACGCAGAAGAAACCGGACTTCCCATCTACAGATTCTCCAGCATCTTTGATGAAGCAGGTGTAGTAGGCACTGTATCAGGGCTTACATTGACATCCGTAAACTTTTCATTAAAGGATAAACGGTTCCTGATTATTCTCCTGGCAGGGTTGATATCTTTTTCTCTGGCATTTTATCTTTTTCTGATAATTAATATGCTTTTAAGCCTTAATTTGAAAAAAGCTGTTTCCGTGATTATAGTAGTAGCAGCTATTTATGTCCTGGCAAATGACAAAGTTTACTACCTTATTGGAAACAGGCTGACTTTCAAAGAGGGACGATGGACAGGAGACAACAGATCCAACAATACTTTTGATACCTACTATAATAATTTCCTTAGTTCAGGCGGCTCTGATGTGATTTTAGGGAAAGGATCGGGGTTTGTTAATAGTCTCAAAGTTTCAGACGAAGTATCATCGTACAAATTATTCGTTGTCGATTTTGGAATCGGGGGAATTATTTTAATACTTCTATTCTATACTATAAGCACATATTCTATTGCAAACAATCGTTTCGGATGGCTTTTATGCTTCGTTTTTTTGGCTTCTGCATTCCAAAGACCAGACCTAATCAGTTATCCTGTAATAGTTATGTTCATAGGCGGGTTGCGACAAGTTCAATTCGCTGAAGAAGATAAACAAAACGATTATGAGTTTTTGTCTCAATGATTTGAACAACTTTGCTAAATCGAAACAAACAAGTTCACAGCGGAAGAAATTCAAACATCAAAGTCTTTGACTTATACATGGATTTTTTTCTGCAATTCTGATTCTTAATCAATAAGCATTGAATAATAGAAAATTGATAACGGTTATAATGGTTAATACCGAGTATTACCCATTAAAACGGATGAATGCCAACCATAAAAGGTTCGATTATCTTTGTCAGGGTTTATCAAAAGATTTTAATGTACTGGTAATTTGTCCAAATGATCGCCTTCATTTTGATAAAGCTGAAGTTGGCAATGTTAATGTAATGAGGATACCTGCCATCAACTTGTCACTATTGTCGAGACCCGCATTCAAGATAATTAGTAGTATTTATATTCGAAAGCTTCTAAATGATGTGGATCCCGGAAATCAAATTGTATACTGGTATAATTCAGTGTTAGCGCCATTTAATTTTAAAAGAAAAACGGCCCTTAATATTTGGGACATTATGGGGTTAGATTCTGTTGAAATATTAAGAGATAAGAGGACGATTACAAATCATATTAAATCAGCAATCTTTAAAGTGCTTGAGAACAAAGCATACCGAAACACTTCCTTCATTACCACCATTAACGATAGTCATAAAAAAATAATCAGGCAGAGTTTTATTGGTAACATTGAAATCCTGAGGGATGCTGTTGATGAGAAAGAACTGACAAATATAGATGAGGAATTCCATAATGATCTGTCAGAAAAATTCAATAATAAATTCAAAATCATTTTTATTGGTTCCTTTGACCGGATGCGTATTGATGACCTGATAAGTATATTTCCTGATCTAAAAGCTAGCATCAGCAACATACAGTTCGTTATTGCCGGTGATGGACCGTACCTCTCCAGGTATAGAGAAATGGCTAAGTCAGTAGGTTTTGAAAACAATATCCACTTTACAGGCTATCTTAACAAAGGACAAATTAATGCACTGATTAGCTTAAGTGATATCTGTTTTGCAGATGTATTCCTCGAAGGTTTCCCATTTAAGGTATTTGAATATGGCCTGTTTGGAAAACCAATTGTAGTTAAAGCAACTCCATCTATCAAAGAAGTGCTTACAAATAATGAGACCGCCTGTTTGTATGAAAATGAAGAACAGTTGAGAGATTGCATACTAAACCTGAATAACAATAAGAAGTTCCGTGATACAATTGGTCGAAATATTCAGGATGAGATAATTTTTAAGCATACCTGGAGTAAACGGATTGATATGTTAGCTGATATTATTAAGAATTGAATCAAAACATTAATCTATCTTTCGCGAGAAATTACAGACTGAATAATAGTACTTTTCATTAAATGGAGACTCAAAAGATATTGTTTGTTGACTTCTGCAATTACGCAGATTATCAAATTGGTGGTCATCTATCATTTGCAAAAAATATGCTTACTGCTTTTGGTACTGACCTGAGTCTCATAGGCATATCAACTGAACAGGATGAACCTATTGGTAAGTGGTTCAAAAAGACGATTGATGGAAAAACATATGACTATTTTGCCTTAGCCAGGTATAATAAGCATAAAACAAAGTACTTAATACCTGACCGGCTGGCATGTTTTCTTTTAATAAGGTTTTACAAACGCAAGATCCTCTCTAGAGTGTTTAAAAATGTATTCGTACAAAGGCAGGAAATAATACCGGCGATAAAACGATTTGGATATACAAATATTTGTTATTGTTTTCCTACACTTGAGAATCCTCTGACAATCTCAAAATACAGTTACTCAAAATATGTATCGGGCTACTTTGATAAATTATTTTTTTCTGCTCTGGGTAGTGTCAAGACTCTTATTGCTAATGGAGATGACAATGCCATAACCGAACTTATTAAACGAGGAAGCAGATATACCAGCCATCTTGATGTTAAAAAATTCCCAGTCAGGATAGATATAGAAATTTTCAAACCTGCTTCAAAAAAGGAGGCTCGTAAAAATCTCAGTCTTCCTGAAGACTCAATCATTGTAATGACATCTGGCCGGTTAGCATCGGTCAAGGGCTGGGAATTTATGATCGATTGTTTTTATGAATTTACAAAACAGTACCCCAAGAGTTTGTTTATCATGGTTGGCGAAGGCGAAGATTTAAATAAGATAAAAGAGCGGATTAAAAGCAAAGGAATCGAAGATAAAGTTTTGCTTCCCGGAAGGAAAGGGCCAGAGGATCTGGCGGCATATCTTAATGCGGCTGATGTTTACATTATGGGATCATACAAGGAAGGATGGTCAACTTCATTGTCTGAAGCCATCTCGTGCGGTACACCAAGCTGTGTTACCGATTTCAGCTCAGCCAAAGATATTGTGATAGATGGTGTAAACGGATTTGTAATTGCCAATCGTAATATTGACCAGTTTATTCATTCAATGTTTAAAGCGCTGGATATCAGTCGCCCTGTCATCAATAATCATGTCAGAGCATTATCAACTGAGACATTAAAAACTGACCTATTGAAAGTTTGGAAATTAATATAAAAATCGATTTTCGCTAAAGAAATGATTAGAGCAATAAATAATCTTGAATTAAGAGAGAATATTTATAAAGTTACTAATAATAACATACTGTAACAGGTAATGGATAAAAGCTTCAAATATATTGATGTGATAGGCTTCAGGGTATTCTCTGATGATCTTGCTGTGATTCCAGTCAGGCAGGAAAAATGCAGGGTAATTTCCACCATAAGCCCAAACTCATATGGGATTACCACCAAAGATTCTGAATTTGAAAAAGCTTTAAAAAATGCTGATTATCTGGTACTTGACGGGGTATACTTTGCACTTGCCTCCATATTGCTGCATGGTAAAAACATCAAAATGAACCAGGGGCCCCAGGTCTTTAATCATTTTATGCACAGGCTCCAGCAAAATTCGATGAGAGCCTTTTTTCTTGGCTCAACCGACTTAACATTAACTAAAATAGTTAACCGGGCAAGCACTGAATTCCCTAACATCAATATCGACACCTATTCTCCACCTTTTAAAAAAGAATTTTCGGAAGTTGATAATGCAGGTATGATAAATAGAATCAATGCCTTTAATCCGGATATACTTTTTGTCGGTATGACCTGTCCGAAGCAGGAGAAATGGGCATATCAGAACCGCGATAAAATCAATGCTGGCCTGATAATATGTATTGGTAATGTATTCGATTGGTTCGCAGGTACACAAAAAGCAATTCATCCTGTTTGGTTCAAACTACGCCTGGCATGGTTTATCAGGATTTTTCTGCGTCCTGAGATTTTCAGGAGAAATATCGGTAACCAAATGAAATTTTTCTGGCACTTGATTCTTTTCTTTTTAAAAATAAAAAAACATGATTAATGGAGCAATAATCGGTTTAGGGAAAATGGGCTTGTCTCATGCATCAATTGTAAGCGCCCACCCTGATGTCAACCTAACTTGTGTCTGCGACACCTCTTCGCTGGTGCTTGATGCATTCAAAAAGTTCAGTAAACTGAAAGTTTACACTGATTACCAGAAGATGATCGAGGAGGAGCCCCTGGACTTTGTGGTTATCGCCACTCCTACAAGGTTCCACTATGCCATGGTTAAATTTGCTCTTGATCATGGGCTGCATGTATTCTGTGAAAAGCCTTTCACTCTTACAACCGCACAGGGTGAGGAATTGGTTGAATCGGTCAACCAGAAAAAGCTTGTCAATCAGGTTGGCTTCCACAATCATTTTATAGGCACTTTCCGGGAGTTGAAGCGCTTGCTAGATAAAAGAGTGCTGGGTGAGCTTTTTCATTTTAGTGGAGAGGCTTACGGTCCGGTAGTAACCAAGGAAAAAGGATCAACCTGGAGATCGAATCCCGAAGAAGGTGGAGGTTGTCTGTTTGATTATGCTTCGCATGTTATTAACCTGGTACAGGAAACAATAGGAAGACCTGAGAAAGTTCTTGGGGCAGTTTTAAAAAGCATTTACTCAAACGGGGTTGAAGATGCCGTATATTCATTGATGAGACTTACATCAGGATTGACAGGCACTCTTCTAGTAAACTGGAGTGACGAAACCTACAGGAAAATGTCGACATCGATAACTGTACAGGGGAAAAATGGTAAGATTATCTGTGATGCTACAGAAGTGAAAATATACCTGAAAGAAGCTGTGCCTTCTGAAAACCTGGAAAAAGGGTGGACTATTAAATACATTACTGATTTTGCAATTCCGGTTAACTTTTACTTAAGAGGAGAAGAATATAGTGCTCAGATTGATTATTTCGTCAATTGTATAATCAACAAAGCTCCTTTAGAATATAACACATTCGAACAGGCACTATACACTGATAAGGTCATAGAAATGATTCAGGAAAAAAATAAATTAAACTAATATGGAAAAAGCAATTCTTGGAGACAATCAGTTCTTCGCAGTAAATCATTTATCGGATGAGAAATCGAGAGCCCAGGCTATCAGGTTCAAGGATGATTCTGCCATAATTAGTGTAATTGACCAGTCAATTGACCTTGGAATCAAAACATTCATGTGTACCACTCATGACCGAATTGCAAATATCTGCGATCATATAAGGAAAAATCCCTCAGGTTATCAGGATTTTAAAATTTACCCATGCATGCCTTATGCCCACAAATATGCTAATGCAGTTACCGAGCTTGGAATCATGGGGACTATCAAACAGTATGTACCTGGGAATATCTTCGGAACATTTGCAAAAGGCGGACTGGCATTTCTCAGCAAGGATTTCATTAAAATGATGG
Source organism: Lentimicrobiaceae bacterium (assembly GCA_015657475.1). Lineage (GTDB taxonomy): Bacteria > Bacteroidota > Bacteroidia > Bacteroidales > UBA4417 > UBA4417. The sequence goes on along the minus strand of JADLKF010000004.1, from coordinate 541,813 downwards.
AAATCCTGATTGATGCTGAAATGAAAATGTTCAAAGGCATTCCTACCCCGGTCATTTTTATCCAGAATGTATTGGTGGACATGATACTTGGGTTGAAGATGTATGATGTATTCGCTGAATATGACCGCTATATAAGGAAAAAATACGAAGCTGAGCCAGGTTATATCACTATGAATCTGCCAGCCCTATTGGATGCATTGAACTCCGTTGGGGTGGTCAATCCCGTGATATGCTCATCCATCAATAAAATCGGTTTTCGTATGTCGGGAGGCAAAGAAATCTATGAAAAGTGCCTTAGGGAGAAAGAATTTCAGCCGATTGCCATGCAGGTCCTGGCAGCAGGTGCATTGAAACCTAAAGAAGCAATTGAATATCTGGGACAATTCCCAAAGATTGAATCTGTTTTGTTTGGTGCTTCAACCAAATCACATATTCGTGAAACTAAAGAACTTATTGAACAATATATGTAATAAAGCAGTTAATGTTAACATATTAGCCGTATAATAGACTGAATTATAAAAATCCGATCAAAGCTGTGTTTGAAGAATACATACTCAATCCATTCTTAAATGCCGTCAAGCAATTTGGCAACCGCAATGCCTTCTGTATAGATGGTAAGTTTCATACTTACAACGAATTTGCAGGCTATGTCAGTACCATTCAACATGCTTTAAGCCTTAAAAAGGCCGGTAATGGAAACATTGGTATAGTGGTAAACGATGATATAGAAACATATGCATCAATTTGGGCAGTATGGTTACAGGGTTATGCATATGTTCCTTTACATCCCATACAACCAATAGAAAGAAGCCAGGAGATTATTCAGCAGGCAGAAATAACCATTGTGATCGACTCAAGCAGTCAGAGCAAAATCACCGGAACGGACATTATTTTAAGCAGCGAGCTTGAAATAATTTCTGACTTGATAACAGTTGTCGAAACCAGCCCTGATAGCCTTGCATATATTTTATTCACCTCCGGAAGCACAGGAAAGCCAAAAGGTGTAATGATAAGCAGAAAAAATGTTGGTGCCTTTATGAGATCCTTCTGGCAAACCGGTTTCAAAGTATCAGAAGAAGATCGTTGCCTGCAGAGTTTCGACCTGACTTTTGATGTTTCGGTTCAGTCTTTTATTGTACCTCTCACCAGAGGAGCATGCACTTATACTATTCCCCATGATCAGATCAAATATAGTTATGTTTATGGCCTCCTTGAGGACCACAAGCTGACATTCGGTGCAATGGCTCCTTCAATGATACGGTATCTAAGACCGTATTTCAATGAGATTGAGGCTCCCAGCCTGAGGTATAACATACTGACCGCTGAGGCATCACCACTTGACCTGGTTGACGAATGGGCCAACTGTATTCCAAACGCTGATATCTATGATTTTTACGGACCAACTGAAGCTACCATTTACTGTACTTATCAGAAATATAACCGAGGCAAGGATAATAAACAATTAAACGGTATGCTGAGTATAGGCAAAGCTATGCCGGGTGTTGAAGCTATAATTATTGATGATGATGGTAAACCCTTGCCGGCCAACCAGAAAGGTGAGTTGTGTGTTAGTGGAGATCAACTTACCCCCGGATACTGGAATAATCCCGAGAAGAATAAGTCGTCATTTTTTGAAACTATTCATAATGGTAAAACAGAGCGATTCTATAAAACTGGTGATTCCTGCTACTTTGACGATGACGGAGATATTATGTTGTCAGGACGATTGGATCACCAGGTAAAAATACAGGGTTTCAGGATTGAGTTAGGTGAGATTGAATATCATGCACGTGAATATTTCAAAGGACGAAATGCAGTTGCAATGGCTACAGGCAACAATGTTGGCAATACTATACTGATATTGGTAATTGAAGGAAAGGAATCAAATACTGATGGCATTCTTAGTTACCTGAAAACCAAGCTTCCACCTTACATGATCCCTTCAGGATTCAGGTTTATTGAACAATTCCCTTTAAATGCCAGTAGCAAAGTTGACAGAATTAAAATTAAATCACTTCTAAATCTATGATAGAACATCTAAAGTTTCACCATCTAGGAGTTGCAACAAGAAGCATCGAGAAAAGTGCATCCGTTTATTCAAAGCTAGGCTATACGCTTTCTGAGGTTAAAACAGAACCATCACAAAATGTCAAAATAGCGTTTTTAAGTAAGGATGGTGATCCCCTGATTGAACTTGTGGAACCACTTACAGGTGATTCACCAGTTTCCCAAATTGTGAAGCACTCTGGAACCACGCCTTATCATACTTGTTACGAAGTCGATGATATAAATAAGGCACTGGATAAACTGGAAGACATGAATTTCAGGCCATTATTTGAGCCATTAATATCGGAAGTTATGGAACATGGATATTTTTGTTATCTCTTTTCAGCCGAAATTGGGCTATTCGAATTATACGAACGAAAGAAATAAAGTCATTTGCCCCAGATAATCAATACTATTCGAAGGTCGCTCAGATTAAACCCAATCTTTTCATGGATAATTACCAGATTCGGGAAGCTACTATAAACGACATTGACTTCATTATTGAAGCAATCATAGAAGCTGAGAAATCAGGAAGTGAAATACTTAGCTATTCAACTGTCTTTAATCTGACAGAGACGGAAGTGAGAAAAATACTTCGTTCAATTTTAATGGAAGAGATGGAAGGATGTGAATTTTCGCTTGTAAATTACCTTATAGCATTCAAAGATGATGAACCTGCAGGGACTATCGGAGCCTGGGTTGAAAAAAAAGAGAATCCTTCATCTATTATAAAAAGCAGCCTGCTGGGCTATTACCTGCCGAGGCGTTCCATCGAATATGCAGCCAGAGAAGCAAAGATTACCTCTGACCTGATTATTGAACACACAGCAGATGCGTTATCACTGGTTGTGGTATATATCGCACCTTTGCACAGAGGGAAAAATCTTTTCAGCCTGATTACTAATGAACACATCAGAAGACACCCTGGTGTAGATAGCTTATCCATTCAGGTGATGGCTAATAATATTAAAGCCATCAGGTCGTATGAAAAATATGGATTCAGGAAAAGTTTGTCACTGAAATCCGACTCGGAACTTATTACTAAGTTCCTGCCTTACAATGAGAAAGTACTAATGACTAAAACAATAGACGAATAGCATTATGGAAAAGAATGAAATCCTTAAAAAAGTAGAAACCATTTTCAGAAGTGTTTTTGATAACAATTCACTTGTTTTAACTACTGAAACTTCAGCACTGGATATTCCGGAATGGAATTCTCTGAATCATATGATATTAATATCAGAAGTCGAAAGCGCATTTTCCATCAGATTCAAACTCAGGGACCTGAACATGATGCGCAATGTGGGTGATATGATTGATCTCATAGCCTCCAAACTTTAATCTGTGAGCTATAGAGGATGGCCTTTACCTCGTTACATTTTCTGATTTTTTTCCCACTGGTAGTTTTGCTATATTGGATTACTCCATTCAGAGCAAGATGGATCTTTTTGCTCGTGGTAAATTACCTTTTCTATCTGAACATGAAACCGGGATTCACTATCATCCTGGCACTTGTCACACTGGTAACCTTTTTGTTTTCGAAACTAATTTCAACTGTAAATACTGAAAAAGCCAAAAAAAATAGTCTCATTCTTGGGATTACATTTATTCTGCTACCGCTTTTTTTCTACAAATACTTTGGCGTAATAAATAATGCCATGGTAGCTCTGCTCACTGAACATGGACTAACCTGGCCATTGCCGGAGATGAAACTTTTCCTGCCTATAGGAATTTCATTTTATACATTCATGGCGGTAGGATACCTGATTGATATTTATAATGAAGAAATTGAACCTGTCAACCCGGGATATCTTGCATTGTTCATATCATTTTTCCCTCTCATCCTGTCAGGCCCGATTGAGAGAGCGGGAAATTTGATTCCTCAGTTCAAGGAGCATAAGACGCTTGATTTTGAGAGTATTACCAAAGGATTAAAGATGATGCTGTGGGGATACTTCATGAAACTTGTGGTAGCTGATCGTCTTGGAATATATGTTGATGCTGTATACGAAAATATTCCTCAGCATAATGGAAGTTCGTTAATGCTTGCCTCATTCTTATACTCCTTTCAGATGTATGCTGACCTGGGAGGCTATTCTCTGATTGCAATAGGAACAGCAAAGACACTGGGTATTGATGTAATTCAAAATTTCAAACGCCCATTTTTTGCTACAACGATGGCAGAATTCTGGAGAAGATGGCATATTTCATTGATATCTTGGCTTACCGATTATATCTATACTCCGCTTTCATTCTCCTTCAGAAAATACAAAGTATGGGGGATCATTTTGGCACTTATGATTACTTTCTTAATTAGTGGTATCTGGCATGGTGCGGCATTGACTTTTCTTGTCTGGGGCCTTATTCAGGGTGTCTTACTTAGCATTGAAGCATTGGCTTCAAAAAGCAAATCAAACTTTGAAAAAAAGCATAGTCTTAGCAATAAAGGGTTTTATATTCTGATTGGGAGCGTCGTTACTTTCCTTCTTTTCAGTGGCTCTCAGATATTTTCCAAAGCTGCATCACTGGATGATGCCATGCTGGTTTATTCCAAAATATTCACTGATAATTTTCATTTACCATACAGAGACGGCTATACCATGTTGTACGGTTTTATAGCATTGAGCATATTAATGATAAAAGAATTCAATGAGGAATATTTTCCTGGCAAAATTCAGCTCTTCAACAACAACAGGACTGTATTCCGCTGGCTTTCCTATTATTTCGTGATCTTTATGATACTTTATATGGGAGTTTTCGGACAGGAGAAATTTATTTATTTTCAATTTTAAACTCCTGATTATGAAACGATTCTTTATCAGATTACTCATCTTTCTGATTCCTTTTATCCTATTAGTATCGCTTGAAGTACTCATCGATCCTTTTAATTATTTCTATCAGACAAAAAACAAGAGACTTTTCGAGTTAAAAGAAAGCATCTCCCTGAAGATCAACCCTTATTTATATAAATTGGTAAAATATGACAGAAACCCATGTCCCGTGGTGGTCTTTGGTGATTCCAGGGCTGAGTTGCTTCGACCCGAATTTTTCAATGAATACAGCAGTGAAAAGGTAGCCAACCTCGCTATTGGCGGTGGAACAATACAGGATGCGGTGGAAATTTATAACTATATCTCAAAGAAACACCAAATTAAAAAAATATATTGGGGAGTTTCTATCGAAACATATAACGGTACAAGGCTGAGAAACAGAGCAAAAGCATCCATTGAAATAAAAAACTCATTCCTTCTGTATCTACTCAATAGCTATACATTTTCATCGACTATGCTTATTTGCCGGTCCATCATTTTTAATGAAAAAATAGAATTATATAAACCAACCGAATCAAAAGAGGCATTTTGGTCAACACAAATTGACCTGGATACCAGATACCTGGAAAGCTATTCTTACCCGGCAAATTACTATAAGGAACTTGAAAAAATATCTCATGATTGCCAACAGAAACAAATACAACTAACATTTGTAATTCCTCCCGGACATACTGATCTGCAAAATATTATTAAAAAATTCAATCTTACGGACAGTAACCGCAGGTTCAGGAATGATATGGAATCATTGGGCAGTGTGTTTAATTTCAATTATCCGAATGATATCACTGAGAATAAAGATAATTATAAAGATCCGTTTCACTTCAACGAATCAATTTCAAAACTTATTGTAAAGGAAATAATGACCAAAAACACCAAGCACGCGGAATACCTGCCTTACGGGATCTGATTCTGATAATAATATTTACCACTACATAAAAATTCAGTCATTTCGGCATAAAGAAGATTAATCCTTTCATTCCCCAGTTTAATGCTTTTTAATTCGATACAATTTGTAATATTTTTCGTTGTTATAACAACGGCATATTTCACTATACCACATAAGTACCGGTGGTTTCTTCTGCTTGCAAGCAGTTGTTATTTCTACATGGTATTTGTACCAGTTTATATATTAATACTTGGCTTCACAATCGTTGTTGATTATTTTGCAGGAATATGGCTTGAAAAAACGCATGATAAAAAAAGGAAAATATTCCTGGTTGCCAGCCTGATAGCCAACATTGGTGTTCTTGCTGTGTTTAAATATTACAATTTTATCAACGAAAATCTTTCGGCATTACTGGGATTTGCTGGCNTATAAAACCCCATACCATACCTAAGTATCTTGTTGCCAATAGGCTTATCATTTCACACCTTTCAGGCAATGAGTTATACAATCGAGGTATACAGGGGACACCAAAAAGCAGAAAAAAACTTTGGTATTTATGCTCTTTACGTAATGTTTTACCCTCAACTAGTTGCGGGCCCTATTGAGCGTCCACAGAACCTGCTGCATCAATTCTATGAAAAGCATGAATTTGATTATACCCGTGTCGTAGAAGGTTTGAAACAAATGCTATGGGGCTACTTCATGAAGCTTGTAATTGCTGACCGGCTGGCAATTTATGTTAATACAGTATACAACAACGCCGACCAGCATACTGGCAAAACCCTGGCATTAGCCACAATATTCTTCTCATTTCAAATCTATTGTGATTTTGCCGGATATTCAAATATTGCAATTGGGGCTGCTAAAGTAATGGGGTTCAAATTGATGACAAATTTTAATCGTCCATATTTTTCGCATTCCATATCAGAATTTTGGAAAAGATGGCATATCTCTCTCTCAACATGGTTCAGAGATTACCTGTATATATCACTCGGAGGCAACAGAGTATCAATCNCCCGGTGGTATTTTAATCTTTTCATTGTATTCCTTATTAGTGGGATTTGGCATGGCGCTAACTGGACCTATGTTATCTGGGGTAGTCTTAACGGATTTTACTTGGTCTTTGCCATTGTTTCTCAAAATGCAAGAAACAAGTTTCACACATTTACCGGGCTAAATAAACACAAATGGCTTTTCAATACATCACAAGTACTCGTGACATATTTGCTTGCCTGTTTCGCCTGGATTTTCTTCAGGGCAAACTCGCTGGGTGATGCCTCTCTGATAATTCGAAAGATTGCCTCGTTTGACGGCGATATATACTATGAAAATCCTTCAATGATCTTATATGCGGTCTTAAGTATAGCATTATTACTGGTTGCTGAAATTAAAGTAGAATACTATAAAGGGAAGTTCTCTTTTTTCAATAATCAACACTGGTTGGTCAGAAACCTTTCTTACGCCATGATAATAATTCTAATACTCATGATCGGGGTTTTCGACGGCAGCCAGTTTATTTATTTTCAGTTTTAACATCTGCCTGAATTCAACTTAGTATCGAAGCATGAAACAAGATCTTTACAAATTCTTAAAGAAATTTATCATTTTGCTGGGTATAGTAATAGCACTGGACTTCAGCATTGGTAAAATACTAAATACCCTGTATTTTAATCAAATATCAGGGTATATGTTTCGTACAACTTATACGATTGAAAAAACAACTGCTGATGTATTGATATTCGGTTCGTCAAGGGCGAACCATCATTATAATCCCGAAATACTGAGCAAACAACTTAAAATGTCTGTATATAATGCCGGTAAGGACGGCAGCTCGATCATATATCATTACAGTGTTTTTAAAAGTATAATGAAAAGGTACAAACCCAAAGTAATAATACTTGACATTTCAGTGGGTGAGTTCAATAAGACACAGAACAGTTATGACCGGCTTTCTCCATTACTTCCATATTATCAGACTCATCCTGAGATAAGGCCAATTGTCCAGCTTAAAAGCCGTTATGAAAAAATCAAGATGTTGTCGTCAATATATCCATTTAACTCATCAATATTTAGCATCGTTGCCGGGAATACTCAACTATATTCAGGTAATGATAAAGACATTAATGGTTATATACCGCTATACAGAAAGCTAAGTGAAAATCTTACTGTCGATACTACCAACTGGACATTACAAGTTGATCCGGTAAAAGAAGAAATGTTCTGTGCATTTATTGATGAATGCATAAAGTCTGGAATTCAACTTTTTATCATTTGTTCGCCTTATCACCTGAATATCAAAAATCAGGATAAATCAATAGCACTCATCTCTAAAATAACACATAACAATAGCGTGCCATTTTTCAATTTTAGTAGTGATAGCCTATTTTTGAAATCGACAGATTTATTCTCCGATAGAGTGCACTTAAATTCTTACGGTGCCGGCATATTTTCTAATCTTGTTGCTGATTCAATACTTACATACCAATGTATTGAATATAGTAATTTGAAGCATTGCATAACAAATTCACATGATAAATATGCGTCATCTCAGCAATAAGTTCGGTAATCAAAGCATTCTTCATATTCTTTTGCTGGCACTAATTATAAGGCTGATCTTCTTTTTAGTATTAAGACCATGGGATAGCGAAGTAATGTTGAAAACAGTCATGGTACCCGATGCACTCGGGTATGATGAATTGGCAAAATCACTGATTGCAGATCATTCATTTAAACACTTTGATTCTTTCAGAACACCAGGGTATCCCGTATTTCTTTCTTTGTTTTATTGGCTGCTCCCGGGGAAGATATGGACTGTTCTTTTAGTACAGACCCTAATCAGTACTTTTACGGTTTACATTGTATTCAGAACAGTATTACTCTTTTCCAGATTTGAAATAAGTCTCATAGCTGCATTTCTCGCAGCAATTGATTTGCACCAAGCTGTTTATTCGGTCGCACTATTGACAGAAACCCTGTTTGTCGTTCTATTAGTATCTTCATTATATTTCTTAATAAAAGCAATTAAAAAAGATCACTTGCTTTCAATTATTGCAAGCGCCTTTTTTATGGGCCTTGCCACGCTTGTCCGACCGGCCTCGTTTTATCTGCCTCTGCTAATTATTCTTCTAATTTCACTTTTAAGCAAGCGCAAACTATTAAACAGGTTGACTGAGGTAATATCATTCATTATAGTTTTTACTCTGGCTATATCACCCTGGATTTATAATAATTACTCCAGATATGGCACAACCGAATTGTCGACACAAACCGGCTCAAACCTGCTTTTCTGCAATGTAGTATATACGGATATCTACAAGACGGGGAAACCAGAAGATGTGGTTACGAATGAATTCTACAATCAAGCACTAAGAAAGGGCATAGATCCTACTGTCAAGAATTCATTTTATAATTCAAAAATATACAAGGAAATTGCAGTAGATTATATTAAGGCGAATCCTGTATTGTACATAAAAAGAAACATTATGGGAATCGTAAACCTCTATGCAGGGCTTGGTACCAGCGATTTTTCTGCAGTTCTTAATATGCATTCAAAACATCTTTCTGTTGATCCTTTCTGGGGGCCTAATATTTTCAAACAGATGATTGATTTCTACAAGCAGAAAACTGCCATCGAAATTGTAATTTCGGTATTACTGGTAATCTACCTGCTTCTGAACTACATTTTCGGTCTTGCCGGTGTTTACATCCTTTTCAGGAAAAAAGAAACGATCCTTTACCTGATTATTTCAGTTATTCTTTACTTCACCATTTTAACTGGTGTCATTGGGTTATCGAGATTAAGATTACCATTTATGCCATTCATCAATATGCTTTGTGCTATTGGTGTTTACCAATTCATCATAAGTGATAATTATAGGATTGGTCAGAAACAGTAGGATAACTGATACTTGCACAAAAACAGCAACTGTATTTTGAATGTGATTTCTTAAAATAGTATTATAGCTGAATATGAACAATAATGGTCAAATAGGCCATATCACTTTCTATTAAAACATAAAAATACCTAAAATGAAAATATTGGTAACCGGGGCTGCTGGTTTCATTGGGTCTAATCTGGCCGGCAAATTACTTGAAAGAGGGCATGAAGTAATCGGGATAGACAACCTTCAGTATGGATTCCTGAGAAACATTGAACCTATAGCAAAACATGATCGTTTTGAGTTCATTCTTGGCGATATTGCTAATCCTTACAATATAAAAGATTTGCGGGCTGATATTGTTGTGCATCTGGCATCACAGAAAATTCCACGCTATACAAACGCATTACGCACACTCGAAGAGAATTATCTAATGCTCAGGAATGTCGTTCAAAAATGTATTCTTGATAATTCAAAAATAATATTTGCCTCAACTTCTGATGTATATGGTAAGAATCCCAATATACCGTTTAGTGAGAAATCAGACCTGGTAATGGGTCAGACTACCGTAAAAAGGTGGGCATACGCATTATCGAAAATGTATGGTGAACAATATATCATTGCCAATCATGATGAATATGGATTAAAATATACTATTACAAGGTTTTTTGGTACCTACGGGCCACACCAAAATCTAACATGGTGGGGTGGGCCTCAATCCGTGTTTATCGAAAAAGCATTAAAAAAAGAGCCTATCGATATACATGGAGATGGAACCCAAACGAGGACATTCACTTATGTCAACGATACTGTTCAGGCATTGATTCATTGTATTGAAAACAATAAATCCGATAATGAGATTTTTAACACTGGTTCATTGGCTACTTCTGAAATTTCAATAAAAGATCTGGCCAGCCTGATCTGGCAACTAATCAACGGTAAACATTCTGAAGCACGGTTAAATTTTATACCATACTCCAATTTCGGAAATTATGAGGATGTTATGAGGCGTGTACCTGATATCACAAAACTCTGTAATACATTTAATTTCAGACCTTCATGGAGTCTTGAAGAAGGGTTAAAAGCTACAATAGAATGGCAGAAACAATTCTATTCTCTATAACTGCAAATAGATGAGTAATAAATCAATTGGTATTATTGGCGGTGGAATGATGGGTATGACCCTTGCACACAAATTGTCTCAGAATGGATATAGAGTTACAATTTTTGAAAGCGCACCCAATTTGGGTGGATTGGTTAGTTCGTGGAAACTTGGTGAAATCGAATGGGACAAGTTTTATCATGTTATTCTGCTGACTGATTTCAGGCTCAGGAAATTGTTATCAGAGTTGGAAATTGAAAAGGAAATTACCTGGGTTGAAACAAAAACCGGTTTCTATATGAAAGGAAACCTCTATTCGATGTCAAATTCAATTGAATATCTGAAATTTCCTGTGCTAAATATTTTCGACAAATTCCGATTAGGAGTGACAATTTTGGTTGCATCAAAAATTAAAAACTGGAAAAGGCTTGAACAGATTACTGTACTACAATGGCTAAATAAGTGGTCAGGAAAGAGGGTAGTAAATAATGTTTGGCTGCCTTTATTACGTGCTAAACTTGGAGGCAGTTATTCAAGAACATCAGCAGTATTCATCTGGGCTACAATTCAAAGGTTGTATGGAGCAAGACGCAGTGGGTTGAAAAAGGAAATGTTCGGATATATTCCTGGCGGTTATAAACGGATAATCAATGATTTTAAAGAGAAACTTCTTTCGGAAGGAGTGACAATAAGGACATCCGAAAAGATTGCTTCTATCTCGGTTGGCGCTGGAAATATGCCTCAGGTTGTTACTCAATCAGGATTAAAAGAAACATTTGACCAAATTATTGTCACTTTACCTTCGGGCCTGATATCCGGAATCTGTAAGGACCTGGAAACCAATGAACTTGAGCTGCACAAAAGCATCGAGTATCTGGGAGTTATTTGCGTAGCAATATTGTTAAAAAAATCAATAAGCCCGTATTATGTAACAAACATTACTGACGAATCGGTCCCCTTCACTGGAGTTATTGAGATGTCAGCATTGGTCGACAAAGCATATTTCGGAGGCAACTCCCTCATATACCTGCCTAAATATTTGAGTCCTGAAGATCCTCTATTTGAAAAATCGGATGAAGAGATCGAAACTTTTTTTTCGTCAGAATTAATAAAAATGTATCCATTTTTATCTGAGGCTGATATCATTTTCAAAGGCGTAGCCAGGGCTAAACACGTAATTACTGTTTCATCATTAGGTTATTCTGACAAGCTACCGGGTATTAAAACATCCTTACCCGGCGTTTATATAATCAACTCAGCCCATATCAAAGACGGGACATTGAATGTCAATGAAACAATAAAAGTAGCAGAATCAAAACTCCAGGAATTTATCAGTTACATTAATACAAATGACTAAATCAAATAAACCTCTTGCCAGTATATCACTTGACCTTGATGACCAATGGTCATATATGAAAGTTCATGGCGATGAAGGTTGGCAGGAATTCCCATCATACCTTGATATTGTTGTTCCACATGTGCTTGATCTGCTGGATGAACTAGGAATTAAAATTACCTTTTTCATTGTTGGCCAGGATGCAGCTATTGAAAAGAATCATGCCATCCTAAGGCAGATAGCGGATAAAGGTCACGAAGTAGGTAATCACTCATTCCATCACGAATCTTGGTTAAAAACATATTCGAGAGAAAAAATAGAAAATGAAATTATTATAGCTGAGGAGGCTATTTATAGTGCAACAGGATGTATAACAAGATGTTTCAGAGGCCCTGGTTTTAGCTGGAGTCATGACTTACTTCATGTATTAAAGAAAAGAGATTATCTTTTTGATGCAACTATACTTCCANCGTATATTTCACCTCTGATGAGAGCATACTATTTCTGGAATTCAAAATTGTCANAAGAAAGAACGCGAAGCCGAAAGGAATTATTCGGATCATATAAAGAAGGTTTCTATCCTTTAAAACCATTCAGGTGGAATCTGGAATCGGGTCAAATTCAGGAAATACCGGTAACTACAATGCCTGTATTAAAAATACCATTTCATCTGAGCTATCTCTTATACATCAGCGGTTATTCATTCTGGTTGATGAAATTGTACCTGAATTTTGCGCTTTTACTTTGTAAAATCACTAAAACGCCTCCAAGTTTTTTGCTGCACCCTCTTGATTTGATAAGCGGTGATCAGGTACCCCAGTTGCTCTTCTTCCCCGGGATGAATATTCCTACAAATAAAAAGATAAGAGTATTCACATATGTTATCTCAAGGATTGCCAAGAAATTTGAAGTATTACCCATGATGGAGTTTTCATCGCGATATGGGAAACAAATTAGTAAAATGAGGGAGATATCGTTAAAAAGTCAATAAACCTGATCCCTGATCACAAAGTAATATAATCTATACTCATCTCGTATGAACAAACATTTACTAAGAACTGTCGTGCTGGTGCGTCTAGCTAATGCTAATAATAATTGGACATCACCACCTATAGGAATCGGGTACTTAATGAAAGCTCTACTGGTGGTAGAAGGCATTAATCCAGTTTTTATTGATTGCAAACTGGATAATATTGACAATGAGAAACTTTTGTCAAAACTCAGAGACCTGAATCCATTACTTATTGGTTTCCAGCTATTCTCAGCCGATTACAGCATGTTTGTTAATTTGCTTCCGCAAATAAAACAACATATACCAGAGAGCAGGTGTGTTGCAGGTGGCCCACATATCAGCGGTTTACCAAATCATACCCTCGAAACTAATCCCGACCTGGATTATGCAATCACTGGAGAAGCTGAAGAAGCTCTGCCACATCTGGTCAGATACCTGCTCGCAGAAGATAATCATCAGGTGATTGAAGAAATCCCCAATCTTGTTCACCGGAAAAATGGATCGATTATACATAATGCTCAGAAATGGATAGATGTAAATGAATGGGATGCACCAGCCTGGTCAGTCATAAGACCAGACCTTTATCCACCAATCCAACATGGGGTATTTCACAAGAGTAAAAAAGTTGTTCCCATTCTTACATCCAGGGGATGTCCATATCCATGCACTTTTTGTGCCGGAAATCTGGTGACAGGAAAGAAGATCAGGTTGCGAAATATCAAAAGTGTAGTTGATGAAATTGAGTGGCTTCAAAATACTTACCATTTTGGAGAATTTATCATTGAAGATGAGAATTTTACATTTCATAAATCGCATGTGCTGGCCTTTGCAGATGAAATTAAGAATAGAAATATTAAATGTCATTTTTCATTTCCAAATGGGGTGCGACTGGACAAACTGGATGAAGAAATCATCAGCAGATTGGCTGAAATGGGAACCTATAACGTGGTTCTGGGCCTTGAATCAGGCTCCCGGGAAACATTGACAAAAATGGGTAAACACTGGGACTTTGACGAGGTAAGAAGAAAAATAAATTTGCTGCATAAGTATGGCATTTTAGCCAGTGGTTCATTTATTGTGGGCTATCGCGACGAAACCATGGAAGACATTAATAAAACCATTAAATATGCTCTGAGCCTTCCGCTAAATGCAGCTTATTTCGGTAATTATCTGCCTCTTCCAGGCACAAAAGACTTTGAAATACTTCTGCATAAAGGAGAAATAGCCCTTGACAAGATCAAATGGGAAAACTATAATTCATATACCGGCGAATTACCCTATCACCCTAAAGATCTGTCGCAGAAAGAGTTCCGAAGAGCGCTCAAGATGGTATATTTAAAATTCTACCTGCGTCCGACTATTGCAATCGGGATGCTTAAACGCATGACAAACCCAGTACTCATCCGAAGTTTCATTTCACGATTCTTCGGAATTTTTAGCAGAAAATGAGTCCCGGTAATTATTCTAAAACACCGAATTATTTTCAATAACACACCATAAAACGAACGGCTAAAGTATTATTAATGATATTTCAGGGTATTGCTGATGAAATCGCCTTTTCTGCATACGTATATTTAAGCCCTGTTAAAACTTCAGCAACAGATAGTTGTTAATATGTTGAATTTTTAACCAAGTAATTTTAAAACATATTACAATGAAAATAGTATTACCTGACAAATCATTGCTGACAAAAACTGGCGAAGTAGATTATTTCGACTGGAATTACAAATTCCCGATAAAGTATATACAGCTATACAGATTTAAAACTATTATTAAAATGTTAGGCAGGAGACGCTTTACCAACCTGCTGGAAGCCGGAACAGGTAGCGGCGTGTTTTTGCCTGAATTATCCAGACATTGCATCAATATATTCGCCTGTGATATTCATAATCATTTCGATGTGATTGAGAAATTACTACTTCACTATAAAATCATGAATTACAATCTAAAGACCCAAAGTATTGAAACTACTGATTATGCCGATGAGTCTTTTGATGCTGTTGTAGCAGTAAGCCTTCTAGAATTCGTAAAAAATAAGGTTGAAGCAATTAATGAAATCAAACGAATTTTAAAAGATGGTGGATCGTTTTTCACTATCTGCCCCATGTCAAACAGATTTTTAGATGCAATCTTATCACTTTATACAACTAAAAAGCCCGAGGAAGAGTTTGGAGATTCGCGGAATTATGTAAGCAAAATTCTGGAAGAAAATTTTACTGTTGTATCTAAAGGGTATATGCTACCTTTGATAGGAAGATTTTTTCCTGTATATACCCATTATGAACTTAGAAAATAGTTCACCCAATGCCTGATCAGAACAATCGTACCAATTTTATCTCAGTTGTTATTCCTTGTTATAATGAGGAAGCTATTTTAAAAAATAATATTGGAATTATAAAGGATTACCTTGGAGAGCGGCTAAGCCTTTACAAATGGGAGATTCTCATTATAAATGATGGCAGCCGGGACAATTCAGGTGCAATCGCTGATGAACTGGCAACAGGTGACCCAAGGATAAAAGTCATACACCATCCAATTAATCTGAATCTTGGCATTGCTCTGCAGACAGGGTTCAGGAATGCAGCGGGTGATATTATTGTTGTATTGGATGTCGACCTGAGTTATGCTGTCGAACATGTCGAAAGATTGGTTGACTATATGGTGAGCGAATCTGCTGACATTGTGGTAGCATCCCCGTATATGAAAGGAGGAAAGGTAACCGCTGTACCATTTTTCAGGAAAATTATGAGCCGATGGGCTAATAAACTGATGAGCATTGCAGCCCAGGAGAAATATGATACTTTCACCTGTATGGTTCGAGCATACAGAACTGAGTTTATCCGCTCACTTAACCTGAAGACCAGGGATTATGAGATCAATCCGGAAATTCTTTACAAAGCCATGATACTGCGGGCCAGGATCGTAGAGATTCCTGCTCATCTTGATTGGACCGAACAAAACAAGTTTAAAGGAAAACGAACCTCAAGTATCAGGGTCATCAGGGGGTTTTTCTCCGGTCTGATGTCGGCCTTTATTTTCAGACCTTATATGTTATTTGTTTCAATAGGGCTAATATTGATGCTTCTCTCAATGTACCAGCTGGTGTGGCTATTCTTTGATACCATAAGAGATATGAGTATAATTGACATGCACAATACCCTGAGTGAAAATAGGTTTTCAGCCAGCCTGGCATTACAGTTCAGGAAGAACCCCCAATCATTCCTGGTTGGTGGAATCACATTATTAGCAGCACTACAATTTCTTGGCCTGGGATTTATTTCACTTCAAAACAAGAGATATTTCGAAGAATTATTTCATATGGGGACATCTATGATAAGGAAATCAAACAGTGAATCGTCCAAAGGACACAGATAATCAAAGCCGGGTTACTTATTCAGGTTATTATCATTAAAAAATAAGTTCAAAATAGTGGTCACTCATCATAAAGGGTTGAAAACCTGCAAACTTGTTTTCTATCTTTTTATACTTGTCTACGCATGTGCTATTTTTTATCTCAGCTATTCCGTAACCATCTGGGAAGATGAGGCATATACTCTTAATACAACTTCGCTCAGCCTTGGCAAGGTTATCACTGAGTCGTATCATTTTGAGGCTCAGCCACCTGTATACTTCTTACTATGTGCTTTGTGGCGCTTGATAAATCCCGAAATCTACTTTGCACGTTTACTATCTGCCATATTTATTGCTTTTTCAGCTTTCATAATCTACAAAATTTCAAGACTTTTTACTTCAAAAAATCTATCGCGCTGGGTAATAATTGTTTTTCTATTGAATCCTTTTACAGTATGGGCATCTATTGAAATACGGCTATATGCACTGGTTGTATTTCTCTCAGCAATATCGCTTTATTATTTTATTCAATACCTGTTGACACTTGATAAGAAGCACCTGTTCAATCTGTTATTGGCCTCGCTTATTGGACTATATGTCCAGTATTTCTTTGCATTTATTATAATTGCATACGTCATTATATATCTGTTATATAGAGGAATTAAGCCAACGATTATTTTTATTCTTTATTTTATTCCGGTTCTGATTCTGTTTATGCCGAATTTATATATGATGGGATCCAATATTAGCAATGCCCAGTCGCAAGGAGTTGGCTATACTTTGTTACAGCGCCTGACTGTGGTGCTTAATTCGTTTCAGAATGTATTATTTGGAATTAATGTAATAGTTGACAAAACAACATTACGGTGGTTAGTAAGAATACTGTTTATTGTCAGCTTTGCATATCCCATAATGCTCATGAACAGACAAAAGACAAAAGAGTCAGAAACACTGAAAAAAGCAGTAACGATATTTGTTTTAGTTATATTGGTTGTACTGACGATATATACCACTGTGGTATTATTGACAGGTATCAAATTCAACAATAGGTATCTTGCTATTGTATATCCGGTTATTATGCTATTGTTTCTGATGTTTGACTTCTATAATTCCAAAATACGCACTATTGCATTTTCAGGAATTACAGTATATTTCATTGCACTTCTTGTACTCAAATACTCTGTTCCTGTAAAAACTTATGATTATGAATCTCTGGCAGGTTTTCTGAAATCAATAGAAAATCCCAATGAACCGATCATTTTTAACAGCAGAACTAATTCGGCCCCTTTTGAATACTATTATACTGGCAAAAATCAGATAGTTAAAATTCCAGATTCAATGAGATTCTCACATGAAGGCTTCCAGGTTTTCCTCCGTGACACGAATGATGTGAAATCCATTTTAGAAAACACTCTTACTACAAAACAATCGGTTATCATTGTTAATGACAATATGATTGGTTACCCGGAAAATTTAAAATTGAACCTGCAACAGCTATCAGAATATCTGACTAAAAACTATACCATTACATATGATACTGCTTTTTATGGCAGAAGCAATCGCTTATCGTTGTATATCAGACGATTGGAAAACAAACCCAGAACGGTGGATCTGGTTACATTTTGATCTTCAAGCTTGAAGAGTATTCTATAATTCTGTTTTAACCCCTCCCATCCAGTTTTCGTAGCCCTCTTGTTCCCAGGGCATTCCTTTTGAAAAACGGTACATCCAGGGGTACATCTTTCCCTTACCGAGAATCACAAACTTTCTGAGATCAATGATCACTTTTGCCGGATCTCCCATGGCCAGGGAGAAATCCGGAATATTGTTTTTTATTACGCTGTTTGCACTCAGCAAGCAATTAGTACCAACGGTTACCCCCGACAGAACAGTACAATGAGCTGCAATCTGGGTATAATCCCCTATAGTTCCGCCTAGAAGATCGGTCGATGGAGGATATTGATCGTTTGTCATCACCACGTACGGATAGATAAAAACATAATCACCTATTGTTGAATACTGAGCTATATGCACATTACTGTTAAGCCTGCAATATTGACCAATTTTTACATAGCCCTGAATATCTGACAATGTACCTATAACAGTATGCGGGCCAATATGATTATACTCCCTTAATGTAACCCTATGCCCTGTAGCAACAAATTCATCCAAAGTATTTCCGGCGTATATAATCGTGTGACTTCTGATCAGCGAATTAGCCTTTATTAATGTGACTGGATTTTCATATCCCGGATCAGAATAGTAAGCATTTAATGGTTCCCCAATAACACAATGATGGGCTATCGTAACATTATCCTCTATTACAACATTATCAAAAATGACTGTATCATCTCCAATCCGGACATTCTGCCCGATTTTTGCCTTACTACTGATGACGACATTACGACTGTTAAACATCATGGCTGTAACTTATTGCTTTTAGTCCTTTGTCCTTATTATGTTCAATGATGGCGTCTCTGAAACACCGGTATTATTTTCAGAATCTGAAAGCAACCCTGATTTTTCACTGGTCTCAATCAATTCGATACTTAACCGGTGTCTTGCAATCAGAAAAGCTATCTCGCTGTTGTTGAATGCCTCTCCGGGCTCGGGAGGGACAATGAGCTTTAAGCCTTTGTCAACCAGTTCCTCTGTTTGCTTATGGATGTCATTACACTTGAAACACAGGTGATGGAAACCACCCCCAATACTCACGAAGTTCATCAGAGATTCGTTTGAGTCGAATGGCTCTATCAGCTTGATTAACAGGCTTCCCTCCTTGTGAAGAAATACAATTCTGACCTTTTGTTTATTGTTTTCTATGATCCTTGTATATTGCCTGTAACCAAAAACCGTATTCCAGTACTCAATTCCTTCCTGTAGGTCCTTAACCGCAAAGCAGATGTGATCTATGTCCATCTATTCATTGAATTATTAAAGTGTTAATTATTACTCTCCCCTTCTTTCAATACTTTTTTACCTGAGGCGCTTATCTTCATATCGTTATCAAAGATAAATGTTTTAGGTATTTTATACAATGCCAGGTGTTTTGCGCAATGCCGCTTGATCTCATCCCTTAAATATTCTTCCGGCTGCTTCGAGTTCGTATGTATAGTTGCAATCAGCGATTCTCCGGTCAGGACGTCTGTTACCCGCTTTAACGAGCAATCTATTATATGGGGTAATTGAAGTATCACCATTTCAATCTCCTTAACGCTTACCCTTTTTCCTCCTATTTTAATGAGATCTGATCTTCTCGCATTCAGAAAAATGAAGCCATCTGAATCGATAAAACCAAGATCACCAGTATATAGCCAGCCATCTTTTATTACACTTCCACTATTGCTTAAATCCTTGTAATATCCAATCATTATGTTATCACCCTTTGCTATCAATTCTCCCATCTCACCGGGTTGTAGCATCTCCCCTGTTTCATTTACAATGTGCAGTTCTACCCCGGGAATCCCTCTCCCGATAGATCCTTTTTTCTCTTCGTACAACTCTGGTGGCAGATACGAAAGCCTCGCTGTAGCTTCAGTTTGACCGTACATTACATAGAATTTCACTTCAGGAAAAAGTTCCCTGAATTCGTCAATAAAAACAGTAGCTAGTCCACCACCAGCCTGGGTTACGTAACGAAGATGCGGGAAACTGGTCTTCCTGAATGTTTCCGATTTACGCAACAGTATTTGGTAATGACTTGGAACTCCAGCAAATCCAGTACATTGAAGCTCCTTTAGATCCTTAATAACTTTACCAATAAAGATGAAAGAATTGTTGAGTACTATTGATGCGCCGGCTCGCAAATGAGTATGCAGTAATGACAAACCATAGCAATAGAAAAATGGCAGCACAACCAACATTCTGTCATCTGACCGGATATTGAGATAAGCCAGTATTGACGCCGTATTTGCCATGATATTCCGGTGCGATATCATCACACCTTTAGGTTTGCCGGTAGATCCTGAGGTAAATATTATTTCACAGCATTCGTTTTCATCTTTATTTTCTTGATCATCACCCCATGGTAATCCGCTAACTTCACTATCAGAAACTGAATCAGGGAAGAGATGCCGCAATTCACCTATTGGTAACTTTTTGTCTATATCTTTGGTAATGAATGCAAAATCAGGATTAGTTATATCAAGTATATAGGAGAAATTTGATCTTTCAATTCCGGGATCAAGCGGCACACAAATATTTCCTGATTTAATTATCGCGAGGTAAGCTTTAATAAATAATAGATTGTTTGCCGAAATGAGCAGTACTTTTTTCTTAATGCCAATTTCCCTTTGCAGGTATGAAGCCATATTGACGGACGATGAATACAACTCTCTGAAAGTTATGCTCTCGTTTCCTACGAGGAACTCCTTGTTCAGATTATGTGTATTCTCAAATAAGTAGTCAAAAGCATTCATCTATCAGGTTTGGGTTTTACACTATTTAATATAATGGCTTGAATTATTAATATTGATTAATCATCAAATCATATATTTGTTTAATAACTTAATGTACTGTAGGTTATAGGATTTAATTAAACCTGATACTTGACCGGACTCATCCGAAGGTATTCGGTTGTTTTTACCTTACGTTCAAATGACTGAAACAAAGAGGCAACATGCTCTTCAGTCTCTCCCATTACTTCAGCAACTTCTCTGGCTGAATAACCGTTTTCAAAACCAAACCAGTACCTGTCCATTTTATCGAATGGCAACTGGTAAAAGAATTCTTCCTGGGTTTGGTCAGCAGTATAGGTATCGGTTGTTGGAGTTCTTTCAATAATCTCTCTTGGTATTTCCAGATATTCGGCCAATTCGTATACCTGTGTTTTATAAAGATCGACAATTGGCATAAGGTCTGCTCCGCCATCCCCATATTTTACAAAGAAGCCCTGGTTGTGCTCATGCTTGTTGGGTGTACCAATGACTGCGTAATGGTATAGTTCGGCATAATAATAAAGCATCGACATTCGCGCTCTCTGCTTGAAATTTGATGCTGCGACAATTTGAAGATAATCCCGGGCTGGCAGTATTCTTTCCTGCTGGTTACCTGAAGCATCAATTACTGTTAAATAAAACAGAGGTGGCAGTCCCGAATATAGACTTGCTTGTTTCACCCCAATTTTCATTTTATATGTTGATGCATCATACTCAGGGAATAATCGCCTGATTGCTTCATCACGTCTTTCGTAGCAGCGGGATCCTTTAAGCGTATCTGTAAGGTTTTCTTCCGCAACTTTTACTTTCAACTGACCGGCAAGCAGCAATGCCAGTGTTTTGCTTTCGGGGCTCGAATCTTTCTCAGGCAACATCAAACCCAAGACATTGTCAGGGCCAAGTGCCTTTACAGCTAATGCCAGGCATACCGACGAATCTATTCCTCCACTGATACCTACAACGGCTCCAAACCTTTTTAACCTGTAATGAACATCTTGCTTAAGCCTGTCACATAGCTGGTCAACAACTGCCCCAACATTTTGAAGGTGAATAATTTCACTGGTAAATGGTGCTTTAGGTTCCATACATTAAAGTTAACAATTTTCAATGACTGTTAAATTGTTTAATTTGGTTGTACCTGTCATTGGCATTTTTTTATCCACATATTGATCATCCAGCAAATGAGTAGAAATAATTAATGTAGCGAGAATGTTTTCAACTTCGGTTGACTTGCCTGTCTTCTTCATTCTTTCGAGCCACGGCTGTACCGAATCGTAATTAAAAACACCGGTACACTTGAAATGTTCTTCTGATAACATTTCGCGAACATACTCAGGTGCTTCATCTGACAAAAAAACGCTGCTGATTGGCGCCCGGTATGCCTGTTTGGTTCTTAGTCGAATATTTTCAGGAACAAGCCCTTTAACTGCCAACTTTAGTAAATATTTCTCCGTCAGACCATTAAGTTTAAACTTTGAAGGCAGTGAATTAGCAAATTCTATAAGCCTGTAATCGAGAAACGGATAGCGGCTTTCAACCGAATTTGCCAATGCCATTCTGTCACCCTGCGACGAAAGCAGGTAGCCTGACATAAGCAGAGTGGTTTCTAACCATTGTGCTTTTGCCAGTAAATCCCATGAATCAAACTTATCAGGCAGTCTGGAAATCAAATGCTCCTGAGGAGAATAATCGTTCATCAGTGACTTGAAATCATGAGTGAGATGCCTGATTACCTGGTTTGAATTATTCCATCTCAGCATGTGGGAATACACAGGATTTTCGGTGTCCTGAAGCCTGAATCCGAAAAATAATTTCAATATATTAGGATTGGCCTGATGCATCTGAGGAAGATATGGATACAATTTCTTTAGTAATAATGGCCTGAGGTGTGAATCGGGCTGTGACGACCAGAACTGCCTGATGACAGCTTCTTTAAAAATGTTATAACCGGCTAATGTTTCATCAGCACCCTCGCCGGTAATTACCACTTTGATATTGTTCTCTCTTACCAGCCTCGATAATTGCATCATGGGAGCCGGGGCTGTTCTCATAACCGGTGTTTCGGCATGCCATATTACTGATGGAAATAACCTGGCGATATCTGAAGAAGAGCAACTTATATATTTATGGCTTGTACCATAGTGGCTAACTGCCTGCGCCTGGAAGTTTCGTTCATCAAATTCTTCCTCATCAAAACCAACCGAGAATGTATTCAATATGCCAGGTTCGGTTTGCTGAATGTAAGCCACGCTGGTTGTTGAATCAAGCCCACCACTAAGATAGGCTGCCACCGGAACATCGGACCGCAGTCTTATTCGCAGGGCATCAGAAAATAGCTCTCTGAATTGCTCTGTTGCATCTGGTAACGATAGTAAAGCATTGGTATTATTGTATGTAAGTTCCCAGTATTTCTGCTTCTTGATACCTTTCCGACTGTAGATCATACACTCACCAGGTGATACTTCAAAAATATTTTTGAAAGCCGTATCTGGTGTTAACGCAGTCCAGAAAGTATATATCTGTAGTAACCCATGGTGATTAAACTCCGGAATGACATCATCTGACTGAAACAGGCTTTTTATTTCTGAGGCAAATCCAAAACGGCCATTGGAACTATAATAAAACAATGGCCTGATCCCAACCCGGTCTCTTGCCATAAAAAGTTCTTCTTCGACAGTATCCCACACAGCAAAAGCAAACTGGCCATTTAACAGGTTAAGGCATTCAATTCCATAACTGATATACAGTTGCAGCAAAACCTCGGTGTCAGAATTAGTACGAAAAGTACATCCCTTATTTCGGATCAGCATCTGTCTCAGTTCCGGATAATTGAAAATTTCGCCGTTATAAACGATCCAGTACCTGCCCTCTGCATCCGACAGTGGCTGGTGGCCGCCTTCAATATCGATAATGCTCAATCGGACATTGCCAATGGTAGCATGTGGGGAGTTAAAGATTCCGCTGTCATCAGGCCCTCTGTGAGCGATAACAGTAAGCATCTTCTCAACAAGAATCTTTCTGTCAGCAGGATTGCCATAATCGATTATACCGGCAATGCCACACATAACAAGTTAGTTGAGCTTCCGGGTAATGAAGTCAGAAATAGCACTAATTGATTCAAAATTCTCTTCAATCAGTTCGTCGTCATGAACCTTAACACCAAATTCCTCATCTATAAATGAAAGCAGCATGATGAAACCCATTGAATCGAAGTAGCCTTCTTTGAATAACATTGTATTGTCAACAATTATTTCAGAACCAGCATAAGCAGCCTGAGCTACGTAGTTTTTATTTTCCCTTTTATCATTGTCAGATCCATAATCTATTTTGTCCTTCTTTAGATAATAACTTTTTCAAGAGAAGGTCATAGGCAAAACCTCAGAATTCTTAAGAAAAAGAATGGACTATGTTTACTATTAGTGCAACTCACAAAGATCCCTCTGAAATTTCAAGTGTTGCAACTGTGCGATCAGATTACACGTTTCAAAAATACAAAATTCATCATTAAGCACTGAGAATGACAATTTATTATCGAGATATGAAACTCTAATAATATGTGAACCGATTTACGGTCTTAACCTTGCTTAACTTAAGGAAATAACATCTATCTTGGTTCATCATCCCATTCAATCACAAACTTCCCGTCCTCTTGTTTTTTCTGCATCTCCTTATCCTTTTGCTTTCTGGCTTTTGTTAATGTATCTCCTCCCAGCCATTGAAATTCCCTGTTTAGCACCTGCTTCATTTCTGAACGCTGACTCTGCATTTCAGTATTGATTTTTTCCCTGACAGCCTTTTTGTCATAATTGAAAACCGGTTCATCAACTGTACCGGTCATTGATACAAAAACCATTGTGCGGCCACGGTTATCTTCTGCTATAGGCCCAAACTCATCCTGCTTATTATAGCCGGGATTCTTTTTCCTGAATTTTGAAGCAAGAATATCAGCTAGTGCAATGCTGAAATGATAATTGAGATCATTATCAAAAGTATGTGTGCCCATTAAGGTCAGGTTCAGCGCGCTGGACTTTATCTCCATTACCGGGATAAAGATGATTTGGTTGGCTATGTCAATCTGATTAGTCAGCGTTTCAAACCGGATATCTTTCAGGTCCTCAACGCGCAGAAACTTTGAAAGCGCCTCCATGGGCTCATAATTAACCAGCCTTCCATCCTCAACTATAAGTTCTGCATGCGATTTGATAGATTCAAGGTCCATATCAAGATTGGGATACATAAGACCGGAAAAGAGAACACTACCGGTCACTCTTCCATCAAGGTTTTCGGCAACAAGATCAGTGTTACCAAAATTGCCAAACTCGATAAACAACTTGTTAATATTCACTCTGTTGATATCTGCATTACAGGTCAACAGGCTGTGCGATGGACTAGAGGCGTTGATGGTTGCTTTGCCGGTAATAGTTCCCTGCATTGACTGCAATAAAATATCTGAGACAGTTAAAACTCTGTTGTGGACTGCCATATCTGCGCTAAGGTTCTTAGCATCAAATTTCCTGAAATGGAAATTCCTGACGTCCAGCTTAAGTTTCCCGATTTCAATGTCGCCGGGTATTCCAAAGTTGTATTCTCCAGAACCTTCGCTGCTGGAACTAATTTCATCCCAGTTTAATTTTTCAGAAATCAAACTTCCGTTGATCTGAAGTTTTTCTCCTTTCACAAACAACCTGGCCAGCAGATTCCCAACTGACCCTTTAACCAGGAAATCGCTTTGTCCAAATTTTCCAGATAAAGCACTCACTGACAGGTCATTATTATTAAAGACTATATCCCCTGTAAGACTGGAAACAGGCAAATTATAGCCTTTCAGGCCTACAGTGACACCTTTAAGCTTGCAGATTCCGGTAAAGTTACTGCTGCTGAAATCAGAGGCTGTCGGCTTTCCAATATCAGCGATTTGCCCGGAGAATATTCCTGATACACTTGCCTTACCCGAAAATTCGGTGATAGTGTCACTGTTCAGGAATTCTTTAACATCAGCAAGGTCGAAAGTTCCGGATATACTGGCCTTTATAAAAGGTGATTGCAATCCTGACATTGCGATATTGCCTGAAATGTTTCCTTTGCGAAGAACTGCTTTCAGATTGCTCACATTCAGGTTCACACCTTTCCCGTTAGCCCCGGCTAGGTAACTTCCGCTGAATGACAAATTTTCAAGCCCTACCCTGGTTTTTTTATGGATGAGTTCTCCATTGGTCAAAATCATTTGTGCAGCTATAGCCGGTACATGTCCGCCACCAAAATGGCCTTTTATCTTTAATTCGATATCTCCTGTTCCCGAAATGGAATAATCGGCCAAATACTTGCGATAATTATCAGGTAATAAAGAGATTACTTTATTTGCGGATGTGTTTGATGAGGCAATGGCAATATTCATTTCCTTCCTGCCATCGCGGTCGATAACCCAACCACCAGCTTTCAAGTGAAGCGTTTCTAGCCTTATTTCACCATTAGCTATCGAATAATAACCTCTGAGTGTATTAACATCAATGCCTGTTTTAAGACTGGTTTCGCGATTTTTAATGTAAACGATCCCTGCCGATGAGAATTTTTCAACAAGCATATTGCCGATGGCTGTCATTTTGAAGGACTCATTATTGAAGCTGCCCTTGAGAATCAGCCTGTTGATATTCAGTCTGGCTTCCTGCTGTGATGCTTCGTCATTATAATTGAACTTAGTGTCAATTAATTCAATACGCTTGACATTGAGGTTAAACTGCTCGCTTCCCTTATTGCTGGAAGGTTTCAGTATATGAAAATTATCCGAACCATCGGCAAAAAAATGAATATTGACATTGGCTCCTGATATTGACAAATAACGAACTGAAAACCTGTTTCTCAAAAGGTCGGGAATATTAAATTTCAATGAAATCAGATCGGCGCTCAGTAATTTATCCTTAGATTTTAGTTTGGATACACCAGCCACTTTTACTCCTGAGAAACGCACGGACGCAAATGGAAAATCCTGGAAAATACTCAACCTGACATCTGCAACATTTACTTCGGCAACTAACTGCTTATTTAATTCGCGTACAAACAAATCCCTTACTTTGCCGTTAAAGAGGTACTGCAACGTTAATCCGGCCGCTGCAACTAAAACTATCAGCGACGAAATGACAACAATTGAAATAACGATAAATCTGCGGCCTTTCATGGTATGGTAACGCAAAATTAGTTTTTGTGTTGCAAATACAGTAGGTCTATGCGTTGAATTCCTTACTTTAAAAAGTAGGGAGCTTTTTCAGCGATGATATACCATCTTTTACAGATTCAAAATTATAATTGAAAGATTTGAGTGCTTACTTTCATGCAGGTTTCCAGCCAATGTTCTAATTTCGGTTGAAATTTGGTAAAAGACAATGAAGGACATGGATTTCAAAATGAAGAAAACCAGTTTGATTTCTACCGCGCTTTGGAAAAGTTCCTCGGCACACACCTTGTACAAAAGGATGAAACTAAGAAATAGTTTTTATACAGGTTAATTTTTTCAAAACCCGGCTCTGCAAGCCGGGTTTTGAAATTAATGACTTATAATATCCGTTCAGAAGTTGAAAATATCATTAGCGGGTAACAACAAATTTCATGAAAGTTGTCCTGTGGCTTGAATCACCCAAACTGGCTATATATACGCCAGGAACAAGTCCGGAGACTTGAATGGTGAAAAGATTCCCGTCGAATGAAACCGGTGGATCGATCCTTCTGCCTTCGATGTTTGAAAGGTAAACCGTAGTTGAAGGATTGTATCCGGGAAGTTCAATAAAAACATAATCAGTAGAAGGATTTGGAAACAACTGGATTGCGGGAATGAAACCGGCGAAAGGCGCCGATGCATAATTGTTGCAATGCCCAGGCATATTGGCATCAAGCCAGTTCAAACGCAATTGTATCCAGTTCTTAAAATCCTGGATCTCACCTTCAAAAGTGGTTGGTATTGGGCCTACAACAGGAGCACCAACATTGAGCCCCAGTATTGGCCAACGCTCATAGTGACGCTGCTGAGCCTCCCACAGGAAGGCAACCGTGCTGTCAATCCAGCTGAAGATCGTATCGGTATTCAGAATGTTTGTCCTGAAATTTTCATAGCGGCATTTCAATGCGTTGGCAAAGATGGTATCCTGTAAAAGCCTAATGTGCCAGCCCGGTGAATGAACATCCGGATAACAGTCATTTACCTGGTAGGCCCATCCACTTCCATCGGTGTGTGCGAAGATGTAACACTCATTAATGTTCTTCCAGGCCCAGTCAAAGTCCCACACCGGGCCAAGATTGATTCTTTTATCAATGCCATCACGGTTCTTGAACATGAAGAAGCTCTTCTTGAAACCATCATTATTTCTTGATACTTCATTCACCAAAAAATAGTCGATAAAAGAGTTCAGATCCATGTAACGAAAATACCCTGCAGTGGAATCGTGGATATTCTGATTATAAAGCGCTGATTCAAATATATTTACATATGACTTGATATAGGCTTTTTGCTGAATGGTGATATCTTCCGTTTTAGGGTACTCATAAACAAAATGTACATCAAAATTGGAGTGCCCGATAGGATGGTACGACGACTGCCAGCTATTGGTCCAGTCCCAGTAATCGAGCTTAAATATATATCCTCCGGTCATTGGTTCGCCGGTGTTTTCGTCTGGTTCAAGTTTGGCAATGTCTACCCTGCCGTTATCACGCTTGATTTTTTCACCAAAAATGTAAATGCCCTGGTAGGCGCCATTAACCATCACTTCACAAAAACGAGTGCGTGAAGCGTAATGTCCCATCTCATTAAAGAGTTTGAAAGCCAGTACGTTTCGCATGAATACTTTATCGTTGTAATTTGCGAGCAAAACCCAGTCATGCTCCTCAGGGAAACCGAACAACGGAACATTCAATTCACTTTGATCGGCATCGCGTGTCTCGATGGCATAAGGTTTTTGAGGAAGGATGGCGGAATAATGACCCCTGATTTCAATACCGATATTCCCCGTATAGATATTCCCGAANTCAGTCACATAATTGATCTGTCCGGGGCCATTGTCAATAATTTTCATNTGTCCCGGGATCTTGGGTTCATCTGGAATTGGAACATTATTAGTACTTATAATGACAATCGGCAGATTGCTCGAAATGAAAACCTGAGCCAGACTTGTCTTTGCCTGAGAAAGCAGAAGTATTAAAACCAGAAAAGTATAAAAGAAGCCGGTAGATCTATTATTCATAGTTTTTATTGAGCCTGCAAATTTAAACATTCAGCCTTGCCTGAGTATAATTACCATGTATAATTAAATCAACGTAAGTATTTGAATTATTTGCAATTAAAAAATATTTCATTAAAACTAAAAAAATAGTTGCATAACTAATATTTTAGTTGTAATTTTACATCATCAATTTCATTTTTATGAAAAAAAGTGTAACAACGATGAAAGAACTTACCAGGGCTGAGGAAGAGGTCATGCAGATATTATGGCAATTGGAAAAAGGATTCGTGAATGATCTACTCGAGCACTATCAGGAGCCGAAACCGGCTTACAACACAATTTCCACCATTATCCGGATTCTTGAAAAGAAAGGATTTGTCGGACACACCTCTTTTGGAAAAACCCATGAATATTACCCGATGATTAGTAAAAACGAGTACACCCAGCTATTCATGGGTAATGTTGTGAAAGGTTACTTCGACAATTCATACAAAAAAGTGGTCTCGTTTTTTACCGGCAACGCAATTCTCTCAGTGAAAGAAATGGAAGAATTACGCAGAATTATTGACGAACAAATAGCACAAAGAAAGGCACAGCAGGATGAATGACCTTATCTTATACCTGGCAAAGAGCATTATTGCAGGAGCTTTGTTTACAGGCTTTTACCTGCTTTTCATGCGACGCGAGTCATATTTTGTGATGAACAGGATTTACCTGCTGGCATCATCGCTTTTAATAATAATACTTCCTCTCATAGGCAGTTACTTGCTGCCCGGGATCATGATTTCTTCCAATGATTCCAATATCCCGGCCATTACATTGCCCGAAGTTGTCATTACTTCGACAGCACTGTTGACACCAGCGCAGGAGAGCCGCGTACTTGACTGGATGACTGTTGTTTATGTTATTATCACACTAGGGTTGCTTGGCGGACTTTTGCAAAGCCTTGTCAGAATCGGGAGATTTATCAAATCATCACTCAGTGCTGAAAAGCTCCGTGACAATATATATCTGGTAGCCGAAGGAAAGTCGCCGTTTTCGTTTAAAGGAAGGATTTTCATTTCTAAGGAATATGTAGGGAATCCGGCGCTTCAGAGCATCATAGTCCATGAAAATGCGCATCTCAGCCAGAAACACATATACGACCTGGTATTTATTGAGCTCATTTCGAGCATTTTCTGGTTCAATCCATTCTTTTTCCTGATAAAGAAATTCCTTCGCGAAGCGCATGAATTCCTGGCTGATCGTGAAGTAATTAGGCAGGGAACCGAGCCTGTCGTATATCAGCAACTCCTTTTCAACGTGGTTTCCGGAAACCCTCAATATATCATTGCAAACAACTTTAATTTTCTAACAAAAAAACGAATCGTCATGTTAATCAAAAAATCAAAAAAGATAGCGGCTGTTCGCATTGGCATTTTCATGCCTCTGATTTTTTCTGCCGCAATTATCGTCACGATGCTTCAGTCGAACAGGCTTAGTGCCCAGACATCCGAAGCTCCTACTCCACCTGCATCGGACCAGGTTCCACCACCACCTCCTCCTCCGCCACCACCACCAGTTGTGCAGGACCCCCAGAAAACTGAAAAAGCTGCTTCGAAATCAGACGCAAAAAGCCAGCAAACCGGTTCCAAAACAGTTAAGCAAACAGAGAAAGTAAAGTGGCAAGAAGCCAAAGTAAATGAATCGGGTGAAGCGGTAAAACCAGCGGAGACCAATGAAGTGTTTACCGCAGTTGAATTTGCACCAAGTTTTCCCGGAGGTGAAGAAGCCCGTGTTCAGTATATGGTAAGCTCAATCAAGTACCCCGATGAGGCACGCCAGAAAGGAATACAGGGAACGGTGTTTGTTTCATACATTGTAGAAAAAGACGGCACAATTTCCGATGCTAAAGTACTGCGTGGGATTGGAGGCGGCTGTGATGAAGAAGCCGTGAGAGTGATAAAGAATATGCCAAAATGGAACCCAGGCACTCAAAGAGGCGAAGCTGTAAGAGTCCAGTTCAATATGCCCATAAAATTTGCTCTGGACGGGAAGTCTAAGACTGAATCGAAATAGCTCATAATCCAATTATTGATCTATCCGAGCAATAAACCTGATAAAAACGTAAATGGTGTCAGGTCTTACGCAGGTCTGACACCGTTTTCAAAATATCAAAACATCTCAGTATAGAAAGTTATTATAAGGATACCGCAAAACATGCAGCCTTTTCACTTCGTTGTAAAGCAACTTCCTGAATTCCTCCACATTGGTTTTCTGTTTTGCCGATATAAAGATTGAAGGACTGTTAGCTTTTGCCATCCATGTTTTCTGCAACTCTTCAAGTGTGAGGTTTTCTTTGGTCGGTGGCGACAGGTCGTACGGGTCTTTCTCAACAAATGAATAAGCATCTATTTTGTTGAAAACCATGATAGTTGGTTTGTCGGAGCAGCCGATTTCGGTGAGCGTCTGACGAGCTACATCCAATTGTTCCTCGAAGACCGGGTGTGAAATATCCACCACATGCACCAGCAGGTCGGCTTCGCGCACTTCATCGAGTGTTGACTTGAACGATTCCACCAGGCTATGAGGCAGTTTGCGGATAAACCCGACAGTATCGGTAAGCAGGAAAGGCAGATTCCCGATCACAACCTTTCTCACTGTGGTATCCAGCGTAGCAAAGAGTTTATTTTCCGCAAAAACGTCACTCTTACTCAGCAGGTTCATGACCGTGCTTTTACCGGCATTTGTATAGCCAACCAACGCTACACGAATGAGTTCTTCGCGGCTTTTACGCTGGGTAACTTTTTGTTTGTCAATATCTTTGAGCTTTTCTTTAAGAAAGGCAATCTTGTCGCGGATGATACGGCGGTCGGTTTCTATTTCCTTTTCACCTGGACCTCTCATACCGATGCCACCGCGTTGCTTCTCAAGGTGCGTCCACATGCGTGTAAGACGCGGTAAAAGGTACTGATACTGTGCCAGTTCAACCTGGGTGCGGGCGGTGGTTGTTCGTGCTCGTTTGGCAAAAATATCGAGGATGAGCAAAGGCCGGTCGAGGACACGGCATCCCAGTTCCCTTTCGATATTGCGGGTTTGGGAAGCGCTCAACTCATCGTCGAACACGGCAATGTCGATGCCGGCAGCCTTTACATATTCAGCAATTTCGGCAAGCTTGCCTGTTCCAACAAAAGTTCGCGAGTCGGGCATCGCCAGTTTCTGGACAAACCGTTCACCCGGAATAGCTCCGGCTGTGTCGAGGAGAAACTCCAGTTCATCGAGGTAATCGTGAACCTTTTCCTCATCCTGTTTAGCAGTGATAAGTCCTACGAGTACAGCTTTTTCGGGTTTTATATCAGATGTGAGCATTATTTGATTTTGGGTTGCAAAGTTAAGAATACTCCTGATCGGTAAACGGCTCTATTGCTTTTCATTAAGTGTTGCTGAGAAAGGAAACATCTCCTTTACAAATTATGTTATTTCGGAATGCTCTTATGCGTTAAATTTGCTTCAAAACCATCCTGAAAATGAAACCAGCCGCTTTGATCATATCGCTGATCATGACAACCAGCATCCTGCATGCTCAATCTTTTTCAGTTCTGCTTGAGCGAATTCAATCAATGCCTTCAGGCGAAAAAGCGAAACAGCTTGACGAATATTTCAACGGCACTTGTGTTGTTCCGGTGATTGAGAACAACAATACAGTTTACTTTATTTACAAAGGAATTGCATCTTCGGTCCGGGTGGCAGGCGATGCCACGGGCTGGTCACCAACCCTTGAAATGCAGAAAATTGCCGGTACCGACTATTGGTTTGCCATTACAAAATACGAAGCCGATGCCCGCCTCGAATACAAAATTGTGGTTGATGAAACCAACTGGAAACTCGACCCGATGAATGAAAGAGTTGCTCACGGCGGTATGGGCGACAATTCGGAACTGGTGATGCCACAGTATATACCTCCGTATTACATTTACGAACGCGATGTTGTTCCCTGGGGAACCTATTCTGATACAGTAATTTACAGCAAATATCTCAAGGAAAACAGGCAGCTTCGTATTTACCTGCCTCCGCGATATGAAGTCACCGATGCACTTTACCCGGTGATTATTTTTCACGACGGTTTCGAATTGTTCGACCGCATGGCTGTACGTAACGTGCTGGACAACATGACGTTTGAACGTAAGATCAAACCGGTGATAGCCGTGTTTGTGCAGCCTGTTCATCGCGACCAGGAATATTCAGGGAAACTTCAGAAGAAGTATACAAAGTTTATCACTGAGGAATTGGTAAGATTTCTCGATAAGAATTACCGCACGGCTAAAGAACCCGGTTACAGGGCAACGGCAGGTATTTCGAACGGCGGTAATATTTCACTCTGGCTGGCGGCATCGAGACCGGATGTATTTGGTAAAGCGGGTGCCCAATCGAGTAATGTGGAGAAAAATGTGTTAAGAGCTTTCAGCAAAAATAACCTTACAGGCTCCCGCATTTACCTTGATTTCGGAAAATACGATTTGCCTGTTTTAGCACCTAAAATACAGAGCCTGAAACAAATTCTGGAACAGCGATCAATCCCACATGTTTACAACGAATACCCTGAAGGGCACAACTGGGGTGCATGGCAGAAACATTTGCCCGAAATGCTTGAGTATTTGTTCCCCAGAGATGGGGAATGAAAGAAACTAGTCTAAAACTCCTTAAACCCGATAATCTCCCTCACCTCTTTTACTGTTTTCGAGGCGCTGGCGTGAGCTTTTTCTTTGCCCATATTCACCACCTTGCGGATATAGACATCGTCTTGTAAAAGTTCAAGGATGCGTTCACGCAATGGTGTTGTGAATTTCACAACATCTTCGGCCAGTTGCTTTTTCAGGTCACCGTAACGAATACTGCAATTGTTGTAAGCTTCGTCGAAGAACTGCACCGTTTCGGGTGCCGAAAGGGCTTTCATCAGGCTGAACAGGTTCTCAATAGCCTGAGCCTTCTTCTGCAGATACAAAGTTGCTTTTCGGGATCGGGGCCGCAGGCAAGGTATTCAACAAGCACTTGTTTCATATTGCCTTGAAGGTCAGGAGGTGTTGGGTTGGGTGGAATTTCTGCCTGATATTGTTTTTTCTAGACCTACGAACGGCTAGAAACCTTCTATTTATTAATCGAAATGGAATTCTATTAATCTTCAATCATTAGTTTTCCGAAATAGTATTCTTTTGAGGCAGCAGCTGATCTGACAATTACGAGAAATGTTTTTTCGTCCAGTCTGGTAATTTGATTAATAGAAATTATTGCAGGAATTCCATTTATAGACGGGAATATGTCCAACCTTTTTAGATTATTTTGATTATCAATGGCAGTAATACATGCTCTCCCTTTATTGGTAAAAGTTGAATAATAATCCCATTTGTCAATTGTTTTTTTTGCGTTTTTTTTATTCTCGTTTGCGATAATAAAATGATTCCCTGAGTATTCAAATTGATAAATCCCAATAACATTCGCTTTTTGGCTTTTTTGGGAAATGGGGAATACAAGAAAATCAGAAGTATCAACAACGTATGATTTTCGAAAAATCAGAACTGGATTGAACAGTAACTCAGGATTATTCATTGCATTGGAATTAAGGCAGGAAGAAGTTGCTCCAAGTATTGCCCCTGCCATAAAGCCCCCACCAGCAGGCATACCTACTGGAACTGTTTTCACCATTATTCTCATATCTTCAATCACATATTCATACATACCGCCAGGAATCGTTATAACTTTTTGGATTTCATAATTTTGGTTCAACCCATATTCTTTACCGGATAGCTTAATCAGTTTATAACTCTTTAATTTAAAATTCTTTAGTTCAATTGATGTAAATAAATGTTTATTGAGTAAAATCAATTCATTTTTATCGGTAACTAAATAATCAAAAAATCCTTTTGCGTGGAAGTCTTTTTCGAGCGTATAAAAACCAACATAATGCAGCTTACCTTCATCGTCAATAATCAACCGCGAATTATTTATCCCTTGGTTTATGCCTTCAACTATAAATTCATGATCATCATTTGATGGCAAATGGAAACTGTGTAAAATTAAACTTGTAACAGTTTTCGGCCGGATTAGGATGACAGGCTGCACTTTGGTAGAACTTAATTGAGGAATTACCGTATAAAATGTCGTGTCGCTCTGAAGCAAAGTATTCCTTGCCCAAAAAGGCCCGTTTGCTATATTTTCGTCAAGAACTATTTTATGTATAACATTCAAATCTAAATCAAAAAGAGTGAGTTGATTTATCCAGTCATGTTCTATTTTAGATTTTTCTTTCCAGAGATAACAATAGACTAATTTTTGATCGCAAGAGAAACCCATAGTGCAACCTGCAATTCCTGGCAGATTTGATTGCCAGTTTTCAATTTTCCCAATGACTATTTTTTTATTGTTTTCTTTCTGAAACGTGAGTTGAGCCACTTCATAAAACTTTGAGGCACTATCCGAATTATAATAATCGTAATACCAAGCTATTCCTTGATTTGATTTAAAAAAATACTGAACTGTGTTTTGCTTTAGGAAAGGGAGGATAATACTATCGGTAATAGTAAATTTCAAGTCAAGTTTATAAATCTTATCGTTATTTTCTCCAGGATAATTTACAGCAGCTACATAGATAATGTAACCTTCCGCCCCATGATCTATTATTTGAATACCCCTGTACGAATTAGCATGAAAAACATTCTTATCAATCTCGTATTTAAATACCTGAGCTTTCAATGAAACAACGAGAAGAACGAAAAATATTACAAAATGTAAACGCATGATAATAATATTTAAAATTTATTCAAGCAAATATAGAAAATGAATAGACTTTCTGAATAATACTTTATGAAGAAATTTCCCTCCATTGCAGAACAAATAGTGAAGAGAAAAGTCTAAAATGAGAATGTATATATCGTATTGAAATTTACCTTATAAACTGATGATGCGCCTAAAAAATCATTCAATTGTTTATTTCGATTTATACTACTACAATTTACTTTACTTAATAATGAGATAATTCAGGTTATACTCTTTAAAACTCCTTAAACCCGATAATCTCCCTCACCTCTTTTACTGTTTTCGAGGCGCTGGCATGAGCCTTTTCCTTTCCAATATTCACCACCTTGCGGATATAGACATCGTCTTGTAAAAGTTCAAGGATGCGTTCACGCAATGGTGTTGTGAATTTCACAACATCTTCGGCCAGTTGCTTTTTCAGGTCACCGTAACGAATACTGCAATTGTTGTAAGCTTCGTCGAAGAACTGCACCGTTTCGGGCGCCGAAAGGGCTTTCATCAGGTTGAAAAGGTTTTCAATAGCCTGTGGTTTCTTCTGATGCGGTTTGGTGGGGCCACTGTCGGTAACGGCACGCATCACCTTTTTGCGGATCACTTCAGGGGCATCAAACAGAAAGATGGCATTACCTTCGCCTTCACTTTTCCCCATTTTGGTACTGCCATCAAGTCCGGGGATTTTGACCAGTGATTCACCGAAATTATAAGCTACCGGTTCAGGAAAAAATTCAACATTGTACATTCGGTTGAACCTGTTAGCGAAAGTGCGGGTCATTTCGAGGTGTTGCTCCTGGTCCTTACCCACAGGTACTTTGTGCGCCTTATGAATGATGATATCGGCAGCCATCAGCGTAGGATATGTGAGCAGGCCGGCATTCACATTGTCAGGCTGGGTGCGGGCTTTGTCCTTGAATGATGTGCAGCGTTCCAGTTCACCCTTGTATGCATTCATATTCAGGAAAAGGTATAGCTCCGCCGTTTCCGGAATATCGCTTTGGAGATATAACGTTGCCTTTTCAGGATCGAGGCCGCAGGCAAGGTATTCAACAAGCACTTGTTTCACATTGCCGTGAAGGTCATGAGGTGTAGGATGCGTAGTTAATGAATGATAATCGGCAATAAAGAAATAACAATGGTTTGTTTCCTGCATTTTCACAAAATTCCGCATCGCCCCGAAATAATTACCGAGATGAAGATTACCTGTCGGACGAATACCACTTACTACTGTTTCCATTGTTATTTATTTGATAATTAAATCTTTGAGCTGAATCATTCTGGTTGTTTAAGGCTGCAAAGATAGCAAAATGCCCTGACAGAGGGCTATGGCAATACTGTTGCCAACTCAATACTCATAATTACAAGGGTTGAAAAATTGCAGTTATCTAGAACCTGATCCCTGCTCTTACATCGACAAAATGTGTTTTTATCTTCTCTTTGTCATCAAGCCGCGGGAAACTTGAATAACTGTACTGCAGCTTGACCAGGTATTGAATCCTGTGAGAGGTGCGGATATTGTATCCAACCTCAAACTGGGTCTGATGGCCCATCACTGATCCGTCACGGTGGCTTTCCCTGATTTTGTTCAGCAGCAATCCATACCCGATGTATGGTATCCATTTTTTATCCTTAGCCAATTGGTGCCTTACAGTCCAGCCGTAACAAAGCATTGACAATTCATTGGATGTATCGCTGCCCGGGATCATGGATGTATAACCCAATGGAACAGAGATATATGCTGCCGGCTTGCTTCCGTCAAGGCCGCTGAGCTGCCATGCGTAATCAATCAGCAAACTTGTTCCGTGCTTTACATCCGTATCGAGGTTTTTCACTGATAATAAATTCCTGTATCCCAATTCAACTGAAATTTGTTTCGGTACCTTCTTTAATGCGGTTTGCTGGGCTGAAGCATTACCAATGACCAGAAACATGGACAAGGAAATGAGGATCAGGGCATTTTTAATTTTCATAAGTAATCAATGATTTTTGCCGGGTTAAAATATTAGTAGACCAAGAAACCCGGTAATTAATTCAGGAGGTTCCGTGTTGAAGCAAAGTAAACAAAAATTTTTATCATAATTTATTATTACGCAAACGTTTGCGGAGTTTTATGACTGAACAGCCGAATACTTTTCTTATATCTTTGCAGGA
Organism: Lentimicrobiaceae bacterium; assembly: GCA_015657475.1. Taxonomy (GTDB): domain Bacteria; phylum Bacteroidota; class Bacteroidia; order Bacteroidales; family UBA4417; genus UBA4417. The sequence continues at coordinate 503,797 of JADLKF010000004.1, read as the reverse complement.
TATAAACAGCATTTTCATGAAAAAGTTAACATTGTTTTTAGTTTTATCACTGGCAGGATTATATCTCCGGGCACAGGTGACCATCGATCATGTTGAGCCGCCATTTTGGTGGACAGGTATGCAACAGCCGGTTGTACAGGTAATGGTTCATGGAAAAAACGTTGGGAAAACGCAGGCTTCAGTCAGTGCACCCGGTGTAAAGCTGGTCAAATCCCAATCTCCGGGTTCTGACTATATTTTTCTCGACCTCGAAATTTCAAAAGAAGCTAAACCAGTAACCGTCAATATTGAATTCAAGGATGACAATACTACCGTTGCACGCTGGAATTATGAGCTGAAAGCCCGCGAAAACGGGTCAGCACAGCGTAAAAGCTTCACTACTGCCGACAATTTCTACCTAATCATGCCTGATAGGTTTGCCAATGGCGACCCGGGAAACGATGATATGCCCGGAATGCTTGAAAAAGCCGACAGAAATAATCCCAACGGCAGGCACGGCGGCGATATCAAAGGCATAACCGATCATCTCGATTATATAAAGAAACTAGGTGCTACGACAATCTGGTGCACACCGCTGCTCGAGAACAACATGCCGGCATATTCATATCATGGTTATGCCATCACCGACTATTATAAAATTGATCCACGTTTCGGAACAAATGAAAGCTACCGCGAATTGGTTGCCGAAGCTCATCGTAAAGGGCTTAAAGTTGTTATGGACATGGTTTTCAACCACTTCGGCACAAGCCACTGGTGGATGAATGACCTGCCACAGAAAGACTGGATAAATCAATGGCCCGAATTTACACGCTCAAATTACAGGGCTGCAGTTGTTACTGATCCATATGCCTCGGAGTATGACCTGAAGAAAATGGCCGACGGCTGGTTTGATGTCACCATGGCTGACTTCAACCAGAGGAACAACTTCGTAGCAACCTATCTCATTCAGAACAGCATATGGTGGATTGAATATGCCGGCCTTGATGGCATTCGCCAGGACACATATCCTTATCCTGATAAGGATTTCATGGCACAGTGGATGAAACGGCTGCGAGAAGAATATCCGAATTTTAACGTTGTAGGTGAAGCCTGGTTGAATACTCCTGGCCAATTGGCTTATTGGATGGACAAAGCTAAAAACAACGACGGTTACCGCAGCTACCTGACCAATGTGTTCGATTTTCCGCTAATGTTCGCGATACAAAAAGCTTTCGGTGAAAATGAAGGCTGGGATACCGGCCTTACGCGCCTTTATGACATGCTCACAATGGATGTTGTGTATTCCGATCCCTCAAACATGATAGTATTTGCTGATAACCATGACATTGAACGGATGTACCCTGTTCAGAAAAGTATCGAGAATGTGAAAATGGCACTGGCTTTTCTCTGCACCACCCGCGGAATTCCATTGTTCTATTATGGCACTGAAGCCCTGAGTGACCGTGGTTCACTGGAAGGTGATGCCGGGAAACGCAAGGATTTCCCCGGTGGCTGGAATGGCGATAAAGTAAATATGTTTACCGGCGAAGGCATTTCCAAAGACCAGAAAGAGGTTTACAATTACATGAAAACCTTGCTTAACTGGCGCAATGGCAGTGAGGTTGTGCAANAAGGCAAACTTACCCACTTCATTCCTGAAGACGGCATTTATGTATATTTCAGGACGCTGGGCAACAACCAGGTAATGGTGCTGATGAACAACAACAAAAAGGAGAAAAAGGTTGAAACTGACCGCTTCAGTGAAAAGCTTCAGGGTTATAAACGCGGAACTGACGCTATTTCAGGGGCAACAGTCCGTAAACTTGACAAAATTGAAGTTGAAGGCAAATCAGTGCGAATCATTGAACTATCAAAGTAACAATGTCCTATTCCTTTAATTAAAACCGGGTTGCATTATGCCTGAAAAAACAAGCGGCAAATTAAACCTGCTTACCTTCTTTTTTCTTCTCTTCCTTTTACTGGCAGGTTCAATAGTTTCAGCCCAGGAAGTCAGACTTGAGCCTGAAAATCCTCCGGTGGATGCAACAGTTACTGTTTATTACAATGCCGCTGAAGGTAACAAATCGCTGAAGGATTACACCGGAGAGGTATACCTGCATACCGGTGTTATTACTAATAAGAGCCTCGATGGCCATGACTGGAAGTATGTAGTTGGTAACTGGGGAACTGACGACAAGCGCGTGCTGATGAAACGCGAAGGACCCAATTTGTATTCGTTCACGATGCAGATCAGGTCGTTTTATTCACTGCGTGATGATGATATTGCCAGACAACTCGCATTTGTTTTCAGGAATGCTGACGGCACTCTGGTAGGCAAAACCGCTGAAAACGAAGATATCACTGTTCCGGTTAACGGATATAAACCTGCAATAACCGGCAAGGTTGAACGTGTTTTCAAACCACGCAAACTGTTATCAGTCGAAGAAAACGCTGATGGCTGGAAAATAAACACTGATAATGGAATCATTAGTGTTCGTCCGTTTTCTGAAGTAATAGTCGAAGTAACCTATTATCCTGTTGACAGTTACACCCCCGATAAATCACATTCAGTAGTTGCCGTTCCGGGCCAGGTAGTTCATAAAACAAACAAAACTTCCACGGGTTACGTACTCGAATCAGGGAAATTGAAACTATCGCTGAAAACTGAACCTTTCGCCATTTCATTCATTTCATCTGCTGACACCCTGCTCAAAGAGGAATGCGGCTTTTACACCGAGAAAGGAAATTCAGGTGTGAGGTTCAGGCTTGATAAGGACGAGATTATTTATGGCACCGGTGAAAGGGCTCTGCCGATGAACCGGCGCGGATACAGGCTGGCACTTTACAACCGTCCTTTCTATGGATATGAGATGGGTGCTTCGATGCTGAATTACTCGATGCCACTCACATTTTCATCTAAAAGATATGCCTTACTGTTCGATAATCCGCAGAAAGGATATGTAGATATTGGCAAAACCGAAAAGGATGTGATGGAGTGGGGAACCATCGGCGGTACACTCCGATACTATGTGATCTCGGGAAATGACTGGCCTGAAATAACCCGTGAATATACCCGCTTAACCGGCAATCAGCCACTGCCACCGCGCTGGGCTTTCGGCAATCTGCAGAGCCGCATGGCTTACCGTAACCAGCAACAAGCCGAAGAGACAGTTGACCTGATGCTCAAGAAAAAGTTCCCCATGGATGCGCTTATCCTCGACTTTTATTGGTTTGGCGACAGTATCCAGGGGCATCTGGGCAAACTCGACTGGTTCAAACCTGCCTGGCCCGATCCTGTCGGAATGATTTCTAAGTTCAGGAAACTGGGCATTAAAACTATTCTCATCACTGAGCCTTACATCATTGATACAGTCGCCAATTATAAGGATGCTGATGCACATTGCATTTTTGTAACCGATAGCACCGGGAAAACATACCTTAATAAGCAATTCTATTTCGGTCCCGGCAGCCTCATTGATATTTTCAAGCCCGAAGCCCGCGACTGGTTCTGGCAGAAGTACAATGCCCGCATCAAAGAAGGAGTAGCAGGCTGGTGGGGCGATCTTGGCGAACCTGAGAGCCATCCTTCGGACATTCGTCACATTAATGGCAAAGCAGACGAAGTGCATAATATTTATGGCCATTACTGGGACAAATTCCTGTTCGACAAGTATGCCGAGTACTACCCGGAAACCCGGCTCTTCCACCTGCAGCGTTCCGGATTTGCAGGTACACAGCGTTATTCAGCTTTCCCCTGGACCGGTGATGTTTCGAGAAGCTGGGGCGGATTCCAGGCACAGTTGCCATTACTTCTCACGATGAGTATGAGTGGCCTGGGATACATTCATTCTGATGCCGGGGGATTCGCCCAGGGTGTTCGTGATGATGAACTTTATACGCGCTGGCTGCAATTCGCTGTTTTTACTCCCATTTTGCGTCCACATGGCTCAAACCATCCCAGCGAGCCGGTTTACTGGAGTGAGAAAACGCAGGAGATCGTCCGCAATTACATGAACCTTCGCTATGCCATGCTGCCGTACAATTATACCCTGGCCTGGCAAAACAGCACCACCGGCGCACCGCTCATGAGGCCTCTTTTCTATCACTTTGCTGATGATACCGTTACTTTCAAAATCCAGGACGAGTATATGTGGGGAGATGATTTCCTGGTGGCTCCCGTTATCGAAAAAGGTTTGAAATCGCGAAAGATATATTTGCCTGAAGGCGAATGGTACGATTTGCATCGCGACATGAAATACCATGGAAATCAATGGATTGATTACTCCCTGAAACTAGAGGAATTACCTGTTTTCATCCGCGGCGGAAGTTTCATTCCTTTCACTGACACCATTTCATCGACTGATTATTACGACGCCTCACATTATTCAATCTGGTATTTCCCGCTGGAAAAATCAGTGTATGAGCAATATGAAGACGACGGTAGGGACAATTTTGCTCTCCGGGACAAGCAATTCGAAATCATCCGCTACGAAGGCACCAGAGAGCAGGGCAAAACAACTGTTACTATTTCCAGGATAGGGAAATGGAAAGGGATGAGTCCCAAAAAGCATGTCACCCTGAAAATCCCGATGATGAAACCTCCTGCAACAGTATCCATTCATGGGAGCACAGCACCGGAAAGCGCTCGAAGTTATGACGGCCACTGGCTGAGCATTGAGGTCATTGTTAAGAAACGACCTGTCGTAATTACGATAACCGACTAATAATCAATAAAATCTGATATATGAAAAAAATAATCATCATGTTGTCGTTGCCGGGACTGATTTCTATTTACCTGTGTTCCTGCAAAACGAAACCGGCGGCTGACATCAAGGCCAATTATCCCGAATGGGTGAAGAATGCCGTGATTTACGAGGTAAACACACGTCAGTATACACCCGAAGGAACTTTCAAAGCATTTGAGACTCACCTGCCACGCCTCAAGGAACTTGGAGTTGATATTCTGTGGTTTATGCCTGTCCATCCCATCGGCGAACTGAACAGAAAGGTTCCTGAAGGCATGAAATCAAGCCTTGGAAGTTATTATTCAGTGCGCGATTATAAGGGAGTCAATCCGGAATATGGTACTGAAGAAGATTTCACAAACCTGGTAAAAAAAGCCCATGAAATGGGATTCAAAGTGATCATTGACTGGGTAGCGAATCATTCGGCGTGGGACAATGCGTGGGTTACCGAACACCCTGACTGGTACGTGAAAGACAGTGTTACCGGGAAAATGCTGGCTCCTTTCGACTGGACAGACTGTGCCAAACTCAATTATAAGAACCAGGATATGCGTAAAGAAATGATCGCGTCAATGAAATACTGGGTTGAAAAATGCGACATTGATGGTTTCCGCTGCGATGTAGCCGGTGAGGTCCCCGTTGATTTCTGGGAACAGGCCCGCCTGGAACTTGAGAAGACCAAACCTATGTTCATGCTCGCCGAAAACGAAGATAAACCTGAACTCCTGAAAAAAGCCTTCGATGCCAATTACGGCTGGGGTATGCATCATGTCATGCACAACGTGGCACAGGGGAAAGATTCGGTATATGCAATTGTGAAACAGGTTCTTAAAGTTGATTCAATTATTCCAAAGAATACATTCCAGATGAATTTCATCACCAATCACGATGAAAACTCATGGAATGGAACCGCAAAAGAAAAATTCGGTGCCGGTGAAAATGCGTTTGCGGTATTAACCTATACGCTTCCAGGTATGCCTTTGATTTACAGCGGCCAGGAAGTAGGGCTTGATCACAGGCTGGCCTTCTTTGTCAAGGATTCAATTAATTGGAACGTCAATGATTTCTCTCCGTTTTATAAAAAACTGGATGAACTGAAGCATACAAACGAAGCGTTATGGAATGCTCCTTACGGCGGTACTTTTGAGATGCTCAGGAACAATCAACCTGCTAAAGTGCTTTCCTTTATGCGCGACAAAGGGAAAAGCAGGGTTGTAGTTATTGCAAACCTGAGCAATGAAAAAGTGACTGTGAACCTTAAAGGTGATAAAGCCGATGGTGAATACACTGATGTTTTCAGCGGAGCAAACTTCACACTCAATTCCTCCAACCTGAACCTAACACTCGAACCCTGGGGTTACTGGGTGATGGAAACCAAATAATTTTTGCCATAAAAAAGCCCGGCATTTCTAAGTGCCGGGCTTTTTTATTTAAGATAATGGTTTAATCAACTATCACCTGGCCTGAAACAAGGCTGTCAAATGTCCTTATCAACGTTATGAGGCTGAATTAAACTTATATTAATGTTGAATTAAACTTGTTTTTCATGGATAAACAAAGCACTTATTGCACCACAAAACATCGAAAGCCCTGCCATAACAATGCATAAAACAGGATTATCGTGGAAGAAATACTTAAGGATAAGCCCTGAAAATACTCCGCTTATTATTTGTGGTATAGTGATCGACATATTAAAAAGCCCCATGTAGATACCCATTTTCTTGGGAGGAATCGAACTTGCCAGCATGGCATAAGGCATAGCCAGTATGCTTCCCCACGCGATACCAATGCCAATCATCGAAATGATAAGCATTTCGTGCGACGGCATAATAAGGAATGAGAGTAAAGAAAGGCCTCCAATCGTTAAAGCGATTGAATGCGCAATCTTTTTACTCAATCGTTTTGCCACCCATGGAAGCAGTAATGCGATTATAGCTGAGACTCCGTTATAAACACCGAATAATATGCCTACCCAGTTACCTGCCTCCTGAAATGCATCAGAGTTTGGATCAGTAGTGCCGTAAAAATTCAAAGCAACAGCAGGGGTCGTATATACCCACATTGAAAACAGAGCAAACCAGGAAAAAAACTGAACCAGCAATAATTTAAGCATGATCGGAGGAATGAAAAACTTACTAGGTTTCTCTTCTGCAACCTCCATATTCAACTGATCAGGAGGATATTCGTTTGTCGTGACAACAGTCCAGATAATGGAACTCAACAGTACAAAGGCTCCAAAGTAAAAAGATAAGATAACGTTGGGTGGAACCAGCCCATGACCGGAAGCTTCTTTTGCAACTCCAAACCAATTACCCAGAATATAAGGTAACCAGGAGCCTACCACAGCGCCAATACCAATCAAAAGGGTCTGAACTGAAAAACCCAGTGTATGTTGTTCTTCGGGTAATTTATCAGCTACCAATGCTCTGAAAGGTTCCATCGAAATATTGATTGAGGCATCCATAATCATGAGCAATCCGCCTCCAATGAACATGGGAGCAATAAATGTTGCCAGATGTGGAGCATTTGGCATCAGTATCAATGCAATACTGGTAAGTATTGCACCAGTTAAGAAATAAGGTCTCCTTCGTCCAAGCCAGTTCCAGGTATGGTCGCTCATGTACCCGATTATAGGTTGAATAATCATTCCAGTAATAGGAGCTACAAGCCAAAACCAACTCAAGTGATGAACATCGGCTCCAAATGTCAACAGAATGCGCGAGGCATTACCATTCTGAAGGGCAAAGCCAAATTGTATGCCCAGAAATCCGAAACTCATGTTCCAGATCTGCCAGAAAGAAAGGCGCGGACGTTTTGCCATAATTGTTGCTTTTATAAGGTTAGAACCATACAAATGTAAAATTTCACTTGAATCGGCAATTTTTTCAGAGAAATTTCTCTGTATCAGTTGTATTTGACTTTTGTATGTAGTCAGCCAGCATGCCGATCAGCTCTTTAAATACTTTACATTTGCATAAACTATTAATTGCTGACCATGAAAATTTTCCTTACTTATATTTTCACAGCTGTAATGCTCATATCCGGTTCATTGACCGCACAGATTATTAGCGTCACTCCTCCGCTTCCTACCGATCAGGATGATATTACGGTTGTATTTGATGCAAGCCAGGGCAGCCAGGGGCTCATGGGCTATACAGGTGATGTATATGCCCACACCGGGGTAATCACCAACCTGAGCAGCGGCCCGTCGGACTGGAAGTACGTGAAAGCCGACTGGGGAGTGAATATTCCCGAATGTAAACTAACCCCGCTCGGAAATGATAAATGGCAACTTAACATCGACCCCAGCATTCGCGATTATTACGGAGTACCATCCGGTGAAGAAATTCTGCAACTGGCTTTCGTATTTCGCAGCAGCGTGCAGGTAAATGGTTCATGGCTCGAAGGGAAGACCTCAACCAACGGCGACATCTTTTACGATGTTTACCCTGCTGCTCTTAATGTAAAAATAACAGCACCTGACGAAAGCCTCGTTTTTGTCCAGCTTAATGAGCCTTTCACGGTAAAAGTTTCATCCTCCTTCGCCAATTCGACCTCTCTTTTTGTGGATGGTGTGCAGGTGGCAACCACAACCTTCGATTCTCTGGTTTATGATGTAACGCCTGCAGCCTATGGCCGATACCTTGTGAAAGCACAGGCTGTTAACGACACAGGCATGGTTGCCGACTCTTTTTATTATTATGTAAGAGGCCCTGTGGAAATAGCCGAACTGCCCGAAGGAATCACCGAAGGAATCAATTACCTGAACAGCTCATCGGCCTTGCTTTGTTTGTATGCCCCGATGAAGGAATACGCATACCTGCTCGGCGATTTCAACAACTGGCTCCCGGATGAATCATATTATATGAAGCAAACACCCGACGGTAAGCGGTTCTGGGTGCAGGTTGACGGACTGACCCCCGGCAAGGAGTATGTATTTCAGTATCTTGTGGATGGCAATATCCGCATCGGCGATCCGTATGCTGAAAAGGTGAGTGACCCATGGAACGACCCTTACATTGAATCTGCAACATATCCGGGCCTGATTCCATACCCGACAGGAAAAACTTCGGGAATTGCAACCGTTCTGCAAACAGATAAGCCGCAATACGCCTGGAAAAACAGTTCTTTTGAACCACCGGCAAAGACCAATCTCGTGATTTATGAGCTGCTGATCCGCGATTTTACATCAGAGCACACTTTTCAATCGGTGATCGACACACTTGGCTACCTGAAAAGTCTGGGTATAAATGCCATAGAATTTATGCCGGTTAGCGAATTTGAAGGAAACATCAGCTGGGGCTACAACCCGAACTATTATTGTGCTGTCGACAAATACTATGGCCCTGAAAACAAGTTTCGTGAACTGATTGATTCATGTCACAGCCAGGGTATGGCCGTTATTATGGATGTTGTTTTCAACCATGCGTTCGGCACTTCACCCTATGTGATGCTTTACTGGGACAAGGCCAACAACCGCCCCTCAGCCGATAGCCCTTTTTATAATCCTGTGGCTAAACACCCTGCCAATGTTGGTTTTGATATGAACCACGAATCATCTGATTCAAAATATTATATTAGTAAAGTAATAAGATACTGGCTCACAAAGTATAAGGTCGATGGTTTCCGTTTCGATATGTCGAAGGGTTTCACCCAGACAAACTCTGGCAGTGATAACTGGTCGCTATGGGCTGCTTATGATGCTTCGCGTATCAGCATTCTGTCAGCATACAATGACACTGTAAAGGCGATCAATCCTTCAGCATTTCTGATACTTGAACATTTCGCTGTAAACGACGAAGAATCAGTCCTGTCGGCCCGCGGAATGATGCTTTGGGGCAACATGACGGGCAACTATGGAGACGCCGCAACCGGGAAAACTTCGTCAAGCAATTTATCCGGCTGCTCTTACACATCGCGGGGATGGACACAGCCCAACCTTGTCGGGTACATGGAAAGCCACGACGAAGAAAGGCTCATGGTAAAATGCCTTAGCGACGGAGAATCTTTCGGAAGCTATAATATTAAGGAAACCAATACAGCCTTGGCACGCGGGGGATTGCTCGCAACATTCTTCTTCACAATTCCCGGTCCCAAAATGGTTTGGCAGTTCGGTGAACAAGGTTATGATTACTCCATAAACTGGCCTTCGGGCACCCCGGCCGACAGGCTGACACCCAAACCACCACACTGGGACTACCTCGGAAATTATGAACGCCTGATGCTCTTCAAGGATTATGCAGGGCTTATCGATCTTAAAACAACCAACCCGCTATTCGCAACAACAGATTTTTCGATGGATGTGAGCGGTGCGTTGAAAAAGATAAGGCTTCGCAACAGTGAAATGTCAGCAGTTGCTCTCGGAAATTTTAATGTAAAGGAAGGTAATATTACACCTGACTTCTATAGCACTGGTACCTGGTATGACTATATGACCGGCGACTCCATTACAGTAACTGATGTGAATGCTTCCATAACGCTTGCACCCGGAGAATACAAGCTTTACCTGTCGAAAAACATCGTCAATCCTTACAGTATCTCTGAAAAACTACCCGGAAACATCGTGGTAACAGTTGCTCCAAACCCTGTGAGTGATTTTGCAACAATCAGCATTTCAGGCCAGGGATTGAAAAATTGTTCCATCATATCGTTCGACTCCAACGGAAAACCACTTGGCCACTTATACAACGGCAGGTTCTTTAACAACCTTGAAATCAAATGGAAGCCGGGAAGCAAAGGACTGAACCTGCTTCGTTTTGAAATAGACGGAACTGTGACTGTAAAGAAAGTTATTGTGCTATAGATCCTAAGCCGATTCCCTGACCTTCATCACCGGTTTAAAAGTGATTGTCTGCGGGCTGATGGCAGCTCCCGGGTTATTGAGGCGTTGTAAAAGCAGCCGGACCGAAGCTCTTCCCATCTCAAAGCCTTTTTGTACCACTGTTGTGAGTTCGGGATGTATGATCGTGGCATTGGGGCCATCACCAAAACCTACAACAGCTATATTGCCCGGGACATCATAACCGGCCTTCTTCAACACCTGGATAGCAGCAATCGCAGTACTGTCGTTCACGGCAAAAATACCATCGATGCTTGGTGCCAGGTTAATCAGATGTTTTTCAAGCGCCATAACCTCTTCGGGAGTATCACATTTCAGGGTAAGTTCTTCTCTGATTGGTAACCCTTTACTTTTTAGGGCTTCATAATAGCCTTCGCACCGGCCTTTGCCGATAAGCAGGTGCTGAGGTGCTGCCAGGTGAAGTATATTTTTACAGCCGCGCTTTATAAGGTGCTCAGTAGCAATGCGGCCGCCATGGAAATCGTCAGTGGTTATCCTGTCAGTCTCAATGTCGGGACATACCCTGTCAAAGAAAACAATCGGCAATCCCGATTCAAATGCTTCAATAAAGGGATCAAATGATTGAGTGGTTTTGCTCAGAGAAACAAGGATTCCATCCACACGGTGATCGATGAGCGTTTGCAGATTTATGGCTTCACGGTGCTGATTTTCATTGCTCTGGCATATAATCAGGTTGTATCCTTCTTTATATGCAATCTCCTCCATACCACTGATCACCGATGAAAAAAAGTGGTGAACAATTGCAGGGATGATCAACCCGATAGTATATGACTTTTGCCTTCGCAGACTCAGCGCCAGGACATTCGGCCGGTAATTTACCTTTTCGGCATATGTTTTTATCATGAGCTTGGTCTCAGGACTAATGTCGGGATGGTCTTTCAGAGCTCTTGAAACTGTTGACACCGAAACTCCAAGGTTACGTGCAATATCTTTGATGGTAAGTGGCGCTGGTTTGGTCATGTAGGATGTAGTTTATAGAAAATGGTTGATTGGCAAATGGTTACCGGGAATTACTTCGCCGGAAACTTATAGGGGTAATTCATAAAATTTATCACAGGAAGTGTGTTTCCGCTAAAATCGAAAAATGTTGCGTTTTCCCATGATGACCCTGTTCCCCAAAGGTCCTTCATCTGTGACGTTATCCAGGCCGGCTCCCAGTATACAATCCCCGTACCGCCTCCGTCAATCACTTCCTGTGTGAGAGCTTTCATCAGGGAATACTGCCCTTCCGGTGTGTAAGGATAGCCCGAAAGGGCTGTTTGGCCTCCTAATAAGTTTGTATAATTATCGTTGCCTTCAAGTGTCCAGGGATAGGCAGTTTCGAGAATCATGACTTTTTTTCCGAATTTTTCCCTGAGCCTGTTGGTTACATAGCTGATATTCGTCAGTGTGACCGATGTATGCCACAAAGGATAGTAGGAGTACCCGATAATATCGAAATCAGTTACGGCACCCACAGATGTCAATTTATTGAAAAACCATTCAGCATTACCCGGATCAGCTATATGCAGAGCGATTTGAATACCTGTAGCCTGCCCGGCTGAAATATCCCTTACTGCCTTTATTGCACTGTTTACCACCGACCCAAAATCTGCCCAGTGATCATTACAGCAATTCAGATTGGGGAACCCGGTTTGTGTGCCTGAATAGCAAATGCCGCAATTGATCTCATTGCCAATCTGAACCATGTATGGGATCAGCCCTTTCCCTTTCAGGTAGCTGAGCACTTTGTATGTATAATTATATACAGAGTCCTTCAGAACATCAAGGTTCTTAATATCAGCCCAGGCTTCCGGAACGGGCTGATTACCGGCGTCAGCCCAGGTGTCTGAGTAATGAAAATCCAGGCATACCTCCATGTTGTTTTGCTTTGCCCTGAGCATGCCAGCTTCTACATCGCTCAGATCATTGTATAGTTTAGTGCCCGAAGCACCATATACATCCTTCGTCCACTCAGGGTTATGCCAAAGGCGTAACCGAACCAGGTTTGCACCGTGTTTTTTTAAGATGGTATAAGGATCTCCTGCAACGCCTGAATCAGCGTATAGTCCTCCGTGTTCTTCCACCTGGTTGACAATTGACAGGTCGTTGCCCATGCAGAATTTATCAATCGGATAATAAACCTGGCTTAATGTATCGGCAGGAGTGTCATCGCCGTCGGGGTCTTTACATCCGGTCCCGGGCAGGGTCAAAAAGATCAGCAATGTCAGTAAGGAGAATATCAGGCTGTATCTGATTTTAATTTTTTGAAGCATCGGGTGTTATAGATCGGTTGGTATGCTTTTTATTCCATGCAGTTAGTTACCGCTTGATTAGTCTACTCCAAAGGTAAAGAAATTGAATCTAGTAATCATTTGAATCAGCAGGAACTGTTTAAAAAGAGCTTATGCATTATAAAATTATTGGCATTTACTTGATTCCGGGTTCAGAAAATTCTATCTTCATCCTTCTGAATGGAGGATAAGCTGACAGCATAGCGATCATTTTTTCTGTTAAAAAGGCCGGATTATGTATCGGTTTATAAATGAGGAAATGAAAAAGGCCACATAATAATTTAATAAAAGTGAGTGGCCTGATCTTATGCAAACGTTTGCGGAAACGGTTTCGTAAAAAAAAGTTGAAATATCCTCAAAATCAGCACTTAGGATAGTACAACTTGGAAAAGTTTTTTTTAGCTTTGGGCTGCAAATAATCGTTCGGGAAACGTAATTTTCTGCCACCATTGTTTACCGCCAGAATATGTACTGATATCATTTTGATTTTTGAATTTCATTCACATACCATAAATCAACACAACTAATCATTAACAAATGTTTAATTACTCAAAACCAGTTCTATGAAGAAACAAACCAAACTCTTACGGGTACTGTTGCTTCTCCTGTCGTGGGCTGTAACATCGTTTGCCATTGCGCAGGATGTAAAGATCACAGGAAAGGTAACCGATGCGTCAGACAACTCCACGTTGCCAGGGGTATCAATTGTTGTCAAAGGCACAACAACGGGAACCGTAACCGACCTTGACGGCAAATTTGCCCTCACGGTAAAGCCAGATGCTACCCTGGTGTTCTCATTCATCGGGTACACAACCCAGGAAGTTGTTGTCGGCGCACAGCGCACCCTCAACATTGCCTTGCAACCTGCCGTTACCGGCCTCAGCGAAGTTGTGGTCATTGGTTACGGCCAGATTAAAAAAGGTGATGCTACCGGTGCTGTTGCAGCCATCAACACCAAAGACTTCAACAGAGGTGCCATCGTATCGCCTCAACAACTCATGGTAGGTAAAGTGGCAGGGGTTACCGTTACCACTTCGGGTGGTGCGCCCGGTGGTGATGCAACCATTCGTATCAGGGGTGGTTCATCACTCAATGCAACCAATGACCCTCTTATCGTAATCGATGGCGTACCGGTTGACAACACAAGCATTTCGGGTGTCCGTAGTCCTTTGAGTATGATTAACCCTAACGATATTGAAACCTTCACAATTCTCAAGGATGCTTCGGCAACAGCTATTTACGGTTCACGTGCTTCCAATGGTGTTATCATGATCACCACCAAAAAAGGTAAAGCAGGCGAAAAGATGCATGTAGAGTATAACGGGAATCTTTCATACTATAACATTCCCAAGATGATTGACGTGCTCTCTGCTGAACAGTTTACAACTCTTGAAAACGAAAAATTCCCTAATTACACTTCTTTACTTGGAACTGCTAATACTGACTGGCAGAAAGAAATCTACCAGAATGCTTTCAGCACCGATCATAATGTAAGCGTAACAGGCCAGTATAAGACAATGCCTTACCGGGTTTCTGTCGGGTATATGTGGCAGGATGGCATCCTCAAGACTGACAACATGAAAAGAACTTCACTGGGGGCAAGCCTGAATCCTACTTTCCTTGACGATCACCTGAAAGTAAATCTCAATGGCAAGTACATGTTTGTCCACAATAGGTTTGCTGATAACGGAGCCATAAACCAGGCCCTCCAGTTCGATCCTACCAAGCCTGTAACTGACAATAATGAATATGGCGGATACTGGGCATGGCTGCAGGAAAATGGCAACCCGGTTGACCAGGCAACAAAGAATCCTGTTGCAACGCTCATGTTAAAAGATGACGAAGCTGACGCTCTGCGTTTCATTGGAAATGCACAGTTTGACTACAAATTCCATTTCCTGCCCGACCTTAGGGCCAATATGAATATCGGATATGACTATTCAGGCAGTGATGGTACTGTGTTTGTTCCCAAATATGCAACACTCAACTTCAATGATGGTGGTGTAGACCGTGTTTACGACCAGAAGAAGGAAAACACAGTATTCGATTTCTACCTCAACTATGTGAAAGATGTGAAGGCTATTGCCAGCAAATTCGACCTGATGGGCGGTTATTCATGGCAGCACTTCTATACCTGGAACGATACCTATAACAATAATGTGGACCACACTGATCCATCCACAGTTATTGACGGCAATGAGTATTACCTCGTATCATTCTACGGTCGTTTCAACTATACTCTTCTCGACAGGTACTTACTCACCGGTACCCTTCGTGATGACGGCTCCTCGAGGTTTTCACCCGATACCCGCTGGGGTTTATTCCCATCAGCAGCCTTTGCATGGAAGATCAATGAAGAATCCTTCCTTAAAAACGTAAAGCAAGTATCCCAGTTAAAACTCAGGTTAGGATGGGGTGTTACCGGCCAGCAGGATGTTAACAGCTACTATCCTTACCTGCCCAGCTACACTCTCAGCGACCAGTACACCAGCTATCTGCTGGGTAATACCTATTATTATACTTACCGTCCTGAAGAATATGATGCCAACATCAAATGGGAGGAAACAGAAACCAGAAATATTGGTCTTGACTTTGGTTTCTTCAATGATCGCATAACCGGATCAGTTGAATACTACGAACGCTATACCAGCGATCTTCTCAACAGAATCCCGGTTCCGGCAGGTACCAATCTTTCGAACTATGTAACCACCAACATTGGTGATATGGAATCCAAAGGCTGGGAATTCAGCCTTGTAACCCGTCCCATTGCCAAGCCGGACTTCAACTGGGAAATCGGTGCCAACCTTACATTGAACAAGAATAAGATTACCAAACTGACCCAGGTTGACGATCCTTCATACCTTGGAATTCTCACGGGCGGCATTGCCGGTGGTGTTGGTAACACAATTCAGGTACACAGTGTAGGTTACCCGATGAATTCATACTTTGTTTACCACCAGGTATATGATCAGGCCGGAGTGCCGATTGAAGGTTTATATGTTGACGTAAACAACGACGGAGTTATCAACGACAGCGACCGTTACCGTTTCAAGAGCCCTTATGCTGATTATGTGATTGGCGTATCAACCAAAATCAGTTATAAGAAATTTGATCTTGCCTGCTCAGGACGTGCCAATATCGGCAACTATGTTTATGACAACGTGAATTCCGAAAACGGAACATACCATCGTCTCTATCGTTCCGAAGGCCCATATTTGTCAAACATAGCCGCTTCGGTTTATGATGTTGACTTCACAAATCCGCAATACCTGTCGGATTACTTCATCCAGAATGCCTCCTTCTTCAAGATGGATTTTATCTCCCTCAGTTATCAGGTAGGCAACCTTTACAAAAATACCGCCAACATGAGGCTGTCGTTCACTGTGAATAATGCTTTCACAATCACGAAATACAAGGGAATTGATCCTGAAATATACAGTGGTATCGACAACCAGATCTATCCCAGGCCAAGGGTATTTGCACTCGGTGTAAACGTATTATTCTAACATTTAACCCTAACGAACATGAAAAGAATACTCAATATAACTCTCTTCATTGCCGGGATTGTACTGTTTACAGCTTCCTGTACCAAGGATTTGAACACAGTACCCATCGACCCGGACCAAATCACCTCAGCGGCTGTTTATGAAAATCCTGCTGCCTATAAAATGGTTCTGGCAAAGCTTTATGCCGGGCTGGCCGTTTCAGGACAAGTAGGTGCTGCCGGAAATGGTGACATTGAAGGTATCGACGAAGGATTCGGACAGTACCTCCGTGGTTACTGGTATCACCAGGAACTTACCACCGACGAAGCCGTTATAGGCTGGAATGACCAGACAATCAAGGATTTTCACTGGCAGAAGTGGGGCACAGGCGACGTTTTTATTGCCGCCATGTATTACCGCATCTTTGCACAGATCTCATTCTGTAATGAATTTATCCGTGAAACTTCTGATGCAAAACTTGATGAACGCGGTGTAACAGGAACCCTGCGCACCGATATCGGTTTCTACCGCGCTGAAGCCCGCTTCTTAAGAGCCCTCAGCTATTATCATGCACTTGATCTTTTTGGCAGCACTCCTTTTGTTACCGAAGATGATAAAGTAGGAGCCTTCTTCCCGGTTCAGAAAAGCCGCACTGAACTTTTCAATTATGTTGAAAGTGAACTGCTGGCCATTGAACCGCTGCTGAAAGATTCAAAAACCAATGAATATGGACGCGCTGATAAAGCCGCTGCCGACTTTTTACTGGCCAGGTTGTATCTCAATGCAGAAGTTTATACCGGTACTCCCAAATACACTGAATGTATAACTTATGCCAATAAGGTTATCACTTCAGGATATATGCTTGATCCGAATTACGGAAACATTTTCAAAGCTGATAACAACAACAGTCCTGAAATCATCTTCCCGATCAATTTCGACGGCCTGAGGACTCGTACCTGGGGCGGAACTACCTTTATTGTTCACGCTGCAGTAGGCGGAAGCATGGTTCCTGCTGACTATGGTGTTGGTGGTGGCTGGGGAGGTATCCGCGCTACCAGTGCACTCGTTGATAAATTCGGCAGCTCTGTGAGCAAACGGATTTCTCCAACTCCGAAAGTTAAAAAGAATGCTTATCCGGTTCTTAACTGCCCGGGGTCATACCAGGGTTGGGATCCTGCCAAAGCAACCACTGTTTTGGCATCAGTTAGCGGCGACGAACGCTATGAAGGGTATCTCTACTTCGCTGACGGAGGCACACAATTCAAGTTCGCCAAAGGATCATGGGATTTTAACTGGGGTGACACCGGTGGTGACGGAACCCTTGAACCTGGTGGCGATAACATTCAGGTGGCTGATGCTGGTTACTACAAAGTGAATGTTGACATGAACACCCTTACTTACACAATCATGAAAACCGATTGGGGTGTTATTGGCTCAGCTACTGCTGACGGCTGGAATTCGGATCAGAATATGACCTATGTTCCTGATGAAGAAAACAATCAGGCCGGAGTTTGGACAGCCACTATTTCGCTTACAGCCGGTGAAATCAAGTTCCGTGCTAACGATGGCTGGGACCTGAATTACGGTGATAATGGCAACAATGGCATTCTTGATGGAGGTGGTGATAATATACCCATTCCTGAAGCCGGCGATTATATTGTTACAATGAAACTCGGCGCTCCCGATTACACTTACACTGTTGAACGTCTTAGTATCGACGGCCGTGCAATGTTCTGGACAGCCGGACAAACCAGGGAGATCAACGACATCGCTTCGTTTACCGATGGATATGCCGTTTCAAAGTGGAAGAACGTCACCAGCACCGGGGCTCCCGGAGCAGATGAAACTTATGTCGATACTGACTTCCCGATGTTCCGCCTTGCCGATGCCTACCTGATGTATGCCGAAGCCGTATTACGCGGTGGCAGCGGTGGTGATGCAGGAACTGCCCTCACGCTGGTGAATGCTTTACGTACCAGGGCTTATGGTGACTCGCACGGCAACATTGCTTCAAGTGATCTGAACCTCGACTTTATCCTTGATGAACGCGCCCGCGAACTCTATTGGGAATGTACCCGCCGCACCGACCTTGTCCGTTACGGCAGACTGACTAACGGAGATTACGTATGGCCCTGGAAAGGTGGTGTTAAAGAAGGAGCAGCAACCGATGCTCATTTCAACATCTTCCCGCTTCCGTCATCAGATGTTTCGGCAAACCCGAACTTAACCCAGAATCCAGGTTATTAATTCTGTAAAAACAATTGAAAATGAGAAAGATATCAATCCTTTTAACTTTAATAGCCGGTGTCTTCATCTTTTTCGGATGTGAGAAAGATGCAGAGAAGATTACCATCAGCGCCAACCCGACGGTACCTGCTTTCCAGGGTTTTACCGATAACCAGAATACCGTTCTGCTTCAGGCTGATGCTTCCACACCGATCACTTACACATGGTCGAAAGCCGATTTTGGTTTCCAGGCTGCAACCACCTATTCTATCCAGATGGCAAAAGAGGGAACTGATTTTGCTGATGCGATCTCAGTAGCTACCACCACCAACGCAGTGACCGCCTCAATCACCACCAACGATCTGAACAACAAGATCCTGGCCATGCAGGTTAATCCTGACGATNCCATCGCCATTGCCGTTGAATGGAGAGTAAAAGCCACCATCAATCCTGATGTTGACCCAATTTATTCGTCCGTGATCAAGCAAACCATCACTCCGTTCTATATTCCTATTGTTTACCCGAGATTGTTTGTTCCGGGGAACTACCAGGGATGGAATCCGGGTGATTCAACAACCTGCATATTTTCGCTTAAATCGAACAATATCTATGAAGGATATGTGTGGTTTGGCGTTGATAATGCCATGTTTAAATACTGTGAACAACCCAACTGGGATGTAAACTGGGGTGACAATGGTAATGATGGTACCCTTGAAAGTGGTGGCGCTGATATTCCGGCTGCTGCTCCTGCCGGATTGTACAAACTAAACGTCGACCTTGTCACGAAGACTCACTCCTTCATGAGGACTGATTGGGGACTTATCGGATCGGCAACTCCCGGCGGATGGGACAGCGACCAGAACATGACCTATGATCCTGCTACAAGGACCCTGGTAATTACCCTCGACCTGGTAGCCGGTGAAATCAAGTTCAGGGCCAATGATGCGTGGGATCTGAATTATGGTGACGATGGTGCCAATGGTTCTCTTGAACCGGGCGGAGCTAACATTGCCATAGCTGAATCAGGTAACTACACCATTACCCTCGATTTCAACAAGCCTATCTACAAGTATAAGATTAAGAAAAACTAATCTTAAAACGCTCTTTCATAAGGGGCTGAAACCTCTTGGTTTCAGCCCCTTTTTTCAAAAAGCGGAAAGTTTAAACCGCTGATAAGCCCGTTTCTTATTCTAACTGTTGTTTCATAAGTTATTATGGATCATATCCGTAATTTGCTCTCACAGTACTGGGACCTGCTATACCCTGACGCGCCTCAATCGCTGCTCAGCAACTTTCTGCATTCGGTGGATGTCTATCGCTGCAGTACTAAAGATTCCGGCCCCGAAACCGACTGGTATAAGGATGCCATTGTCTATTCCCTGTATGTTGATCTTTTTAACCATGATTTCCAGGGATTGATTGACAAACTTGATTACATCGAATCGCTCGGAGCAAATTGCCTCTGGCTTTTGCCGGTCCTTGATTCACCCATGCGTGACGGCGGTTTCGATATAAGCGATTATTACAATGTGCGCCGTGAACTGACCGGTAACAGCACTGTTGACAGGACAAAGGTTTTCGATCATTTTCTGGACGAAGCACATAAACGGGGAATTCGGGTCATATTTGACATTGCTGTCAATCATATTTCTGATCAGCACCCCTGGTTTAAGGAAGCAGTAAAGAGTAAAACGAACCCGTACCGCCGGTTTTTTATCTGGAGCGATAATACGGATGAATACAAGGATGCCAGGATCATATTTAAAGGCATCGAGGAATCTAATTGGGAGAAAAGCGGCGACCAGTACTATTTTCACCGTTTCTTTAATTTCCAGCCTGACCTGAACTATAAGAACCCTGAAGTGCTGTTTGCCATGTGCCGTCATTTGCTCTACTGGCAAAACCGCGGTATCGACGGCTTCAGAGCTGATGCGATCCCTTATATCTGGAAAGAACAAGGTACCGCCTGCGAAAATCATCCCCTCACACATGTTGTGGTAAAATTTTTCAGGGCAATACTTGATTATATCCGCCCCGGTACCCTTTTACTTGCTGAAGCCTGCCAGACTCCTTTCAAGGTGGTACAGTACATGGGTAATGGCGATGAATGCCATGCTGCATATCATTTCCCGCTGATGCCCCGTATCTATAAAGCCATTGCCATGCAGAACGGCAAGCCTGTTGAAGAAATTCTGGGACCGGAAGTTACTCCCGGGCTGCCTTCAATGGGACAATGGTTTACATTCCTGCGCTGTCATGATGAACTTAGCCTCGAACTGGTTTATGTAACCGAGGAAGAAAGAAAGTTTATTCACGAAAACTATTGTCATAACCCTAAATGGGATTTCCGCCTGGGTGAAGGCATAGCCGCACGCCTGTCGGAACTCATGAGGCGTGACCCGCAGAAAATACTGCTGGCGTATTCTGTAATGCTCACTTTGCCCGGCACCCCCGTGATATATTACGGTGATGAATTCGGCAAACTGAATGATGAGGATTATTACAATGAAATGATCAAACTCGTCGGCAAAGATGATACCCGTTTTCTTGCCCGCGGCAAGATTGACTGGGCCTCGCTGGAATCAGACCTGAAAGACCGGGGAAGTATCAGCAGTCGTGTGTTTTACCCGCTTCGGCAAATGCTGACCATTCGGAAGCAATACAAAGCGTTCGGCCGGGGAACAATAAAATTTACCGACCTGCCCGGAGCACAACCCGGGAGCCTGCTGGCATTTTACCGTGAGCATGAGAATGGAAAGCTCCTTGTGATTCACAACATGACGGATCATGTCGTTACTTTTGACCTGCCGCATGGCATTAGCAGCAAAAACGACCTGTTAAATAAACCATTAACCCCTGAAATTGAACCTCTTGGATTCAGGTGGGTGATGGTTAATGGATGATCAGTTAATGGTTAATGGATGATTAGTTAATGGTTAATGGTTAATGGTTAATGGTTAATAGTCAATAGTTAATTAGTAAGTGGTTAGTAGTTCTCTGCATAATTCTGGTAGTTCTTAAACATTAACTAACTCTCAAACCTGCGTGCCTCCTGCAGTCTTTAACACAGCAGGCAGGCTTTCAAACTTTCGAACTCTCAAACCTGCCTGCCCCGCGCAGGCATAAGCACAGCAGGCAGGCTCTCAAACTTTCGAACTTTCAAACTCTTCCATGTCAAAACTCAACTTCGAATCCGTAATTTTTGATCTTGATGGTGTGATCACCACCACAGCGCTTGTCCATGGCCATGCCTGGAAGCAGATGTTTGATGAATACCTTCGAGCCCGTGAAAAGCGTCTGGGCGAACCATTCAGGGAATTTACACACGAGGGCGATTACCTTCCATACGTGGATGGCAAACCCCGCTACGACGGCGTGAGATCATTCCTGGCTTCGCGTGGCATTGAACTTCCTTTTGGTGATCCGTCGGATGAACCGGGAAAAGAAACTGTTTGCGGCCTGGGTAACCGGANNAAAAACCTGGCATTTAATGAAGTGCTCGACCGGGAAGGTGTGCAGGTCTACGATTCTACTGTTAGGTTTATTCACAGCCTCATAGAGGACCACATCCGGATCGGGGTAGCATCTTCAAGCAAAAACTGTTATACCGTGCTGAAATCAGCCGGGTTACT
This sequence comes from Lentimicrobiaceae bacterium, assembly GCA_015657475.1. GTDB lineage: Bacteria > Bacteroidota > Bacteroidia > Bacteroidales > UBA4417 > UBA4417. Next base: position 481,597 of record JADLKF010000004.1, on the reverse strand, counting down.
TGATCTGATCGAAACCCGGGTCGACGGGGTTGTTTCCGCCGAACTTAGCCTTAAAGGCAAACCCGAACCCGACATTTTCGTCACTGCCTGCAATAACCTCAACTGCAATCCTGCACGGAGTGTTGTTGTTGAAGATGCCGTATCGGGAGTTGCTGCCGGACGCAAAGGAAACTTCGGGCTTGTGATCGGTATTGCCCGCGAAAACAACAGCGCCGAACTCTATGCCAGCGGTGCCGACATCGTGGTAAAAGACATGGAAGAGATTGATATTGAAGCCATCAGCACATGGTTTGATGAAGGGATGGAGGAGGATAGCTGGAGCATTACCTATCATACTTTTGAACCGGCAAAGGAAAAAACGCGCGAAGCATTACTCGCCGTAGGGAACGGTTATTTAGGAACCCGCGGCGCCATGGAGGAGACCAAGGCAGGCCCTTCACATTACCCCGGAACTTATGTAGCAGGACTTTACAACCGCCTGATCACCCCAATATCAGGTAAAGATGTTGAGAATGAAGATTTTGTAAATATCCCCAACTGGCTGCCGGTTACATTCAGGATCAATGATGGCAACTGGGTGGATGTGGATAAATGTGAGGTTACTTATGTTGAGCGCCATCTCGATTTCCGTACCGGCCTTTTCACCAGGCACCTCGAAGTACGTGACAGGCTCGGCAACGAAACGCTCATCATCAGCGACAGGCTGGCCTCCATGAAGGAACAGCACATGACAGCCTTACGCTATACTATCATTCCGTTAAACTATTCCGGTAACATCACCATCAGAACAGGAATTAACGGCGCTATCATTAATGCCGGCGTCGATCGTTATAAGAGCCTGAATCAAAAACATTTAAAGCCAATTGAGCAATTAGCTGAGGGCAACCTGCAGCAATTGCTTGTCGAAACAACCCAATCCCGTATACAAATTGCGGTAGCATCTGTCAGCCAGTTTTATTCCGATCTTACCCCAAAAGGTTACCTGCCGGAATCTCACACCGAACCCGGCGCAGTATACGGTGAGACCACTTTTGCCGTCGAGCAGGGAAACCTTTATACAATGGTAAAGAAGGTCGCCATTTACACTTCCAAACCCGACGACGTAAACGATCCGCTTGCCGAATCACTCGAAGCTATTAGCCAGGCACCTGATTTTGATACTCTTCTCGAAGAGAGTGCCGAAGTGTGGTCAGCTATCTGGGAGAAAATTGACATTAAAATTACCGGTGACCGCTTTGCGCAGGAGCTAATCAGGCTGCATCTTTATCACCTGATGGTCTCCATGTCGCCCAACAATGCAGGCATTGATGCAAGCATCACGGCACGCGGACTACACGGTGAGGCATACCGGGGGCACATATTCTGGGATGAACTTTTCATACTGCCGTTGTATGATCTTCAACTCCCCGAAGTGGCAAAAGCCATGCTCATGTATCGCTACAAGCGCCTTGACCAGGCACGGGCTTACGCCAAAGAATACGGTTACCTGGGAGCAATGTTTCCCTGGCAGAGCGGCTCCGACGGCAGGGAAGAAACGCAGATCATCCACCTCAACCCGCTGAACGGTCAATGGGACCCCGACCACAGTTCGCTGCAGCGCCATGTTTCACTGGCTATTGCCTATAATATCTGGCAGTATTATTCGATAACACTCGATGCCGGTTTCATGAAGCAATACGGGGCTGAAATGTTTTTCGAAATCTGCAGGTTCTGGGCTTCTAAATCGGAATGGAATGAGAAATCCGGCCGTTACGACATCAGGAAAGTGATGGGCCCGGATGAATTTCATGAACAATATCCTGAGGCAAAAGAAGGCGGGCTTAACAACAACGCCTATACCAACCTGATGGCTGCCTGGATGTTCTCAAAGGTTGATAAAATAAAGGAAATCATTGGATCTGAAGAGATAAAACGATTAAAAAACCTCATCAACCTGGAAGAGGAGGAACTGAGTCATTGGAATGACATTTCGCGAAAGCTGGCAATACCCGTCAGCAACGATGGCATCATTGCCCAGTACGACGGCTATTTCGACCTCAAAGAGCTGGACTGGGATTATTACAAGGCCAAATACGGTAACATTTACCGTATGGACCGCATCCTGAAGTCGGAAGGATTGACACCGGATGCTTTTAAGGTTTCGAAGCAGGCAGATGCGCTCATGACGTTCTATAATCTTGACAAAGAAACGGTTGACGGCATCCTTGCCAACCTGGGCTATGCTTTGCCTGGTGACTACCTGGAGAAAAATCTCGAATACTATTTTAAGCGTACCTCGCACGGCAGCACACTCAGCCGTATTGTTCATTCGAAACTGGCAGCCCTTGCAGGCAACCACGATATGAGTTGGGAGCTATACAGCGATGCGCTGGCCAGCGATTACGTGGATATACAGGGCGGCACCACCGCCGAAGGCATCCATGCAGGCGTTATGGCCNGTACCATTCTCATTGCCATCACCACCTATGCAGGCATCGACNTTCGGGGCGAAATCCTGAAAATAAACCCTGCCCTGCCGGCATCATGGCAAGGCATTGAGTTTGGTTTTACTTTCAGGGGAGCAGATTACCATTTCAATGTAACACACGACTCAATCACCATTCAGGCCAACGCAACTACCACAGTTGAGATCAACGGAGAAAAACATCAGGTTCCGGCTGATAAAACCATGATCCTGGACATTGGTAGGTAGAGAAGGAAATGATAAATGACAATTAACAAACGTTAAATAATAAAGTAAGATGCTTGGAGATGTTCTGTTAATCACCGAGAAACACCAGAAAGCGGGTGACATCATCATAGAAAAAATCCTGTCGGAACGCAAACCCAAAATGATCATCGGTATTTCAGGTGAATCGGGTTCAGGCAAATCGGAGCTGGCACATGTAATCTCAAAAGGATTGCGCAAACACGGCATTTNNTTTGCCAAACCTCTGCATATCGACAACTATTACCGCATCCTGCCGCTGCTGCGTACCGAATGGCGCAAGCAACACGGCATCGAAAACGTGGTTGGTTACGGGGAATACGACTGGGACACCCTTTACCGCAATGTACAGGAATTCAAAGATGGTAAAGTATCCACCGGCCCTTGTGTGGACCTGGTTACCGAGCAGGTTGACCAGTTAACCACCGACTATTCAACAGTGGACATGCTGGTGATCGACGGACTCTATGCCATAAAAACCGAAGGTATTGACCTTCGTATTTTTATTGAACTCACCTACCACGAAACCAAAAAAGCGCAGGTTGTCCGCGGCAAGGAGCCTCAGAACGACTACCGTATGGCGGTACTGGAAAAAGAGCACCAGATGGTGCAGTCGCTCAAACCGATGGCCGATGTGCTTATCGGGATGGATTATGAGGTGAGGATGGTGAAGGGTTGATTGGTTAATTGGTTGATTGGTTAATAGTAAATGGGTAATTGCCTCCCTGCCTTGCGCGGTCCTGCGGGCGGCAGCAGGGTTAATGGTCATGAAGGTAGGGAGATTAGTTGAGGAATAATTAATTACACACTTTTGGGGACAGTATTATGAATATTTAATTCTGATAATTCTGCCATCCTGCAAATTCTGATTCTGACAGTTTATCGGTATCCAAAGTTGAAAACCTCGGATAGTATTTATCTATGGAACACTAAGGATAACTGAGACTAAAAGCATGAAATGATTAAACCTAAGCCTATTACAATGAGAACAATTGAAACAAGATAGCCCTGAAATTTAACAGATTCAGATACTAAATGTGAAAATGAATCCTCCTTGTTCCTATCTTTTCTCTCCTTTATAAATGTAAGAATTCCAAAAACAATCAATAAAACGCCCGCGAAAATCTTTATAAAAATCATTTTTTTCATCCTCCTTTCGCTTTTCTACCCCCCCCCCGCTGGCGCGGTTCCGATAGCTATCAGTGTGTAATCCGTGCCATTGCTTATTTAATCTCGCATACTTTCTTCTCAGATAACAAATATATCTATCATTCCTTTACACCCCGCATAGTCTGAAGAGCTGCTATAAACATAATCTTCGGCCCTGAATACTAAAACGGCTTCAACCGGGAAGGATTAGTAATCCATAAGAAAAAATAATACGAAAAAAGCTATTGAACCAACTATTATCAAGGATATAATAATATTGGTTACAATATTTATTTTATTTATTGTCTCTTGTTTTTGGGGATTATCAACTTTATTAATTATAAATAGCTTATTTCGAGCTCTTTCATTATTAGATTTAAGAATAATCACTGCTCTATAGGCTACTAAAATAGTAATTACTGTCAGCAAAAGAAAGATGATGATTATATATAAAGGATTCATAATCTTTACTTTGTAAAATCATAGTAATTATTGCCCCCCCCCCCGCTGGCGCGGTTCCTATAGCTATCGGAATGTAATCCGTGCCATTGCTTACTCAATCTCGCATACTTTCTTCTCAGATAACAAATATATCTATCATTCCTTTACACCCCGTATAGTCTGAAGCGCTGCTATACACATAATCTTCGGCCCTGAATACTAAGCCTGCTTCAATGGGGTAGCGTTCTCATGAGCCCTTTAAGAGGCGAATAAACTACGGATAATACTTCTACTTTTTATTTTGGAACACTAGCGACAGCCCTGCCTATTTATCTGCCCAATCTTGGACTTCACCTTTATACAAAATACCGCCTTTGTTACAAATCAAATATGTAGAATCATTTTTTAATTCTATCTTATAGATATTATTGCTCATATTCCTATAACCATTATTATCTATAAAAAATCGGATAGCATATTTCCATATAAAGGATTTTTTGGTACATCGAAAAAAACAGAATCAGGATCTGAGCTTATGATTTTCCACTTACCTGTGGCTTCTTCCCATCGTTTCTCAGTTGTGGTTTTCTCATCGCAAATAGTAGGCATTCTACATCTGTTTTTGTCAATGACATCAATTGTATTAAGTGTCCAATTCCAATCTCTGTTTGAAACCCTACATTTTTCTATTTCAACTGTCCAAGTACCTATTAATTTTCTTTGTACTGGTGATTTGTATGATTTAATACTTAAAACTACAACTACACCAATTACTATTAATAACGCAATACTCGGTTTTATTAATTTACTCTTCAATAAACGGTTAAACTGTTTTTGTTTTTTCATCATCTCTTCCTTCCGATTTTAAATGTTCTACCCCCGCTGTCCTGAGAATCACTATTCAAAAATAATAAAAAGCTGTCCTGAGTCTGAGACTTAAGACTCTGATTAGATCGGATGGATTTCCATCAATCCTTTTCCTTTACCAATATAATCTCATGCACTGCTGTATAGATAGTCCTCGGCTTTTTCAACCAAACCTGCTTCTACCGGGTTATTGTGCATATAATTCATCTTCTGCCAGGTGAATATCCTTTACAAAAAAAGCTGAATGTATTTGGTTCGATATCCGGGTTCTCACCTCTCCCTGCCCTCTCCTCAAGGAGAGGGTTGTTGACGAGTTTGGATTGTTAATGAGCATAGATGCATTTACATTGATTTATCATTTATAAGGCTTGAATTTTCAGCCCTTTCACGTTGTAACTGTGCTAATTTATTGAGTATTTCAGATTTTACTTTTGAGAGATTGTTAAGCACTTCTTCATTTTTAAATCGGAGGATGGAAATACCGAAAGATTCCAGTTCGGCTGTCCGGTTCTGGTCATACTCCTTTGCCATGTCATTTTCATGCACCGCGCCGTCAACTTCAATGCCTAATAAATACTCGTGGCAATAAAAATCAAGAACAAATTCCTTAACCGGATGCTACCGCCTGAATTTCAGTCCGCCACATCGGCGCGAACGTAAAAGTTCCCAAAGCACTCTTTCGGCTTCGGTTTGGTTTTTACGTAATTCCTTCGCATTTTCGAAGATTTCTCTCTTTGCTCCGAAATTCAGTGTACCCTGAAATGATTTTGTGATATAGACCATACGGCAAAAACCTCGTATAAATGTACAAAATGTCCTTTAGGTGCGATCTGTCGCCCTTCTCCTTGAGGAGAAGGGAGGGGATGAGGTGCTTACAGAAAGGCAGACACAGTATAAAATCATCAAAAAACTACCGGAACAGGATTTAAGCGTGGTTAAGATATTCTTGGATGCCTATATTACTATAGGTAAACTGAGACAATTAGCCCGTTATAAGCAATACGCCCGCTGGCGCGTTCCGATAGCTATCGGTGTGTAATCCGTGCCATTGCTTATTTAATCTCGCATCCTTTCTTCTCAGATGACAAATATATCTATCATTCCATTACTCCCCGTATAGTCTGAAGCGCTGCTATACACATAATCTTCGGCCCTGAATACTAAACCTGCTTCAATGGGGTAGCGTTCTCATGAGCCCTTTAAGAGGCGAATAAATTAAGGATAGCTCTTTTACTTTTTATTTTTGGAACACTAGCGACAGCCCTGCCTATTTATCTGCCCAATCTTGGACATCACCTTTATACAAAATACCGCCTTTGTTACAAATCAAATATGTAGAATCATTTTTAATTCTATCTTATAGATATTATTGCTCATATTCCTATAACCATTTTTATCTATAAAAAATCGGATAGCATATTTCCCATATAAAGGATTTTTTGGTACATCGAAAAAAAACAGAATCAGGATCTGAGCTTATGACTTTCCACTTACCTGTGGCTTCTTCCCATCGTTTCTCAGTTGTGGTTTTCTCATCGCAAATAGTAGGCATTCTACATCTGTTCTTGTCAATGACATCAATTGTATTAAGTGTCCAATTCCAATCTCTGTTTGAAACCCTACATTTTTCTATTTCAACTGTCCACGTACCTATTAATTTTCTTTGTACTGGTGATTTGTATGATTTAATACTTAAAACTACAACTACACAATTACTATTAATAACGCAATACTCGGTTTTATTAATTTACTCTTCAATAAACGGTTAAACTGTTTTTGTTTTTTCATCATCTCTTCCTTCCGATTTTAAATGTTCTACCCCCACTGTCCTGAGAATCACTATTCAAAAATAATAAAAAGCTGTCCTGAGTCTGAGACTTAAGACTCTGATTAGATCGGATGGATTTCCATCAATCCTTTTCCTTTACCAATATAATCTCTTGCACTACCGTATAGATAGTCCTCGGCTTTTCATCCAAACCTGCTTCTACAGGGTTATTGTGCATATAATTCATCTTCTGCCAGGTGAATATCCTTTACAAAAAAAGCTGTATGTATTTGGTTCGGTATCCGGGTTCTCACCTCTCCCTGCCCTCTCCTCAAGGAGAGGTTGTTGACGAGTTTGGATTGTTAATGGGCATAGATGCATTTACATTGATTTATCTTTTATAAGGTTTGATTTTTCAGCCCTTTCACGTTGTAACTGTGCTAATTTATTGAGTATTTCAGATTTTACTTTTGAGAGATTGTTAAGCACTTCTTCATTTTTAAATCGGAGGATGGAAATACTGAAAGATTCCAGTTCGGCTGTCCGGTTCTGGTCATACTCCTTTGCCATGTCATTTTCATGCACCGCGCCGTCAACTTCAATGCCTAATAATACNTCGTGGCAATAAAAATCGAGAATAAATTCCTTAACCGGATGCTGCCTCCTGAATTTCAGTCCGCCACATCGGCGCGAACGTAAAAGTTCCCAAAGCACTCTTTCGGCTTCGGTTTGGTTTTTACGTAATTCCTTCGCATTTTCGAAGATTTCTCTCTTTGCTCCGAAATTCAGTGTACCCTGAAATGATTTTGTGATATAGACCATACGGCAAAAACCTGGTATAAATGTACAAAATGTCCTTTAGGTACGATCGGTCGCCCTTCTCCTTGAGGAGAAGGGAGGGGATGAGGTGCATTCAGAAAGGCAGACACAGTATAAAATCATCAAAAAAACTACCATAACAGGATTTAAGCATGGTAAAGATCTTCTTGGATGCCTTTATTATTATAGGTAAACAGAGACAGTTTGCCTTTATAAGCAAAACGCCAGGTAAATGCCAGGCGTTTTGCTGTTCTTCCTCTTAATTGTGGAACACTATGGGCAACGGCTGGTTAAATTTTTTGAAGAATGGCTTTAATGGCTTTAATAAAGATTAAAGCCTGACTTAATAAGAGCCAAAGAATTACTATCCATATAATTAACTCCTCAAACGTAAATTTATATGTTGTTGCGTTCTTGCTAAACATATTTAGTATTATATAAACGAATAGGCAAAATACACTGAGTACACTTAATCCTATTTTAATCAAACTAATTGTTGTGTTTTCATTGATTTTGAGGGTTTAGCTTTGAAAGTTCTTTTGAAATCTGTTCAAATAGGTTTTTCCAGAAAGTCCCATTATCTATTGGGTTACGATGAATATAAGAAGTATTCTTTTCTCCAGAAGGAATCCGTATTTTAACCGTAGCATTCTCAATATCCCTGCTGGTGTGGTTCCGTTAGCTATCAGTGTGTAATCCGTGCCATTGCTTATTTAATCTCGCATACTTTCTTCTCAGATAACAAATATATCTATCATTCCTTTACACCCCGTATAGTCTGAAGCGCTGCTATAAACATAATCTTCGGCCCTGAATACTAAAACGGCTTCAATGGGGTATCGTTCTCATGAGCCCTTTAAAGGGCGAATAACTACGGATAATATATTTACTTTTTATTTTTTGGAACACTACCGACAGCGGGAGTTATTGATAGCTCAGCCTGATTATTGGTCCGGCATGATACTGACAACAGGACTTATTCTGTAACACCGATAACCCAATGATGATTAGTCAGGTATGATTTATCGTAACCATTCCTTGTTTTCACAACACTTTTAATATCTGCTATGCTTCTTACCGGCATATTTATGAGAGAATCAGGAATGGTAAATATCCAGATCTTTTTACCCGGCTTGTTGAAATATTTGTCCCACGATCCCGGCATTGCTTCGCTTATGGTATCAATCTCAGGCCGTATTTCCCTGAAATATCTTCTTACAACCAGCGAGTCATCCTTAAATGACTCTTTCTGCTGCCTGATTTCATTGAAAAGCTCGCTATACGAACTGTCAGGCATGCATTTGTAATACACAACCCTGTTAGTTCTATTTATTACTTTAACTCCGCTGTCGATAACATCACATCCAAAAAACAATGATGCTGTCAGTGCTATGGTACTGAGGCCAATAATGAAATTTAATATTCGCATCGACTTGATTATTAAAAGGTTTGCATACAAACTGGAATTGGTTTGATAACTCCGGGTTCTTAATATTGCCACCTCCGCATGTTCTGCTGAGCGGGGGACAGAGGAGATTTACTCAACAAAAGTAACAAAGATCAATTACCACGCGAAAGGATTTGCACGGTAGCGAGGTATTATGGAATTTGTACTTTTTGCTCAACGTAAGATTATTGATGGAAGTAAAAATAGCAATTAAACGAAAGTCCGGTTGGTACGGATTACATTCCGATAGATTTCGGAACCGGGTCAGCAGCAGGAAAGGTTGGTAAAATGAAAACTACTTAACGAAAAGAAGGAAATGACGTAACTGCTTTAATTCTCACAGTGTCATTGTTTATTTTATTTACTAGAAACAACTGATTATTCATGTCACAATTTAATGTAATTATATTTTTCCGATTAATCTTGACTCCAATCTTTTTGACTTTTTTAGAAGGACCGATTTGTAAGAGAAAAGCGCTACCAACCATTTCATCTGTACTAATTATTTGTTTAGAGAAAAAACTGCCATTTACATAGATTTCGACTGTATCCTGATCAAAGAATGAAATAAAATATATCGCCACTGTATCATTTCTTTTATCATTGTGTATCGATGTTGTATCGGAAATATATGTAATAATGGTATTAATTGAGTTTGACTTATCTCTTTCGCAAGCAATAATAAATGTTATGCTTGGCACAAAAAGAAATACGCACAAACTATTTTTAATTCCCCTTTTCATCTTCGGCGAATTTTAAATCCATTATAATAATTGTTTTACCCCGCTTCTGCACGAACTTTTCTCACCCATGGTAATCCTTTCGCGTAGCGCGGTCAAACAAATCTACTAAAATTATATTATTGAGCATGCCCTGTTCCCTGCGATAGTTCGTGGTAATGCTATAGACAAGGCCTTCAGGCCTGAAGAACATACCTTCTTCAACGGCCTGCTTGCCGCAGTCAGGGATTTTGATTGGTCGATCAGCTGATTAGTTGATAACCGGCTCTATATTAACTGAAAAGAATATGTTTAACCTAGGGCGAAAACCATTAACGGTTTTCCATTAACCATTAACCGAACTTACAGCTTGATCTCGTCCTGGTTTTTATTAAAGAAATGATATTCAAGAAGATGCTGAGCTGCTACCGGAGCCAGCCGAATCCATTTTTTATAAGTAAAATACCACTTCCATTGTATTGAACGGAATAGTCCGCCCTGGCGCAGGTAAGCATACAGGTAAGGATGAACGGTAACTTTCAGGTACTGCTCGTTCTGGTCCTGCAACAGGTAACGGATGTTGTTCTCAATATTATCGGTAAGGATGATGCTGGGCTTTATTTCGCCGGTTCCTTCACAGGCAGGACATTTTTCCAATACCTGCACGGTGGTTTCGGGGCGAACACGCTGCCGGGTGATCTGCACCAGCCCGAATTTGCTTGGCGGCAGGATGCTGTGCTTGGAGTTATCCTTCGCCATTTCATCCTTCAGCTTCTGATACAGGTTCCGCCGGTTGTGGCCGTCATGCATATCAATAAAATCGATAACGATGATGCCGCCCATATCGCGCAGTCGCAACTGGCGGGCAATTTCCACCGCCGCTTCCATATTCACGGCAAGGGCATTTCCCTCCTGGCTTATCTCGCTGTTCACCTTGTGNCCGCTGTTTACATCGATGACATGCAATGCCTCGGTATGTTCAATGATAAGGTAAACGCCGCTTTTAATGGTGATTACCTTCCCGAATGAATTCTTTATCTGCTTGTCAACGCCAAACGTTTCGTAAATAGGAATTTTACCTTTGTACAGCTTTACGATATCAACCTTGTCGGGAGCAATGGTGCGCAGGTAGTTGCGGACTTCCTCGTAAACAACGCTGTCGTCAACATGAATGTTGTTGAACGAATCGTTGAGCAGGTCGCGAAGAATGGCTGAAGTGCGGTCTAATTCGCTGAGTATTTTCTGGGGTGCTTTAGCGGCAGGCAGCTTGGCTGCAATGGATTCCCACTTTTGCACCAGGCTGCTCAGGTCGTTATCGAGGTCGATAACTTTCTTGTTTTCGGCAACCGTACGTATTATCACGCCATAATTCTTCGGCCTGATGCTCATGATGAGCCTCTTGAGCCTGTTGCGTTCGTCGGCGCTTTTAATTTTTTGTGATATGGAAACGCGATTCGAAAAAGGCACGAGCACAAGATACCGGCCTGCAAAAGAAATTTCGGAGGATATGCGCGGGCCCTTTGTTGAGATAGGCTCTTTTGCAATTTGAACGAGTATTTGCTGGTTGCTCGAGAGCACCTGGCCAATCTTCCCGGTTTTTTCGATATCGGGCAGCGTTTCAAATTCGTTCATCGTCAGGTGTGCCGTGTTCCCCGACATGCCCATCTTGGTGAATTTGATCAGCGAGTTAACCTGCGGACCCAGATCGAGGTAATGCAGGAAGGCATCCTTTTCATATCCGACATCTACAAAAGCGGCATTGAGCCCGGGCATAATTTTTTTAACCCTGCCCAAATACACGTCACCAACAGCAAAATTGTTGTTGGTTTTTTCCTTATTAAGCTCTACCAGAACCTTATCCTCGAGAAGGGCAATGTTCACTTCGTTAGGGCCGGCATTGATAATCAGTTCCTTGTTCACCGGGAAAAGTCTTGGAGTGTATGCAAGTTTAAGGCTTCAAAGTTAATAAATAGGCTGTCGAAGTCAGTATACAGTTTCAGAAATAAAAATTTCATCACATGAAACAACTATTGATTCCATGTGATGAAATTAAAAGTTCAAAAGGAAAATTATTTCTTTTTATGCCTGTTCTTGCGCAAGCGTTTTTTCCGCTTGTGCGTTGACATTTTATGGCGTTTTCTCTTTTTTCCGCTTGGCATGATCAGTTAATTTAGGCGATTCTTTATTTCTTCACTTTTGATTTCACTTCTGTCACGAAAACCTTTGCGGGTTTAAATGAAGGAATGTTGTGAGCCGGGATAATGATGGTAGTGTTCTTGGAAATGTTCCTGCCGGTCTTTTCAGCCCTTTTCTTAACGATGAAACTTCCAAAGCCCCTGAGGTAAACGTTTTCACCATGAGCCATGGCATCTTTGATTGCATCCATGAATGCTTCAACTGTTTGCTGTACAGCCAATTTCTCAATATTGGTCTTGTTGGCAATTTCAGCTACGATTTCTGCTTTTGTCATTGCTTAGTATGTTTAATGAATTGATACTAAATTTTTTATACGGGCTGCAAATATAGGAACTTTTTGTTTCCCCAAATAAATACCCGAGAAAATTTAAATTTAGAAACTGTCTAAAAATTCTATTTCTGAAAGAATACAGGAGCCAGGAGCCAGAATTCAGAATATTATTCTCTATAATGGTTGCATTTCCGGATCGGAATAATGAGGTTCAAGCCAAATCGGCAACAAACGGAAATCAACTACTTTTGAGGCATGAACCATTGTGTTTCCGATATACTGATGGCATGGTACGCCGGCAACAAACGGGCGCTCCCCTGGCGCGATACACGTGACCCATACCTGGTCTGGCTTTCGGAAGTGATCATGCAGCAAACACGCGTAAACCAGGGAATGGACTATTATCTCAGGTTTGCAGCCAATTTCCCCACCGTGTTCGGCCTGGCTGCTGCCAGCGAAACCGAAGTGCTCAAAAACTGGCAGGGGCTCGGCTATTATTCCAGGGCCAGGAATCTTCATAAGACAGCTAAAATCATCACCGAGAATTATCATGGCCGTTTCCCCTCCACTTCAGCCGAGCTTCTCAAACTGCCCGGAATAGGCAGATACACTGCGGCTGCCATCGCTTCAATAGCATTTGACGAAGCTGTGCCGGTGGTTGACGGCAATGTGATAAGGGTGATCTCACGGATCTTCGGAATAACCGAAAACGCACAAACCACTGAAGGCTACCGACAAATATCCGGCACTATGTACGAGTTGATGAAGGGGCTTAAACCGGGAGATTTTAACCAGGCAGTGATGGAATTCGGTGCATTGCAGTGTACGCCCGCCTCACCGGGATGCAGCAGTTGTCCTTTGATGGAGCATTGTTTTGCATATGCCGGCCGGCAGGTTGATAATTTGCCGGTATTGCAGGCTAAACCCATCGTGAGCCTGAGATATTTCAACTACCTGGTAATAACAATTCGCGATGAAGACGGAGAACATTTACTGCTAAACAAGCGAACCGGGCGCGACATATGGCACAACCTGTATGATTTCCCTTCGGTTGAAAACGACAGGATAATTGATGCGGATGAACTTGGCAAATCAGCCGAAGCCCGCAATTTACTCGGTGAGCAATGGGTACTCAAACAGGTGAGCGAACCATTTACTCACCTGCTTACACACCGGAAAATTATTGCCCGCTTCTTCAGGATACGATTACAGGCCCGGACTGCCGCGATGATGAACTACCAGATAGTTAACGCCATGGAAATTGAAAAATTCCCGTTGCCAAGACTGATTGAAAAATATTTGCAGCAAAATGCTCCAGGCGAAGACTAATCACAAGCGTTGAACACTTTTGTATCTTTGTGAGCCTTACCAATTTGAATTTATAGCGTGGAGTATTTTTTATCCGGCCACCATGTTTCGCTGCTGATCCTTTCAGCCATACAAACCGTGGGCTGGCACATTATCCTCAACATGGCTTTTTTATTCGCCATACTGGCGTTATTGCTGGTTTGCTCAGCGCTGATGTCGGGCAGTGAAGTAGCCTATTTCTCCTTATCACCGGGTCAGCTCAATGAACTCGAATCGGGCAAGACCCCTGCTGATCAGCTGGCCATAAAATTGCTGGAACAGCCCAAACGCCTGCTTGCCACAATCCTTATCGCCAATAACTTCCTGAATGTAGCCATTGTTATTCTCTCAACTTATATAACCAACTCATTCATTGATATTTCCACTCACCCGGTGATCGCATTTGTCGTCCAGGTGATTGTGGTCACATCGCTCATCCTGCTTATCGGCGAACTTATTCCAAAAGTTTATGCAAATACCAACCCGGTAAGAACTGCACGTTTCATGGCAAGGCCTCTCAGGCTCATAATCAGTTTGTTGCATCCGTTAAGTTATATCCTCACCACTGCAACCAATATTATTGACAAAAGGATGGAGAACCGTAAATACTCCATTACCATGGAAGATTTGTCCGACGCGATTGATATAACTGCCGATGGCAATACCAATGAGGACGACCGGAAAATACTCAAAAGCATCACTAAGTTTGGCGATATTACGGTACGTGAAATTATGCGTCCGCGCATTGATGTTACTGCCATAGAAATAACGGAACCTTTCAGTCAGGTAATAAAAGTAGTGGTAGACTCGGGTTATTCGCGCATTCCCACCTACGATGAAACGCCTGATAAAGTAACCGGCATACTGTATATTAAAGACCTGCTCNCCCACCTCGACAGCGGTGCTGATTTTGAATGGACCCGGCTCATACGAAGCGCCTTCTTCGTTCCCGAAAACAAGCCTATCGATGAGTTGCTGGAAGAGTTTCAGTCGAGAAAAATACACATGGCGGTGGTAGTCGATGAATACGGAGGCACTTCGGGTATTGTTACGATGGAAGACATCATAGAAGAGATTGTAGGCGACATCAACGACGAATTTGACTCTGACAGCGATGGCGCAAATTATACGCAACTTGATGATGATACTTACATTTTTGAAGGGAAAACCCTGCTGAACGACTTTTGCAAAATAACAGGCATCAGTGACAGTGTTTTTGAAGAAGCAAAGGGTGAGAGCGACACCTTAGCAGGATTGCTGCTTGAACTTGCCGGGAAAATCCCCCGCACAAATGAGCGCTTTTCTTACGGAGATTTCGATTTCAGGATAGAGGCAGCCGACAGGCGCCGTATCAAGCGCGTGAAGGTGATTATTAACCGCAAAGAGGAAACCACTGNNAAGAATAGCAACATACTGCTACTTTTATCGTTAATTGAGCTAAGAAACAGAAACAATCCTTGTATGATCCTTCCCGGAAAAGCGCCTGCACTCCTGATACTCCTGATGACAATGCTGATGTTGTTCATCATGTCATGCTCCGAAAACTATACGCCCAAGCCAAGGGGATACTTCAGGATAGCTTTGCCTGAAAAACAATACGTCCGCCTCGACTCAGCATTCCCGTATACTTTTGAATACCCGGTTTACGCGAAGATCACCCCCGACGAAATGGCCCCTGAGCAAAAGGACTGGATCAATATCGTATACCCGCAGTTCAGGGGAAAAATTCACATCAGTTACCGTAAAGTTGATAATAACCTGCAAAAACTCACTGAAGACACGCGTACACTGGCACTCAAACACATGCCAAAGTCGAGCGGAATCATGCAGCAGACTGTATCTGACCCGGCAAACAAAATTTACGGAGTGTGCTACGACATCAAAGGTGTCGGCGCCGCTTCGCCATATCAGTTCTACCTGACCGACAGCACCGGTAATTTCCTCAGAGGGGCGCTCTATTTCACCACCATACCCAACAACGACTCCCTGGCTCCGGTTATTGATTTTGTAAAACAGGACATCAGCCACCTCATCAGCACCTTCAGGTGGAAGTAGCCACACTGTTTACAACGGCTCCCTTACACTTGATTTACAACCACTTATCCCTCAAATAGAGCTCTGTCGGGATTAATGCTCTTTTTCTTAGTTTTGGAATCTATAACCAACCTCTATGAAGCGGATATTCATACTCTTTGCAGCAATCATGCTGACCTTTTCAGCCTTGGCAAGCGGAACGACCTATTCCCGGGTTAAGATACATCTGACTGGCCACAACGGGCTTACTTTATTGCAATCAGGCATAGAAATTCAGTGGCTTGACAAGTCAGGTGAGTGGGCGGTAGCCGAACTTTCGCAGGAGGAATTGACCAAAGTCTCGCAACTCGGATTTTCATTTGAGGTTTTGATTCCTGATGTTGAAGCCTATTATGCCGACCGCTACTTACACCCTGAAAACTATGAGTCAACTGAGCCTGATGCCGCCCTGGCCGAAACCTGGCCAGTACCTGCCAATTTTCAGCTAGGGACATGCGGTGGATTTTCCACCATTGACCAAATGATAGATCAGCTCGACCTGATGCACGAATTATATCCCAACCTGATCACGGTGAAACATCCTGCAAGCGATACCATTACATCGATTAACGGACAGGAAATATACTATGTGAAAATCAGCGACAACCCTGAAACAAGCGAAGCTGAACCGCAAATTCTATACACCGGCATGCATCACGCCCGCGAGCCGATCGGCATGCAGCACCTTCTATATTACATGTGGTACCTGCTTGAAAATTACGAATCAAACTCATTGATCAAAGCCTTGGTTGATACAACCGAGATGTATTTTATACCGGTGANNTTCAATGTCGACGGATATGCTTATAATATAGCCAACTCGCCGAATGGCGGAGGCATGTGGCGCAAAAACCGCAGACTGAACCAGAACGGAAGTTATGGCATCGACATTAACCGTAATTACGGGTATATGTGGGGATACGATGATACCGGCTCATCACCAAACCCTGATGATGAAACCTATCGGGGAACTGCACCTTTTTCGGAACCCGAAATAAGGCTCATGAAGCACTTCTGTGAAAGTCATGATTTTCGCATAGCAATTAATTATCACTCGTTCAGCAACCTGTTCCTTTATGCCTGGGGTTACACTGATGAGCCATGCCCCGATGATTTGCTATTTAACAGGTTTTCGAAATTGCTCACGGTCGAGAACGGTTTTACCTACGGGCCGGGAAGCACAACGATCTATCCCACCAATGGCGGTTCTGACGACTGGATGTATGGCGAACAGACTACAAAGGACAAAATCCTCTCGTGGACGCCTGAGGTCGGAGGAGATGCTGACGGGTTCTGGCCGCAGCAGTCGCGTATCATCCCGCTGTGCCAGACCAATATGCTGCTCAGCCTGTTGTCGGCACAGCTTGTTGGAAAGTACGCCATTGTGAAGGATCAATCGCCCATGGTCATCAGCAGCCCCGAAGGATATTTCAAATTCAATATTACGCGTTATGGTTTGCAGGACGGGACTTACACGGTTACCATCACTCCGCTCAACGGCTCCATTGCCTCTGTTGGTGAAGCAAAACAATATACCGCAATGCAGCTCCTGCAGTCAGTCGATGATTCCATAGCTTTTACGCTCGATCCGCTTATTATGTCAGGTGATACATTAAAGTACGCACTTACCGTCGACAACGGCTATTACCAGCTAACAGATACATTGGTAAAATACTACGGCATGCCTGTTACCATCGTGAACGACAGCCTCAACACCATAACCGGCTGGACCGGAACCTGGGCGCTTACGTCACTGAAATATTACTCCCCGGCCAAATCAATGACCGATTCACCGTCAGGAAATTACGCCAACAATGCAAACAAGAGCACGACGACCACAACAGCAGTATCATTGAAAAATGCCATGTTCGCCATGCTTGAATTTGAGGCACAATGGAACCTTGAAGCCGGGTATGATTATGTTCAGGTGAAAATATCAACCAATGAAGGGCTCACATGGACTCCCCTTGCAGGACAATACACACATGCCGGCAATTCGAACCAGGCATCGGGACAGCCATTGTACGACGGAGTGCAGACCGACTGGGTAAAGGAAACGATACTTCTGAATGACTACCTTGGCAAGGATGTGTTGTTCCGTTTCACACTCAGATCGGATGGCGGAGTGGTGGCTGACGGTTATTATTTCGATGATTTCAAAGTCAGTATACTGCTCGATCCCACCAAAGCAGAAACAGGTTCAATGAAATCCGGCTATCTGATGGGCAATCCTTTCCCCAACCCGGCAAGTAACAAAATCGCCATTCCATTATCAATACCCGAAAATACTAATGCCACATTAAGAATCTGCTCATTAACCGGCGAATTGCTTCAGTCGAAAGCAGCTGATTCTTCCNGGGATAATATTATTATTGATGTTTCTAATTTCTCAAAAGGAGTGTACTTCGTTCAACTTATTGTCAACAACGAGGCAGTGGAAGTTAAAAAACTGGTAATTAACTGATAGTAAAGAATGAAGCAATACATCCGTTTTTTGTTTCCGGCTGGATTGCTGTTGGTAATTATTTGTCTTTCAGGTTGCAGGAAAGCTCCTGACCCTGAAGCAGGTTTCAGCGAATCTTTCTATGTAAGTTTTAATTTCCGGAATGAAAACATCAAACTGGAGGAAGGGGACGTAGAGGCAACCAACTACTGGTCGCCGGGCCCGGTGAGCGGCTGGCATAACCATTTTGATTCAGGGATCAGGGATTTTGATATTGAATTCAGCATAGAGCTTGATAAACGGCCTGTTGAGCAAAGCGACATTTATACTATTGAAGGGAGAAACCTGGCTTTAGCAGGAGATACTTACCCGAAAGTGCAGCTTTACCTGATCAATAATCAGGGCGGACAAAGTTTTTCGACCGGTGTCGACCCGATTGATTATGGAGTTTCATCATGTATTGTAAACCAGGTGATTAAAGGGCCAAAACTGATGTAAACGGAGAAAAGAAAAGAAGCTACATTCTCAGAGGTGAATTTGAGTTCAATATTTAAAAAAACAGCTGGAGCCAGGGAGAAACTGTTATTTTATATCCTGTGACCGAAGGCCGGTTTTCAATCAGGGTGTGTTTACCTTCAGAATAAGCTCTTGTTCCTGGTCATTTGTTACCGGAAATGATGAACGGATCAACAGGCTTTGACTGCATATCCTTTAACCTGTAGACAAAGAAGTAATATGCCGGATTTCCGCACCGAAAAACAGTTATCGTATCAGGAGCTGAAACCTGGCGGAAATAAAGAGGTTTTAAGTTTTCAGGCGGCCTGAAATCGCGGCTTGTTGTGATATACCAAGCATCGCTGTTAAGCCTGAACCCGCCGTGAAATCTGTTTACAAAAGCATACTGGTGAATTGCGCTCAGCGGTCCGGCAGCCATCACGAACCTTCCGGATGGCCTGGCAGCATAATATTCCAGGTTGGCAGCCGGGAACCACCTGTAACTTACAATTGGCGACCCGGCAGGCATTTCTCCTGAGGACTCGTATTTCGCTGATATAGCTGAAAACTCTTTACGTAATGTCCTCCAGCCATAAAGTTCAAGCGATATATCTTTCTCGCCTTTTTTGTTGATTTCGGTACTTTCACCGGGCCATGGAATAACGCCGGTAGTAATCTGCATAATACTTAATGACAAAAGGATTGCCAAAAAAAACAGCGATGCCTGTAAAGCTTTCGGGAAATAACTGTTGCTTCGCGAGCGGATCCAGAGCGCCGCGAGCGGAATCAACGTCATATATCCCGGGCCTGACCAGTGCGGGAGCGTATTCCTGAAAAGTGAAACAATCCAGAAAATAACAATGAGCGGCAGCCCCGACCATAAAAGCACCCTAACACTGTCAAAATCCTGTGCTTCTGGCCTTCGGCGAAACACTGCGATGATCGCCAGGATGATGATCAGGAAATTGACCGGGTTTGAATAGAGCAACTCTCCACCCAATTCGGTAATCAAAGAGCTTAAATTCAGCATATGGTCTGCCACTGCAACACGCTCACCATGAAAGGCAAAACTGATGAATGAATTGAAGATATTCCAGGCAACAACCGGTGAGAAAACAAGCAGGGCAAGCAGGTTTGCGGTGTAAAACTGCCAGGCAATCAGCCACCTGCGATTATAGATAATGATGCTGATAAGCATTGCAAGCCACAGAAATGCCGTAGTGTATTTCGAGAGCATTCCAAAGCCCAGCAACAGTCCGGTGAGGAGCATTTTCTTCCGGCCGTCTTTGGAAAGCTGTCGGTCAGGAATTACATCGAGCATCAGCCTAAGCGCTGCCAGCCAGAAAACCGTTTGGGGTGAATCAGGCAGAATGAAGGTTCCCGCTATGATGAAACAATAGATTGATGCAGTATAAAGTAATGCAGCATACCATCCCGTAAGTTCATCCCTGAGCTTTTTGCCAATGCTGAAAATCAGCAAAATATTTATCGTTCCGGCCATTACTGCCGCCAGCCTGACTAAAACCTCGTGGTTAAGATTCAGGTTGAGAGTAAAAAGCCTGATGAGCCATGCGACCATTGGCGGGTGATCAAAATAGCTCACAGAAGGATACAGGGCGTAAGTCCAGTAATAAACCTCATCGTTGCCCAGCACGAAAGAACCGGCAAGCAGGAGTCGTATAACCGCCGAAATTATCAGCAAAAGAACAAGGTAACGGCTTATTTTCGCTTCGTCTGTCATGTTGACCAGCTGATTCCTGGAACTATTCACTAAGAGTTTTGCTATTTCTTCTTACGTACCTGCATTATCCTGATAAATGCCACTATCACTACCAGGAAGATAAGTGCCAGACCGATTCTTGTAAGCGTCGTAATTGTTTGATTGACAGTGGCATGCGGCATGATCGGTTTATTTCCGTCGGCACTGCGCATTACCGGGTTAAGGAAAAATTGAAGGCCCTCGGGATTGCTTTTTGTCGAAAACAGTATGACTGTTCTCACATACTTGTCTTCAGGTTTTAAAACATAAAAAGCATTCCGGGTACCGGACGTTTTCTTTAAAAGTTTGCCATGTTGCCCGAAAAACCTGAATTCGAAAGCCGTCGTATCAAGTTCAATACGAAGCGTATCATTTGACACCGTAAAGGATTTCATCACCGGCAGGCGTGCAAATTTCCCGGTTTTATCGTGAAGTGATTCACCTTCTTCTCCCCGGTAATACACCCCGAATGCATTTCCTTCTTTCAGGGCATTGATGATTTTTCCCCTGGCATTCGACGGCGCATTGACCACTGTGAAACGCCGGCCAATTTCTTTGATATTGTTGATGTCGTGCATGTCGTCGTTGGCCAGAATAAGCGCCGGACGGCCTGCTGATAGAGCTGAGTCCCAGTGTGGAACAGAGTTGCGGAAGCCGTTCAGCACTTCAATAAAATCGTACCCAGTAAGTTTCGTAAAATCTTCGGGCCTGAATCCCTTAAAAAACGACGGATGATTTACTGAAATAATCTCGGTGGTCGGACGCAACTTGTTCAGGATAAACTGCTTGTGATGTATATTCTGTCCGTAGGGCAGATCGAACCAAACAACCCTTTTTGCTCCCAGGCAAAGGTGATGATTCTTGTACAATCCGTAACCGTGCTCATAGGCAGGGATATAGGAAGAATCGTCAGCGTACAGTTTATTGATAGACTGGTAATTGCTGATTGAAACGCTTTCGAAACCTGCCTTACGATACGTGTCATACACATGATGGTCCTTGTTTTCGGAACCATCGGTGAGGCCGGCCCAGGCCCTGGAATGCATATGATAATTGGCATGCAGCCAGTGTGTGCTGTCCATTTCACGGTATGGATTGAACCATTGATTGCCCTCGAAAGGCCTGGGCTCAGGGAAATTATACCTTGCAGGAACTATGTACAAGAGTAGAGGAAAAAGCAATATGATGGCCAAACAGATGAGAATTGCCTTAACGAGTCGCCAGAGAAATTTGAGGATATACTTCAGTACTTTCAAGAAGAAGGAGTTTTGTAAGCTATGATGCAAAGATAGCAATGAAAAGCGATCGGTACATACTGCTCTCTGAGACCAGGCAGAAGAAGTTATTTGTCAATCTGTTTCAGTACCCTGGCCAGGCATTCGTCAACCAGCTTCAATATCAATGCTGATTTTGCAAGATCGGCTTTTGAGGAGACATCTCGCGGTGAATGGTAATCAGGGTGAAATCCCGAGAAGAAAGTCATCACCGGTACATTGATTGCCGCGAACGAGGCATAATCACTTCCCGAATGGCCTGTTACATCCCAGAGATCAAGCGAGAATGGTTTGCTTAGCGTGGAATTGTTATCCCGGGCTATCTGCCGGAGGTATTCATCGGCGGTACGTGTACCAAGGCTCAGTTGCCGGTGAGCAGAATCGGAAGGATCATCNCGCGAGATCATATCCATGTTCAGGTATGTAAGGATATGGCCGGCACCTTTAACAGGATGCCTTGCGAAATAAGCGCTTCCCAGTAATCCTTTTTCTTCGGCAGTCCATGATGCAAACACAAGGTTTACAGGCGGTTTCGTTACAGCCTGGACCCATTTGGAAGCAATTGACAACAAACCTGAAACACCTGAAGCATTATCATCGGCTCCGCAATAAACTATGTTGTTGCGAATGCCGAGATGATCATAATGAGCGCCAACTATTACGCACCTGTTTGTATCGTAGCCGGGAATCACACCCAGTACATTCCTGACATTTACCAGTGATTGTGAAACCTCCGCAGTTAACCGCACTACTTTGTTTTTAAGCTGACATGAAACCGGAACCAGGTTCTGTGAAAGATCTCTCTCAAATTCTTCCGGATTTATGCCACTTCCTTGCAGCAACTTATGCGAAGCCTCCACTGCAAAAGCATAACATGGAATTGATGGCAGGCCGGTATCAGCCCGGAGGCTGTAATTCCAGTCATCGTATTCGGCATCCACAGAGACAGCAGCCGGTGCCGCAAGGATAGTTGTATCCGATTTATAGGATTTTGGTTCGAATGATTTGTTTTTTTCAGTCGAGATCAGTATCACCGCAAGCGCACCTGCACGGGCTGCGGTTTTAACCTTTTCCTCATTAGAAGCCAGTATCTCAAGCGTTGTTGAAAAACGCTTCCACGATGCTGAAGTAGTGTCATTATGCCCGGGAAANCCTGCAAGCATGAGTACAACATGGTTCTTCACATCCAAACCCTTGTAATCATCGTACCCCAGCTCCGGTGCATGAATACCATAACCCGCAAAGACCATCGGGCCGCTTGCCGCAACATTTTTATATGCTGAGAGAACGGTAAAGTCTTCTTCCTGTTTGAGCGCTNNGATATTGAAAGGTCTGTTTGCTTTTCTGTCTTCAATAGTCACAGATGCAGCCAGCGTTTTATACCTGACAATGTCAAAATCCTGAAAGTAATTACGCTGACCATTCCCTGAAACATCGCCGTAAGGCTTTAAACCTGCCCAACGCATCATGGTTTCGATAAAGCCGGCTGCCATAGAGCTGCCCTTCTCCCCTGCTTCCCGGCCTTCCATCCATTCAGACGACAGGTAATCGAGTGTTGCTGAAAACCGGCTGATATCGGGAAAAGTGGTTGATGCGTTATTTTGCGCTGACAGGAAAGCCGGAAACAGGAGAATGATCAGTATTGGGATGCGGGATAATTTCATCGGTCGGGGTCTGATTTTTAGATTATGCAAATCAGTATCTTATTTCTTCACCATCGCACCCATGGCCATGAGGTGTATAATCCCGAATGATTGATCAAGCAGGAGGATGTCGGCATCGCAACCAGGCACGATTTGTCCTTTGGTTTCAAGTTTCAGAATTTGCGCCGGTGTGCTGGTTGCTAACCTGCAAAGCGGTTTCAAGGGGGATTCCTCATCGGTGACAGCTTCTTTAATTTCTCTGAGTATGGAAGAAGGCAGCCCCATTTCGAGCTTTATCAGTTTACCGGTCTCCGGATCAAAGCCGGGCAGTGAGCCACAAGCATCCGAGGTGAATGTGATGTGATTGGCCGGAACACCGTTTTCGAGCAAAAGTTTCAGAGCTGTTGAAGGTTTTATTTCTTCGTCAGCGTAATACGGATAGGAACTCGTGGTAATGTCTACATAGCCTTTTTTGCCATATTCACAGGCATCCTTAAATATGTAATCGTTCCTGTTGCAATGGGTTGGGACAAATTGCCGGTAGCTCATTTCGCTGTTGGTCACAATATCGTGCAACGGCCTGAAAGGATCTCTGGCGTCACCCATGTGCATATTCACAATCCCGGCCTTGCCGCCTATCATTCCGGCAACGCGGGCATGAGCTGTTAATTTGGTGAGTTCGGGGATGGTCGGTACTGAGGAACGGTGATCGGAGATAGCAATTTCGCCCACACCTATAATCTCCTCGAAGAGTGCAATATCTTTGGCAACATCGCCGGTAATGGTGGGCGGAGGCACCTGGTAAGCGCCGGTATACATCCAGGCCGACATGCCCTGTGCACGAATCGATTTCACTTTCATCAGCACGCTTTCAACACTGCGGGTAATGCCGTCGGTGCCAAGGCAACCGATCACAGTGGTAACACCGCCTTCAACCATCATACTTATCTGCAGCTCAGGCATACGGCTGGCCGGGCCGCCTTCGCCNCCGCCACCAGTAATATGAACATGTGAATCGATAAGCCCGGGGACCAGCCATAAGCCGTCGCAATCAACAATTTGTATTTCAACCCCTGCAGGAGGTTCTATACGGTCTTCAACTGCCAGTATTGAATGTCCGCCTGTCAGTACATCTTTTTTACCAAGGAAAGAAGGCGAATAAACCAGTGCGTTTTTGAATAATGTCAGCATCTCAGAAATGTTTTAACAAATTTGAAACAAATTTGATCATAAAGATATTTATATAAACATTTAGATATTAAATTCGCTAAAGAATACCAGATAATACCCTATGATACAGTTGAACATAGCAGCAGTTTTCGTTTTATTATTTTTAACAACCCAAAACTCATTGCAGGCCGTTCCTGCTGACCCTGCTAAGCCTGATTCAACTCGCGAAATAGTTCTTGCACCAGGCAGCCTGGTAATAGCCGGCGGCGGGATGGAACCGGACAATGCTGACGTTTACAACCGTTTGATCGAGCTGGCAGGGGGCAGGGAAAAAGCTTCTTTTGCCGTAATACCTACTGCCGGCGGAGCGCCTGTGCAGTCATTCGTACTTTTCAGGAATACGCTGGTTTCTTATGGCGTAAGACCTGAGAATATTCACCTGGTACATCTCGCGGTTGTCGACGACGACAGTACGACCAACGTTGATGAATCCGCCTGGAAAAACAACGGCGATGATCTTTCGGTTGCTAAACAAGTGAGCGATTGTTCCTGTGTTTGGTTCACCGGCGGTGACCAGCTGC
Source organism: Lentimicrobiaceae bacterium (assembly GCA_015657475.1). Taxonomy (GTDB): domain Bacteria; phylum Bacteroidota; class Bacteroidia; order Bacteroidales; family UBA4417; genus UBA4417. The sequence continues at coordinate 456,428 of JADLKF010000004.1, read as the reverse complement.
GCACTACAAGCGCGCTGTATCATGACGACGGCAGCCGCACTCCTGTGCTGGAAGCCGTCTGGCAGGTTTTCCTGAAAGGAGGGGTTATCGGCGGCACTAGTGCAGGAGCAGCCATCATGAGCGACCCCATGATTGGTGGCGGCAACAGCATGGCTGCCCTGTCGAAAGGTGTTGTAACAGTGATCCCGAAAGAGGATTTTGACGAAAGCAACGGTGTGCTCATAACCCGTGGACTGGGCTTCTTTGCACCCGGCATGGTGGATCAGCACTTTGAAGTGAGGGCGCGTATCGGCAGGCTGATCATGGCAATGCTGCATGAAAAAGTCAACCTCGGCTTTGGCATTGATGAAAACACAGCACTAATTTATGTTGGAAAAACCAAAACGCTTGAAGTTGCGGGTGTGTCGGGAGTTACAATGATCAATACTTCACAGGCGCTGGTCGAATACCATCAGAACATGCCGTTAGTCAGCCAGGTTATGGTAAGTTACCTCGAAAACGGTGACTCATACGACATACTTTCACAGAAAGTGATTCCTGCTCCAGGAAAAAGTAACGTAGCAGGCCACGAAAACAATAATATTTCAAACCCTTTACAGACCGGGATGTTATCATCCTCAGCCACTGACTTTAAAAGACTGATAACACAATTTCTTGCTGACAATAAAGGTGTGGAGAAAATCGATAACCTCAATTTCACTGGCAAAGAGCAGGGATTTGTTGTCATCCTGCAAAAAACAGCTGAAACCAATTGCTATTATACTGACAAACCCGACGGCGACGATCACTACACAGTAACCGGGGTCAGACTTGACATTGCTCCTGTAGAAATCAAATATTCACCATTACGATAATTAACCTAACCAAACAGCCTTCCCATGAGAAAAATCTATCTTTTATTACTGATGTTTACCTTCTTCGCAGGTTCACTATGGGGACAAACCATACAGGTTTCGGGGAAAGTAACATCTTCTTCTGACGGGTCCCCCATTCCCGGAGCTACGGTACAGGTAAAGGAAACACAAAGGGGCACCACGACCGATGTATCGGGCGCCTACAAAATTGAAGCTCCTTCCAATGCAACACTGGTTGTTTCATATATGGGGATGAAGAAAACCGAAGTCCCGGTAAATGGCCAGACAAAGCATGATGTCAGCCTTGCTGAAGAAAACATCGACCTGGGGGAGCTCGTTGTTGTTGGTTATAATACTTCAAGCCGGAAGCTGATTTCGGGTTCAATCGGAGTGGTGAATGAGGATGAAATCAAAAGCGCTCCGATACGTACCATTGATGCAGTATTGCAGGGAAAGGCTGCAGGGGTGAGCATCAATCAGAATTCAGGTACACCCGGGNGCCAAAACTCCATCAAACTACGCGGCGGAAGTTCCATTAACGCGAGCAATCAGCCTCTTATCGTGATAGACGGCGTTCCGGTGATCACGGGTGATTTCGCCCAGATAAGCTACCTGGGACAGGAAATTGACGCCCTCTCAGATCTCAATCCCAATGATATTGAACAGTTCACAGTACTGAAAGACGCTTCGGCCACTGCAATTTACGGTGCCCGGGCATCCAACGGGGTAATCCTCATCACTACCAAGAAAGGCGGTTACCAAAAAACCAATGTCGATTTCAACACTTCCTATGGCTGGCAAACAATGCCCGCCGAAAGGATTCCTGAACTTATGAACGCTGCCCAGTGGAACGAGTATAAAGGAACAACCGTTGAAGGCATTGATACCGACTGGATGAAAGAAATATTGCAGGTAGCGCCCACTTCAAATACTGAACTATCGGTAAGCAGCGGCAACGACAAAACCAGGATATTCATTTCGGGAAGCTATTACAAACAGGAAGGCACGGTTAAAAGCACTTCTTACGACAGGTGGTCGGGCCGTATCAATGTAGACCATAAACTACTGAAAAACCTTACAATTGGCGGAAGCGTGAGCATGACCTATTCAACAAACTGGCGTGTTGAAGGCGACCAGACCCTGTTCGGCCCATTGCCAAACGCGCTTTCAATACCTGCCATATACCCGGTTTATAATGCCGATGGCACCTACAACGAGGATGGCCCCTATGCCAACCCCGTAGCTATCATCAACGACACAAAGAATGCAGCTTACACCAACCGGCACAACGACAATGTATACCTTGAATATAAGTNNTTCCTCGACCNNGGTTTCTCATTCACTTCAAAATGGAGCGCCGACATTTACACGCTGCGTGAACACGAATACGATCCCATTACAACACGTCAAGGCGCGAAATATAACGGCCTTGCANTTGAGGGATCAACTTATGTGAGCAACCTGGTGAGCAGCAATGTTCTGCAATATGTTAAAACGCTGAAAAAAGATCACAATATCGAAGCCCTGCTTGGCTATAGTGNNGCAGAGAAATNNTATGCCAGACGGAATACTTATATAGAAGCTATTGACTTCCCCAACGAAANNAACCNNTTTCAGTACATCACCTCTGCTGGAACAATCCGGGNNGCTGCTTCAGCTGCCGCACTCGACAGGGGAATGAACTCATTCTTCGGTCAGTTCAAGTACAACNTACTTTATAATAATATTTTCACGATGACTGCCCGTGCTGACGGTTCTTCAAAATTTGGCAAGAATAACCGTTACGGATACTTCCCTGCTGCATCGTTTGCCTGGCGCATAGCCCAGGAGAAATTCAATGAAAAACTGCCATCGGTAAGCCNNGAGCTCAAACTCCGCCTTAGCATCGGCCTTACGGGGAACGATGGCATTGGCGACTTTGCAAGTTTCGGGCTCTATGGCGGAGGCTACAATTACGGAGGCACTTCGGGACTGNCCCCAACCCAATTGCCAAATCCCGACCTGAAGTGGGAAAGCACACTGCAGAAAGGTGTCGGCCTTGATCTCGGGNTTTTCAAAGACCGTATCAATCTAAGCATTGACCTCTATCACAACCATACTTATGACTTGCTTCTGGCCAGGCCTTTGCCGNCTTCATCAGGTTTTCCCACCATCAATGCCCAATATTGTGACCTGCAGAACAAAGGCCNNATAGAGTTGGTTCTCAACACTGAAAATATAAAGCGCGAATTCACCTGGAGTACTTCATTCAACTTTGCCGCCAACCGGAATAAGGTCCTTAAGCTATATGAAGGCCAGCCCATTACTGACCAGGGTCGCGGTGGCAACTGGGTGGTTGAAGGTGAACCCATCGGCGTATTTTATGGATATCGTTGCCTCGGCGTTGATCCGACTACCGGAAATCTTGTTTACGACGNNGATATCAATAACGACGGCCAGATTACTTCCGACGACCTGACCAAGACCGGCGACCCCAACCCTGATTTCACGGCTGGATTAACCAACACATTTGCATACAAAGGTTNNTTCGACCTGTNNTCAGTATTTCTGCACATGGTTTACGGCAACGATATTTTCAACGGCAACAGGATTTACCTTGAATCGGCCAGCGGCGAAGACAACCAGACAACCACCATGCTCAGAANNCGCTGGATGAAACCCGGAGATGTAACTGATGTCCCGCGTGTGGGCGATACCTACAAATCGTCGAGGTTTATAGAAAACGGCTCTTTCATGCGAATTAAAAACGTGACACTCGGATACAATTTCCCTANNAAGAAATCATTTAAAAGAGTGAAGCTCAAATCACTTCGACTTTATGTAACCGGGCAGAATCTCTATACTTTCACTTCTTACTCAGGGATGGACCCCGAAGTGAACTATTACGGAAACGATAATATCATTCTTGGTACCGATTTCTTTACCTATCCGCAATCGCGCACAATTCTGGTTGGATTAAATGTCGGCCTCTGATCTTAAACACCGCAACATCATGAAAAAGAAAATATTATACATAACCGCAGTTGCCTTAATGCTTGCTTCAANNTGCAGCAAGGTGTTTGATGTAAATCCTACAGCATCTATTTCAAGCGACATCGCCATCAGCGATAAGTCGGGAGTGGAGCACGCTCTTACCGGAACCTATAATGCACTGCAGGCTGTCAGCTTATATGGCCGCAATTACCTGATCATCGGCGACCTTGCCGCCGACAACCTCACATGGACCGGCACCAGCCAGGATTACGGGCAAATTGAACACAAACCTATCCCTGCCGACAACAGTATCGTCGACGGTTTCTGGGCTGCAGCCTACGATGGCATCAACCGGGCCAACAACATCCTCTATAAATTGCCTTCGATCAGCGGTTTAACACAGGAAGAATACAACCAGTATGAAGGTGAAGCATTGTTCATCAGGGCATTATTGTATTACGACCTGGTTTCGTATTTCGGCGGTGTTCCCCTGAAGCTCGAACCCACCCTGGACCTTAACAACATCAATACGGGCCGCAGCACTGCCCTGGATGTTTATAACCAGGTCATCACCGACCTGAGCAATGCTAAAACCAAACTCTCGTCAACCCGGATTGCAGGCCGGGCAAACAGTTTCAGCGCTTCAGCCCTGCTTGCAAAAGCATACCTGGCAAAGTCGTTTCTCAGCAATGACCAATCGCTGGTACAACTTGCCATTTCGGAAGCCGACCATGTGATAGCTGACGGCGGATATATCCTTACAGCAAACTATGCCGACCTTTTCACATCCGCAACATCGGATGAATCGGTATTTGAAGTGGTTTACGACCTCCAGAATTACAACCGTTTAGCGCAATATTATTATCCACGCAGCCTGATAGGAAGGTATGAAATTGCTCCAACAGCAGGCTTTATAGCAAGCTTTGAAGCCGGCGATACACGCCTGGCAGCTTCTGTAGCCTATGATGAAAAGAACCTGCCTTACGGCACTAAGTATAATGATGTATCGGGGGGTACTGATAAGGTTTACGTGATCAGGCTGGCCGATATCTACCTGTTAAGGGCCGAAGCATTAGCATACACAAATGGCAGTATTGATGCCATACAAGCCGATATTAATATGGTTAGGAACAGGGCCGGGCTTGGGAATACAGCTGCCTCAACAATCGATGAGCTGAAAACAGCCATTGAAAATGAACGACGACTTGAGTTTGCTTTTGAAGGGCACCGCTGGATTGACCTTGTTCGTACAGGCAGGGTCGCTGCTGTGATGGGAATTGATGCGAAGTACACTCTATTCCCAATTCCGCTGAGCGAAATACAGACCAACCAGAACATGACTCAGAACCCGGGCTATTGATAATTTTTGAAAAACCAGAGTTATGAAAACAAATGCGATATACCTGTTGATTTTCCTGGCTTCGCTTGCGATAGTTTCAGGATGTAAGAAATACGAACTCGGCTATCCTGCTGCCAGCACGGTGGCCAATTTCAGCTATACTGCCACCAACAGCAGCAAGGCTCCCTGTGAGGTGGCGTTTACAAACCAGTCGCTGAATGCTGCAGGCTACCATTGGGACTTCGGCAACGGCCAAACCTCGACCGAAGAAAATCCCACCGTGACCTATGATACTCCGGGCCTTTATACTGTGACTCTCACCTGCACGCCTGAAAACGAAGTGTATTACAATACACTGGTGAAGACCATGGCCGTAAATATCAAGGATCCAAATGCAGGCCTTACCCAGGTGTTGTATTTTACCACACGTGGTGCCAATGGTGGCGGTGTGCATATGGTAATACTGAATGATGATGCGCCTGTTGTGCAGGATTTTGCATCAGTTTCTTTGTCAAGGCCTTATGGCGTTGCTGTGGACACCGCTCACCGCAAGGTTTATGTGACCGATTATTACGACGGCACAATTNTCAGGTTTGACCCCGATGGTACAAATCCTGAAAAAATACTCGATGCCACAGTACCAGGGCAGGTAANNCTGGCTGAATCGGCCGAAGGCATATTCGTGAATGGAGACAAAATTTACTGGGGAAGCCCCGGAGGTATTTTCCGTGCCAATCTCGACGGTTCAAACCCTGAAACTTACATTCCCACCGGTACTTCAGCGCCTGAATTCCCGCTTGATATGGAATATGACGCTGTAAACGGGAAGATAANNTACCTGGTAAATGAATAAACCGATTACACCGGCGGCTATTTTACCGTANGTTTCGATGGTTCATCCATCAATGAANACTTCTGGCTTGATGTCGATGGCACGGCGATAGCGGTTGATTTCAAAGCCGGCAAGGTATACCTCGCCTTGTATCCAAGCGATACACCGGCTATTGAAGGCGGTATTTACATGTGCGATCTTGATGGCAGCAACCTCTCAAAAATTGGTGAAACAGGCTCAAAAGCTACCTGGGGAATTGCCGTGGATGATAAGCGCAGTAAAATATTCTGGGCATACAAAATCTCCAACTCCGCGCCTGATGGTAAGATTATGCGTTCCAATCTTGATGGATCTGGTGTTGAAGATTGGATCACAGGTGTGAGTCCTCACGCCATGACGGTGGCCTGGATCAAACTTTAATCATCGATCTTGCGATAATAATAAATGAGGCTGCCCTAACCGGCAGCCTCATGCTTTTATTCCTTAAGAAAATATTCCCCGATGTGAATCTGTGGAGAATATAATTATCACGCTTATTTGATAAGCAGCATTTTATTGGTTTTCACCTGGTTGTCGTAGCTGAGCCTGCAGTAGTAAATTCCTGAGGGTAAGCCGGAAGCATCAAAATCAAAGGTATGGATGCCAGCAGGCTGTTTACTGTTAACAAGATTAGCTGTTTCATTGCCGAGTACATCATAAATCTTCAGGCTGACCATACCTGGTGTAGGCAGATGGTAAGTGATCCTCGTTGAATGGTTGAACGGNTTCGGGAAGTTCTTTCTTAATCGAAACCTGAAGAAAGTTGTGGTNTCCTGAACTGAAGTAAATACACTCTGATACTTGGCTACTGCAGCGGCTACATTATCCAGCATCGTTTGTTCGTCAGCACCAAGAGAAAGAGCGTAATAAACATCAAATGATTCACCCGGGCCAGTGACNACTGCATCCTGAGCTGTAATGGCAACAGGACCATCAGCAGTTGTTGATACATACTGCGGTTGCAGTGATCCATAATGCATCCATGTCCAGTAATCAGTATCTACATAATAATCTTCGTACCACTCGAAAGAATAAAGTGAAGATAAATTTGCCGAAAGCAGTTTTATTCCCATATTTTCCTGAGTTCCCCTGTGAAACCGAACTACCCCTTCCGAATCGTTAAAGGTAACCGTATCATAACCGTATTCCTCGTTCAGGTAAGGAATAATGTCGAGCCCGACAACGGCATTCATGGTATTGGTTTCGGTATTTTTTACATTGTATTTCAGAATTATATATCCGCCATTGGTCCAGCCATAGGCATTCAACTTAACAACCACAGCAGGTGCAAGTCCTGAATAGCTGTTGTCATATGCACCATAAATTTCAAATTCACTGAATAGTGGGTTGTCAACCAGAACTGTCGGTTCCAGTTCTTCAGCATCATTCTGATAATCGAATACGGCAGTTGTAGAAGATCCTACCAGGATTGAGGCTCTTTCAAGCTGCTGGGTTCCGTCAGATGAATACAGCTCAACCCTGCCATACTGGTTGATATCAACTTGCAGAGCTCCTGTTGAAAAAGTTGCCTGTGAATAACTATTCGCAATGTACAGTGAAAATGCCGGGATTAATAGTAGAGTTTTTTTCATACGCATTAGTTTTGAGGTTAATAATCTGATATGCGAATATAACCATTTTTAAGCCTTTCCGGGAAATTATTTTCATAAATATCTGAATGTGTTTTTCGTATTTTTGAAAAAGCAAAACAGGTCGTATGGCATCAAAGTTCAAAATTCCACATACTTACGTAATCATTTTTTCGATCATTATCGTTGCTGCCATTTTCACCTGGTTTGTCCCGGGCGGAACGTTTGATCGTGAAAAGATCACAACTTCGGCAGGCACCGGCGAAGTGATTAAGGCAAATTCTTTCCAGTACACAGGCAACACCCCACAGACCTGGCAGATATTCTCTGCCTTTTACAAGGGATTTGTGCGGTCACCCAAAATCATCGTCTTTATCCTGATTCTGGGAGGAGCTTTCTGGATATTGAACGAGAGCAAGGCTATCGACATGGGTGTGTATGCCTTTCTGAAAAAGAGCGATAAACTCAACAGGTACAGGGTAATACGATTTCTTGGGGTGAACAATATCATCATAACGGTGGTGATGCTCATGTTCAGTTTCTTCGGTGCGGTTTTCGGCATGAGCGAGGAAACCATTGCTTTTGTGATCATTTTCGTCCCCATGGCCATTTCCATGGGATACGACAGCATTGTTGGTGTTTGCATGTGCTTTATCGGTGCCGGTATCGGTTTTGCCGGATGTCTCATGAACCCGTTTACGCTTGGAATAGCCCAGGAGATCGCCGGGCTGCAATTGTTTTCAGGTCTTGAGTACAGATTCTTCATCTGGATTGTGGTTAACATCGTTGGCATAAGCTACGTGCTTTGGTACGCTAACCGTATTAAAAAGAACCCAACCAAATCGCTGGTATACAACGAGGACAACTACTGGCGTGAGCATCACTCCAAAGCCGACCTGCAGGTTTCTGAGAAATCAGGGACTGCCACCTGGGTAGCATATTTCGGAGTGTTGACTGCCATCATCACTTCGGCTATCATCTGGCCGCAGAATGCCGTCAGCCTGGGAGCAAGCTCTTTTATGGTTCCGGCATTGCCTGTAATGGCGGTTCTTTTTGCCCTCTTCGGATTGCTAGCCGTGAGAAAATCGATACAGGCATTTGTTCTGTCCATTCTTATCTTCACCATCCTGTTTCTTGTTGTGGGAGTAACAGGTTTCCAGTGGGGGCTCCTTGAACTGGCAGCTTTGTTCTTTGGCATGGCGATAGTGGCTGGTATTGCGATGAAAAAAGATGCCAACGAAATCACCCGGTCGTTCGTAGCCGGTGCCAGGGACATCATGTCTGCCGCTCTCGTGGTTGGCCTCGCAGGCGGGATCATCGTAATACTTGAAGACGGCAAAATCATCGATACAATTCTTTATAGCATTTCAAAGTCGATTGCCGGAACCGGGAAAGTAACCACACTCTCCCTGATGTACCTGTTCCAGTCAGGGCTGAATATGATCATTACTTCCGGCACTGCCAAGGCTGCACTCATTATGCCCATCCTGCGTGATATTTCGGATATGGTTAACCTTTCGAAACAAGCTACCGTTACTGCCTTCCACATAGGCGACGGGTTCACTAATCTTATCACACCAACTTCAGGTGTTATGATTGGAGTGCTCGAAATGGCACGCATACCTTTCAATAAATGGTTCCGCTGGGGCTGGAAACTTGTGCTGATCCTTGTGATCATCGGCTGGTTGCTGCTGATACCCACGGTTACCATTCCTCTGAACGGATATTGAGAGGCAGAACAATTAACCCGGAAAACCCTGATCATGAAAAAATTACTCTTAATCCTGGCTGTTATGATTGCCTCTGCCGCAACCTATTCGCAGGAATTTTTCACACCGCTCGAAAATAATCACTTCACTCAACCGACATCTTACAGCCAGTTATCGGAATTTGTCACTCAACTTGATTCTGCCTCAGTCATGGTGAAGACTGAAATCATCGGGCAATCGGTAGACGGGAGGAATCTCTATGCCTTGAAATTCTCCTCCGGTGAATTCGGGGCTGATAAATTGAAAGTCAGAGTGTTGNTTTTTGCGCAGCAGCATGCANACGAACACTCGGGAAAAGAAGCGGCGCTGAAGCTGGCCCTGAGTCTCACANAAGCCGAAAACAGCTACCTTTTCGATAAGATTGACCTGGCAATCGTCCCACAGGTAAACCCCGATGGCTCGGAACTGAATCAACGCAGAAATGCCCATGAAATGGATCTCAACCGCAACCATCTTATCCTCACCGAACCAGAAACACAGGCGCTACACAGATTTTTTGAAAAGTATCTTTTTGAGGTGACTATGGACGTACATGAATATTCTCCCTATGGCGACGACTGGAAAAAGTATGGTTACCGCAAAAATTCCGACGTTACGCTGGGAGTGAACACAAATGTTAATGTTTCGGAGAAGATCAGGGAGTTTTCTAACGAAGTGGTAGCGTCTTACGTCTTGAAATACATCAGCGACAGGGGGTTCAGTTCATTTGTATATTGTCCCGGTGGCCCTCCGGGTATGGATTATATCCGCCACAGCACTTTCGACATCAACGACGGCCGGCAGAGCCTGGGTATATTGAATTCGCTATCGTTCATCCAGGAGGGCATGAACGGCGAAGACAATTTTGTTGAAAACCTGCAGCACCGTACTGAAGGACAAGCTACCGGAATGAAGGCCATGCTTGAGTTTGTTTACCTGAACAGCATGCAGATACAGAAGATAGTGGCTGATGGCCGTAAAAGCATGTTTTCAGCTAAACCCGGCAAAACCGNNGTTTCAGTGCAGGCCTCACATTTCAGCGATGGCCGCAAACTCATGCTCCCGCTCGTTTCGTGGAACACAAAAACCGATACTGTCGTGGAAGTAACAGACTACCGGCCAGTAGTAAAATCGACCTACGATATTGACCGGCCTTTGGGTTACCTGATCCCGAAAAAGAACACAGAACTTGTTGCGTGGCTCAATATTCAGAACATAACCCAAAAGGAATATATCCCCGGTATGCACCCGAAGGTAGAGCACTATTATATAAGAGACATCGATTCAATTGATTTTGAAAGAGATATGATCGTCAACCCGATTGTTGAATCCTCCGCTGTCAACATCAGCGACCCAGCTGAATACATATTTGTCCCTGCAGCACAACTCAAGGCAAACATGGTAGTTCAGGCGCTGGAACCCAAGTCAATGCTGGGACTGATTACTTATAAGCAATACGCACACTTGTTAAAAACAGCCACTTACTTTCCTGTCCTACGGGTAATAAAATAAACGCTCTGCTCTCAAACCCTAAACCACTTTCTCTATTAACCATTAACCATTAACCATTAACCATTAACCAATTCCCATTAACCATTAACCATTAACCAATAATCCAAATCCTCCATGCGCATCGATCGGGTTGAACTCCGCCACATTAAAATGGACCTTGTGAGTCCGTTTGTCACCTCTATGGGTGTTGAATACGATGAAGAACATATCATTGTGAGGGTAGATGCCGAAGGCGTCACCGGCTGGGGCGAAAGCGTCGCCGAAGGAACACCTTTCTATTCCTATGAAACCGTACCCACGGCCTGGCATATCCTGAATGATTTCCTCATCNCCTCCATCCTCGGCAAGGACCTCAGCTCGGTAGACGAGGCCATTGCAGCATATTCGAAAGTGCGCGGGCATATGATGGCCAAGGCAGGGCTCGAAGCTGCCCTGTGGGATGCATTCGCAAAAACAAAAGGTATTTCGCTCTCGAAAATGCTGGGTGGCGTACGCGACAAAATCGACTGTGGCGTAAGCATTGGTATACAGGATTCTGTGCCCGATTTGATCCACAAGGTGGAAGGTTACCTTGCCGAAGGCTACCAGCGAATAAAAATAAAGATTGCCNCGGGCCTCGATATGCAGTTTGTGGAAGCACTGAGGCGCGAATTCCCCGACACCCTGTTACAGGTTGATGCCAACTCGGCTTATACGCTCGAACATGTTGATCTTTTCAGGGAAATGGACCGCTATAACCTGTCGCTCATTGAACAACCCCTAGGCTACGAAGACATCTACGACCATTCGAAGCTACAGCGCGAAATTAAAACCGCTATATGCCTCGACGAAAGTATACACTCGCTTGACGATACCCGTGCCGCCATCGAACTTGGCAGCTGCCGCATTATCAATATTAAGCCGGGCCGCGTAGGCGGTTATACCGAATCGATACTTATCCACGATTATTGCGCATCCATGAATATCCCCGTATGGCATGGCGGAATGCTTGAATCGGGAATCGGCCGGGCAGGGAATATAGCACTGGCTTCGCTCCCAAACTTCACACTGCCGGGCGATATTTCTGCCAGCAAAAAATATTATAAGGAGGATATTGTAGAGCCACGAGCAACCGTGAATCCCGACGGCACCATGGATGTTCCCACCGGCCCGGGAATTGGTGTTGAAGTAAATATGAATATGCTCGATTTTGTGACGGTAAAGAGCGTTTCTCAGAAAACTCCGCCAACATTATAACGGGATGTTNCCGTGTTTCTTCGGCGGGTTGGTTTTTCGCTTGTTCTGGGTCATTTCCAGAGCCTGTATCAGTTTATAACGCGTCTGCCTGGGATAGATGATCTCATCGACATAACCAAGTTCGGCAGCCTTGTATGGATTGGCGAAGGTTTCGCGGTAATCTTCCACGGCTTTGGCTCTTTCTTCGACACTCAGCTTGTCGCGGTGAATAATGCTTACGGCTCCGTCGGCACCCATTACAGCGATTTCGGCGGTTGGGAAGGCAAAATTCATATCAGCGCCGATGTGCTTGCTGCTCATCACATCATAAGCACCGCCATAGGCTTTTCGGGTGATCAAGGTTATTTTGGGTACTGTGGCTTCAGCAAAAGCGTAAAGCAGCTTGGCACCATGTTTTATAATACCGCCAAACTCCTGTGCGGTTCCCGGCAGGAATCCCGGCACATCCACAAAAGTGACCAGCGGGATGTTGAAAGCATCGCAGAACCTTACAAAACGGGCAGCCTTGATTGACGAACTTATATCAAGCACTCCTGCAAGCATAGCCGGCTGGTTTGCAACAATACCCACACTGCGGCCTCCCAGCCTGGCAAACCCTACCACGATGTTTGGAGCGTAAAGAGGCTGTATTTCAAAGAAATTATGATTATCGACCACCACTTTAATAAGCTCCTTCATATCGTAAGGCTTGTTGGGGTCATCGGGAACCATGGTGTCGAGTTTTTCGTCCTCACGGTTGATATCATCCGCCGAAGGTTTCATGGGAGCATCTTCCATGTTGTTCGATGGCAGATAGCTCAGCAGTTCGCGGATCATCATCATGGCATGTTCATCGTTTTCGGCGGTGAGATGAGCCACCCCGCTCTTGGCGTTATGAGCCATCGCCCCGCCAAGGTCTTCCTTGGTAACTTCTTCGTGTGTGACTGTCTTAATCACATCCGGGCCGGTAACGAACATATAGCTCGAATCCTTCACCATGATTATATAATCGGTGATGGCGGGGGAATAAACGGCGCCGCCGGCACATGGGCCCAGGATCGCTGATATCTGCGGAATAACTCCCGAACTCATTACGTTGCGGTAGAAAATATCGGCATAACCGGCAAGGCTTTCGACCCCTTCCTGTATACGTGCTCCGCCCGAATCGTTGAGGCCGATGACAGGCGCGCCCATCTTAACTGCAAGATCCATGATCTTCACAATCTTATCGGCATTGGCACGGCTCATGGTTCCTCCGAAAACGGTAAAATCCTGGGCAAAAACATAGACCAGCCTGCCGTCAATCTTTCCATATCCCGAAACAACGCCATCGCCGGCAATGAGGTTTTTCTCCATACCGAAATCGCGCGAACGGTGAACCACGAACTTATCAAGTTCTACAAATGTTCCGGGGTCAACAAGGTCGGTGATACGTTCACGGGCCGTTTTGCGCCCGGCAGCATGCTGACGGTCAATACGATCCTGACCGCCACCCAGTTCGGATTCACGGTGCTTCTTACCCAGTTTCTCGAATTTATCTTTCAGCGTTGACATATATTCAATTGTAATTAGTCCGTTTTAATATTTCTTCAGGGTTATTTTGAATTCATCTGTTCGTAGCTGAATGTGCTATTCCAAAACAACCATGACCTGGTTGCCATCGACGGTATCACCTTCTTTCACGGGAACCTCAGCTACCATACCTGCTTTGGGCGCTTTGAATTCGCTTTCCATCTTCATGGCTGAGACGATGATCACTGTTTGCCCTGCTTCAACTGTATCTCCTGGTTTAACCAATACTTTCACCACTTTGCCGGGCATGGAGAACGTACCTCCGAACCTGTAGTGTGTTGCCCTGATTGGTCGCGGCTTTGCATGTAGCGGGTTTCGGCATCAATCACTTCTATATCATAGCCGAAATAAAAGGTGTTAACCATGTAATGCTTTGGTTCCCGGCCTTCAACCACTTCGATGTTGTATGATTTACCTTTGTAAAGCACTGAGTAATCGCGCCTGCCGACCTTTACCAGATCCACTTCAAATATTTTATTGTCAACGGCTACCGTGAGGATATTGCCTTCACGCTTCAGCTCCTTTATTTGGCAGTCCGCCCGTCAACTTTAAGTTCAAGTTCCATGTTGCTGTTTTAAATTGTTACCAGACCAGTCATCATTTAATAAGTACATAAAGCCTTATAGACGCAGAGAGCCGTAACGGCGGCCATAATGTTTCCAGTCGGTACCATGCCTTACTGTGGCCGGTGATATAGTTTGCTCGATCTTTTCAAGTTTCTCTCGGTAGTCTATATAGGCTGCAATCAAGGCAAGGTCTTCGCAGTACTTATCACATTCTCCGCTGGTGAGCAGGTATTTCAGGTTGTTCTCAATAAAATGGGTATTGTAGCGGCCTTCGCGAAATTCCATGGAATCCATGATTCGCTCGAGGAATTTTATGGAAGTCTTCACACCCGTGATTTTGTACTCATACAAAGCCCTTTTCATACGGGCAATGGCTTCGGGCCTTGATTTGTCCCAAACAATGAGCTTGCTGATCATAGGGTCGTAATAGATGGGAATGGTATAACCGGGATAAACATATCCGTCACAACGGATTCCCAGCCCGTGCGGCTCGGTGATGTGTGCTATGGTGCCTGGATTGGGCATGAAATTGTTATCGGTATCCTCAGCATAGATACGGCATTCGATGGCATGGCCTGTCTGGTGGAGATCTTCCTGTTTAAAAGGCAGCGGACGGCCGTCGGCAATGCGTATCTGTTCTTTCACCAAGTCGACTCCAACCACACGTTCCGTGATAGGGTGCTCAACCTGAAGGCGGGTGTTCATTTCGAGGAAATAGAAATTCAGGTTGTCGTCCATGATGAATTCTATGGTACCGGCACCTTCATAATTCACTGCTTTGGCAGCAGCCACGGCATGGTCGCCCATTATTTTTCTCACTTCGGGAGTCATCACCGGTGAAGGTGTTTCCTCCACCACTTTCTGATGCCGGCGCTGTACCGAGCATTCTCTTTCAAAAAGGTGTACAGTATTGCCAAACCTGTCGGCAAGCACCTGGAATTCTATATGATGAGGCGATTCAATGTATTTCTCAACGTATACCGAATCGTCGCCGAAGGCGCTTTTTGCTTCCGAACGGGCGGCACGAAGAGCGCTGACAATATCGGCTTCCTTTTTTACCAGCCTCATTCCTTTGCCTCCTCCGCCGGCTGATGCTTTGATCATCACCGGGAGGCCAATTTCACGGGTTATCCTCACAGCTTCTTCTTCTGAAGTCACTTTATCGGTGGTGCCGGGTACGACAGGTACTCCTGCAGCGATCATGGTNTTACGGGCTGTGATTTTATCGCCCATTCCTTCGATGGCTTCGGGTGACGGTCCGATGAAAATGATGCCTTCTTCGCGGCAGCGCCTCGAGAAGGTTGCATTCTCCGACAAGAACCCGTAACCCGGGTGGATGGCATCAGACTTCGACAATTTNGCTACTTCAATGATCTTCTCGATGTTGAGATAACTCTCAGCCGAAGGTGCCGGGCCAATGTTGTATGCCTCGCCTGCATAACGCACATGCAAGGCTGTGCGGTCNGCATCGCTGAATACAGCAACCGAATGAATACCCATTTCGCGGCACGAGCGCATAATGCGCACAGCAATCTCACCGCGGTTTGCGACAAGCACTTTCTTAATATTCTTTATCTCCATGGGAATGGAACTGCGTGGGTGTTACAATTGTGAAAAAGGCGGGATGTTACCGGAATGATCACGGAAACACTTGAATATCCTGGTATTTGAAGCATCATAATCAGGATCGGGCAACAGGGATTTGGTTTCGAAGGGCGCAAAAATACATATTTTTCAAATATACATTACTATATATGATCTTTACGAAAAACACGGAAATTCCACTCATAAGATGCTTCCCCGTTCTTTTCAATAGTAAAACTATCCGCTATCAACGGGTAAAAAGAACAGCAGCACTGGTAAAAGGTTTATTCCGGCTTTGCTTTTTCCGAAGGAATGCTTTCCGCACCGGAAGTGTGTACCGTTTTGATAAAATAATAAGGAGCCGCCTTCCCTGATTCCAGTTTATCAGCATATCGTGTGGTGCCCGGTTTCAGGTTGGCTATAAGTTGCGGCTCTTCACTGCCCACCTGTTTGAACAATTTAAATTGCGAAAAGCCGTCGAACATTACGTCAGCCCATTCAATTACAACTAATGGCTGCATTTTGCCTGATCTTATTGCCCTGATATAATCCGGCGGGATGGGGTTATTGGAAGCCAGCGAAATAATTAGCCTGCAACTGCCCGGGCTTTGACGGTTCAACCTGTCGACAGCATTTATTGTGTATGAATAGGAATATCCGCTCTTTGTAAGCGAATCCCGCATGATATTCGATTCAAGGCGAAAATTTTCAGCCTTTACTAACTTGTTTATATTACCGGAAGCACCGGCTGATGGGCTTATCTCCTTCCGGGTTACCACAAAAGCGCTGATACTGGTATCAGCCTGTCGCACATCCTGCCATATCAGGTCTATCACGTCATTCTTCACTGAAGCCCTCACAAATGCAGGGTCGGCGGGCGGTGTATCAATCAGTGGCCGTGCGTTCGCTTTTTCAGAAAGTTCGCTTACCCCTGTCCCTTTTGTCTCACTACGGGCTTGGTAGGCGTATATAATTCTCCCTGAAAGCATTTCGGAGGTGTCGGTATATGTTACTTTTCTGTCTGCGGTAAACGGCAACAGTCCGCTAATGGCCACCGGCTGTCCCGATGGCAATTCGCTACGGAAAATGCGCACTCCCTCGGCCAGGTCGTCGTCGATGGTCACTGCAACCTCAACTCCTCCTTTGATCGCTTTGGCATTGAGACTTGGAGTTTTCGGCTTTCGCGGCAGTTCGGACTTATACCAGGCTTTATCACTGGTAAAGAAACGGCGGCCTGTTGTGTCATAAGCTTTGAGGTAGTAATAGTACGTGTGGCCTGGCCATCCTTTCACATCATAATACACTGTGTCGGCAGGTTGCAGCCTGGCATATTCGCTGTACCCATGATCTTTGGTCTCACTGCGGTAAAGCGACAGCCTTTTGATTTCCCCAATGGTATTGTATTGCCAGGAGACCTTTATGCCGTAACGGTCGGGAATGCGGCCGGCTTTTACACCAGTAATCCTGGTGCGTGAAAACAAGTCTGGCGAGATTTTCAGGATTTCGGAAGATGTACCGGCATTACCGAACGGGTCGTAAGGAATGATAAAGTATTGTTCTGCCTTTAACGGCCCTGCTGTTGAATCGGTATATGAGTAATAAGTAGTGTCATTGACTTTAGTCCTGCCGGTCCAGCCACTGATAGAAACCGATTTTCCATCTTCGAAACGAAAAGGTTGAAACAAAGGTGCCGGATTCTCCCCTGCTGAAAACCATTTGATATAATTGAGCTTTGCCGTGCGCGAACTTTCGCTGATCCGTATACTGTCAAAAACTGCCTTGTGCGGCATTGTCACGTCGTTTGTAACTTCTGTTGTCATTCCCTTTCCCTCTCCATCAAGCTGTGTGATGCGGTATTTGAAAGTGCCTTTTATCACCTTGTCGTCGTAGCACATCACCCCGAGGGCCATGCGCACGGGATAATTCTTCCATCCGCTCAGCGAATCGACAGTACCAGTGAGCTGAGCCCTTTTATAGAGTATCTCAAGTTTAGCCTGTATTGGAAGCGGCTGGTCGGGGAAGAGCTTTTTTGACTCGTTTACCTTATCCATGAAAAGCTGGAAGGTGACAGGCAGTTTTATCTCTTCCACCTTTACCCAATTGCCCGAAGCATCCGAACGTTCCACAAGGTATGCTGCAAGCGGAGATCCTGTAGGAATTTGATTACCGGTGAAAAGAAATACGCCTTTGGGCCGGGCCATGCCTGTTTGGTTTCCTGAGCCAATCCGGTGCTGCAGAAGGCTAGTATCATGATGCTGAAAGCAAATGCTTTGAGTGATAAGGATTGCATCGCGTGCACTGTTTAGGCCGCAAAGATAGGCAATGCGTGAATAACAGCCGTAGTGAGTTCATCGCCATTTTTCTAGGTTTAAAACGTCTGCTGGAAGACCGTGCACAATCGGGGCTGCTTTTGGTGTATCACAATGAATTTATAACTTTTCTGAAAGAATGCAGCATTATCTTACCGACTTCGCGTCCTTTGATGTTACGCTTTCTTCCGCGATTCTCCTGCGTTGCTCATAACAATAAATAGAGTTTTTTCCTAAGCTACAGAATGAGTCTTATATCCTTGAAACCAAATAATGAAAGGTAGATGTGCTACAACCAATAAACAGGCAAAAAAACACATAAACCGGTAACTTGGTCAGTGATCTGCCATATATAGAAGCATGACAAAAAAATCAAAAATACCTATAATCAATCCCATGATAGCCAGCGCTTTTAGCTTTTTATGCTGCAAAATGCTCATTGAACCAAACACTATTGCTACAATTCCCAGGAAAAATCCGAGTACCAATAATCCCATAATTCCCGTAAGAAAAGATACAATGCTCATCCCGCCTCCTTTATCATCTTTTGCTTTTTTCTTTTCTTTATTGATGTTATCATCATCCGGCCTTACCTGTTCGCATGATATTAACTTTATGACAGTGACCTCTTCTAACTTTTTGGTCATTTTGCTCTCAGGTATATTACATCGTTCTGCTGTTTCATTAAAAGCTCCGCGACTGGTAAGGCTTACCTGCTGAAACACGGGAGACAGAAGAGCTGACAAGGGATACAATTCAATAAGTTCATTGGAATGCTGTTCAGTCCCTCTCACAATTGTAGTTGTTACTATGTCTTTTTCATTTCTTCCCTCCAGAAAGCGGATGATTTCCGGTGATGATATTTGAAAATGATCCCTGACGAATATTCTTTCGCTAATGGTTCATTTATAATCCTTCTGCTGTAAAAATCATCATTCACCACATGCATATCAACCGAACAGGCATACAATTGCATTAAGAATATCAGAATTACCAGGAATAGTGGCGTAGTCTTACTTTTATCAAAAATGTCCTTTTTTTTCATAATATTCGAACTAATCCTGACTACCTATCTTTTCGCAGAACAGCATTGATTGAATCTTTGAAAACCAGTGAGGAGTAACGAAACCTAAAAAATAGCATGATACTACCAGGGCTTATCACTTGCTCACCACCAGTTTCATCACCACAGGCCCACTGTTTGATTGTAGGAACTCTACAAAATAGGTTCCGGGCACGTAATTCTTTACATTGATAATCATTTCCCTGCTCATGGCCTTATCGTAGCGTTTTACCTCTGTTCCCAAATTGTTCACAACCCTTGCTCTAAAGCAATGTTCCGGTAGGATAATGTGTACCCATTCATTAGCCGGATTCGGATAGATGGCAGCACCAGAGACGGAATTATCCTTCACACCCACATAGAAACATTGGTCTTCAGTATTGGAAGGTGATGATTCTCCCTGGCCGAAAAGCGAGGTGACGTAATACTCAAAGCAGTTAGTTTCGGGACTTGCTGGATTAATGTCTATGTAAAGTGTATCGGAAGGTCCGGTAGTACTCAGCAGCGACCATAATCCTGCTCCAAATCCTGAACCGGGTTCATAGGAGTAATATGCGCGGCGGTATATGTTATAACCCAGCAACTCAGACACAGCAATTCTTTCAATCTTCTCGCTGCTGCCCGGTTCAAAAAAACCGGTATACTTATTCTGGGATACTCCACCATATTTGTCAGTTGCCGGTGGATACCATAGCAGCAGGATATCGTTCCCCTGGCTGCCATAAACTGAAGTTGTGAGATTGGCAGGTGCCACGCCAGTCAGCTCAGCTTTCACCGAGATGTTATCAGTTTCCCACCAGTCAATATTTGCTGTGTTTTCACCTTCGGCTATGAACCTGATCATGAAAATGCGGTTCTTCGCCAGCTGGCTGATGGATAAACGCTCCTGCAAAAGATCAAGGTTCTCAACGTTCATATATTCTTTTATCCTAGTCCAGCCATCAGCGCCGCAGACTTCAACAGCCATTTTTTCCGTGGATGAGTTGACCGCACTCTGTAGTTTCAGGTCATAATAGAGGAAAATATCGTAAGGCATCAGGGTGTCGGTAAACAGAGCGTTGATCCAGTGGCTTTGCAAGGCGCTGGAATAACTTGTAAGTGTCGGCTCTGAAACGAAACGTGCAGCCGGCGAAGGACTGTCACCTGTCCCTGCAATCACCCAGTTTTGTCCCGGCGTCCACAGGTTAGTCTCAAACTGCCCAGAACTCCAGTCTTCACTGAAAGGAATATCAAGCCCGAGTGTAACATCAACACAAACTTCCTCTGTCAAGGCCGACTCTCCAAACTGACCCGGAAAGCCCATGCAACCCAGGTCAAATATTGCTGAAAGAGCCAGGCATTCTTCGGCAGGGCTGTAATCTGTGACTGTATAGGATAGATTCTCAGCCGGAAGTTCCCCTATTGGAGTCCCATCTCTATACAAAAAAAATGAAACCGGCGTACATGTTGTACATGTTGTATCCGGCATCTCCCATGAAAAAGTCACTGTACCGTAGCCGACTGAGGAGGTCGTTGAGGCAGTAAGGTTTTGTGGAGGAGGAAGGTAGTAACTGGCAAATACAGCTGTATCGGCTTCACCAACACCTGTACAATAAACACCTGCCACGGCAGCAGTGTAGTTCTGACCGAAGTTAAGGCAATAAGGAGAAAAATCCCAGTACAATTCCTGCGTTTGCCCCAGCAAACTGCCATCGAGGTAAACTGCATACCCTTGCAGTGCCGATGTATCGGAAATGCTTCCTGCCTGGTCAGTCTGGGGCGGCTCCCAGGTTGCCAGCAGTGTTAATCCATCTACCGAAAGGTTCTCGGGCTTTACAGGATTCACCTGGAGCATTATTTCGGTGGCAAAATCATCCTGGATGTAATACGAATCGCTGTATGTTGCAAACCTGGTACCCGAAATGCTGATTTCATAAATTCCCTTGATAATATCCGGAAACGAAGCTATGCCTCCTCCACTTGTCTGCTGCACTAAAGTATCATAGGGATATTCGCCGCCTGATAAAGTGACCGTAGCACCTTGAAGAGGCAGTGTATCGCATCCCGAAAGCACAGTGATGTTTACATCAGCAAACAAATTATGGGCGACCGGTTCGGTGAACTTCATTTCTGATTCTAAGCCATCATTATAAATAGCCTGAACAGCAAAAGCGACCCACCCTGGCGCAATACATACCCAGGTAGTTCCACCGATAAGGAATGTTGTATCGGTTATATCAATAGTTAACACAGCCATTGATCCACTATAGGGACCGATTAACGGATCAATGTTGGTAAATCTATATAACAAATAGTGAATATAACTTTCTGATGCATCTATTTCACGGACAGTTGCTGTATTCTTTTCACCAACTGACGTTAAGCCGGGTAATCCTGAACCGTTGTCAAGAACAAAAGCTTTACCACCGGATGGTTGCACTGGTTCGTCAACAATGGCACGGATCATGAAATCCTGCACGGAAGAAAGCATCCAGGGCTCGCCGGCAGTCACGTTACGGCTATAACTCTTACCGGCATCAGGATCAGTTTCATCAACACCCAGCGACAGGCAATTCAGGCTGTCGCACTGAAAGAGAATACCCAGGTAAAAATCACCCGATGAAATGGTGGCATTCAGTCCATTGACAGTAATCCATCCTGTCATGGAACCTGCAACAAAACTTACCGAATCGAGCAGTGTCCCGGGCAAACCTCCTGCTCCATCGTCAGCATACACAACTACGGTAATTGGCTGCCCAAAAGAAGGCACAGCACCAAAAAAGAACTGCCCTCCTTTAACAGTTGCCGGATAGGTGTCGGGTGTAAACCTCACCGCATTGATCCTGAAACTGCTGTCCCAGGCAATGTAATTTTCAGCATTACCATCATCATAAACCAGCAGTTGTGGCCCCGCTGGTTTACACCAGGTAACCAGGCAGGCTGAATCGTCGTCGATCACTTCGGCATAGGCGCAGGCAGGGCGGTAGGGATAGTGATGCAAGGTATCGTCGTAAAACACAATCGAATCAGCAATCACTGTTAGGGGAACTACAAGGGTGTCGTATCCTGGTCTTAAAAACTCAACATCGTACTGGCCTTCAATCAAATTGAGAGAGTAATAGCCTGAATCGTTAGTCATGGCAACAGTATCCCCGGCTTTTACCAAAACTCCTGCCAGAGGGGTGAATGGATAATAGCTGATAATAGTTCCCTGTATTGCACCGGCTCCAAGAATTTGTTTGCCGTCGGGTACAACCCATGATGAATTTTCGGAAAAACCTTTTATGAGAAATTCCGATGAATATACATATGATGGATTTTTAGATCCCCCGCTGATTAGTATAAGGTCAGCATGAGTTTTCGCTACACCGGTCATATTGCCGCTTTTCCACGCCAGGTTATTGTTACCGTAAGAAATAGCAAATGAAAAAACGCCTAAGAAAATCAGGAACGGTAAAAAATGCTTCATAATATTAAATTTTAGAAATGGCTCAAAACTAAGGTATAAATATGACAATTAAAACTGAAGAAACCTCTATCCGGTTATGAAAATTTCATTTGGTGTAGTGATGGTGCACGATTACTACCATTCATAATCCTTTTATAATTTCTTCCTTTGGATAGCAGAGTAAATGGTGAATAAATCCTTTATTTAGCAGGTGACTTTTCACTGTTGTCCCACTGATATTTCACCGTTATTTCATCTATATCTGACATATATACAGGTGAAACATCCCTGCCATTATAACTGGTTTGGAAATTCTATACAATATTTCAAAATTGGCGTATTAAAAGTGCCAAAACGGACCATCTGTAGTAATGGTGAAGCCCGGTCATGATACATTGTCATTCGTTTGCTTTACTTTGCTTCGAAATTGCTATTGCTTTAAAATATTTTTATATTTTATTTTGCAATAACGCTTATGAATTATCAAGAAGTGAGGTTTTTAATGTGATTGTGTTTTCTGACAGAATTGATTTGTGTTATCTGCTTACCAATAATTTACAGCAGCCGGAACTACCCCGGGTATTGAGCCTGACCAGGTATATGCCCGGTTTCAGATCGGAGATGTTCATACTTACTTCCTGATGGCCGGCGGGCAGGATTGTCTCCCGGAGTAATCTGACCCTCCGACCCGTCATATCTTCAATGTCTATCGATACTTTTCTTTCAACCGGCTGGTTCCATAATATCCGGACCTCTGTGCTGGCCGGGTTCGGAGAAACAGTAAATTCATCCGTTACCACACCACCCTCATATATATCTGTAACAGGGTATTTAAGCCATTTTCCTATAAAGGCAGAGGATTTGTTTCCAGCAGATTCAAAATAACCTCCTACATAAAGATCTTCCCCTATTTTGGTAAATGAGAGCACATCTGAAGAAGCACCGCTTCCAAAAGTATCCCAGGAATTCCCGTTCCAGCGGGCAATGCAATGGGCCTGTATATCTCCGGCCATTGTAAATCTGCCGCCAACATACAACTGTCCGTCAATCGCTGCCAGGCCTGAAACAAAATCATTCATACCTCCGCCCACCGGGTACCATTGTGTCCCGTCCCAGCGGGCTAAGAACTTTGCTTCATTTCCGCCAGCCGTAGTAAACCATCCGCCTGCATAAAGGTCATTCCCTATGGCACAGAGAGCCATGACCCGTTGGTTCATGCCTGATCCCAGGGCTGTCCACTGGGAGCCGTCCCATTTAGCAACATAGTTGGCGGGAACTCCGTTGACATCCGTGAAAGTGCCCCCGGCATACAGGTCAGTGCCTATCACGGCCAGGTCCTTGACCCCTTCCACGGTACCACCCATGGTTCCGATCAACGTCCACTGGCTTCCATCCCATTTATTGACCACCGCACCACTTCGTCCGACATAAATATCGGTACCGATGTGATCTATCGCATAAACAGTAGAAGTGAAACCGTTTCCCAATGAATGCCACGCAGTCCCGTCCCAGCGGGCAATACCGCCGGCAGGCATCTGGTTGCCAACGTAAGTGAAACCACCAGCCACATAGAGATCATTCCCCAATTGCATCAGGTCCTTCACTTCATAGGAAGTCCCGTTGAACGGTTCATTCCATTGGGTGCCGTCCCATTTTGCAATATAATGGGCAGGCGTATCACCGGCGTTTTCAAACATTCCTCCAACCCAGAGATCATCCCCGACTGCCAGGACTTTATTTACATAGGAATCCATCCCGTTTCCAAACCCGGATCCTGTTGCATGCCATTGTGATCCGTCCCACATCCCGAAATTCCTCATTCGGATGATTCCGCTTTGTTTGAAATATCCTCCACAGTAGATGTTATTCCCGATGGCAGCCAGGGTGTAGGCAGTAGTATACTGCTGATATCCAATTAATCCGTACCCACAATCTGACCAGGAGGTTCCATCCCATTTTGCAATGTTGACAAAGTCAAACGGGCTGCTTGTAATATCGAAGCTGCCTGCTACGTACAGCGTATTCCCTATGAAAGTAAAAGCATTTACGGCAGAATAATCCGATTGGGACATGACCCCGTCAGCAAGTGAATACCATTGGCTGCCATCCCACCTGGCTACATGATTGGTTGTGATCCCGCCTGAAGTACTGAATTTTCCACCCGCATAAACATTAGAGCCATTGGCGGCAATGGCATAAACCGCATCATCCATCCCTGATCCCATTGCTGACCACGATGTTCCGTTGAACTTTGCGACACTATAAGCCCATGTACCTCCGCTGACCGGACCGGCCCAATGAAAATCCCCCCTGCATACAGGTCATTTCCGGATGCGCAGAGTGCTCTTACCGCATCATTTACACCTCCTGCCACCTCTTCCCACTGGCTTCCGTTCCAACAGGCCAGATTGGAAACCTGGAGGGTGCCGGCGTGTGAAAAGTCCCCTCCCGCATACAGCTTGTCTCCTACAAAAACCAGGGCATTGACTCCTGTCGACCAGGATGCCGTGCCGGTGATCCCCTCACCCAGTGGCTGCCATTCCGAACCGTTCCACATGGCAATATTATTTGCTTCAACTCCTCCAGCCGTGGTAAACTGACCACCGGCATATACTTCCCCCCGTGAATTGCTATGGCGTTTATGGCTCCATTGGTTCCGGCACCCAGGGTTTCCCATTCAGAGCCGTTCCATCTCGCAATGTGATTTACGGTCTTTTCCCCGGCATACAGGAAGGTTCCACCGATATACAGGTTCAGCCCGTCGGCAACCGATGCATAAACCATACAATCTTCTCCTCCCAGCCCCGTGGGGCCAAATTTATCATCCCAGTACAGGTCGGAGGTATCAGAAGACACTATGGATAATGATTTCTTAAGACATCCGTTCAGTACAGTTCTGCCCGGTTGAGAGGTTTGAGCCTGTACCAGGAAAGGGATCAGGCTGAGAAGCAACAGCATCGTTTTCATATTCATGCAGGATTATTGATCAATATTCTCAATTTTGATTTATTTGCCGGATATTGCGTTTCTTACCGGTGTATTAGTTTCAGCGTGCGCCGCACTCTTTCTCCCGACTTCTTAAGGATTAATTCTGCCATGTACAAACCGGGAGTCAGGTCTGATTCATCAAGGACGACCTCATAAATTCCGGGGAGTTTTTTCTCTTCCGAAATCACTTTCAACGGCCTTCCTTGCTGATCCAGCAACATCACTGCAACATCGGAAGATTCTGCGATTTCATAGTGAATAGTTGCCTTTACGGCAAAAGGATTCGGGAAAACGTAAACCTCTTCCGTGAGAGAGGCCACTTCAGGCAAGGATGTTACATTATTCACGATGATCTCACGCGAATATACCGTACCCTGATCTGTAGTAACCCGGCATTGATAAATTCCGGCATCAGAGATTTGCAGCGTATTGAAAAACAGATACTGAGACTGCTGGTTGATGATATCTGCACCATTCAGCATCCACTGATAAGAGGTGCCGGTAATATCAGAGTAAAAATAACATTGCGATTCAATGGAATTGGTAAGCAAAATATACTGAACGGTATCTCCTACGACGTCAACAATGCAGTTATCGGTGATGTTACCGTTATTACTGAGATTCCCGTAAATATTGAAATGTATGCCCTGGATATCCCCCTTATTATCCAGCAACCCATAACTGCTGAATATTCCTCCATAGAATGTGATAGCCTGCATATGACCTATGTTTTCAATATTTCCATAGGCACTACAGTTTGAAAAGCGTGGATTACCTGAAAGCAACAGGTTCCCTTTGAAACTGGTCGTCCAGAAATCGCTGTTGCCTTGTATTTCAGACTCAGATATAATGGTTCCATGATCAAAGGTCGAGTTGGCGGCAAACGCATGCGTTCCGCAGTTTAAGGTGTTGTTGTTAAGAAAAACAGACGGTGCGGTGAACTCCACATCTGAATCCAGGCATATCGTTGAACCTGAATTATCGGAAGAAATCTGGGTGCCGCCAAAGGGGTGTCCGGGGGTTTGTGAGATATGTTTATTACCGGAACCCATGAACATCGTCACATTCGCATTCCAGAAGCCATGGTTAACAGCACTTTTTATCACATTCACATTCAGATTGCCTGCCAATGCACTGCCAATGGTATCTTCATTGATAAAATCGCCATACAGTTTCAGGGTACTGGAAGCTCCATAAAAAGACTGGATTTTCCCATAGTTAACCGCTTCATCTTCAAGATTTAAGTTCCCTAGAATGTCGGCATTACCTTTCAATTTGTAACTCCCCGAAATGGCCAGGTTCCCGATGATTGCATTAAAATGCAGGGTGTCGAAAGCATGGATTCGGCAATCCTGGAATGAACCTCCATGAATTCTCAGCACGTGGTTTTGCGTATACATCTCTGAATTACCAAGAATGGCGGTTTCGTTACTGATCTCCAGATCGCTGTTCAGTATGAGGTTCTGCAAGGAATCATCAGCCAGGAATTGTGCATTGATGTCGGCTCCGGGAGAACAGGTGATAAGATGGTCCTGTCCGGTAAATTTGAGCTTGCTGTCAATACCGGTCCAGGGTAGGTTATTTACCAGATTACCGTGCAGGTAGTAATTGATCGAACCCAGGATAGAACCATTATTATAAAGAGATCCGCTGATAAAGAGGTTGCCCTGATTACCATTGCCGCCAAGGGAAGCCGTTTCCGTTATATTCAGGGAGGTGCACCAGCCTGAAAAGCTGTAAGTACTCACCGGACCATGAAGGACGACACTGTCGCCGTTGACAGGCACAACCCCCTGGATCCAGGTATCGGGATATGACCAATAACCCCTGCCGCGGTTGAATGAATAATATTCTGAGCAAATGAATTCGTCATTGAAGACAGAAATAATATTGTGAAACTGATAAGCACCTTCTTTTTCATAGTAATTGACTGTTAATGATTGTGTTATTGATTACAGATTGTGAAATTTCCCTGAAGATTCTTTATGCCCTGAAAACTGAGATCACCTGAATTATCTTTTCCTGATTTCCGATCTCTTGAAGCCTTTTATTCTAAGGTCTGAATCTTCATTCGGATTGTAGTTCTGATTGTTGTGGTAAATAACATCTCCCTGGGCATTTTCCCAGCGGTAATTCCATTCGTTTGTCCCGCGTTCCGTTTCCCCGGTAAATGGATTGGTATAGTCTTCCTGTCCTGTAAGAGTGAGGTACATGTCGTTATTGATTTCGGCATTTGTCAGGGACCTGTGCTCAGTTATTTCACGATCTATACGTGCTACTTCCTGCTGTGTCTGCATTGCTATATTGCTGTTTACCTGCTGGCTGCGTATTTCACGGGCTATCCAGCCGGGATTAAGTTTTACCGACTGGCCTATGGTGGCAAACACAGGCGCCATCTCCTCAAACAGCGGTTTTTCGGCCCGTACATACCATGTTTCCTTATTACTCCATAAGCCGCCACCCAATTGCCCCCAGTCCTCAATGGCACAAACCATCTTTTCGAGGTACTGAATACCGTTTTCGGAGTATTCAACAGTAACAATGGCTACCTGATAATTAAACTGGTACCCGCCAAGCATGAGTGCTGACATCTTACGATATTCTTCAGCCAGTTTGGGAAGTTGCTGTACATTGATGACTTGTACATTCTGGGCATGAGGATGAGCAAACGGCAGAGCCACTGCCATCACAAAATCGGCTGGAGGCGTCATCCGCATTACCGTCATGCCATTGTAGTTGCTACCGTCGGGGAACATGGGTGCGGCAAGGTTTTGGCCGGGATAGCGGCGCATATCAAAGAAGCGCGTATCAGGCAGCCAGCCCATGCCGGCTTTTTGATCGGGTGACGACAATTTCATATAAAGCTTGGCTTCAATGGCATTACCAGCACCTCCTGATGCGTTGGGATCAACGCGTGTAATTCCGCCTGTTATATTCCAGGACTGTGGAAGTAAAAAAGTGAAGGCATTTTCGTTGGGCTCTTGGCTACGGTGAAATACTACNGGCTGGTTTTGTGGCCTGCCCCCGGCCTGGAAAAGGTTTTCTTCTGCCTGATTAAAGCCACTATTGCACCCCACTGCAATAACAGAGCAACTCAATAATAATCCTGGAAACATAGCTTTCATTTGTCTTTGAAGGTTTGGTCGCCACCGTGGGTAACTTTATACTTATTCTCACAAGTGGCATCAGTTGATCGGACAAATGTAGAGCGGTATTTATAAATCGCTTATTTTAAGACCCTTACAATAGCTTAACAGGCACCTTACAAAAACACTCATTTGTAAAGCAGTGGAAATTGGTTATTGGGAAATGGTTAATGGAAAATCGTTAATGGAAATTGGTTAATAAGAAATGGTTAATGGAAATCGTTAATAGGAAATGACATTTAGTGATATGTTCGCTATGATTGAAATCATACGTGAAAGTTGGGGCATTTAAATGAGATTGTTATGCAGGATCCCGAAAAAACGATTATATTTTTCTGAAATATTTAATGCTCAGATAATTCTATGAATTTTCGCACCCGCCAGCCGGCAGGCAGGCCCGGCACTCATACAGTTATTTTCAGATGACCGCAATATAATTCGTCAGATTGCTTTCGTGGGGCACGCCGAGTTTTTTACGAATGCGTGCCCTGGCAACTTCGATACTTTTGATGGATTGACCGGTGAGGGATGAAATTTCGCGGGTATTCATATCCAGCCGGATAAACGCACACAACCGGCGTTCGGCAGGCGTCAGATCAGAGAATTTTTCGAGTAATCTTCCTTGGAAGCCGGGTGAACTTCATTGAACTGAAGTTCGAACTCTTTCCATGCATTGGGCGAGAGTTCCTGCCTAAGTTGCACCTGTAAATGGTGGATGGTTCCAGGTGAGACCTCGGATTTCTTAAGCACCTCAAGTTCAGCGATCAGCTTTTCGAGCATCTGGTTTTTCTGATTGATAAAAATGGTTTTCGAAGTAAGTTCGCGTTCCTTGGTGGTAAGGTCTTCGTTGAGCTGTTCTATTTTCCTGGCACTCTGGAGTTTCACCATGCCGGCTTCGCGCCGTGCTTCGCGCTGCCGTTTGTGAATTAGCCAGATGAGCGCACCACTAAGCAACAGGCTTATTATCAGCAGAATAAGCACCAGGTTCTTGGTTCTCATGGCTTGTTGCTGGCAACTTGCTGTTCAGCGTCAGCGTTTCGTTCTCTTTTCTAAGCTCGGTACTGGCAAATCCTGCTTCAATCTCTTCAATGGTGCGGTTCTTTTCAACGGAGTATATGCTGTCTTTGAGCTCGGTGGCTTGTTTCAGGTATTCATAGGCTTGCCTCGGACTGTCCGATTTGTCGTAACATTTTGCCAGGCAAAGGTCAGCGTCGAGCCTGCTTTTGAGTGAGCCGGTGAATGTGGCTAACTTTTCGGCTTCGTGGGCTTTCATGACGGCCTCTCCCACTTTGCCAGCTGACAGCAATGATCCGGCAAGTTCAACAAGGGCTTCTGCCTCTTCTGATTTTGCTCCAATCTCATGATACAGTTTCACTGTCTTCTCATAGTATGCATTGGCGATTGTAAAGTCGTTTTTGTCAGCATTCAGCTTGCCGAACAGCATGTTGCATGAGGCAATGAAGGACTTGTCACCCGATTTCTCGGCCAGTTTGAGGGCATCATTAAGGTATTGGGCAGCGTTATCATAATCTTTCATGTCGGAGTAGGCAGTTGCCAGGTTCTTATACCTGATGATCAGCCGGTATTCATCGCCTTTGTCAAGTGCTATTTGCAAAGATTGTTTGAAATAGTCCAGTGCACGGAAAGGGTTACCATTGTCGAGGTAGAGGTTGCCAATGTTGTTAAGACAGTCTGAAACAGCAGCAGCATCTTTGGTATCTCTGAAAACCGTAATTGCTTTCTGATATGATTCCATGGCTTTGGCAAATTCACCCTGCCGTCGGTAAACGTTTCCCAGGTTATTGTAACAAATTGCTTCTTCTGCTTTCATTTTTGCTTCGCAGGTTATTGCAAGAGCATCATTATAACATAGGATAGCATCCCTGAAATTGCCTGTCTGCTTTTGCACGATTCCCATCCCGGTATAACTCCAGAATTCTCCTGTTTTGTCACCGGCCTTGGCGTACTGGGCAAGAGCCAGCCGGTAATAATTCATGGCATCGGCAAAACGGCTTTGCTCAAGGTACACCTCAGCAATATTGAAATTGCATTCGCCAAGGTAATAGGCATCGCCAAGTTCGACTGCTGACTCCATAGCTTTCCGGTAAATTTCGAGCGATTTTTCATACCCCAGATTCTGATAATATGCCAGCCCTAGTTCGAGCTGCGATTTCACCAGTTTACGGGTAAATGCATCTGTTAAAGCCCTTGAATCGACCTTTTTTCAGGTTGCTCTCAGCGATGGAAATAGCCTGCCTGCATATGTTGATAGCTGAATCGGCTGGTGCTTTACGGGCTTTAGCCAGCAACATTGTAATAGCGGCAGTATCGCCCGGACGGCTGCCTGTTTGAGCAGGTAGTGGATTCGGGATAGAATTTAGGATAAGGAAAATAAAGAAAATAATTCTCGTAACCGATGATCCCATAACTGGAAAATGAAGTTAAAGATACGTGAATTTATAGCGGTTTCAACCAAACGATGTTCAAGTGCTTTATTACTGAAAGTTATAGCTTTCATGGCAGCATTTTTGCAACTAATTTTGTTTTAGATATCCTGTCCAGAAGCCATTTAAATCAGGCTTTCGCTGATTCTCTGCTTAAGTAATTGCTGGTTTTTAGCACTGAAGATGCCCGGGTTACAAAAGCCATTCAGATGACTTCAGTTGGCTTTTTAAATAAGAATTGCCGCGTAATGGACGTTGTAAGCCTTAGTAAATTCCTGAGTTGCTCACAAAAGCAAATTTTTTGCTGTCGGGTGACCAGGAATTGACATTGATCGTTCCCTGCCCGCCATACAGGTAAGCCGCCACAAAAGGTGCCCCGCCTGTTGCCGGTATCATACGCAGCATAACATGCTTATAAAAAGGGTGCGCGTTGAACTCAATATCGGGAGGGAATGAAATGAAAACAATCCATTTGCCATCAGGCGACAGGTGCGGGAACCAATTATTGTATTCATCAAATGTCAATTGCTCTTTAGCGCTTCCATCNGGTTTCATTCTCCACAACTGCATAGTCCCAGATTCGCTTCCGTTGTAATAAATAAATTTGCCGTCAGGCGAATACTCACACCCATCCACATGAGCACCTGCACTTGTTTTGGTCAGGGCGATCTCGTCACCTCCCCTGGTGGAAATCCGGTAAAGATTGTATTCATTGTTGCTTTCGCGCTTAGCCACATAAACCAGGGATTTGCCATCGGGTGACCAGCCATGCAGGTACGAAGGAGTAAGATTAGTCACTTCCCGCGGTTCGCCACCCGATAATGGTAACACATAAACACTGGAACCTTTCCCGTTATCGTTGCTGATTCCCAGCATTGTACCATCGAATGATATGCAGTGGTCGTTGTTGAGGTGGCTGGCCGAACCGGTATTCAGCTTACTGATATCGCCTCCATCTGCAGGAATAGTATATAACGACCCATCCATGTTGAAAAGCAGGTTTTCACCATCGGGCATCCAGTTTGGCGCTTCGAAACAGCCGTCCTTCTCGAAAATGGTTTTACGAGTGAAGTCAGAAATATCTATGACTTCCAACCGGCTGGCGAGGAACCCGTCGCGGTATGGATTGTAAATATCACTTACCGGCAGGTCGATTCTCACATTCCACACCCTGGCCTGCTCAGTCACATCTTCCTGGTGCGAACAAATGACAAGCCCGGCAAGCACATTTTCAGGTAAATGCGTAAGTTCTATGGTACCGATTAGTTGCAGGGGTTCACCGGGGTGTGTGGCACGCATGATCATCAGGTCGCCCGAACGCTCTAACTGGATTATTTCGTAATTGTATTTCGGTGCTCTGATTTCATCATCAGGCGTCTGCATCACAATACCTTTGCGCCCGCGCCATTGCATGCATGTGAGCCCGTCGCCATGGATAAAGGCTCCGCAGAACGCAGCGTTGTCGCTGCTGTCAGCTCGCACCATCCATCCTATTTTGCGATGGTTTGCATTTATACCTTCGAAAGCAAAATTTGCCGTGAGAATAAAATCACCATTCAGATGTTTGTATAGGAATTGAAACTCGTCGCGTCCAAACCAGATGTTATAACCCGCACCTTTCAGGCTATAAGATTGATCCGTCTTGCTATAAACTGCCGATCCTGACAGTCGGGGCGAACCCACGTCAGACGATTTCTCAAAGACTCCAATGTTATTTTGTGCCATAGCCCAGCCAGCAAAAATGAGTTGAAAAAAAATGAAAAGCGCTTTCATGATGCGTTGATTTGACATCTAAAAGTAACAGATTTTCTTTTATTTTTCTAAATTGGCGCCAAGGTCAGATTAACTCTGATAAATCAGCAGGGCTGAATTTAAATTTTGTAAGTTCTCTCCTATTTATGAAAGTGAATTGTCAGGCGAGGAATAATTTAGTAGCTTTATTCCTCCGTAATCATTCTCTAAAAACCATAACATCATGGAACCAACCATTGCCCAAAAAGGGCCCTTCGTTGTAGAACTTGAAGAAAGAAAAACATACTACTGGTGTGCCTGCGGAAATAGTAAGAACCAGCCTTTTGTGACGGGTCGCATAAAGGCTCGGGATTCACACCTGTAAATTTCACGGCAAAAAGTAACGGCAAAACTTACCTGTGCGGTTGTAAACACACAAAAAACAAACCATACTGCGACGGTACACACAGGTCACTTTAAGGTTAAAAAGACAACAATTCTTTTCCCGGCAACTTGCCAAATCATGAATCTTGACGGGAGCTAATATATATTCTTATGAACATTTCAGTAGAAATCAGCTACTATCCGCTTCATGGCGATGATTTTATAGAGCCCATCAAAGACTTTATCGACCGGCTGAACACGCATCCCGAAATCACTGTTCAAACCAATGGCATGAGTACACAAATCTTTGGTGAATATGAAGTTGTGATGAAAATCCTGAAAGAAGAGATAAAAATTTCATTCGAAAATCCATATTCAGTATTTGTGATGAAAGTGGTGAATGCCGATCTGAGAACACATGCAGACAAATAAAAAACCGGGAAGTGAAATTCACCGCCCGGCTGGTTAGGAGGCATGTGGTCACATGCCTTTGGAAGCAGAATGCTTAGTTTTCCTTATCCTTGATTATGAGTTTTGCAAGCCCTGAAAGCTCGCCATAGTTGGTGATGGCATTGTTGAATTCAACCGTATCGTTCACTGCATAATCCTTTATGCTTGAGAGTGAAAACCAACTCTTCTGGCCTTCGGCTACCGGTTTATTGTCCTTGTCAACCATCAAAGCATAAACATGTTTTGGCATCACCTGTCCGCCGCCGGTTTTCTCGGCGGGGATCAGCATTTGGACCTTAGCAATAACTTTAGCCATATCCCACTGCATCTCAGTAATTTGGACCGATTGCACTTTGAAATTTTTCCCGTCGGTCGAGTCGACAAATTCAACAGAAATCGGGAAGGTCATTGTAGCAACTGCATCGGAGAAATCCTTTTTGGCAGTTTCCTCCAGCTTTGTCAGTTCGTCTTTGATCTTGAGCATGTCATCCGGCGATTTAACTTCGGTTTTCGCTTTTTCCTTTAATGCTTCATAGTCCGAATCGTACTTAGCCTTTACAGAAGCGGCCTTTCCGAAAAGCCCGTCGGACGAAGCTGTAGTAGTGGTTTCAGTTTTGTTGCTGTTGCACCCGAAAAGCATGAGTGCCACCAGCGAAGCAGCAATGAGTTTGGTTTTCATACCTGAAAATTTAATGAATGATAAATTTTGTTTTGGCTAATAATAGCACCCAAATATAAAAATTTTTACAAAATTATTCCTTGGGATATTTATATATTTTCTCTGAAAAATAATTCCTGATTATTACATGACAAGTTGCTTATCGTCCGAAGCGCTCAGCGATGTACCGCCTTACTTTCCAATAAGTGATGCAAGCCTTTTGATATCTTCGATTCCATAGGAATATTCGAAGCGCGGCAGGTCGCATCCGCTGCCGCGATCAATGTATTTCAGGCAATCGTCAAGGATACTTTTAAGATATGGTTTATTTTGAACCGCATGCAAAGTGATAAACTGTATGGCTGATTTGGGAAGGTTTTTGTTCCAGTAGGCCGGGTTTACCTGCACAATGCGCGGGAAAAGGCTGTCCTGACCGCCAAAGCCATTGGCATAAGTAACCCTCGCTAATCCTCCTCCATAATAAGCAGGCTTGTCGTGGTATGCGGCCGGAATTTCATTCCATTCGTTATCCAGAAATTGCTGGTTGAGGTTCCGGGTAAACTCGTCTGTTTCTTTAGCTGAAAACGCCCGGGCGCAGGCAAACGCTTCGTTAACAGTAACGGGTATCCAGTAGTCGGGCCGCGAGGGATCATAAATCACGAAATACTCTCCATCATACATATCCACACCCGGAGCAATGGTTTTTTTGTTCAGTGGCGCTGTGAAATACCCTTTCTGGGTATCGAAATTTGATGAAGCTCCCGGCAAGCCATCTGCTTTGTTCACATACAGGTACCAGGCAGGCGGCTCAATGGTGTTATAAACAACTTTCTTTTCCTTGTTGTAAAAATAGGAGCAGAATTCGGTTTTTACACTGGCCGGAACCCCATATTCGCATTTGGCGGGTGATAATCTTTGAAACCACATGCGGCAGGCATAGCCTTTTATATCAGCAAGTACCGGGTTTTGCCTCAGTATTGAAGTCAATGCAGTTAAGCGTTCCATATTTGCTGTGAGCTCGGCTTTTGTGAACTTGCCAGGTGCGGCTGCAAATTCGGTCCGGCCAAGGATTTCGAATGTGCCGGGACGGCCGGCAAGGTCGCCACCAAACTGGGCAATAGCCAAGTATGGGAAACAAACTGACAATGCCAGTAACATTGATATCTTTCTCATGCTATGAAGAAATTATTGTGTGACAAAAGTTGTTAATGATTTTATGTCCAGCTCACTCATAAGCTTATACAGGTAATAATAGCCATCAGCGTTTTTCAGGCAATTCTCCATTTTACTCTTGACGACTTCCGGCTTAGGCATCTCAAAAACAATCAGCTGGACGGATGCTTTGGGCCGGTTGCGGTCCCAGTAGGCAGGATTGCAGCGCAGCACGGGCGTGTCGTTTTCTTTCGATCCGATGCGCGAAATTGTTTCCGGATCGCCAAAATAGGCATGACCGTCTTTCTGTTCTTCAGAAAAGTTGGCCAGTTCTTTTTCCAGTACCGGAACCATGGCCTCAGCCTGCCTTATATCCGGAACGCATTTCCAGTAATTGATCAGCAAGCGGAATGCTTCGCGAACGGTTACCTGCTCCCAATAAGGCGGACGACCGGGATTGTAAACAACCACGTCATCCCCGTACCGGTCGATGCCGGGTTGAATCATTTCCCTTACTCCGGGTTGATAGAAGATCTCGTTAAGGGCAATGGCGGCTGCACTCGCGGCCTTTTCGCTGAAAGCGGGATTGGTAGTACCTGATGAATTGCTATAATCAGATACATTAAAGCCGTTGTCACGGAATTTATCCGCCTGGTTAACTTCTATAATCCATTGCGGGGGTTCATTAATCCATTGTGCCTCTAATGCTTTGCGCAGCGACCACGATCTGAACCAGAATTTTAAGTTCGTCGGTACAGCATAACTGAACTTAGAACTGCAACGTCCTCCATACAGCCTGCAAATGCCGTCGAATCCCTTGATATCATTAAGGACAGGCGCTTTGCGAAATACCTGGACCAGCTTTTCAAGTTCCCCGAGCATAGCATCCGACTCTGTGTTTGAACAGGCGCAGGATTTACCGTAAGCGTCGAGCCATTGTCCGTTCAGGGCTTCTTTCTGCAGTTTGAAGGTGCCGGGCTTTTCAGTGAGTAATAGTATCTTTTCAGGCTGTGCTTGAAGTGATTTGATAAGCATCAGGCAGCAAACCGGGAAGAATACTATCATTTTCATTGAACATGAATTTTAAGTCAAAAAAATCAGGGCAAAGCCAGGTTATTGATGAATCAGTTCTCCCAGCTTTTCTACCGGAAGTGTATTGATAAAAAGTCCGACATAATCTTTCAACTGGTCATTGCGTTTTCTGAAACCTTCGAGTTCATCCTCAGAAGAAATTACATATTGCATCGAAACATACTGAACTGAGGTCCTCGGCCAGCTTTTGTTCCAGCAATCAGGATTATACTTAACCACCCGTGTTCCAATGCCATCAGTGTTGATATTATAATAACCCTCACCACGGCCCATAAAAGCAGGTTTGTTCATATCGTCGGATGAAAGGCTTTCGAATTCGTGTGAAACGAGGTCGTAAACCGAAACTTTTGCCCCGTCAATATACATTTGCTTCATATCTTCCGGCAACTTTTCGAGGGTCTTTTTAAGTGTGTATTCTTCACTGGCTTTACGGATTTTGTAATAATCGAGAATCGCTTTTGTAACCTCGCCCACTGTAACCTGAATCCATGGTGAGGGTTGGTTCGGATTTGAAACCAGTAATCGACCGCCTGTATATAAATTAACTCCCGGCGCCAGGGTTTTTTCCAATGGGTTCAGTATGAAATAATGTTGAAGTTTTTCATACGCCTGGTTCATTGCTTGTTTGAGGGCTGGGTCATCTCCTGTTTGAAATCCTCTGTCGCTCAACGGTTGGGCCAGTTCATGAAAAGGTTGATTAAACCTGATATCCATACTGTGAGCCAGCCAACCGGTGGCAGTTTTCCCGACACCACCTTCCACATAAAAATAGTGAAACGAAAAATTGATGCTAAACATTTCGCCATAACCGGGATTCTTGATTTCGTTGCCAGCAGGAAGTGAGTTTCCGAACATGGTTACATTGGCATTAAAACCTTTAGGAAACTGAATAAGAGTATGGTTTTGATGAAACCATTCGGCTGTTGCCGATGCGGTTTTTACCAGAGCCTGAAAATCAAGGCCTGTTTCTTTCACCAGATGGTTTTCAAGAATAAATTCCCCCGGTTTGTCTTCAGGATACTTTATTTGCTGGCCAAAAAGCCAGTTTGAACCTACCAAAAAGCAAACCAAAAACAAACAATTCTTCACCAGAGAAACATTTCTGCTGAAGTTTATAAGAATCTGGTTATTCATATTTCAGTGATTTTGATGTGCTAAATTAGCCTGATAAGATGAACAAGAATTCATAAATCATTAGTGTACACAGTTTCCCAATTTTCGCTCAGTAATATTTCGAAAAGAGATTTCCGTTCAATACCCGATAAACTGTGCACCCACATCAGCATTCAGGTTATACTTAAATACTCCGCTAACCATGCCCGCATAACTACCAGCTCTTCCCATGGCTAGCTTTCCAGGTTTGTAGTTAGGATCCCTCAAAACTCCCTGGCTTTCAGCCAGCTCTAACTGCAACTCTTCCAGCCTGAAATACTCTTGAAAATGCTCAGACACATAACCTTTGTACCCTTCAATGATTTTGAGGTAACGGGGAGTGAATTTTTCGCAGTATATCTGCCTCAGGGTTACTATCCTGTCAATGATCTGCTCAGGTTTGTCATTCCCGTCGTTAAGGTCTTTGTATAGTTGTTCTATTTCAGGGTTCATTTCCGACCGTAGTGAATCGGCTTCAACATCGAGTTTGGCGAGCATATCATGGAACTTGTTTTCACCGGCATTGAGTTTTTCCAGCAGGTATTTTATCTCGTCCTGCAGCTTGAGCCTGTCTTTTATCTCGAGTTGCTTCTTCGTGTTTTTATCAGGTTCAACCTGGGCATCGGCCATTGATATGGTGCTTTGCGCTTTAGCCCAACGCTGCTGTGCAGCAGTGTCGTAATCAGCAACTTTTTGGAGTTCCTCCATATCCATGTTATCTTTTCGCATCATCACCTGGTTTGCCAGCGCCATTTGTTCTTCTTCGCTCATCTGGTCGGCATTTTTCATCTTTTCGGCCTCCTGGCGGGTATAACCTAATTTCATCAGCACACTGATGGCTTGTTCGTCCTGGTGTTCTTCCTGGAATCTATTGGATGCTTCACTTTCTTTTTCAGCATCTTCAGTGAAAGGGCTGAGTGTAACCTCCATTTCATCTAGAAACTGTGTTTTCTGTCCGATATCAAATGCGCACAGATCTCCGGGAGGAGTAGGGATGGCATTGAGGTAATCCATAGGGGTGAGCTGACCAAAAGCCGAAGCCAACAGGGTCAAAGACACAATTAACAGAAAGGTTTTTTTCATAGAAAAGCGATAAAAGTAATTATGGTACAATATTATTCCCGCAACAATTCAAAACTGATTTCATATGTGATCTTTTCGCCGCTGATGGGATTTGTTTCAACAACCGGATCAGGATGCTGTTTAAGAAAATCATCCCTTGCAGTGCCCGGGTAAGGCCCGAAAATGTATATAAGAGGAATATCCACTTTATTCTTAATAGTTTCGGGTGGTTTGTTGTCGGTATCACACCAGCTTTCGGCGTATTTATATCGGGTAACTGTAATATCCGATTCCTTAGAGGTGGCAGTGATTTTTATAACATAAGTTCCATCATCGTTGAACGTGATTTCCACCCGGGCATCGTCTACTTTTTTGCCATACAGCTCACTTTCCTGCGAAACCTCATCAATCTTACCTGATTTTGAAATAGTTTCGCGGTACAATCTCCGTGTTTTCCCCTGTGGACAGGAATAACAGCCATCTTCAATCTCTTTTTCAGACTCTTCTGAAATGGTGTAATCGATAAAGGACCTGGCCCAAACTTTGTACTCCTTCTCAAATGTCCAGAAATGCTCGGAATGCTTGTTTTCTTTATAATGCAATTTGTACGCCCTGTCCTGCTCGTTACAATAAACAGGATATTCTTTATTTTCATCCACATTCATTTCGGTGGTGACATCCACTTTGATTCTTCCTTTGTAAGGACATATCTCATATTTGAGCAGATCATCAAAAAATTTCCCCGCTAGGTCTTTAACTGCATCAAAGGCCTCTTCATTAATCGGAGCGCTAGACATAACGTTAACCAACATCTTAGGGCTAGCCATTTGCATGCATACAGCGTTCATCCATACTGTCTGTCCGAGTTGGGTCATCTTTAAAGACACCAGGTACTGTGCCCCNATTGATCCGGCAAGCTCCTGGAGAGTACCCTCATCTCCAGCACCCAGCAACTGCTTGGCCCTCTCATTGTCCAGCACAGCAACAATGTTTGCAAAACTGGTATACGTTGCACATGGAAAATATTCGTCCATAGTGTGGTTGAACTCTCCTTCAAAAGCATCACAGAACAAATCGAGCTTATCACTATTTGATTTATCGTCAGCCTTTACCGTCCAGGTCAGAAAAAACTTGGTTTTTTCGGCTCTCAAAAGGGCATTACCAATAAAAGAGCTACAAGTATAAGAATATGTTTCATTGAATCAGGATTTTACAGTCGGGCAGCAACGACTTGATTTCTTCAATTTCAGACTCACTTAATCTTGTTTTTGCTAAACCCATTGTTTTAAGATGGGTAAGGGAAGTTACCATCGGCATTACCGTATATAACGGGTTGATATCGAGATAAAGTGTTTCCAAAGAGGTAAGTGAGCCAATGTTATGCGGCAATTCAGAAATTTCGTTATTGAACAGGGAAAGTTCTCTGAGGCTGGTAAACTCGCTTAGGTTGTCCGGCAATTGGGTCACGTATTGCTTAAAATTAACGATATGAAGCTGTTCTAATGGATAATTTTTGGCTCGTGATAGTAGGTCCTCCAGATCCACATTGGAGGGTTCTTTGCTGCAGGTAATCAACAATGCCTTAATCGATTTGAAGTTCTCCATCTGGTCGATGATCCTTTGGATTGTGGGAACTGACATATCAATGCACAGAAACGTTTGTTCTTCAAAGTACTGCGGGTTCTTTACTTTCGGAGATTCATCGTTTTTGTATGCTTCTACGATTTGCTCCCGCAAAGGTTTTGCGAGCAAAACGTCGCCGCTTTCACCCTGATCAACCCCTGCCATCATTTGTTTCCACAAGTCCATTTTATATTCTGCTTCTTCTTCCAGTTTAGCACTGTCTACCTGCATACCCTGTGCCTGTTGTTGAAGCGCTTTGCCGGCTATCATCAGTTCTTTTGATAAAGCCTCAATTTTTGCCTGCGATTTGGCGGCAGCAGCATTGTTGCTCCAGTCGGTATTCCGGCGTATTTCAGCCATCTCCTTCCTTATTTGTTCCGGGGTTCTGGCTTTATTTTGTGAAAATGCCCCGCAACTCAACATGAGTGCGAGGCATATCACCAGTATCTTGCTGATATTCATTTTTAATGTGGTTTCGATGTTTTTAAATACAATTGAAACATTATAAATTATTACTTAATCTGCTGCCGTTTACAACACTCATTCCTCCTCGGACTCTGAAGGCTTGTCTGATATTTTGTATCGATAAACATTGCTTACCAATTCAGCATAATGGTGTACTACCTTGAGAGACATTAATCCCGGGTGAAACATAGGGTCCTTAACACCTGTCTGTCTGTAGTGGATTTCCGCTTGTAATTCTTCAAGTTTGTTACACTTGTCAAATATAGTTTCGATGTATGCCCGGTAATCTTTCACTATATCTATGTATTTTGGCGTAAGCGGCAAGCAGTACATATACTCAAGAGTTTGGATTTCCTCAAGGAGGAATTTTGTTCTTGCAAACACTCTCTTGCTGGCTTCCTCAAGATCACAATTACAGGCAGCTTGTTCGCGTGCCAAGCGTGAATTAATCGTATCAATTTCAGCATGCATGGGATCGGTATGCGTCCGCAGAATCAGGTAGAGAGAATCTGCAAGATCTTGAAGTACATTGAGCCGTTCTGTATACTTGTTCTCTCCTGCAGTCAGTATTTTCTGAATTGAATCTTCCGCCTTTACCAGATCGAACGTAGTTTTGTTTTTCAACTGGGCTGCTTCAGCCTTACCAGGATTTATTTCACGTTCGGCATTCACCTCTGATGAATATGCCTGTGCCCAATTCTCAGCTGCTTTCGGATCAACATGCTTTTTATCCTTTTTCAATTCCTGCAGCTCTGCCATTGAAACATTCATATTCTGTTGCATCACCTCATTTGCAAGCTTATCCTTTTCCGCTTGTGTCATGTGCTTGTTCTCCTGCTGCATAATTTTCATCTGTGCCGGGGTGAGCACAAGCCCTGAATTTTTTACTGCTGTCTCTCTTGCTTCCTTTTCATGGTCTTTCATGAAGTCGTTCGACTTTTTGTCGCGGGCAGCTATGTCTTTCGACATCTCATCAAGCACCTTGGCGATGTTGGCTTTGAAATCTTTTGGTGCGGCGTCATCTAATTCGCAGGGAGCTCCCGGCAAATGGGGAATAGCCGCAAGATATTCATACACCGATTTCTGCGCATTAACCGCAATTGTAAAGCCGACAAGCAATATCAATGAAAGGATAAATTTCATATTGGCATATTATTATGAATGTTCCGGCAAAGACTACATCTTAATAAACTCCACCCTGCGGTTGAGGGCTTTGTTGGCAGGTGTATCGTTAGGAGCTACTGGCTGACTTTCTCCCAGGCCGTCGGTTACCAGGCGATCGCCATTTACATTAAAGCTTTTAACCAGTTCGTTCTTCACGGAGGCAGCCCGGCGTTTTGAGAGATCCAGGTTTGAGGCATCAGCACCATCGCTGTCGGTATGGCCGACGATTTTCACTTTTACATCAGGAACTTCGTTGAGGATGGCGGCGATTTCCTTCAATGTTCCGTACGATTCAGGCTTTACAACATCTTTGTTAACATCGAAATAGATACCGTAAGTCACCAGTTTGCCTTCGGTCATCAACTTGTTGCGCATATCGGGAGCACCTACAGCAATGCGGATGTTACTTACCATTAAAGCTCCGTATTCAAAGCGGAGTCTGTCGGGTTTTACACAGCCTGCAGGAAATGCTCTTGGAAGATCGACGATCTTATCCTGATCCTGATAAACACGAATCCTCGTCTTCTGGATCCACATGGCCATGTGAATTTTCTTATTCAGTTTCTGCTGGTATTGCTCTTCTACAAATCCGCTAAGGTTTTGTTTGTCGCATTCACCATACAACCATGTGTTATATGATAACTTCCCATAATAATAGGTTGTAAGGCAAAAACCGCCTTTACCAGGAGCAGTGCCTGCATCCCACGAAGTAACATTTCTGGCCTGCATCAGTCTCATTTTCCAGCCATACATTCCTTTACCTGTTTCGCGTTCAATGGGTACTGCATCAAATTCGATGGTATAATTGTCCGGCAGATTCAAAAGCTTATCGGTCCAGACACAGCATTCCGAATTAAGCCTCATCCAATTACCGGAATAAAGATTGGTAGTAACCACTTCGGCAGTGCCATTGGTATTCCATAATGCAGGGAAATCGCCAACAGCATCCTGGCTGAAATCCTCATAAAAGATCACCTTTTCGCCTGGAACAAAATCGTACTTTGAGTAAGATTGAAGTGAAGGCTGATCCGATTTCCCTTGTTGTGATTTTTCGTTTCCGGATTGTTCATCATTGCCTTGGGTCCCCTTCTTATCATTTGTTTGTGATTTTTCATCTTTTTTGTCACCCTTTACCCTTTCTCAATTTCATCGAGTCCTTTATCTATACCGCGATCAATTTTATTGTTTATCCGGTTATTTACCTTTCTTTCAATTTTACCTGGAATATTGAACTGGGCATTTACCATTCCAAATGGAAAAGCAATAGCAATTACCAGCATCATTCGGATTAAAGTTTTCATCGATAATTAGTTTTTGATTAAGGTTTGATTATTTGTCTTTTCAGTTGTGTAAATATAATGTAATCTTATAAAAATTGAATAATTGTTTTTAATTAAGATGCACTGAATAAAGCGCTGTTTTTCATCCTCTTAAACCAGACAATACGTTTGTTAATACAGGTAAGAAGCCTGATTCTTGCAACTCAATATCTATTTAATTACATATCAGAGGTTGCCTAAAAGATTTATTTTTGATAAAATACAGGAGTCAGGAGCCAGTATCCAGAATATTTCTCTATATAATGGCCGCATCTTTAACTGTTCTGATTCCGGCATTCTGTCCGTCTAAGACGGAGGAATTCAATTTGTAATAAGTCTTGAGAATTTAAAACAATTTCTAATGCATCCCGCTGAAGTTTTTTGAATACTCTCTCATAAATTCTTCAGCTTTCTCCACCATCCGGCCTGAGCCGATAAACAAAGGCGACCGCTGATGGATATCATAGGGTTCAATATCAA
Organism: Lentimicrobiaceae bacterium; assembly: GCA_015657475.1. Taxonomy (GTDB): domain Bacteria; phylum Bacteroidota; class Bacteroidia; order Bacteroidales; family UBA4417; genus UBA4417. The sequence continues at coordinate 412,496 of JADLKF010000004.1, read as the reverse complement.
GTATGGGCAGGAAACCGTCTGATGCTTTTCCTCCCGCCTGTTCAATAATAAAAGCCATTGGAGCACATTCGTAGAGCAGACGTAACTTTCCTGAAGGATTCTTTTGGTTGCCGGGATAAATAAATACACCGCCGCGCAGCATATTGCGGTGTACATCGGCAACAAGCGAACCAATGTACCTTGTATTGTAAGGTCGGTTTGTCGCTTTGTCGTCCTCCTGGCAATACTTGATATACTTCTTCACTCCTTCGGGGAAATAGATGTAGTTTGCCTCGTTGATGGAGTATATTGTACCGGTATCCGGAATTCTCATATCGGGGTGTGACAGGAAAAACAATCCCACCGAAGGATCGTAGGTGAAGCCGTTCACCCCGTTACCGGTAGTATAAACAAGAATTGTTGAACTGCCATATATCACATACCCTGCAGCCACCATGCGGCGGCCTTTCTGCAGCAGATCGTCCACCGTAGCCGAAGTACCTTCGGGTGTTATGCGCCGGTATATGGAGAAAATAGTACCAATAGGCACATTTACCTCAATATTGCTGGACCCGTCAACGGGATCCATGGCCACAACATATTTCCCCTTCTGCGAATATTCATTGCCGAAAATAATAAGGTCCTCATTTTCTTCGGAGGCAATGGCTGCACACTGCCCGCCATGCTTCAATGCATTGATGAAGTGGTTATTGGCAAAAACATCGAGTTTCTGCTGCTCTTCACCCTGCACATTCCGGGCACCGAACATACCATTTATATCAGCCAACCCGGCTATCCTGATCTCACGGTTAACAATCTTTGCAGCTATAGTAATATCATTGAGCAGCCTGGTAAATTCACCGGTGGCCCCGGGATATTCTACCTGCTTGTCGTTAATGAATTCTACGAGGGTTTTCATGGAAGAAGGGGTTGAATGGTTAATTGGAAATTGGTTAATGGTTAATGGTTAATGGTAACATAATAAATGGTTAGAGTTGGATGATTGCGCGATTTTAGTGGCACTCGGAACATGGAACATGGCACCCGGCGCATGGCACACTCATAACAAATATATTAAATTTGCGGCTTATCCGGAGGAATCATAAAATGAAAGTCTTCAAGTTTGGCGGGGCATCGGTGAAAGATGCCGCAGCCGTTAAGAATATTGCAACTATTCTTCACAATAATGCTCCCAAACAACTTGTTATTGTTGTTTCGGCCATGGGAAAAACCACCAATGCCCTTGAAAAAGTGCTTCAGGCATGGTTTTCAAACGATGAAGCGCTTCAACAGCATATCAATGAAGTAATTACATATCATCATCAGATAATCAGCGAACTGTTCCCCGACAAAAACAATCCCGTCTATTTTAAGACCGATTTGCTGTTTGGTGAACTTGAAGGACACCTATGTACTCCTCCTTCTCCCAATTTCGATTTTGAGTATGACCAGGTAGTAAGTTTCGGTGAACTAATCAGCACGACAATTGTAGGCGAGTACCTGATTATGCAGGGATTCAATTGCCAATGGTTCGATGTACGCGGGCTTATTCGCACTGATGACACCTGGCGCGACGCCAATATCAACTGGTCTGTCACATCACAGCAAGTGAACAATTTGCTCGTTCCATTCCTGGAAAATGATGGTAAGGAACCGCACATAGCCCTCACTCAGGGTTTTATCGGGGCTTCCGAAGCCGGTCATACAACTACTCTGGGCCGTGAAGGGAGTGATTACACGGCTGCCATACTCTCCCATGTGCTGAACGCTGCTGAGATGACTGTATGGAAAGATGTGCCGGGAGTATTGAATGCCGATCCCAAATATTTTGAGAATACAACGCTCATCAACCATATCTCCTACCGTGAAGCGATAGAACTGACCTATTATGGTGCTTCAGTCATTCATCCGAAGACAATCAAACCTTTACAAAACAAAAGCATCCCTTTAAGAGTCCGGTCATTCATTTCGCCATCCGCCCCCGGAACTACAATAAATGCCACCACTTCCGAAGACGATGCCATTCCCGGTATTATCCTTAAATCGAACCAGGTATTGCTGAGCTTCTCGCCCAAAGACTTTTCATTTATAGCTGAAGACAACCTGAGCCAGATATTTTCTGCCCTCGCGGAGTGCGGCATCCGTGTAAACATGATGCAGGTTTCGGCGATCACCTTTAGCATTTGTATGGATGAGAACGAACGGAAGATGGATAAACTTACAGCCCTGCTTGGTGAAAAGTTTGCCTATCGCTATAATAACGGGCTGCAGCTGATTACAATTCGTCATTATGACCAGGTGACAATAAACCGGATATTAAACGGCAGACAATTGCTGGTCGAACAGCGAAGCCGGCAAACTGCCCAGTTTGTAGTTAAAGCACAGGTTTAGCAGGGAATATTCTCATTGAATCAAGCTGCTGAAGATGCTGAATTCTGACTCCTGACTCCTTAATTCTCAACAGGATATTCAAGCCATTTATAGAATTGTAAAAACTACACTTGCAATCGCATTTCATTATAAATTATACTTAATTTCGCCGGCGGTTCTTAAAAAGCAGCCTATAAAGTTTGCTTGATGAACGATATAAATTAACTGAATTTCAAAGCACTTCGAAAAACTTCATTCAATGAAAGGATCAATTTTAATACTTGCAGGAGGAGGCCCGGCGCCCGGTATAAATACGGTTATCAGTTCGGTAGCCAAGGTTTTTTTGCGTGACGGTTACCGCATCATCGGACTTCATGACGGCTATAAAAACCTGTTTACCGAAAATCCTTCAACCATCGATATCGACTTTGAAACTGCCGACAGAGTATACAATGTTGGAGGTTCCATTCTCAGGATGAGCCGCTACAAGCCTGCCGATCTGGAATTCAGGACCGATTTTTTCAAGAAGAATGACGTTAAATTGCTGGTGACGATCGGTGGAGATGACACCGCTTCAACGGCTAACCGCATTTCAAAATATCTTGCAGAGAAACATTTTCCTATCCAGAATATACACGTTCCAAAGACCATTGACAATGATCTTCCGTTGCCTGAGGGCCAGCCTACTTTTGGTTACCAGAGTGCCAAGCAGGAAGGTGTGCGCATTGGACGTACCATTTATGAAGATGCCCGTTCATCGGGTAACTGGTTTGTGGTTTCGGCCATGGGCCGCGAAGCCGGGCATCTTGCTTTCGGTATCGGGGCCGCATGTCATTACCCCATGATTGTTATCCCTGAACTCTTCGACAAAACAAATGTAACCCTCGATAAAATCACCAAGCTTATTATTTCATCCATTGTAAAAAGGGAGATCCTTGGCATTCCTTACGGAGTAGCTATCGTAAGTGAAGGCGTTTTCCATTCTATGAGCGATGAGGAAGTTGAGGCATCAGGCATTCAATTTACCTACGACGAGCATGGCCACCCCGAATTGGGCACTGTAAGCAAAGCGCACATTTATAACATGATGCTTCAGATTAAGCTCAAACAGCTTGGTATCAATATCAAGAGTCGCCCGGTTGAAATGGGTTATGAATTGCGCTGTATCCAGCCCACTGCTTTCGACCTGCTATACTGCAGCCTTTTAGGTATCGGTGTAAAACGGCTGTTCGATGAAGGGCTGACAGGATGTATGGTCACCAGCGATCCTACCGGAGACATTGCTCCATTATTCCTTCAGGATGTTGCCGATAAAAACGGCAAGGTAAATACCCGTATGGTGCATATGGAGAGTCAGAAAGCCCATATGGTTTTTGAACAAAGCATCCAATATCTTACAGAAGATGATTACCCGGCTGCTTCAAAATACCTGAAAGACCCGGAAGAATATGACTTCAAGAAAATCCTGAAATGGATTTAACAGATGACTGAACCAACCTGACATGAACAACAAACCCGCCTTTTCCGGCGGGTTTGTTTCTTTTATGCTTTCAACTGTAACGCCGGTGAATCACCGCCATGTGAAATAACCGGAGACACAACCGCGGGACAGCATTACAGGCATGGCTGCAATCAATACTTTTCTTTTTGGAAACCCCAGTTGCGCATTTGCATGGCGTAGGTGTCGGGGTAGTTGGCCTTCAGCAGATTAATGAGAGCGACATGTGTCCTGCTAATGACCCGGCGCAGTTGGTTCTTTTCACCTACTTTCACCGACACATGGCCATCTGATTCGCCAAGCTGCTGCATAAGCTCCCGGTAGCCGGCGGCGGTTGTCTGCCAGAACTGCAATCCGTATTTCTCACCGGTAAAACCGTGTGCGGCTACAGCCTGAATAATCATCGGCAGGACTGCGACACGCTTATCCCGGTCGCGGGGCACAATGTATGCATACCCGTTGTACTCAACACCAAACTGCGGGTAATACGAACGTGCAGCCCTTTTGCCGTACCTGTAAACCAAATAATTTTTAATGTTCGATATACCTTCATTAATATTCCCATCGAGGGCTGCGATCTTCTGCGAAATCTCCCTGCGCCTGCCACCGGCAATCAGCCGTTCGTTATAGGACGAAACAAAAGCCTGCACATTGGCCTCATGCTCCGCCGGGGTTATCCACGCTAATGTAAGCCCGGGATTGTTTTTCCACCGGGCGGCAGTTGTCTGTCCAAGAAAACTGATATCGCTGTCGCTGACGGGAAGGTTACCCGTGTATTTTATTGATTTGGCCAATTTGTCTCCCATCATGTTGATTCTGCAGGTGATACATAAAAGTTAATTACAGGTATTGGCATTGTTGACTTAGAATTGGTCCGTAACGAATAATTCTCATTCATCTTAACAACAGTTATTTTTCATCAAATATATATTATTTATAGCTTAACAAAGCTATTTTTTGATGAAATATTTATTATTTACGCCTTAACAAGACTATTTTTTAATAAAATATATATCATGCATATCTTAACATGATTATTATTTGATGAAATATATATCATGTGTATCTTAACAAGATTATTTTTTGATGAAATGTATATCATGTGAACCTTAACAAGGTTATTTTTTATTAAAATATATATTCTGTGCATATACACATGAAGTATTTTGCATAAAATAAATATGATGGAATAGCTGTGTCGTCTCGCCTAAGGCGAGACGACATTATGACTACACCTCACCCTGCCCTCTCCTCAAGGAGAGGGTAGTTGACGAGACACAGGAAGAAAACGGAGAACGGTTTCGGGCAGTAGCCCTTCTCCTTGAGGAGAAGGTGCCGAAGGCGGATGAGGTGAAAAGAAAAGACAAGCCCCCATGATTGCCATGTCCCGCCTGAGGCAGGACATCACATCTCAGAGGTTTGTGTATTCACCGTTTATAATAATCGGATAGCAGGTTACAGTTTAACAAACCGCGCCTGAAACATTTCCGTATTATCAATGAGTTTTAAAACATACACCCCTGCCGGCAACGAAGTAACCGGGATGGTAAACATACCTGAAACCACTGATATTTCGTCTTCCATTACCATCTGGCTGCTCATGCTGAGTATTGAAAGCCTGTATTTTCCATCACAGTCACGCTGCCTGGTTAACTTGCCGGTAAGCCTGTCGGTTACCGGGTTCGGGTATAAGTTGATAGAACTTGTTTTAAAAATCTTTTTGTTTTTATCTATAGCGGTGTAAGTAGGGTCAACTGTCCTGTACAGTAAAGATGAAGGGAAGTCAGTTTTAGCATATACATATTCATCATGGTCAATGTACAGCCTACCCATTGGACCGATTGGTAATCCGCTGCTTTCTATCTCAAATGTTTCTCCCCCATCTTTTGAAATAAATATTCCAGTTGTCCAGGCTATACTTACATATATATGTCCTGCAGTGTTAACCACAAGTCCGTTAATTGAAGGGCCGTACAAACAGGTATCAATTGTAGCTGAACCATTTCTTATTACATATAACCCGCCATTTAAATCAGTAAAACTGCCAAATACGCCAACATACAGATCGCCTTCGGCATTAAGCTCTATATTCAATACCTGGTTATTGTGAAACCCGACATATTCCCATGTAATTCCATTATCAGTTGATTTATATACTCCTCCCATATCTTCCATAAAACACATCAATCCTATATATATAGTCCCGTCAGGCGCAATGGCAATATCCGAAATTGTTTCGCTGGTATGATTGATGTTCCAAAACAAAGTATCCCATGTAATACCCCTGTCAGGGGTTCTCATTAACAGAACGCCACCACTTTTATTTCCAGCACCCACCAAAACTGTATCTGTACTTATGCATTTTATTGTCGTCAATGCATCTAAAGCAGGGTGTTGTATTAAAGACCAGGAGTCGCCGTTATCATACGACACCCAAAATCCATATTGCCCGTGTGTGCCGATATAAATATGGCCGGAATCATTGACTGCGATTGGACCTACCTGAAAATAACTATTATTAAATAATACATCCCATGTTTGTCCCTGATCGGATGAGCGAAGTACCCCATCATCAATAGAGTCATCATTAGTACCCGTTGCTACGTAGATATCTCCCTGGGAGTTGAAAGCAATATCTGCTATACCAAGAGAATCAGGAAAAGGGACTACCTTCCAGAAATCCTGCGCCTTACCATTAAAGGCAATTAGCAAACCGGCAAATACAAAGAATAATATTTTATGTTTCATAGGGCAAGTTGTTTGTTTGAGATGTGGCAGATATTAAAAGCAATCGAATATAATAAATTTTGTAATGGCTTATCACTTTTGTTATAAGCTTAAGTTACACTGCAAACAAATCCTATTGTCCTCTTTTTCAAACATCTATGATTAAACAGGCAATTTTTCGCAGAATTTAAGTAACTTCGCCAACCATTAACAAATGTTCATGCGGGGACTTCGTTATCACCCCATTTTTACTGTCATGTGGAATAAATTAGTTAGAATCATCTTTCGTAACCGCCCGGGAATACTTGCGGGTATTCTGCTTATCACCGCATTTATGGCCTGGCAGGCCTCCGATGTAAAACTCTCCTACGACTTTGTACGCATGTTGCCGGCCAATGATAAGGGCTATCTCGAGTACGAAGGCTTTAAGAAAATGTTTGGTGAAGATGGAAACGTACTGGTGATCGGCGTCGTGAATCCTGACATATTCAAACTGGATGAGTTCAACGCCTGGTATGACCTGGGGAATGAAATCAAGAGCATCGACGGGGTACAGGAGGTTGTTTCCATTACCAGGGCAATCAGTGTGGTTAAAAACGACAGCCTCCGTCAGTTCGAATACCTGCCGGTAGTAACCCGTAAGCCTGCCACACAAGCAGATGTCGACAGTTTGAAGGTACATATACAAGGCCTGAAATTTTATGAAGGGCTGATGTATAACGAGCATACCAATGCCTACCTGATGGCCGTTACGCTCGACAAGCATAAAATTAATGATAAGAGCCGCACTGCCGTTGTAAACAAAATACACGAAACAGCCGAAAAGTATCGCAAGCTCACCAACCATGAGATCCATTATTCCGGCTTGCCATACATCCGTACGCTTACGATGGAAAAAGTCAAACATGAGCTCTACCTCTTTATCATCCTTTCCATCCTTGTTGCTGCATTTATCCTTTTCCTTTTCTTCCGGTCGGTAAAAATTGTTCTCAGTTCGCTGGCCGTAGTGCTGATCAGTATCATATGGGCATTGGGAATTATCGGGCTATTCAATTTTAAAATAACTATACTGCTGGGTGTCATACCGTCACTGATCGTAATTATCGCCATCGAAAACTGCATATATATTGTAAACAAGTACCACTGGGAGTTCCGTCTTCATGGCAACAAGATGAAAGCATTATCGAGGGTAGTACAGCGAATCGGGTTTGCTTCGCTGATGGTAAACACAGCTACAGCGACCGGTTTTGCAGCTTTCATACTCGTTTCGAACCAGATGTTACGGCAATTTGGTATTGTAACTTCAATCTGCATCATGCTGGAGTATCTGCTTACAATATCACTGCTGCCTATTATTTTCAGTTACCAGAAGCCTCCTGACAAAAAGCATGTAAAACACCTCGATAATAAGATTCTGAGTAAAATTCTTAATCAGATCATTCAACTGATTCAGTACAAACGCAGCTGGATCTATGGGATTGCAGCAGTGCTTGTATTGATAGGCATTGCAGGCATAACACGCATGCGTACATCCGGTAAAGTTGTCGACGACATCAAGGCATCAGATCCTATCTATGTCGACCTTAAATTCTTCGAAAAGAACTTCGGGGGCGTAATGCCTTTTGAAATTTCCATTGATACAAAGAAGAAAAAAGGCGTGATGCGAATGCAAACCATCCAGAAAATTGATGAGTTGCAGCAGGAAATCCTGAAACATGAGGAATTCTCGAAACCCCTTTCGCTGGCTGAACTGATGAAATTTGCCAAACAAGCCTATTTCAATGGCAAACCAGAATATTATTCACTTCCTAATTCGCAGGAAAAGAACTTTGTACTCTCCTATTTCCCAAAGAAAAATGAAGGTAAAACCAATGTACTGAAATCGTTCATCGACAGCACACAGCAGTTTACAAGGGTAAGTTTCCAGATGGCTGATGTAGGCACCAAGGAAATGAACCGCCTGCTTGACAGCATAAAACCCAAAGTGAACGAAATCTTTGATAAAGAAGATTATAACGTGGAAATAACCGGTAACAGCGTTGTGTACGTTCGCGGAACCGAGTTCCTCATCAAGCACCTGTTTATGAGCGTTGGAATAGCGATAGCGATGATATCGCTGCTGATGGCCCTGATGTTCTCCAGTGCGCGGATGATCATTGTATCGATGCTGCCAAATATTATACCCCTCGTAATTACTGCAGCTATCATGGGATTCGCTGGTGTCCCCATCAAGCCAAGCACCATTATCGTTTTCAGTATTGCACTGGGCATATCCGTTGATAACGCCATACAATACCTGTCGCGGTACAGGCACGAGCTGAAAGTGACCGGGGGCAACATCAAACTCTCCACGATTAATGCCCTGCGTGAGGCAGGATTCAGTATGATCTATACTTCCATAGTACTTGTGCTGGGATTCAGTGTGTTCATTGTTTCGGAATTTGGCGGTACCCAGGCTCTCGGCATCCTGATTTCGACCACCTTATTTATTGCTATGTTTTTCAATGTTGTAGTTCTTCCATCTCTATTGCTTTCACTTGATAAACGTCTGGTAACCAAAGCTTTTGAAGCTGAACCGATTATTGAGATCTATGATGGAGATGACATGAATAACGGAAACAACCAATCGGAACAAGGCTGATATTATAACCTCAACTAAGAATATTCGAAAAACTCTTAAATGGCGATTTAAAAGGAATCAGTTCAGTTAACATTATTTGACATGAAAGGAATTATTCTCGCCGGCGGTTCAGGAACGCGCCTCCACCCCATTACACTGGCTATCAGTAAACAACTTATGCCTATCTACGATAAGCCCATGATTTATTACCCGCTTAGTGTACTCATGATGGCTGGTATCCGCGATGTGCTTATCATCAGCACTCCAACAGATCTGCCTGGTTTTGAGAGGCTTTTAGGTGATGGCAGCGGGCTTGGATGTAACTTTTCATATGCAGTTCAGCATGTTCCCAATGGTCTGGCACAGGCATTCGTGATCGGCGCCGACTTCATTGGCAAAGACAAAGCTTCGCTGGTGCTTGGCGACAATATTTTCTATGGTTCCGGGCTTGCCAGGCTGTTGCAGGAAAATAACGATCCTGACGGAGGTGTTGTTTTTGCTTATCATGTTTCGGATCCTGAACGCTATGGTGTTGTTGAATTTGATACAAACAACAAAGCGATCACCATTGAGGAAAAACCCAAATTCCCTAAATCGAACTTTGCAGTCCCGGGATTGTATTTTTATGATAATTCAGTGGTTGAAGTGGCAAAAAACATCCAGCCCAGCGCCCGCGGTGAATACGAAATTACTGATGTGAACAGGTATTACCTGGAACAGGGAAAGCTGAAAGTGGGAATACTAAGTCGCGGCACAGCCTGGCTCGATACGGGGACTTTTGCCACATTGCTGCAAGCTTCGCAGTTCGTACAGGTGATAGAAGAACGGCAGGGACTGAAAATCGGTTGCATCGAAGAGATTGCTTACCGCATGGGATTTATCGACCGTCGTCAGCTTGAAATACTGGCTCAACCATTGCTCAAGAGCGGTTATGGCAACTACCTGCTCAACCTGCCTGAATTCGAAAGATAATATTTATGCATTCTTCAGAGGCGTTGCAACAGAGGGTCAAACAGGCTTTCAACTCGATAGCACTGCCTGACGCACCTTCAAATCTGTATGACCCGGTAGCCTACACTTTATCGCAGGGAGGAAAAAGGTTGCGGCCATTGCTGGTTATAGCGGCATGCGACATGTTGAATGGAGATATTGAAGAAGCCATTCACCCGGCTGTTGGCATCGAAATATTCCACAACTTCACACTCCTGCACGACGATATTATGGACCAGGCGCCTTTGCGCCGTGGTAAAGAAACCGTCTACAAGAAATGGAATTCCAACATTGCCATACTCTCGGGCGATACCATGTTTGCGCTGGCCAATCGTGAAATCGTTAAAACACGGCCAGATGTAATACCTGAGTTGGTTGAATTGTTTAACACCACGGCCATCCAGGTTTGCGAAGGGCAGCAGTACGATATGGATTTTGAAACCCAGATCGAAGTTACTATTTCTGAATACCTCGAAATGATCAGGCTGAAAACGGCCGTGCTGCTGGCATGCAGCCTCAAAACGGGAGCCATTATTGCAGGCGTCTCCCCTGTCGAACAGAGCTTGGTGTATGATGCCGGAATAAGCCTTGGAATGGCTTTTCAGCTGAAAGATGACTACCTCGATACCTTTGGTGATGAAAAGGTTTTCGGGAAAACGCCCGGCGGTGATATACTTGCAGGGAAAAAGACCTGGCTGTTCCTCAGATTGCTCGAAAAAGGCGGCGACAATCGTAAAAAACTATTGGAACTTTATGATCAGCATTCTGAAATGTTCCCTGCTGACAAGCTCGGCTTTTTCAAGGCTGAGTTTATTGCCAAAGGTATTCCCGGTGAAATTAATGACCTCATTGATACTTACTATTCTGCTGCTAATGAGAGCCTTGAAAAGCTGGCAGTCCCTGCCGAAAGAAAGGCTGTATTGCTGGCAATAATTGAATCCCTGATGTCAAGGGAAAAATAATCCACGCTGACTGCTGTTTTACTATCCCTTCTCCTGATTGATTTGAAAGTATATCAGGGCATCTCACGCTGAAGCCGCTCCATCTCTTCATGCGCTTCCGACCATTGCTCTACTTTCAGATCCAGGGCTTCTTTCATCTTATTATACTCCTTAAAAAGGCCTGCACTGGTGGCAGAATCGGTATGGCTGTCCGGATTGTTCAATTTAACGTCCCATGCTGCTATCTCTTTCTCCAGGTTGCTGATTTCATCTTCAAGCTTCTTAACAACCGATGCAGCTTTGCGGACTTCCCGTTCCTGCTGTTTCCTGCGTTCATAGTTGAATTTATTGTCGGCGTTGCTCTGCGCTTCCTCTCTTTGTTTTATTACCCTTGCCTTTTCCAGCTCTTTGAGAGATTGCAGTTTTCGAGCTTCCAGAAATGCGTAAACATCACCAAGATAAGGTTTTATACCATGATTACGGAATTCAAAGACCTTATCGGTAAGTCCCTGCAGGAAGTCACGGTCGTGTGATACGATGATGAGCGTACCATCAAACCGAAGCAAGGCATTTTTCAGAATATCCTTGCTCACCATATCAAGATGATTGGTTGGCTCATCAAGCACAAGCAGGTTTACAGGTTTCAATAATAACTGAGCTATGGCGAGGCGGGCTTTCTCACCTCCCGAAAGTACTTTTACCTTTTTCTCTATTGCTTCGCCACCAAACAGAAAACTGCCAAGGATATTGCGCACACGCGGCCTTATCTCACCAACGGCTACTTCATCTATGGTTTGAAACACCGTTTTTTCCGGATCAAGCAGTTCGGCCTGGTTTTGTGCATAATAACCGATTACCACATTGTGGCCGATTTTACAATTTCCGTCATGCTGCAGATGCCCGGTTATAATTTTTGCCAGTGTAGTTTTCCCTTCACCGTTGCGTCCGACAAATGCTACAAAATCGCCCTGTTCGATTACAAATTCCAGTTTGTCAAGTACTAGTTTGTCACCATAGCGTTTTGTGAGGGAAGAAGCCTCCACGACAACTCTCCCTGACCTCGGAGCTGGCGGAAACCGGAAATGGATTGCCGAGCTGTCAACATCATCCAGCTCGATTTTATCCATTTTATCTAGCATTTTGATGCGTGACTGTACCTGGCGGGCTTTGGTACTTTTATACCGGAAACGTTCTACAAACCTTTCAATCTGGGCAATCTGCTGCTGCTGGTTATCATAGGCCGCTTTCTGCAGTTCAAGCTGTTCGGTGCGTAACTCAACATATTCCGAGTACCCGGCTTTGAAATCATAAATCTTCCCTGACATGATCTCGATTGTCCGGGTTGTAACATTATCAAGAAACGCCCTGTCGTGCGACACAATCACTACCGCTCCCCTGTAAGCTACCAGGAAATCTTCGAGCCACTGTATCGACTCTATATCCAGGTGGTTAGTAGGCTCATCCAGCAGAACAACGTCCGGTGCCCTCAGGAGTATCTTCGCCAGTTCAATGCGCATCTGCCAGCCACCGCTAAGGGTGCTGACCGGACGGCTGAATTCCGCAGTATCAAAGCCGAGGCCTTTCAACACCTTCTCAGCTTCCTCCTGGATTGTGTTGCCACCTATCATATGAAAGCGATCGGTCGCATCGTGAAGCCTGTTGATCAGGTTGTTGTATGAATCACTCTCATAATCAGTCCTCTCAGCCAGCTGATGCGTATACTTATCAATGGTTTCGTGAAGTGACTGCGCTTCGGCAAAAGCAGTCATTGTTTCATCGAGGACATTTCGATTACTGCTTGTATCAACCTGTTGCGGAAGATACCCAATCGTGCTTCCTGAGGGGCTGGCGATAATACCGCTTTCGGGTGACATTTCACCGGCAATGATCCGCATCAGCGTGGTTTTCCCCGCACCATTTTTACCAACAAGGCCTATACGGTCACGGTCACCAATCAGGAATGAAACATCCTGGAAAAGGTAATCACCTGTAAAGTGAACGGAGAGATTACTTACTGATATCATGCCGCAAAGGTAGAAGTTTAGCCTGAGAATGCAGCCTTACTGCAGTGAGGGAAGAATAAAAAAAGAGGCTCATCGCTGAGCCTCTTTTATATGTTCCAATTAAGGATGGTTACTTAACCACAACAAACTTGCGGCTGAAGGTATCGCCATTGGCCTTTACAAACTTCACGTTGTAAGCGCCGGCTGCGTAATTGGTCGTGTGCAGTATCACTGTGCTTTCGCCCGTGATATTCTTCTGCATCACTACCGAACCCAGTGCATTGTACACTGCTATGCTCTTAATGTCCTTCGTCAGGTCAATGTTCACATAGGTGGTTGCAGGATTCGGGTATACGCGTACGTCGGTGGCTTCAACATTGTTAACACCTACAACTATGCAGTTCCAGGCGTCAATGTTCGAAGGTGCTGATTCGCCCTCAGTGTATACTGCGGTTACATAGTAATCGTAGCAGTTGTTCGGAAGGTTGTTGTCCCAGTATTCGGTCGGAACTACCACATCGGTATTGATCTTAGCCCAGTCGCTCAGGGTAGTGTATCCTGTGCCGGGGGTCGGGTCAACATACTGACGGCGGTATACATTGTAACCTGTCAGATCCATAGGAGCATCTGTCTGGTTGCTTTCGGCAGGTACAAATGCAGCGTTGGCAGGGGTTTCGTAGTTAGCCATTGCCAATGTGCCTGTAGCATTCCTGCTTTCGCTTCCGAGTACAATCGGGTTGTGCTGTACCGGTGAATCATCATCTGCTGATTCGAGGTAAGCCTGGAGGTTCCAGTTGAAGGTAAGTGAGCTGTTGAGGTCAACAAGGTTCTGCCATGCGCCCTGGAAATAAATCCACTGGCCATAATCAGGTGTCTGAGGACCTGCATCGCAACCTGCCGGGTAACCGGCTGTAGCGTTGCACCTTACACCAAACCACAGTTCCTGGGTAACGTCGATAGCAAGAGGAGTGTCAAGCTGAACTTCGTTCCATGCACCGATGGTCGGGTTGCTTACTACCTGGTCAACCAGGAGGTTGGCGGCCATGTCGCCCTGCCATACCCTGATGGAGTATTCGCAAGCGGCTTCATTGGGCCAGAAGGCAACCTTGGTAACGGCCATTCCGTCGAATTCTTCAAGCTGCGATACGTCGAAACGTGCTGCAACATCAAAGTCGGCGGCTCCGCCGGTTCCGATAGCGTCTGAGTTTTCACCGCTGTCCCAATGGATCCATACAGGAGGATGGGTGCTTCCGCCGCCACCGCCTTCAGGAGCAGTCCAGGTCAGGTGATTGTCATTGATAATGGTTCCGGTTGCAGCTGCAGGAGTAGCAACGAGGTTTGTAGCAGGATTGAAAACAAATTGAGCATAGATATGAACATTATCTACCAACCAGTAGTAAATGTCATTCGAAGCTGCACCGCTGGCGGTAAAACGTACTTTAAACACCTTATCCTTAGCCTTGTTGGTGATGTCGATGTGCTGGGCAGTCCAGTCGAAGCTGCCATTGTTGGTATATTCACCAACAACTTTCCATGCAGTGCCATTCCATACTTCGGCGGTGAGTTTTTCATTGGTCGAAGAAGTACGATCGCTGAGGGCAAGATCGAAATCAAACCAAATCTGGTAAGGAGTGGTTGAATTTACGCTTGATCCGTCAATCCACCAGGTTTCCAGTGAACTGTTGTAATCGTTGAGGATAGGATCCCATTTGAACTTAGCACTTGGGTAAGGATTACCTAACTGTCCGTCGATCACCCAGTTTTCACCGGCTGTCCACTGGTTCAGGTCAAACGTACCGGCTGTCCAGTCTTCGATGAACGGGAGGCCATAACCGTAGAATACGTCAACACAAGCAGGACCTTCTTTTCCTGATTCAGCAAATACGCCGGGGAATCCGAAATCAGTCATGTCGTATTTTGCAGTAACGTCATAGCAATAGGTAGCAGGATCGAGGTTCATATCCCAGTATTCAAGTTCGGTTTTGGGAACTTCTGCGATCTGAACGTTGTCGCGATACAGTACATAGCTTACCAGGTTACCTGAAGGCTGTGCACCGGCATCGTCAATGATACCCTTGATACACCAGTTGTAGTTCAGACCGAAAGCAGAGCCGATTTCCTGCCATGCTCCGTCGTAGAACATCCAGTCGCCCTTGCCGCTTACGGCAGGACCAGCATCGCAACCTGCGGGATATCCGCCGGTTGAGTTCATGTAGTAACCAATCCAGTATTCATTGCCTTCTTCGAGAAGAACCGGAGTGCCAAGAGTTACAGTACTCCAGGTTTCAGTTACTATCTGGCTGGTAACATCTTCTGAATAAACTTCTGTTCCGGGATCGCCCATTGAGCCACCCTTCCAGATTTTCACAGTAATGTTGCTCCATGTTCCGCTGTTTGCTGCGAAGAGGCTAACCTTTGTGATCTGTTTCAGACCGTAGTATGAATAGAGTTCGTCGCTTGTGAAACGTGCTGCGCACATGAATTCAACGGCGCCACCGGTTCCGATAGCATCATTCTTTTCACCACAATAGTAAATCTCGGTTTCAGCACGGTTGGTAGTTGCAGTAAATCCGTTTGAAGGAGCTGCATTACCGCTGTTGCCGGTGGTTGAGAGGTTGCCACCATTGCTTTGCATCCAGCTGTAATCTGGAGTAACACCGGCGCCAACTTTAGAATCGCCGCTCTGAGGAGCTTCCCAGGTGAGGATGGCTGTGTGGTCGTTGTTTGATCCCTGCAGATTGCGCGGCGGGAAGAGGAAGTTGCTGGTGAACGTGTAGTTCGAGCAGTCGCTGTAGCCTGAGCAGTAAAGACCGGCAACACATGCTACATAGGTCTGTCCCCAGTTAATGGTTGTAGGATTGAAAGTCCAGGTAAGTTCGTTGGTATTGCCTACCAGTGAACCATCAAGGAATACTCCGTAACCATAGGTAGGAGTCATACCGGTGGTGATGTTGACATTGTCAATTGCCCAGCCGTCAGCCCATGAACCGTTATCATTGTAATGGAAACCGATCATTGCATTGGTAAGACCACCAGGTCCTGAGTATGCTGAAAGGTCAATGCTCTTTGTCGACCATGAAGCGCCGGCAGGAACAGTGTAGATAGTGGTCCAGCTGGCACCGCCGTCGGTGGTGAGTTCAACCGTTGCGGTTCCACCCCATGCACCTGTGAAATAGCTGTCGAAATTCATTACGAATCCCGGAGCCGAAGCAAGGTTCAATGAAGGAGTAACAAGATAGGTGCAGCAGTTGTCTTCATCGTTATTGTCATCATTAACGCAAGCATACTTGGTATGAGCAGGAATGGGGAAGAATGAACTTCCGCCGGCTGTTGTTCCAAACCAGCCGCTTCCGTTCGAAATATTCTGCCATCCGCTAGGAGGGAATGAAGAACCTTCGAAGGTTTCGTCAGCAAGTACTAATAATGGAGCTTCCCAGGTTGCAACCAAAGTATTTCCGTCGACGAACAGGTTGCGCGGAGCAAACTTCTGGTCTTCGAGAACTACGTCGATGGTGCGGGGTCCGGTAATGTTGTAATCAACCACGAAAGGAACATAACCTGTTGTACGAACGTCAACAGTGTAGTTGCCTTTCCAAACGTTGAAATTAACGGTACCTGTAGCAGGAACTGTAGCGGTGTAGGTTTCATACGGATAATCGAGCCCGATCATCTGTACTTCAGCGCCCTGAGCCGGAACAAATCCGCAAACAAGCTGAACATTAATGGTTACATCAGCTGTCATCTTATGGCCAACGATGTTGGTATAAGTGTAATCTGATTCCTGACCGTTAGGATAAACGGCTTTTACACCGTAAGCATACCAGCCCTGTGCAAGGCCTGCCCAGGTTGAACCACCGTCAACATAACTGTTGGAGGTAAGATCGCTGCCAAGAACAACACCGGTTCCGTAAACAGGTCCGTTAGGATCGGTAACCGGGAAACGATAGAGCTTGTAATGGTGAACTGCATCCGAAGCAAAAGATTCGGGTGAAGTAAGGTTAGCTGTACCTTCAACACCGGGAACAGTGTTTGAAGCATGCAGTGAAATAACGCCGGCTAATGATTCTTTAGCAGGTACAAGAACCTGGTTTGAAGCACTGGCATCATCATCAGCAACAGGTCCGCTGACAATAGCGTGGATCATGAAATCCTGGTAAGCTGAAAGCACCCAATCACCACCGGCGGTAGCAAATTTGGAGTAGCTCTTGTAAGCCTTGGGCTGTGATTCGTCAACGCCAATAGGAGCGCAGTTAGGTTCGTTGGTTCCCTGTTCCATAGCAAGGTAGAAGCTGCCTGAAGCAATGGTAACATTGAGACCGGTAACGGTAACCCAACCCGGAGCAGTTACAGTAGCAACAACTCCGTCGCCTGAAAGGTCGGTGCCGGGAAGTCCGTTGGCGCCGTCATCGTCGAGTACGCGAGCGGTGAAGGTAGCGCCGATAATATTGCCACCTGCGGGGAATGAACCGTCACCAACATAGAATAAACCTCCAACTACAGTTGCAGGATATCCGACGGGAGTGAATTTAACGGCGTTGAGGTTGCCGGCGAGCTGCCATGCAGCAAAGTTTTCGGCTGTACCATCGTCGTAAAGCATTTCATAGGGTCCCATAGGTACGCACCATGCAACGTCGCACTGTGTATCGGTAGCATTAACCGTTGCACTTGCACATGCAGGAGCATAAGGCATTTCATAAAGCTGGGCGTCAACAGTAACTGTGTTGCCAGCGGTTACAACAACACCGGTAACGGTGGTTGCCTGATAACCAACCTTGGCAAAAGTCACATCATACGTATTGGCATCGCAGGTAAGTGCATAAGCGCCATTGTCATCGGTCATTGCGGTGAATGAACCGGCAGTAACCATAACACCCTGGAGAAGTTCGCCTGTAACACCGTCGGTAACAACACCCGAAATAGTTCCGGGAACAGTTACTGTCATGGTGCAGGGGATATTTACAGTAGGATGAGCCAGGTCATTGGTGGTAACAACCAGGTTGTCGTTGTATGTTCCAACACCGGCGAAAGTTCCGGTAGCTGAGAAAGTTACATCAACAGGCTGTGCATCGTTGCTGGCAACTGTTCCTTCGAAAGGCTCAACTGATGTAATATAGCTGAGGCGTTTGATTTCAACGGCATAATCTTCAACTTCGCCGAATGACTGTGTTCCGCAAGCGGCCGGTGTTGAGGCATAGCTCATACGAACGCGCATTGTGGTAAGGCCCTGGGTTGCAGTTAAAGGAACTGTAACGTTTCCGGTGAAATATGAACCGCCACCCTGTGTGGTAAGAGCAGTGTATTCACCAGCGTCAAATGTACCATTGTGGTTGAAGTCAATCCAGATACCTACTGCATCTGAAGTGTATGCATTGCCACCATTGGTAACAGTGATAGGCATGGTTTGGCCAAGATAGGCAACCGTTGACTGTGCGGTATAGTTGGCATAGTAGCTGCAACCACTGGCATTGTTAATGGTTCCGAAAGCAACATTGCCAATAAATTCGTCGCAGTATGAAGCTGTAGCAGCACAGTAGGTCAGCAGACCACCACCACCACCACCGGTTCCTGAATAATCAGGGAAATTATATGAAAGGGTACCTTCACCGGTGTTGCCTACTGTAAGGTCTAACACTTTATTGAAGCCGGTCCATACGGTAGCAGAAAGAGAAGCCGGGTCAAGGGCCAATGTTGGGTTAGGCCATTCAACCTGAGCAGGAACTGAAGGAGCAGCTGATCCGTCGGCATAAACAGCCTGCACTGTGTAGCTATATGTACCAAAGGTAGGCAGCATATCAGTGTAGTTGTTGGTAGCCGGGGTTGCAATCTGAACTCCGTCGCGTTTTACGATATAATTGAGGAAGCCAAGGGGAGCAACAGCATCCCATGTGAGTGAAACCTCACCGGTAAGCTGGCTAACCAAAGTGGCTTCAAGGTTGTTCGGTGAATTCAATGCACTACCTTCAACGGTCATGGTAACAGGAATTGCCCATGAACCAACGTTGGGGGTAGAAGTGAATGTAACGGTAGTAGTTTTAACGGTACCGGCAGTTAAACCAGTAGCATTAAAGTTTGCCCCAAGGGCAAAGTTAGTGGTAGCGGGTACAGTGCCGGATGTGCTGGCCAGTGAGAACCAGGACTGTGCAGGAACTGCAGCGTTCCAGTCGAGTGGGCCGGTACCTTCGTTGAGTACATACATGTTTTCGGTATAATACTCATTCGGGTTAACTGTAACAGAGAACGGGTTCGGTGAAACCGTCATCGTAGGGTTGGTGAGGGTGAAGTTAAGAGTAACAGTTCCACCGTCAGTAACCACAACGTTTGATACAACCGATGAGTTGTAACCGGGTGCTGAACAGGTAACATTGTAGGTACCTGCAGCGACGCCAAGCATGGTATAGGTACCGCCGGCGCCGGTAGTCGAATTGTAGGTAGCTGCCGAAACGGTTGCGCCGATAATCGGGTTGAGCGCGCTGTTGCGAACCCAACCTGTAATGGTCCCTGGGCAAATGTTGCCGAGGCCATTCCTACCAGCATAACCAGCATAAGCAGGCTTTTCGATAGTTGTTTTTTCATTTTGTGTAGATTAATTTTCATTTTTGGTTTATTAATTAACGAGTATCAGGCATGTCAACAACTCAGGCACTACTGTATTGATTACAGTATTTACACCAGGACATTGATAGCCTGTGGGGAAGAAACAAATGGATTATCGGGTAAGCAGGTGTTTGTGTAAAATCTATATACTGATTAAATTGCTGTAAGGCCCTCCTTTCTTGGTAGTTATTTCCCGATACTTACTTAATCAGTAAAAGGTATCGGCGTACGCTGTTAGTAATTTATTAGTTTGCAGTTAGTCTTTTGAGTGCCCGAAGGGTCAACTAAACTTTATTATCATTTTAATTCAACCGGCAAATTTATCTAAATTCTGCAAATTATCAAGAAAACCAAGGACCAAATAAGCGAGTTTCATGTTAATGACCTATGTATGAAACCGTTAGTATTTCAACTAAAGGCTTATCGCTTTTCTCCAATTTACAGAATACGAAATGACAATCAAAAACCATTTTACCACTACTCATCCCATAAATTTTTTTCATCTTTTTTGTTAAATACCTGTTAAGGAATTCCCTGATAATTGTCTGCACCCTGTTTTACAGGTGCTTACAGATGGAAGCATAAAATAGTTAGTTAAAAAAAAGAGGCTCATCGCTGAGCCTCTTTTATATGTTCCAATTAAGGATGGTTACTTAACCACAACAAACTTGCGGCTGAAGGTATCGCCATTGGCCTTTACAAACTTCACGTTGTAAGCGCCGGCTGCGTAATTGGTCGTGTGGAGAATAATCGTGCTTTCGCCCGTGATATTCTTCTGCATCACTACCGAACCCAGTGCATTGTACACTGCTATGTTCTTAATGTCCTTCGTCAGGTCAATGTTAACATAGGTGGTTGCAGGATTCGGGTATACGCGTACGTCGGTAACTTCAACATTGTTAACACCTACAACTATGCAGTTCCAGGCATCAATGTTCGAAGGCTGTGATTCTCCCTCAGTGTATACTGCGGTTACATAGTAATCGTAGCAGTTGTTCGGAAGGTTGTTGTCCAGTATTCGGTCGGAACTACCACATCGGTATTGATCTTAGCCCAGTCGCTCAGGGTGGTGTATCCTGTGCCGGGGTCGGGTCAACATACTGACGGCGGTATACATTGTAACCTGTCAGATCCATAGGAGCATCTGTCTGGTTGCTTTCGGCAGGTACGAATGTTGCATTGGCAGGGGTTTCGTAGTTAGCCATTGCCAATGTACCTGTAGCATTCCTGCTTTCGCTTCCGATTACGATCGGGTTGTGCTGTACTGGTGAATCATCATCCATGGCTTCAAGATAAGCCTGGAGGTTCCAGTTGTAGGTCAGTGAGCTGTTGAGGTCAACAAGGTTCGACCATGCGCCCTGGAAATAAATCCACTGGCCATAATCAGGTACCTGAGGACCGGCATCGCAACCTGCCGGGTATCCGGCTGCAGCGTTGCACCTTACACCAAACCAGAGTTCCTGGGTAACGTCGATGGCAAGAGGAGTGTCAAGCTCAACTTCGTTCCATGCACCGATGGTCGGGCTGCTTACTACCTGGTCAACCAGGAGGTTGGCGGCCATGTCGCCCTGCCATACCCTGATAGAGTATTCGCAAGCGGCTTCATTGGGCCAGAAGGCAACTTTCGTAACGGCCATTCCGTCGAATTCTTCAAGCTGCGATACGTCGAAACGTGCTGCAACATCAAAGTCGGCGGCTCCGCCGGTTCCGATAGCGTCTGAGTTTTCACCGCTGTCCCAGTGGATCCATACAGGAGGATGGGTGCTTCCGCCACCACCGCCACCTTCAGGAGCAGTCCAGGTCAGGTGATTGTCATTGATAATGGTTCCGGTTGCAGCTGCAGGAGTGGCAACGAGAGTCTGGGGAGGATTGAACAGGTATTCAACATACACCTTAACATTATCTACCAGCCAGTAGTAAATGTCATTCGATGCAGCACCGTTTGCATTGAAACGGATCTTGAACACCTTATCCTTAGCCTTGTTGGTGATATCGATGTGCTGGGTTGTCCAGTCGAAGCTGCCATTGTTGGCAAATTCGCCTACAACCTTCCATGCGGTACCATTCCATACTTCAGCATTCAGCTTTTCGTTGGTCGAAGAGGTACGATCGCTGAGGGCAAGGTCAAAGTCAAACCAAATCTTATAAGGAGTGGTTGTTTCAACACTTGATCCGTCGATCCACCATGACTCGAGTGAGCTGCTGTAATCGTTGAGGATAGGATCCCATTTGAACTTGGCGCTCGGGTAAGGATTACCTAACTGTCCGTCGACAATCCAGTTTTCACCGGCTGTCCACTGGTTCAGGTCAAACGTACCGGCTGTCCAGTCTTCGATGAACGGGAGGCCATAACCGTAGAATACGTCAACACAAGCAGGACCTTCTTTTCCGGATTCAGCAAATACGCCGGGGAATCCATATAAAGTCATGTCGTACTTGGCAGTTACTTCGTAGCAATAGGTAGCAGGATCGAGGTTCATATCCCAGTACTCAAGATCAGTCTTGGGAACTTCTGCGATCTGGCTGCCATCGCGATACAGTACATAACCTACCAGGTTACCTGAAGGCTGAGGACCTGCATCGTCAATGATACCCTTGATGCACCAGTTGTAGTTCAGACCGAAAGCGGGGCCGATTTCCTGCCATGCTCCGGAATAGTACATCCAGTCGCCCTTGCCGCTAACGGCAGGACCAGCATCGCAACCTGCGGGCCATCCGCCGGTTGAGTTCATGTAATAACCAATCCAGTATTCATTACCATCTTCGAGAGGAACCGGAGTGCCAAGAGTTACAGTACTCCATGCTTCAGTTACAATCTGGCTGGTAACGTCTTCTGAATAAACTTCTGTTCCGGGATCGCCCATTGAGCCACCCTTCCAGATCTTCACGGTAACATTGCTCCATGTACCACTGTTTGAAGCAAACAGGCTGACCTTGGTAATTTGTTTCAGGCCATAGTATGAATAGAGTTCGTCGCTTGTGAAGCGTGCTGCGCACATGAATTCAACGGCGCCACCAGTACCGATGGCATCATTCTTTTCACCACAGTAGTAAATCTCGGTTTCAGCACGGTTGGTAATGGCAGTGAATCCGTTTGAAGGAGCTGCATTTCCGCTGTTGCCGGTGGTTGAGAGGTTGCCACCATTGCTTTGCATCCAGCTGTAATCGGGAGTAATGCCGGCACCAACCATTGCATCACCGCTCACCGGGGGTTCCCATGTGAGGATAGCAGTGTGGTCGTCATTGGTTCCCTGCAGATTACGCGGCGGGAAGAGGAAGTTGCTGGTGAATGTGTAGTTCGAGCAGTCGCTGTAGCCTGAGCAGTACAGACCGGCAACACATGCCACGTAGGTCTGTCCCCAGTTAATGGTTGTAGGATTGAATGTCCAGGTGAGATCATTGGTATTGCCTACCAGTGAACCATCAAGGAATACTCCGTAACCAAAAGTAGGAGTCATACCGGTGGTGATGCTTACATTGTCAATTGCCCAGCCGTCAGCCCATGCTCCGTTATCATTGTAATGGAAGCCTATCATGGCGTTGGTAAGTCCGCCGGGGCCTGAGTATGCTGAGAGGTCAATGGTCTTTGTCGACCATGAAGCGCCTGCAGGAAATGTGTAAATAGTGGTCCAGGTTGCACCGCCGTCGGTGGTGAGTTCAACCGTAGCAGTACCGCCATAAACACCTGTGAACATTCCGTCGAAATTCAGCACAAATCCGGGTGCCGAAGCGAGGTTCAATGCGGGAGTGACCAGGTAGCTGCAGCACTCGTCGTCATTGGTATAGTCGTCGTTACAAACTGCAAATACGCCGGTATGAGCCGGGATAGTCCACCATCCGCTGTAGGATGTTCCGGTGTACCAGCCAACTCCGTTGGAAATGTTCTGCCAGCCGGCTGGCGGGAATGCGCCTTCGAAATCCTCGTTAACGAGCTCGAGTAACGGGGGTTCCCATGTAGCAACGAGGGTGTTCCTGTCGACATAAAGGTTGCGCGGGGCAAACTTCTGGTCTTCAAGAACTACGTCGATAGTGCGCGGTCCGGTAATGTTGTAGTCAACCACAAACGGCAGGTAACCTGCAGTGCGTACGTCAACTGTATAGTTGCCTTTCCAAACGGTGAAGTTTACGGTACCTGAAGCAGGAACTGTAGCGGTGTAGGTTTCATACGGATAATCGAGGCCGATCATCTGTACTTCAGCGCCCTGAGCCGGAACAAATCCGCAAACAAGCTGTACGTTAATGGTCACATCAGCCATCATCTTATGGCCAACGATGTTGGTATAAGTGTAATCTGATTCCTGACCATTGGGATAAACGGCTTTAATACCGTAAGCATACCAGCCCTGTGCAAGGCCTGCCCAGGTTGAACCACCGTCAACATAGCTGTTGGAGGTGATATCTCCGGTAAGCAGAATACCAGTTCCGTATACAGGTCCGTTAGGATCGGTAACCGGGAAGCGATAGAGCTTGTAGTGATGCACTGCATCTGAAGCATAAGCTTCGGGTGAAGTGATGGTAGCTGCCATTTCGTAACCGGGAAGTGTGAGCGGCTGATGCTGTGAAACAACACCGGCAAGCGATTCCCTCGAAACGATCATCCTGTTTGCTGATACAGCAGCGTCATCATCGCTGATTGGTCCGCTTACAATAGCGTGGATCATGAAATCCTGGTAAGCTGAGAGTACCCACTCGCCACCGGAGGTGACAAATTTGGAGTAGCTCTTGTAAGCCTTGGGTTGTGATTCGTCAACACCTATAGGAGCGCAGTTGGGTTCGTTGTTGAGCTGTTCCATAGCCAGGTAGAAGCTGCCTGATGCGATGGTAGCATTGAGACCGGTAACGGTAACCCAGCCGGGAGCTGTAACGGTAGCCACAACGCCGTCGCCTGAAAGGTCGGTGCCGGGAAGTCCTCCTGCACCGTCATCGTCGAATACGCGAGCGGTGAAGGTAGCGCCGATAATGTTGCCGCCTGCGGGGAATGAACCGTCACCTACGTAGAATAAACCTCCAACTACTGTTGCAGGATATCCGGCAGGGGTGAACTTAACGGCGTTGAGGTTGCCGGCGAGCTGCCATGCAGCAAAGTTTTCGGCTGTACCATCGTCGTAAAGCATTTCATAGGGTCCCATAGGTACGCACCAGGTAACGTCGCACTGTGTGTCGGTGGCGTTAACCACTGCAGTGGCGCAGCCGGGAGCGTAAGGCATTTCGTATAACTGGGCATCAACAGTGGTTGTATTACCAGCTGTAACAACAACATCGTTAACTGTGAGCGACTGGTAACCAATCTTGCTGAATAACACATTATAGGTATTGGCATCGCAGGTAATGGTGTATACACCATTGTCGTCGGTCATGGCGGTGAAATCACCGGCACTAACCATAACGCCCTGGAGCAGTTCGCCGGTAACGCCATCAGTAACTGTACCTGAAATCATACCGGGAACGGTAACGATCATGGTGCAGGGGAGGGTAACCGAAGGATTGGCCAGGTCGTTGGAAGTGATGACCAGGTTCTGGTTGTATGTACCCGGGGTGGTGAATGAACCCATGGCTGAGAAGGTAGCATCAACATCCTGTGATCCGCCACCGATAACAGTACCCTGGTTGGGATACACTTCGGTGATGAACTTCTGCAGAACATTTACTGAATAGTCTTCAACTTCACCATAGGATTGTGTACCGCAGGCAACAGGTGTTGATGACCAGCTCATGCGCACGCGCATGCGGGTTACACCTGCAGCAGCAGTTTCAGGAACGGTAATTGTTCCGGTGAAATTGGTACCGCCGCCGTTGGTTGTCAGAGCGAAACCTTCGGCATCAGCAAATGTCTGGTCGTGGTTGAAGTCAATCCATACCTTCACCAAATCTGAGGTATAAGCGTTGCCGCCATTCAGAACAGTGATAGGATAGGTTTTGCCGGCATCCATATTGGTTGATATAGCAGTATAGTCAGCATAGTAGCTGCAGCCTGTTGAGTTATCAATGGTGCCAACAGTTACTTTACCTATATACTCATCGCAATATGAAGCAGAAGCAGCGCAATAAGCCAGTGGTGCATCATCATCCATATAATCGGGGAACTGGAATGCGAGGGTACCTTCACCGGTATTGTTGATAGTGAAAGTAACATCTTTTTCAGTGCCTGACCATACGGTAGCTGTGAGTGATGTCGGGTCGATTGAGAGGGTCGGGTTGGGCCATTCAACTTCAACAGGGCCTGCCGGTAATCCGGAGCCTGCTGCATAAACAGCCTGAACAGTATAGCTGTATGTGCCATAGGTAGGCAGCATGTCAGTGTATGTTGTTCCTGTGGTAGTGCCAACCTGTACACCGTCGCGGTTTACTGCATAATGCAGCAATCCTGTTCCGGCAGCAGCATCCCATGTTACATGAACTTCACCGGTGAGCTGGTTAACCAGAATGGCTTCCAGGTTATCAGGCGAATTCAGGGGTTCGCCCTGAACGGTCATGGTAACGGGAACATCCCAATTGCCAACGGCGGGGTTCGAAGTAAAGGTGATGGTAGCAGTTTTTACAGTACCAGCCGGCATTCCGCTTGCATTGAAATGTGCGGCAAGTGCATAGTTGGTAGTTGGAGGTACAGTGCCGGTATAGTGTTCGAGTGTCAGCCAGCTGTAAATAGGTGTACCTGAATCAACTTTNGTATAAGGTACGGTTATTCTGGTTAACAACCCAAACGTTTCCGCTGGCATCAACTTCAATACCTGCGCCATAGTATCCGCTGGGTCCCGGAACGGGGAACTGGTGGAGGATGGCTCCGGTTGAAGGATTGAGTTCATAAATNNCATGCTGGTTGCAGCATTGGTAACAACCCACAGTGAACCTGTGCCGCCGTTGCCACCTTTGTGCCATGCCAGACCTGAAACTCCGGTGAAAGGAATGGTTGAAATGGTTGAACCGGTTGAGTTTACATGATAAATCATGGTATGGTTCCAGCCGCCAACCCAGAATTCGTTATGATCTGCATCATAAGCGAGGCCACGGGCGCTGGTAGTAGCCCAGGCACCAGTGATTGAACCTTCGGTTGCACCGGTTGTGGCGTTGATTTTGTAAATGGCGTTGGTACCACCAACACAAACGGCATAGATTGAGCCGCCGGCGCTGGCGCTAAGGTCACCGATCCATGTACCGCCCAGTGAGCAGGTAATTGAACCGAGCAATGTACCGGTATTTGAAACCCTGAAAATCTTAGTGGGATTGCCTGACGGGTCAGTGATCAAAATGCCGCTGCCATCAATACCAATACCCCAGGGCAGGGTAATACCTGCAGGAGCTACGAAACTTGCAAGAACGTCGCCGGTGGCATCAATAGCCAGGGGCTGATCGTTGGCAAAATCGGCACGTGAGAATTCATCTCCGCCGGTGCCTGCCGGGTAAACCGGGGCCTGGTAGTTACCTGCTGCATTGTCACCCGGAGGATAGGCAATGGTAGCGCTCCATCCAAGGTCGCCGCATCCCTGGTTGAGTATATACATATTTTCGGTATAGTACTCATTAGGATTCACGGTAACATTGAAAGGATTGGGGGTAACGGTAATGGTAGGATTGGTGAGGGTGAAGTTCTCGGTAACAGTACCGCCTGAAGGAACAGCCACACCGGTGATGGTGGAGGGGTTGTAACCTGCAGCCGAGCAGGTAACTGAGTATGTTCCCGGAGGTACATTCAGCAGTGTGTAGGTGCCGCCGGCTCCGGTTGTGGTGGAGTTAATTCCGGCAGTGATGGTAGCGCCAATGATGGGGTTAAGGTCGCAGTTGCGCACCCAGCCGGTGATTGTACCGGGAACTGATGGGTACGACAACAGGGTGACATCATCAACATGCATATCGTTGCCATAAAGGCTGGTACCTGCAAAAATGATATAGTTAGCTGTACCGGCATAGGATGCGGGAACGTTGTAGGTATACTGATACCAGCCAACTCCTGCTACTGCGGGTGCATCTACGTAACTCCTGTTCACTGTCCCAAGTAATGTAGCACCTGTCAGTGTGTTAGAAGTATTTACATAGACCGAAACGTTATCAAGGGTTCCCTGATAACCGGCATCTCGGTACATCCAGAAACTTACTGTGGGGAAATTGGCCCCGCGTAAAGAATAGTCGAGAGCGGGTGTGGTAAGCAAAGTTGTCCCGCTACTAACGCTATAGCTGTTCACCTTGGCCATCATACTGCCAGAATGAGGTGCAATGCCTGAAGGGTAAGAACTGGATGCTATCTGACTCCAGGTCAAGCTTCCGGCAGGTGTAACTACCCAGCCTGAAGGAGGGAAAGATCCTTCAAAGCCTTCATTTGTAGTCATCTGTGCATATGATGAAAGCACCATACCCAGCAGCATAACCACTAAAAGAAAACTGTTTCTGATTTGTTTTTTCATTTGGTGTAGATTAATTATCATACTTTGTTAATTAATGAATAAATGTCAGGTGTATCAGGTTCACGATAATAATAAAGCCCCATTCGGTGATTTCATCATCTCAGACCATGACAACCCGTGGGAAGAAAACAGAGTAGTAAAAAAGTAATCGAGTAATTGGTTAGTAGGGTTTGGATTATTTGGTTTTTTTGGCCCTCCTTTCTTGGTCATTTACCCCGGAATCTTTATTTCCCGGTACTTTGGTTAGTAATCTGATGGATAGTAATTAATGTCGTATTTTAAAATTATTATTTGCGAAAAGCCCGCAAATTTATTATTTGCCTGCAATTTACACCCATACTTTGCAAGTATATAACAAAAAAAATGATAACATCCATAATTTCAGGACGTTATCACCTTCGTCGATTAGGGTATAGTTTTCTGCATTCAAATAATCCGGAAGTATGACAACTGAAATGGCTTTTACCACTACTCTGCTTTCAACTTTTTTTCATTTTTTTCAATATTTTTTTTCTGCCATCTCCCGTTTTATTCTTTTGAGCTGAAAAAATCCTTATTACTTTCTTTAAAATAAGCAAGATAGCCATTGGTTTTAAACAATGGCTATCGGGATTTTAATCCCGGCAATCACCTTTCGGTAAGCCCGGGGCAGGAAGAGATCAGGAGGGATTCCCGTGTCAGGTGCCTGACGCCGGGAGTGCCGCCAGGAATATGTCTGCGTCGGCGCTGTCGCCGGCGGCAACGCTTACCACAGTTACGGCAGGCGTTATATAACCGTCGGCAGTGCATCCCACACGGTATTCGCCGGGGGCAAGCCCTTCGAACACGTAGCATCCGTCAGCATCGGTATCGGCCAGCAGGTTATAAGCCGTAACAAATACCGTTGCCCCTTCAATAGGGAGATTGGTGGCGGCGTCGGCTACTGTGCCTGATATTTCGGCAGTTTCGGATATTGTACTGCCTGTTGTTTTACCCTTTCCGCTGTTGTAACGGATGAGTTTATAGGCAGTGGCAAAATCAGGGTAAGCCGGAGCGCTGAACTGCACAAAAGGATCTATGATTTCAGTGATAATGGATGCACAGGCTTTAAACATAACTTCCACATCTGTTCTCATTTTCCTTCTGTCCTCCAGTTGTGCCCTGGTTGATCGCATGGTCCCGGAGAAATCTTCGGCATCCTGTCTGAAGTTAGCAATATCAGTGGCTGTAAAACCAATGGTTTCACCGTCTTCAAGATACGATTCAATAACATCGGCCAGGTCACGCGAATTCTCAGCCATCCTGTACGATGAAATGTTGTACACCATTGAGCGGTAAGTTTTCATCTGCGAGAGCATAACAGGGTCTTTATGCTTTTTGGCGATAAGAATGCCTAACCGCGATATGCGCTGGAATGAAGAACGCAACCGGAGCCGCTGCTCCTTTACCGGCCCTTTGATAAAGGCCAGCGGGTATACGAGATCGGAAACAACGCTTTCGAGTTGCTCAAGTGTTTCAGAAAAACTGTCTTTGGCAGCTATTATTTCTGTTTTGCCCGAAAGGGCATCCGCATACTGATCCAGTACCCGTAGCAGGGACTGGTATCGGTTCATGCGTTGAACTAACTTATTCATTTTGATTGTTTTTTTTATTTTTTGATTTCAGTATGTTATTGGCTATTGTCTTATTGTCAGGGTATTTCGTCGGGCGGCATACGGCCCAGCGACCTGATACCTATCCGGCTGAGAATGACAGCCCGCCGGTCGTGAAAAGCAGTATCAGGAAACTTTCTTATACATGAAAGCCTGACCCGGCTTTAAACGCAGAGTGTATCCGGAAATTAAAGAATGGTTGTCTTGTGAAATCTTACGATTGAAACCGGAAGAGTACTTTTCGGGGCCGGACATGGCAAGAACCAGGCCGGACATGGCAAGAACGACACAGGAAAGGCTCTTTCGGAGGCAGGACATGGCAAGAACCAGGCCGGACATGGCAAGAACGACACAGGAAAGGCTCTTTTTGAGGCCGGACATGGCAAGATGGGGGCCGGACATGGCAAGAACGACACAGGAAAGGCTCTTTTTAAGGTCGGACAAGGCAAGTTGGAGGCAGGACACGGCAAGATGGAGGCAGGAATGGGTGCGATGCATCCATGACAAGCCATTACCGATATCATGCATCGGAAACCTGAAAGCTACAAGGCTGTTTAACCAGCCATTGTCAGCAAGTTTGATAATGGCATTTGAGAGCACCGCATTATCTCTGCCCTTAATGTTGTCGTTGCCTTTCATGTGCCGGTAGATTGCTTTCATATCCGGGTGAATTTGATTGCTGTCTAAAGTAAAACCTGACTTCTCGGTTTCAAAGGACAATTGAAAATCGACCTCTGAAACCCTTGTCTTTGGCGGGATACAGCCGTTTTTGAAGATGATGGACAATTTTCGTTTCATATTATTCTGGAAGGTCTCATGATCTGCCTGAAGCCACGGATCAGTCAAGAGAATGAGGCGAAATTCGGCCTAAACGACTGCTGAAAAAAGGACAACTACCCGGTTATAAGGAAACCCTTGCTATTACAGCGTTTCAGGATATTTTATGATTTCCGGCAATAAATTGTTGAAAGCAGATTTGAGAATAGTTTTTAGTAATATATTGAATATCAAATCGTATT
The DNA here is from genome assembly GCA_015657475.1 of Lentimicrobiaceae bacterium. GTDB lineage: Bacteria > Bacteroidota > Bacteroidia > Bacteroidales > UBA4417 > UBA4417. The sequence continues at coordinate 381,728 of JADLKF010000004.1, read as the reverse complement.
ATGATTTTTAATGCGGTCATCAATTATCAGTGACGGGACAAAAAGGCTTTTTAACTGACGAGATTTTAATAAAAAGGCTCCATTGAATTGAAAAGGCTGAACAAATTGGTATATTTTCCTAATACAGGGTGTTGAAAAGTATCTTCTATAAGCAGTGAGTGAACCTTAAACTCTAATTATCAATGTTATATGGAAATGAAGATACAACTCGTCTCATCTATAACCGGGGTGAAGTTACTTTAAGCAATAAGGGACAATGCTGGGAAACTTTGGGAGAAATTTCAAGTAATGCTCAAAAAACAGCAAACATGAGTGGCATAGCTGTGATAAATTCAGGGGAAGTTTTTTTATGCATTCCTTTTATTTCTCTTCACTTTTGGGATTGCCTAGCCCTATATCCGTCGGGACATCGTCGGGACAAATCCTGGCCAAGTTTTGAAAATCTGATTTTCGCAATATAATTCACTAATCTCGGGCAAATTTTTAAGAATTAATAGCTAGTCTCCAGCCAATGAAACAGAAAAACACGCAAAAACTGCAGTTTCGTCGTGACATAGTCTTAACAAATTCTGGCTAAGTTTTTTAAAATTCAAGCCTTTACAAACGACCTGTTATGCATCCCCTCATTACAAATAAGGGAAAGGCTGGTATAGATCTTTACCTGACAGTAATTTTCAGAACAGTTTCGGTTTTATCGCCGTAACTTTAACATCCTGCATGGCAAAGGTTTCCATTGGATCAAGCCAAAAAATATGAAGCAAGGAGTAGTTATAAGCCTGTTAACGGCGATGGCCCTGCATGCGGCTTTAACGCAGCATTCGGCCAGGCAGGGGTTGCAAGCCAACCGGTAGCAGTTGTTTACGCAAACGTGGCTGACTCTTCGCGAAGCAACGCTGTAACAACCGGTGAAGGTTCAAAGAGAAGTTACTACAGGTCATCCGTCATTGTATCAGGCCTGGTTCCGGGCATCAGGTATTCATATAATTCCGGAATCGGTTTTTTTGCTGACATCAGTTTCGCTGCAGGCATCTCCAATACCAGGATGTATGGCGGGGGCATGCTGTTCCGGCTATGGCCCAGGACATTCCTGAACGCAGGATTGAAAATGGGGAAACATCACTATGCAGATGCGGGCCGTACCATTGATGATTTCTACTTCAGGCCCGAACTAAGCCTGCAAACGCAGTTCAAAAGGCTAACACTCCTGTATGGCCTGGAGCTTTTCGGCCGGAACACAAAAGATACCAATCTCGGAAATGTAAGTGACAGGGTGAGGCTGCCTCTTCCGGTACTTGGCCTGGGATTTAACTTTTAGTTTTTAAGAAGGATATGTATATTTAATTATTAAGGTTTCATAGCATATTACTCTCCCACGCTTTGCAACAGGGATCAACATTTAAAGGGCTGTATGTTATTTATAACATGAACAGCCATTTTTATTCTAATCGTTGGTGGTCATGGTCGGGGTAATCAGTATAGTATCCTGGTAAAATCTGCAACATCAGGAAGCTGCTCTTGCCGGTTATAAAACTTTAGGTTGCGCCATTTGTTTAATAATTTAAAAACCCTTCCAGATGAAAACATATCCATAACTTTCGCATTTGTTCTTATCGCGAGCACTTGCATCCTTGCACAGGATATTAAGCAGGAACATTACCCGCTGCTTGGGGAAACAGCACCTTCGTTTGTAGCCGAGACCACACAGGGGAAGCTACACTTTCCTGATGATTATTATGCAAAATGGAAAATACTCTTCAGCCATCCGGCCGATTTTACATCTGTTTGCAGTTCTGAGATAATTGCGCTGGCTGCCATGCAGGATGAATTTGNNAGAAAACTCAATACTAAAATAGCAGTTCTTTCAACAGATGGGCTTAACAGTCACCNNCTTGAATGGTGGCNNCGGTCATTGGAGTCGCTTTNNCAGCTCCCGGGCTATCCTAAGGTAAAAATAAACTTCCCGCTCATCCCGGATGTCGATCTGTCGATTTCCCGTATGTATGGAATGATACACCAGTACACTAATACAACCAAAGATGTCAGGGGTGTTTTTATCATTAACCCTGATAACAAAGTGTCGGCCATATTTTACTACCNNGCGGCCAATGTTGGCAGGAACATGGAGGAAATCAAGCGCANNACCCTGATTGCCCTGCAAACTGCAGAGAAATATTCAGTCCTTACCCCTGCCAACTGGAAGGTTGGTGATGATGTGATGTTACAATCACCAANNAAATCGATAGAAGAATCTGCTAAACTGGAAAAGAAAAACGGCGATGAGTCATATTACAAAGCCGCATGGTACATATGTATAAAAAACTGTCGGAGAATTACGATAAGTGATTTTTCCATTCCCTGCAAGCTAATCTTAACATGGAGTCTTACAGGATGGTATGAGTTTCCGAATTCGCACCAACTATCTGCGAATAATCTGGCCGTTTTATTGAAAGCCGGCGCTGAACAATACAACAAACAGTTTGTTAGGTTTTTTCTAATTAACCAATTAACCTGACAAACAACATGAAAAAAGTATTCATTATTTTATTCTTAACATTCCTTGGTGTGACCACCTACAGCCAGGATGCAGGATATTGCAAATTTATGCGGCTTGCATTTGCCTGTGCCGATACCAATTTTGCCCTCTTCCAGGACCCTGACAATCCATGGTATGTTAAACCCCAGGTACTGCAAGCGGGAGGATTCAAATCCGGGGAACTGATCGGGCTGCAGCACATGACCCTCGAATTGAATCCATCAGATGGTTCTAACTACCCGGAGGCTGTGCGCGATTCATTGATGATTGCTTCGTTTTCGTATCTCGCCGGCAACATTCACAACAACTGCTTTTCCGATCTTAATATGAGCATGGATGTAATCCGTTTCAACGGAAAAAATACTGTTTTGGATAAAGAACAGATCATCAGTCAGTACCTCATTTATTTTAAGGAGCTGGAGTCAGGAATGAAATTCCCTATTGCAGAAGGGCTCACCATTGCGCCCCACCTCCAGTTGAACCTGCTTCAAAGCCTTGAAAACAAAAATATCTACCATATTCAGTATACCTTCTTCACGGCCAATGCTTATAAAGCAATGGTGGGAGAATAACCAAAACTTATATTTATATGAAAATCAAATGTTTGCTTTCTATTGTGATGATTTTGTTCATTGGTAGCCAGGTAAAAAGCCAGGCTTACAAGGAGCTCGGCACCGTCGCCATTTCAACCAATCCGCTGATGCCTATCATGAAAGGCATTCCTGTTGTACTCAACATCAGGACAGGCCCCGTGATTCATGATCTTCGCTATGCCACTTTCTGGAAACATAATAATTCCAACTTTTACGATGTCTTCAATCCCCTGAATGAAGCAGTAACGTTTAAAGTGAGCAAAGCAATGGAAGCCGGCTATGCACTGAAGATTCCCGCTAAGATTGTCGATGAAACCGCTTTCCTGGTTTATGTGGCGCCACAGTATATCTATTCAAGCTACCAGTTTTCGGATGTACCTGTCACCTATCTCATCAAAGGTTCCGGTACCCAGGTTGACCAGGTTGTTGCCGGTGAAGTTAAAATAAACCGATATATGGGAGTGTTTGGAATCATGCTTATGCCAAAGGGTGGCTTCTTCCTCGACAGTTATATTTCCCTTGGGATGCGCAAATTCAAAGCCGGTTTTAACGAAACGGTTCCTGGCTCAGATAAAGAAATTAATTCAGCAAATGTTGACTTCGTAAAACCTGAGAAAATAGGGGAAGCGTTTTTCGGGGATGCAGGCAGGGTTTCAATGCAGGCAGGATTCAGGTTTGGTATTTCGTTTTGATTATTCGTCTTACCCTGATTCTCCCTAGTTTACAAACGAGGGGGAGTAAAGGACTCTCGTCTTCTCACCGGTGGCTTCGGCTCGATCCTCGCTCAGCCACCTGGATTATTTGTCATCTCCCCTTGTTTCTTCTGTTTTCCTGAAGAACAGTTTTCATGCATCTAGAGTATTTATGGAGTTCATCAAGGTTACCTTTCATTAACGCTTCTTTTTTATTCCGGCTCCAACCCTGCACTTGTTTTTCCCTGTGGAATGCCTGGTCGATCCTGTTATATTCTTCCCAATATATTAGTTTTACCGGCAATCTTTTTTGAGTATAATTGGCACCTTGTCCTGACTGGTGCTGTTCTAATCGTAATTCCAAATCTTTAGTGCTTCCTGTATAATAAGTGCCGTCATCACATAACAGAATGTACATATAACCTTTCATTGCCAATAATTTAAAAGATAATGAGACTTTGAAATTAGAGAACTTTATTGATTATTAACCTAGTTTCTACTTTCAAGGCTTTAACAATTAGTATGTTGGGTGCAGCTGAATAACGAAATTTGTTTTTCTCAACGGTAGCTGAGCAAGGTCAGATTCTTCATCTGACCGCGTCGAAGCCACATCTTTCTCACCGGTGGCTGAGCAAGGTCAGATTCTTCTTCTGACCGCGTCGAAGCCACATCTTTCTCGCCGGTGGCTTCGGCTCGTTCCTCGCTCAGCCACCTGGATTACGGTGCGAAGTATATTCTTTATTCCAGCCCGGTGGCTGAGCAAGGTCAGATTCTTCTCTGACCGCGCCGAAGCCACATCTTTCTCACCGGTGGCTTCGGCTCGTTCCTCGCTCAGCCACCTCGATTATGGCGCGAAGTAAATTCTTTATACCTGTCCGGAGGCTGAGCAAGGTCAGATTCTTCATCTGACCGCGTCGAAGCCACATCTTTATCACCCGGAGGCTGAGCAAGGTCAGATTCTTCTTCTGACCGCGTCGAAGCCACATCTTTATCACCGGTGGCTTCGGCTCGTTCCACGCTCAGCCACCTGGATTCAGGCTATGAAGTGAATTCTTTATACCAATCCGGTGGCTGAGCAAGGTCAGATTCTTCATCTGACCGCGCCAAAGCCACATCTTTTTTCTCACCGGTGGCTTCGGCTCGTTCCTCGCTCAGCCACCTGGATTCAGGCTGCGAAGTAGATTCTTTATTCCAGCCCGGTGGCTGAGCAAGGTCAGATTCTTCATCTGACCGCGTCGAAGCTACATCTTTTTTCTCCCCGGTGGCTTCGACTCGTTCCTCGCTCAGCCACCTGGATTATTTTTCATTTCCCCTTGTTTCTTCTGTTTTCCTGAAGAACAGTTTTCATACATCTGGAATATTTATGGAGTTCATCTAAATTACCTTTCATTAATGCTTCTTTTTTATTCCGGCTCCAACCCTGCACTTGTTTTTCCCTGTAGAATGCTTGGTCGATCCTGCTATATTCTTCCCAATATATTAGTTTTACAGGCAATCTTTTTTGAGTATAATTGGCACCTTGTCCCGACTGGTGCTGTTCTAATCGTAATTCCAAATCTTTAGTGCTTCCCGTATAATAAGTGCCGTCATCACATAACAGAATGTACATATAACCTTTCATTGCCAATAATTTAAAAGATAATGAGACTTTGAAATTAAAAAACATTGTTGATGATCATTCATCTAGTTTCTACTTTTAAGGCTTTAACACTTAGTCTGTGTGGTGTAGATGAATGATGAAATTTGTCTTTCTCGCCGGTGGCTTCGACTCGTTCCTCGCTCAGCCACCTGGATTACGGTGCGAAGTATATTCTTTATTCCAGCCCGGTGGCTGAGCAAGGTCAGATTCTTCTCTGACCGCGCCGAAGCCACATCTTTCTCACCGGTGGCTTCGGCTCGTGCCTCGCTCAGCCACCTGGATTATGGTGCGAAGTAGATTCTTTATTCCAGCCCGGTGGCTGAGCAAGGTCAGATTCTTCATCTGACCGCGCCGAAGCCACATCTTTATCACCGGTGGCTTCGACTCGTTCCTCGCTCAGCCACCTGGATTATGGTGCGAAGTAGATTCTTCATCTGACCGCGCCGAAGCCACATCTTTATCACCGGTGGCTTCGACTCACTGCGTTCGCTCAGCCACCTGGATTATGGTGCGAAGTAGAATCTTTTTACCAGCCCGGTGGCTGAGCAAGGTCAGATTCTTCATCTGACCGCGTCGAAGCCACATCTTTCTCACCGGTGGCTTCGACTCACTCCGTTCGCTCAGCCACCATCGGCTCGTTCCTCGCTCAGCCACCTTTTTCCACTATGGCAATCTCCTCTTCCGTAAGCCCGTACAGCTCATACACCAACCGGTTCACGCGCTCCTCGCAATAATCAATCTTCGCCTGCAACTGCTCGCGGCGACTGGCAAGGGTGGCGGATTGTAGCTCTTTATTGAGGGTGAGGAGTTGGTCGACAAATGGTAAAATCTGATTTTCAATTTTCTTATCAAATTTTAATGGGATGGTTTCAAGATATTGTCTGATGAAACGCAGGTAACCACCACGAATAGAACTGCTTATCGTTGTGTAATAATAATGTACCAGTTTGGAATTTAACATTGCAAGTAAGAAACTGTCTCCAACTGGAATAATATATGCTGTATTAACACAATAAAAACTTGCCTTATCAAGGGTTGATTGCATTTTTAATGCTATATCAGGTAAAATGATTTTATCTTTTTCAAATTCTTTATAATAATCCACGGCATCCTGAATCTCATACCATTTATAACTTCCGGGCTTCCTGCCTTCCCATGAACTTCCTTTCCAATCTTTAGGTTTCGGCATGAGCTTCGGCTTATAAGGAAGCAGGTAATTATAGATGGCCGGGTAGTTTTCTATCTGAATTCCTCTTTTTGTAAAAATCAGGAATTTATTGCTTACCGGTGGTTGATAGCGTTTAATATCTCTTCCTGCCAGAAACGGCTTTATCACTTCAGCACTTTTTTCATCTTCGGCAATCAACCTGTCCCGTGTAGCAGCATCAATTACAAAAGCTTCATTCAATCCCGTAAGAACGCCCCTGTAGATTTTCCCTTTTACATATTCGCCTAAGGGAATACCAGCCGTTTTAATCTTTTCGAGCAGTTTTTGTTCGGCTTCACCGGCCAGGTTCCATCCGCTGTCGTCGAGCGAATCCTTGTTTACCAATGTGTGTTCCTTTTCCACGTAACCGGCCAATGATTCAAAATCGAGCGTCTTCATATTGGTCAGCCTGAACGGCGCACTGTGCAAACGGGATTGCCCGGCTAACAATATACAGGGATAGGTAGTTGCATTTTCAAATACAGGAAGGTCGCCGAAATCAATAATTTCAATGATGAATTGCTTTTTCATGAACCTGCGAAGAGGCTCGCCATAATTTGCCCGCATCCATTTGTTGGCAACAATGATCCCGAAAATGCCATCAGGATTCAAAAGTTTCAATCCCCTTTCGATAAAATAGCTGTACAAATCGGCCATTCCATGAAATACCGAGTAATGAGCCTGGTAATAAGGCTTGAATTCGCCAAGTAGTTCCTGCCTTACATACGGCGGATTCCCAATCACCGCATCGAAACCGCCCTGCTTAAACACCTCCGGGAAAGCCTTTTGCCAATTGAAGGGCTTAACCTTTTTCTCTTCGCCAAAGTCAAGTTGCGTGTCATAAAAATCGGTATCAATCAGGCTGTTACCACTCTTAATATTGTTGTCCAGGGTAGGCAGCACCCGCTCGTTAAACATGCTCATCTGGTAAGAGATGCTGGCCTGGGTTTCGCCTTCCATGCATTTGAGCAGCAGCGAGAGCTTGGTCACCTCCACGGCGTTCACGTCAATATCCACGCCGTAAATGTTGTTGAGCAGTATGCGCTTTTTCTCTGCAGTAGCCAGGTGCCCGTCAGGGGTCAGCGTGCTGTTCTTTTTACCTTTCGGCGGGTTGGCAGCGTAATAATTTTTATGCCACTCCAGCAGGTGCTGGTAGGCGCCGATGAGGAAGCTGCCGCTGCCACAGGCGGGGTCCACAATGCGCAGTTGGCTCACCGCTTCCGGCGTTTTGTCTTCGAGCAGTTTGCCCACTGTATGTTGCACAATGTATTCCACCACGTATTGCGGGGTATAATACACGCCGCCGGCTTTGCGCACTTCGGGCTTTTCTTCAATATGTGCCCGGTGCCCCTTGTCGATGCTTATGGTTTTGCCAAGGAACTGCTCATAAGCGCTGCCCAGTATCTCCACCGACAGCACCGAAAACTCGTATGGGCTTTCGGGATAATACAGTTCGTTTACAATGGTTTTTATCACCTTGTTGTCAACCTTCAGCCCTTCGCTGATGCGGTCCTTCGAGAAATCGAACAGCCCCGAATTGTACTTCTGGTCGGCATCCCTGAACACGCGGAGCAGGTTCGGGTACAATTCGCCGTGCTTAACGGCCTCTTTCAGGTTACCGTAAGGTTCCACGCTGCGGTCTTCGGCTATGCGCAGGAAGATGATACGGTCAATGGTTTGCTGCACGGCAAAGTTGAGCTCGTCTTCGTCGAGCGACTTGTTGTGGATAGAGATACTGGTGGCGAGATAGGTGCGCCATTTGTCGAGCGACTGAAGGAACTCCCTGTCAACAGTGGCAGTTCCTTTTTTACCGGCGGTTCCCTGCACAAACTTGTCGAAGCTGCCTTTGAGCACACGCTCCTTGCTGAAAGTATCCCAGAGGAAGTCGAATTCATTCAGGTAATCCCTGAAGGTAAGATACTTGATACGTGCCACCGAGGCTTTGTCGGCAGGAATGGGCTTTTTGAGGCAGTCGTAAACTGAGAACTCTTCAAAGTCGGTGATAATGCTTACGGGCAGTTTGGCGCTCCAGCCGTAACGGCGAACCTGGTAGGCGGGGTAAATGTCGTCCTTCACGGCCACACTGGGTTTCTTGGCTTCCACGAAGAAGAGTCTTTTGCCGCCGGGCAGGCGGAAGGAATAATCGGGTGCCTTGGTAGCATGCCCTACTTTTATTTTATCCTCGTGGATCACTTCGCGGTATGCTTCGGCATATCCCTGCTCGTTGTCAATATCCCAGCCCAGCGCTTTGAAAAAGGGATCGATAAAATCGCGGCGGGTAAGGGTTTCGTTGTAATCGGCTTTTTTGTAGGAAGCGTATTGCTCATCGAAACGCTCAACGAGTTCGGCAACCTTTTGCCGCGCGGAATCTTTGGTGGTCATGCCGGTATGAAATAATAGGATAATGTTGTGAAACTGCCCTTGAAATAATCCGGTCTAAGATACGGAAAGTGGCGATAACATGGTAAATTTCAGTAAAGTATCGAAATGAAAAAAAGAGGCCCGTTGCCGGGCCTCTTTTATATGTTCCAATTAAGGATAATTACTTAACCACAACAAACTTGCGGCTGAAGGTATCACCATTGGCCTTCACAAACTTCACGTTGTAAGCGCCGGCTGCGTAATTGGTCGTGTGGAGAATAATCGTGCTTTCGCCCGTGATATTCTTCTGCATCACTACCGAACCCAGTGCATTGTACACGGCTATGCTCTTAATGTCCTTCGTCAGGTCAATGTTCACATAGGTGGTTGCAGGATTCGGGTATACGCGTACGTCGGTGGCTTCAACATTGTTAACACCTACAACCAGGCAGTTCCAGGCATCAATGTTCGAAGGTGCTGATTCTCCCTCAGTGTAAACTGCGGTTACATAGTAATCGTAGCAGTTGTTCGGAAGGTTGTTGTCCCAGTACTCAAGTGCAGTTACCAGCGTGGTGTTGATCTGTGCCCAGTCGCTTAGGGTAGTGTATCCTGTGCCGGGGATCGGGTCAACATACTGACGGCGGTAAACATTGTAACCTGTCAGATCCATAGGAGCATCCGTCTGGTTGCTTGTGGCAGGTACAAATGCAGCGTTGGCAGGGGTTTCGTAGTTAGCCATTGCCAATGTGCCTGTAGCATTCCTGCTTTCGCTTCCGAGTACGATCGGGTTGTGTTGTACTGGTGAATCATCATCCATGGCTTCAAGATAAGCCTGGAGGTTCCAGTTGTAGGTAAGTGCGCTGTTGAGGTCAACAAGGTTCGACCATGCGCCCTGGAAATAAATCCACTGGCCATAATCAGGTACCTGGGGACCGGCATCGCAACCTGCCGGGTAACCGGCAGATGCATTGCACCTTACACCAAACCACAGTTCCTGGGAAACGTCAATGGCAAGAGGAGAGTCAAGCTCAACTTCGTTCCATGCACCGATGGTCGGGCTGCTTACTACCTGGTCAACCAGGAGGTTGGCGGCCATGTCGCCCTGCCATACCCTGATGGAGTATGTGCAGGCTGCTTCATTGGGCCAGAAGGCAACCTTGGTAACGGCCATTCCGTCGAATTCTTCAAGCTGCGATACGTCGAAACGTGCTGCAACATCAAAGTCGGCGGCGCCGCCGGTTCCGATAGCGTCTGAGTTTTCACCGCTGTCCCAGTGGATCCATACAGGAGGATGGGTGCTTCCGCCGCCACCGCCTTCAGGAGCAGTCCAGGTCAGGTGAATGTCGTTGATAATGGTTCCGGTTGCAGCTGCAGGAGTGGCAACGAGAGTCAAAGGAGGATTGAAAAGGTATTCAACATACACATGGATGTTATCCACCAGCCAGTAGTAGATATCATTCGAAGCAGCACCATTGGCATTGAAACGGATCCTGAAGACCTTGTCTTTTGCCTTGTTGGTGATATCGATATGCTGAGTTGCCCAGTCGAAGCTGCCATTGTTGGCAAATTCGCCTACAACCTTCCATGAGGTTCCGTTCCACACTTCAGCGTTCAGCTTTTCGTTGGTCGAGGAAGTACGATCGCTCAGGGCAAGGTCAAAGTCGAACCAGATCTTATAAGGAGTGGTTGTATTGACACTTGCACCGTTGATCCACCACGACTCGAGTGAGCTGCTGTAATCGTTGAGGATAGGATCCCATTTGAACTTGGCGCTCGGGTAAGGATTACCTAACTGTCCGTCGACAATCCAGTTTTCACCGGCTGTCCACTGGTTCAGGTCAAACGTACCGGCTGTCCAGTCTTCGATGAACGGGAGGCCATAGCCGTAGAATACGTCAACACAAGCAGGGCCTTCTTTTCCTGATTCGGCAAACATGCCGGGGAATCCGAAGTCGGTAAGGTCGTACTTGGCGGTTACTTCGTAGCAATAGGTAGCCGGGTCAAGGCTGAGGTCCCAATATTCGAGTTCAGTCTTGGGGATTTCGGCTATCGGATCGCCGTCACGATACATAATGTAACTTACAAGGTTACCGCTTACAGGAGGAGGCCCTGTACTTTCGGTCAGCTCATACACAAAGATGATATCCTGCTGCACGAGGCCGAGAATGACAGCCTTGCCGCTTACCATGGTATTGCTTACTTCAAGGCCTCCGGAGATACCGCCAGCAAATCCGGGGATATCGTTGGTGTTCTTGTATAAGCCGGTCATAGCGCCAGCGGAGATGCTGTACTGATAGAGAACAGCCTGGGTTCCGTCAACCTGGTCATAGTACCATAAATACGGGCCGCCATCTGATTGATCGTCATAGGCTGAACCATAAGTACTCGAGAGGTTGTAACCGGGGGTTGTTCCGATAACTGAACCGCTCATGGTGATCATGTAATCATCAGCCCAGCCGCCAGCATAGAAACCGCCGTTGCCACCGTCCAGTTCAGGACTGTATGCGATATGACGGATGCCTGGAACACCGGTTGAAACAGACCCTACAAGCACCTTATTGGTGAAGTCCATTTCATAAAGGGTTGATGAGTTAGCTCCACCGTAGAAGTGGCCGTTATCAGTGTTGTAAGCCAGGTCGCGGATACTGTTTACACCGGGGATTGTGAAATCTTCGATGAAATTACCCGAGAGGTCGTACTTTGAGAATCCTCCGCCTGACCAGATGGTTGCATAGATAAAGTTGCCATCGGTACCAACACCTGCATGTCCTGCAACATCAAGCGGGAAGTAAAGCAGGATGTCCCATAAGGCATCGCTCTCGTAGCCACCTGTTTGAACAGCCATATTGGGGCTTACTTCGGCAGAGGTAGAAGGTGTTTCTGCCCTGAGTACCGGAGCGCTCATAGCAAAGTCGCCGCTCAGCGGGGCTTCCCATGTGAGTATAGCAGCATTGTCATTGGCTGTTCCCTGCAGGTTACGCGGCGGGAAGAGGAATGAGCTTGTAAAGGTATAGGTAACCATGTCGCTGTAACCTGAGCAGTACAATCCTGCAACACCGGCTACATAGGTCTGACCCCAGGTAATGGTTGAAGGATTGAATGTCCAGGTGGTTTCAGTTGTGTTGCCAACGAGAGCGCCATCCAGGAATACTCCATAACCGTAGGTAGGATCAACGCCGGTGGAGATCATCACATCGTCAACTGCCCAGCCGTCGGCCCATGCACCGTTGTCGTTGTAATGGAAAGCGATCATAGCACCGGTAAGTCCGCCGGGGCCTGCATAGGCTGACAGGTCAACCGTATGGGTTGTCCATGATGCAACCGAAGGAACATTGAAGATGGTGCTCCAGCTTGCACCGCCGTCGGTCGAAAGTTCAACCGTTGCAGTACCGCCATATACACCTGTAAAGTAGCTGGCGAAGGTCATCACGAAACCCGGTGCCACCGAAAGGTCGAGAGCAGGGGTCATGAGATAGTCGCAGCATCCGTTGTTGCTTGAGTTGGCATCGTCGTTGGCGCAGGCATACCTTGTATGAGCAGGAATGCTGAAGAAACTGCTGCTGCCATTGGTTGTACCGAACCATCCGGCACCGCTTGTTGTAGCTGACCAGCCGGTCGGCGGGAAAGTGGTGCTTTCGAAGTTTTCGTCAAGCAGGGTAAACAACGGGGCTTCCCAGGTAGCAACGAGGGTTGCACCATCAACATACAGGTTACGAGGCATGAATTTCTCGTCTTCAAGAATCACGTCGATAGTACGCGGGCCGTTGATATTGTAATCAACCACGAAAGGCAGGTAGCCGGCAATGGTCACCTGTACCGTGTAGTCGCCCTGCCATACTGTGAAGTTCACAGTGCCTGAAGCGGGAACCGTAGCGGAGTATGTCTCATAAGGATAGTCGAGTCCGATCATCTGTACCTGTGCTCCTACTGCGGGAACAAAGCCGCAGACAAGCTGAACGTTTACAGTTACATCGGCGGACAGCTTATGACCCACAATATTGGTAAAGGCATATTCCGATTCCTGTCCGTTGGGATACACAGCCTTGATGGCATAAGCATACCAGCCCGGAGCAAGGCCAGCCCATGTTGATCCGCCATCAACATAACTGTTGGTGGTAAGGTCGCTGCCAAGGAGCTGGAAGGTGCCGGTGACCGGAGATCCGTTGGGATCGAAATTGGAAACGCGCCAGAGTTTGTAATGATGAACGGCATCCGTAGCATAGGCTTCGGGTGATGAAAGCTGAGCGTTCATCTCATAACCGGGCAGCGTATATGGAGCGTGCTGCGAAATAACACCGGCAAGTGATTCTTTGGAAACAATCATCCGGTTAGCTGAAACAGCTGCATCGTCATCGGCAACAGGTCCGTCAACAATAGCGTGGATCATGAAATCCTGGTAAGCCGAGAGTACCCAGTCGCCACCGGCGGTAGCAAATTTCGAGTAGCTCTTGTATGCTTTTGGCAGGGTTTCGTCAACACCTATCGGAGCGCAGTTGGGTTCGTTGGTACCCTGTTCCATAGCCAGGTAGAAACTGCCTGAAGGGATGGTAACATTAAGGCCTGTAACGGTTACCCAGCCCGGAGCCAGTACTTCGGCAACAACACCGTCGCCCGAGAGGTCGGTACCGGGAAGTCCGCCGGCTCCGTCATCGTCGAATACACGAACAGTGAAGGTTGAACCGATAATATTGCCTCCTGCGGGGAATGAACCGTCACCAACATAGAACAAGCCTCCAACAACAGTTGCAGGATATCCTACTGGGGTGAATTTCACGGCGTTGAGGTTGCCGGCCAGCTGCCATGCAGCAAAGTTTTCGGCTGTTCCATCGTCGTAAAGCAGTTCATAGGGACCCATAGGAACGCACCAGGTAACATCGCACTGGGTATCAGTAGCATTGACCACTGCACTGGCGCATCCCGGAGCATAAGGCATTTCGCACAATGTTGCATCAACAATGGTGGTATTGCCCGAGGTCACAGAAATACCGGGAACATTGGCCATCTGGTATCCGATCTTACTGAATGTAACATCATAGCTACCGGCATCGCAGGTAATGGTATATTCGCCATTATCGTCGGTCATGGCAGTGTAATCACCGGCAGTAACCATAACACCCTGCAGCAGTTCACCCGTTACGCAGTCGGTTACAGTGCCCGAGATATAACCGGGAACGGTAACGATCATTGTGCAGGGTACGTTAACCGATGCATTGGCCAGGTCGTTGGTGGTGATGTTAAGGAGGGCGTTATAAGTTCCGGCAGGAGCAAACGTTCCTGTTGCCGAGAAGGTTACATCAACATCCATAGCATCGTTAGCTGCCACGGTGCCTTCAATCGGATCGACATTGGATATGAAGGTCAGCAATTTGATATTGATTGCATAATCTTCAACTTCACCATAGGACTGTGTACCGCAGGCAGCAGGTGTAGCAGCCCATGCCATGCGAACACGCATAGTGGTCAATCCCTGTGATGCAGTTAACGGGATGGTGACATTGCCGGTGAAATAGGAACCGCCTCCCTGTATTGTAAGAGGAGTATATTCACTTCCGTCGAATGTGCCATTGTGGTTGTAATCAATCCATATACCTACAGCATCCGATGTGTATGCATTGCCACCGTTGGTAACGGTTATAGGCATTGTAAACCCGAGGAATGCATCCGTCTGAAGGTTGGTATAGCTGGCATAATAGCTGCAGCCTGAAGCATTGTTGATGCTGCCGAAAGCAACATTGCCAATGAATTCATCACATACTGATGCTGCAGCTGCACAGTAGGTCAGCAGACCGCCGCCACCGCCACCGCCACCGGCGTAGTCGGGGAACTGATAGGCAAGTGTGCCTTCACCCGTGTTGCCAACCGATAGTGTGAGATCCTTGCTGTGCTCTGTCCATACAGTAGCGGTGAGCGATGCAGGATCAAGCGACAGGGTAGGATTTGGCCATTCAACTTCAACCGGGCCGGCCGGCATGCCTGATCCTGCTGCATACACGGCTTGCACTGTGTAGCTGTAGGTACCATAGGCAGGCAGCATATCGGTGTAGGAAAGGCCTGTCGTTGTGGTTATCTGCACACCATCGCGGTTCACTGCATAGTAAAGCAGGCCTGCAGTTCCTGCAGCATCCCAGGTTACCAGTACTTCACCGGTGAGCTGGTTAACGAGGACTGCTTCCAGGTTTTCGGGTGCACTCAGCGGTTCACCCTGAACTGTCATGGAAACCGGAATATCCCAGGTACCAACGGCAGGATCGGAAACAAAGGTAACAACAGCATTTTTTACGGTTCCGGCAGGAATTCCGCCAGCATTGAAATGTGCGGGAAGCGCATAGTTGGTTGTGGCAGGAACCATACCTGAATATTCATCCAGGGTAAACCAGCTGTAAATAGGTGTCCCTGAGTCGATTTTGTATACGGTACGGTTAAGCTGGTTTACAACCCAAACCATGCCGCCTGCATCCACTTCGATTCCTTCTCCTGTATAACCTGATGTGCCGGGAACAACAAACTGGTGCAGAATAGCTCCGGTTGATGGATTGAGTTCATATACCATGCTGGTAGCAGCATTGGTAACCACCCACAGCGAACCGGTTCCGCCATTGCCGTTTTTGTGCCAGGCAAGGCCTGAAACACCTGTGAACGGAATGGTGGAAATGGTTGCTCCTGTTGAGCTTACATGATAAATCATGGTATGGTTCCATCCGCCGATCCAGAATTCATTGTGCTCTGCATCGTAGGCCAGGCCGCGGGCGCTGGTAGTTGCCCATGCACCGGTAATTGAATTCATGGTTGCGCCGGTAGCAGGATTAATCTGGTAGATTTTGTTGTCGCCTCCTACATTAACAGCATAAATTGAGCCAGCGGGGCCGGGAGCCAAATCGCCGATCCAGGAACCGCCCAGAGAGCAGGTGACTGAACCAAGCAATGTGCCGTCGGTCGAAACCCTGAAAATCTTGGTAGGATTGCCTGAAGGATCGGTCAGAAGAATATCTCCGTTATCAACGCCAACGCCCCAAGGCATAATAATGCTCGAAGGAGCTACCCAACTGGCGAGAATGTCACCGGTAGCATCAATTGCCAGCGGTTGATCGTTTGCAATGCCGGCACGTGAAGTTTCATCACCACCTGTGCCTACAGGGTAAACAGGAGCCTGTATATTGGCATTGTCTCCCGGAGGATAAGCAACCGTAGCGTCCCAGTTCAGTTCTCCGNNGTTCCCTGGTTGAGGATATACATGTTTTGGGTATAGTATTCCTCGGGGTTAACCNGTGACATCAAACGGGTTGGGAGTGATGGTCATGGTGGGGTTATTGAGTGTGAAGTTGAGCGTGGTGGTATTACCTGCCGTAATGACAACGTTGTTAACGGTGGCTGTGTTATAACCGGTAGCCATGCAGGTGACCGTATAGGTAGCAGCCGGAAGGGCGAGGAAGGTATATTCTCCACCGGCACCTGTGGTTGCCGTATAGGTTCCGGCAGTAACTGTAGCACCAATGATGGGGTTAAGAGCGCTGTTGCGCACCCAGCCGGTAAGGATTCCCGGAGGATTTACAGTGGTGAATGACCATATGGGGCCTAGCGTTGAGCCGCCGGGACCATATGCTTCGAGCCTCCAGTAATGAACAGAACAGCAAGCCAGGTCGGGTGTCGGATCATATGTAGAAACACTTCCCAGGTCTGTTCCATTCACAAGGTTAGTAGGAGGGTTGTCAGTTCCCAGGTAAAGTTTAAATCCTGAAGCGGGACCTGCGCCTGTACCAGCAGCCCAGTTGAGTGTAGCTGTCATCGGGACATTGATCTCACCGTTTGTGGGTGATACAACAGTGGCTGCTGCCGGAGCTTTAAGTGTAAATGTAAATGTAAGACCTGTAGCCGGGTAAACCGTGTTGTTCAGTGTCATGACATCTGTATTGGCTGCACCTTGTGTTGAGGCAGCCCAGTTGGTCGTAGTAGTACGGTTGAAAAAGTCCGTAGCACCTGATCCCCTGAGTCCAACCTGGGGATGTATAGCGGAGGCATAGGATGAACCAGTAACGTCACCATAAACAAATTCAATCTTGTTGGTGGTTTCGTATAATTTAATCTGGAAATCCAAGAGTTCCCCGGCATAGCTGGTTCCGTACCTTTTGGCGTCGGTCCATTGCAGGGTGAATACCCTGTTCGGAGCGGAGCCTGTGGTTTCGTAACGGATTTCGCTGCCGGTTTGCCCTTGCAAGTCGCGTCCCATCGGAGATATAACGATGTTAGCAGCTGTGGTGGAGCTTATCGGGGCATAACCGAGCGACCCGGTATAGGATGTCATGTAGCCGTTGGTGCTGGCAGTGAGACTGGAAACAGTCAACCCGTTATAGGTAAAATTGAATCCCAGCGGCAAAGCAGCGGTAGCATCGTCCCAAGTACCTGTTTGCCAGACTACACCTCCTGTGATGGCTGTGTAGGTACCAACAGAAGAGGCGAAGTTGTACGCCGTAGCGACCTGACCATAAGAACTCCATGTGGCGAACGCCACGAGGAAGAGCATGATTAGCGATTTTCTCATGTTGTGTAGATTAATTTTCATAAAAGAGTTTTGGTTAATGAAAGAATTTGGTATCAGGCAAAAAATAAAAAAACGGCACACAGCAAACTGATCACTCAGCCGTCCGGTACCGTGAAAATATTAAATGCCTGTAGGTAGAAATCATGTTAACAGATTTTGATTTGGATGTTTAACATTAAATTATACTCACAATCGGTTTGTTGTTTGTTCCTCCTTTCCTGACAGTTAAGCTTAACGGAAGATGAATACCGTGAAGCATCAGAGTTAATAATTAATTGACTTTCTATTATTAGTTTTAGGTTGCTCCCTATATCAGCAATGTGGAGAGTACCAAGCAGGACAAGCAGACGAGAGGTGATTTTTCACAAAATAATTTAACCTTCCTGCAAATATAACATTTTCAAAAGCAAAATGTTAGACTTGACAAAGAAGATCCCCGCCCCGGCGATCAGATCGTTGTATTTAAAATGACAATTAAGAAGGGCTTAACCACTACCCAGATTGATTTTTTTTATCCGGATAAACCCACTCCGGTTCCCTTTCGAAAGTTCAGCCGTTTAATGTCACTGATCAATTTTAGCCCTCTTAATCAGCACTTAGCGCAAACTTAAGTATTTATTTTAAATTCTTGTACTCCCCCGGTATTATTTTTTTAAAATTTTAAAAAGATGCCGGTCGTGATTGTTTTCCAGGATTTCAAGAATGTACAGGCCTGCAGCCTCATCTTTCAGTGAAATTTCGGCCTTCCCGTCTCCTGAACAGAAAATTTTTCCCTCAGTATTTACAGGGGTTGAAAATGCATTCCAAAGCCTGATACAGGGGTATCCTTCTTTTTGCATACCCTGTATCACAACACGATCATCCGTTGGGTTGGGTGACACCGATATGGCTGACTCTTCTGAAATAGCCTCCCCGGGAACTGCAATTGATATTTTGTAAGGGATAATGCTCACCGTAACACCATTCACATCAGGCAGGTCAGTCGTAAGGGCTATGACCGGGGTTTCGTTCTTAAGATATCCTGCCTTTTCACCCAGTATTACATATTCTCCGTAAGGCAATTCACCGAACGTGAAATTGCCGGCATCATCAGGACGAACCCAGTTCAGAAGGTATTTCCCTGATTTGTCGTACAACAGCAGGGTGACATCGCTGCATATTACAGGATTCTGGCTTCCGCACTCACAATGTCCGCTAATTGAACCGGATCCTTGCGGAAGCTTGAAATTGAGCGGGTACAGATTAATGTCCACATCATAAGTATTAGCATCGGCAGACAACCTGGATGCATTTTCCCAGCAGAGTTCATCAAAAAAATAGGCAGGAGCATATTCCAGTTTCTGCTCTTCAGAAGGAATAGAATAGATAGTATATTTACCCGGTGTGAGAAACTGGAATGTAAACGTCCCGTCGTCAGCTGAGGCAGAACTGCGGAATGGAGTTAATCCCGAGCCTGATTGACGGTAAAGGGTAAGGGTGCTTCCGCCGGCAATGTTTTCACCGGCATGTACTTTACCTGAAATTGAATACCCGATGGTAATTCTCAGATTCAGGGTATCAGAGGACGTGCCGCATTCTGAAACAGCCTTCAGTATAAGTTTAACATGGCCTTCAGCAATGTCACTGTCCCCCGGAATATACACTGATGCGGTGATATTTTCTTCGGTGAAGGTGCCATCCCCTGTAGTAAGCCATTGAAGCTCCCGGAAATAACCGGCTGTAGCCGATACCAGGGCGAGCTGGGTTCCGCTGATAATAGCCGTATCAGCACCTGCATAGACTTGTGGAACCGGTAATATCCTCAAAATGACTTCGTCGCTGATAGTGTAATTTTCTATTACAGCGTGCATCATAAGATTTACGCTACCAGCTGCCACATCATTCGCGCCGGGCGTATATGTGGGATGCAGTAACAACGGGTTATCAAAACTACCATCACCGGCAGTGCTCCAATAAAGAGAGGAATAATCGGAAGCAGTTGCGTCACCCAGAAATTTCTTTCCGTCGAAACATATCTCCGTGTTTGGCCCTGCCCATGGCCCTGGAAAAGCTATAGTAAAACTGCTCTCGTGACCCTCCGGCCGATCGAGTATGCCATCGGCCAGGAGATCATAGGTGGTGACAGCAATGGAATCGGCGGCGCTTATGCCATGCAGTACCAGCGTTGTATCAGTTCCTGCATCTACCGTATGTTCGAATTGTATTCCGTCGAATGCTCCGTAATGAACCTTGTATCCGGCCAAATCGGGTTCGTTGCCGGCAGGCCACGATACTGTAGTACCGGTAAACACATCAGATCTTATGGCAAATACAGGGGCTTTGATAGGGGCGGCTGTATCAGGTAACTCTAATACCGGTTTGTAGTTTACCTTTCCGCTTGCGGTATCGTCAAACACATCGAATATGAAATGATTGATAACGGCGGTATCAACCGTTCCCCACCAGTTATTCCGTGCTTCAATTGCAACAGCAGTTTTGTTGAAGAAAGCCAAAGAATCAGTGTTCCTGTATATGCTGTTTTTTTCAAACAGTGATTGCGGCGCAGACCTGAACATAACAGCAGTATCGGTATTGTGGTGAATGGCGTTTGCAACAAATTTGTTATAAAGGCTCACCCCGCTTTTACCGGTATTGAACAATACACCATTCAGATTGTACTCAATTGAATTGCCTTCGATATAATTATACTGGGCTGCCTCATCTGCCGCGATCCCCCAAAAACCGCTGCCCGCTATAAGGTTATGACGGATGGTTGAATGTTTTGCCCCGATAATTTCTATACCGGAAATCAGGTTATTGATAATGTAGTTGCGCTCGATAATTGAAGTGTCCTGGAACAGCCTGATGCCAAACGAATTATCCCTGAATATATTCCCTGTTACCAGGTTAAAACCTTCGTCAACCGGACCATCATTGCCAAGGTATAATCCCACGAGGTTGCCCGACATCCTGTTACCCGAAATAATGTTGTGGTTGATAGATCCGCTGCTGTTATTCACAAAAAAGCCAACATACCGGTTGTTTCTGATGATATTGCCCTCGAACAGGTTTCTTTGCGCCCTGAATAAAGATGCCAGGAAAACCCCGAAATCGTGTCCTTCAATCCTGCAATTCCTCACAATATTCTCGGTAGCATCTTTGATGTATAACCCGAAAGATGCGCCTTTTAAAACCGAGTTTTGGATAAGCACGCCGGCATTCTCCTGCAGCACAACCGAATAGGCGGAATTTTCGATGCGCGTATACGAAAGAACCGATCCGCTCACATAATTGCCTTCTTCATCAAACTCAGTTTTTGATCCATTAAAATAAATGCCACCCCATGAACCCCCTTCAGGCGCAAATGTGATAGTGTCGGCAAAATTTCCTGCTGCAATCAGAGTGCCTTTTACCTGAAGGCTGGTATTGAGTTCGAAAAGTACATTTACACCAGGTTCGATGGTCAGGGTGATACCGCTCGGGATTACAACATTTTCGACCACAATATAATAGTGGCCGTTGTTTGTCCAGGTAGTATTCTCAGCAAGGGGGCCGCCAACGTAGATCTGTGCTTTGAGTGAAAGCGACGCCATGACAATAAATAAGGCGGTAACCAGGCATTTGCCTG
The DNA here is from genome assembly GCA_015657475.1 of Lentimicrobiaceae bacterium. GTDB lineage: Bacteria > Bacteroidota > Bacteroidia > Bacteroidales > UBA4417 > UBA4417. Next base: position 360,560 of record JADLKF010000004.1, on the reverse strand, counting down.
GCCCCACGATTATTTTCCTCATGAGATCACCGAGTACAGTCATGATATGAGAAAATAACCCGGAATTTTACCGGTTGATAATTCAAAGGTACTTATTTCAAAAAGGGGGTTTTACGATAGTCTCCGAATTGTTTTTCACAATCTTATACACAAACCGGCTTTGATGCCCGGCAAATGGTATTTTTTCTCAAGAGGGTATCCTGAATAGGTTTGCGTAAACTGCCGGCGGTAGGTTGCTTCGAAGGCAAAATCAAGATTCTGGTCAATTTTGATTAACACGCCCGTACCGGCTGTCCATGAGAAAACCAAAGGCCTGATGATATCATTATCCACCCAAACAGCCTGGCTGGTTTCCGGGTCAATGACCATGGCTTTCGATCCAAGGCTAACACCTGCAACCATACCTCCCCTTATGTACCAGGACCATTTGTTATTCCTGACGGGAAAATATTTTACCGAGAACGGAATTTCAAAATATCGTAAAGTGTTCGTATTCGAATATGTGTATTTTTTGTAATCAAGATTCAGCCAGGTGGAATCGGTGATATAATACCAGCTTGTGTCGGGTCCCGTAACAGTATAATACGTCTCAACTGTATCATGACGGTAGTATCCACCGATCTGCTGCAGGTATTCATGATCGAAAATTCGCCGAAGCGANGAGTAAAACAACCCGGAGGAGAAACCTGTATTTTTCAGGTCATAATTGAGTAAAATACCGGTTGTTAGGTTTTGCAAAGATACTGATTCGGAGATTTTCGCCATGTTAAGCAGCTCATCCTGTCCATCCTTTGCAGCAAGTACGGCTTTACCAAAATATTGCGTATATGAGAGTTCAATTGAGTAAGGTGAACGTTTCCGTGATTTTGTTTTACCATTAAGTTCCTTTTTAACAGGAACTTGTTTTTCGATGAACACGGTATCGAAACGATGGATCGTATCATGGAGTATTAATGTATCCAGTTTGATGACTGTATCAGTTTTTGCAAGGAAAGCCGTGTCGTGGTGCTGTTTTGAGACCTGCCTGGTCGTGTCTGGCTTAGATGGTTTTACAACCTGGCTGGTAACCGGCTTAGATGCGTCGGATTTACTACCGGCATTTGGCTGTAATTCTGCTTGAGTTGCCGAAACGGACGATGGTTTATAAATAATCACCTGATTACCCATTTCGCGGAAAGCAAGTGCAGGGTTATCTATTATCTGTTGCAGAACCTTATTCAACGGTTCTTTATCTGCCCTGATGGTTATGATACGTCGGGCAGAGATATCATCGGGATTGTAAGAGAATTTAATGCCTGATTGCCTGCCAATCCGGCCCAGCACTTCATATACCGGCTGATTGATGGCAGTAATGGTAATACTCCTGTTTAAAACAGATGTCTGGGCATATAGGCTTAATACCGGAAATAAGAACAGGAAGAGGAGTATGGATATGAATAAAGAAAGCTTCCGGCAGCTAACAATCATCTGACATTCTGTTGATTAACCTGATTATTTGGTTACCAGGTAATCCTTTCCTGTCTTGGTAATTTTAACTGAGTGCACTAACTGTATAACCTGAAGGATAGAATCGAGTGATTCGTTATCGAAGGTGGCGGTAAGCCTCAGGTTTTCGATTTGTTTGTCTGTTACATTGAACGAAACTTCGTACCTGCTGCTGAGGGTTTCGAGTACATCGGCCAGCGGGGCTTCGTCGAACACCAGCATTCCGGTTTTCCAGCCAAGAAAATTCAGGTCGGTATTGACTGATTTGGTGATTTTACCGGTCCTGCGATCGTATATGCCTCTGTCACCGGCTGTAAGGGTAACCTGGTCAAGCGCTGTTTCGCTTTCGTCAACATAATAGAAAAGAACGGAACCTGAATTCACCGTCACTTCTACCCTTCCGGTTTGCTCAGATGCTCTCACGTTAAACGAGGTCCCCAGCACTTTGATGCGGGTTTCTCCGGCTTCGATCACGAAAGGCCTGGTTTTATCGGAAGCAATGGCAAAAAATGCTTCGCCCCAAAAATAAACCTCTCTGCTATTCTGACCAAATTTTCCGGGATATTTTATTACAGAATTCTTGTTGAGATGAATAACTGAGCCGTCGGAAAGCTTGACCGGGGACGCAATGTTTGTACCTGAGCTGAATGTGTTCAGGTCGCTGGCAGGCTTGAGGAAGTGGAGGACCCCCAGGCCGAAAAGCAGCACTGCGGCGGCACTTGCAACAGCATAAATGATTTTCCTTACCGGGCGGTGAACCATGGTATGCACTACAGGTTCCTGTTGCATTTCAATGCGATTGAGCACATTGAGCCAGGCCAGATCAACATCATAAGTTTCTTCCGCCACAGGCCCTGTTGAATGCCAGGTTTTCTGTAACTGATTGTAAATTCTACGATAACGTTCGTCCGTTTCGATTAAACCTGAAACTATACGGCTATCTTCCTCGCGGCATTCACCGGTGAGGTACCGTACAACTTGTTTCTTTATTTTCAGGTTTTCGAACATAATTATAATAACTGCCTTTTGACAGCTTTTCACATGTTATGACAAACGAAACGGCCTTTACCCTTACTCTGTTTGAAAATATTTTTTACTTAATTATTATCATGCTCAATATCAGCACGATAGGATTCACATATTCCTGCAGATACTTACGCAGGAATTCCAGTGCTTTCACCATCTGCGACTCCACAGTCTTAACTTTTATCTCCATACGCGATGCGATTTCCTCATAACGAAGCCCTTCGAAACGGCTCATTTCAAATATCTGCCGGCGACGTTCGGGAAGCGAACTGATGGCCAGGCTGATGCGTCTCTTAAGTTCATCCTGCATCATATCCGGTGACTCATCGGCGGCTTCTTCCACTTTAAAGCCGATATATTCAACGTACCTGCGGTTCAGTTCGCGATGCTTAACAGTGTTAAGTGCGTGGTTGGCTGTTGCCCTCAGAAGGTAATTTTTGAGGGATGTATTTACTGACAGTTCCGACCGGCGGAACCAGATCTTGCAAAAGAGGTCCTGAACGACTTCCTCGGCAGCATTTTTATCGGAAAGATAGCGGCAGGCAAAATTGCACATGGCCGGATAGTAGGATCTGAAAATTTGTTCAAATGCCTGCCTGTCGCCATGCTTCAGCTTATTAATAAGCAATTTTTCGGATTCTTCCATGCTGCAGCCTGTAGCTCAAAAACTTAGCAAATAATAATTCCGCGAAAACGGAGGTAAAGATACAACGAATATCTATACCAACTTGTTTTCGCTTAAATGTCAGATCTTGAATATTTTCCTTTAACCAGAAGCCTGGGTTCAAGCATATCAAGCATGGCATACTTCACTCCTTCCCGTCCGTAACCTGAATCTTTTATTCCTCCGTAAGGCATATGATCGACCCTGAAGGTGGGAACATCGTTCACGATAACTCCGCCGACTTCAAGATTTTCAAATGCATAATCCATCTCACTGAGGCTGTCAGTAAAAATACCGGCCTGCAAGCCAAAACACCCCTGGTTAACGTATTCAACTGCTTCCCTGATACTTTCAACCGGTTCAATTACCACAACCGGGCCGAAGATTTCGCTGCAGCACACATTCATCCCCGGTTTTGTTTGAGTAATGACGGTAGGTTCATAAAAGCCGCCGTTGCGTTTGCCCCCGCATAAGACTTCAGCGCCTCCTTCAACAGCTTCGCGCACCCATGTATCCACCCGGCCGGCATTTTCTTCGTCAATCATCACTGATATGTCAGTAGCCGGATCCATCGGATCACCAGCCTTCAGCATTTTTGTCTTTGCCACAAAGTGTTCGGAAAATTCTTTGAAAATTTCCTTCATCACATAAATCCGTTGCGTGTGTATGCACACCTGCCCTGAGTAGCTGAATGCGCCGTTTACACATTTAGCCACTGCCAGCTCGTGATCAGCACTTGCCGAAACGATCACTCCGGCATTACCGCCCAACTCCAGGACAACTTTCTTATGGCCGGCAGCCGCTTTCATTTTCCACCCTACCTGCGGTGAACCTGTGAACGATAACAGGTGAATNCGGTCGTCAGTCACAAGGCTATTTCCGGTGGTTCTGTCCATGGGCAGTATTGAAACTGCGCCTTCNGGAAGACCGGTACTAATGATTATCCTTGCAAGAAGCAGGGTTGTAAGTGGCGTGGAAGTTGAGGGTTTAAGAATAATAGGGCAGCCTGCGGCTATGGCGGGTGCGATTTTGTGAACCGCCAGGTTTAGCGGGAAGTTAAAAGGAGCTATTCCTGCCACGACACCGACAGGGAAATACTTTACCCATCCCTCCTTGCCGGCTCCGGCCGGAGTCCAGTCGAGGCTCATGTATTCGCCCGGCAGGCGGCGGCTTTCCTCAGCTGCAACCCTGAAAGTTTGTATGGAACGGTCGACCTCCGCCAATGCGTATCGGATAGGTTTGCCGATTCGCGCAGATGGTTCGGCAAACACCTGCTTTATATTTTCAATCCCGGTAGCAATCTGCATCAACGCTTCATATCGCTGCCATGAAGCCAGCATTCCGCATTGGTTGCCGGCTTTCAATGCTGCATTGATAGCAGCTTCAAGTTCCAGGAGTCCTGCAAGAAAAGTTATTCCGGCAATTTCGTTGTTGTANGGATTCCTAACTTCCAGTTTNTGGTCGGTTTCGACAAAACTGCCTGCGCAAAAATATTAAGAGTGTTTCAGGGCTCATATTTTATTGGTTTAAACAGCCATAAAATTAAGTGTTATACATTTGTTAATGTGTAATTTTGCCATCCCGGTATTTGAAAGAGGATATTTTTTTGTTGTTCACATGTTGTTGTTAATAAATTTTTTCTAATTTTGCACCTCCAATTTTGTCAGCAAATTATAACAAACTGAAAATGTACGCGATAGTAGATATAGCCGGACAGCAGTTCAAGGTTAAGAAAGATCAGAAGATTTTTGTTCACCGTCTCGAAGCGNAAGAAGGAGCATCGGTAGAATTCAAGGAAGTATTGCTTCTTGATAACGAAGGAAGCATCAGTGTCGGGACTCCGCATGTGGAAGGCGCTCTGGTTACAGCCANNAAAATTCTTGCTCATACCCGTGGCGAAAAAGTGAAGATCTTTAAGAAAAAACGCCGCAAAGGTTATCAGAAAGAAACCGGCCACCGCCAGGATTTCACCCAGTTGCAGATCGAAGGCATTACAGCTTAATTTTGCGACAGAAAACAATTGATTCAGAAACAAGTAATACAAATATACAATGGCTCACAAGAAAGGTGTCGGTAGTTCACAGAACGGACGCGAATCACACAGCAAACGCCTTGGCGTGAAGATTTACGGCGGCCAGTTCGCACAGGCCGGCAACATTATCGTAAGGCAGCGCGGCACGGTTCATTACCCCGGCCTCAATGTCGGACTTGGTAAAGACCATACCCTTNTTGCACTGCAGGATGGTATCGTTGAATTTAAGAAACGCAGAAACGACCGTTCCTATGTTTCGGTTCATCCCCTGGATGCCGAATAATCATACAAGGCTGACAACCGTCAACCCACAGAATATTGTTGAAATCTCCTGACCGGAAATCAGGAGATTTTTTATTTTTGTACTGCTCAATCATACCTGTCAATTCGTCCCCGGTAAATATTTCATCAACAATACCACTCTTCCATGTTAGAACTATCATTACTTCGCGAAAACCCTCAAATGGTCATCGACCGCCTCATGGTGAAGCGTTTCGATGCAAAAAATATTGTTGCCAGCATCCTTGAAACGGATCAGTGGCGCCGTGAAACACAAAAACTTCTTGATGACAATCTTGCCGAAGCCAATAACCTTGCACGGGAAATCGGCAATCTGTTTAAAAGCGGCAAACAACAGGAAGCCAATGAACTGAAAGCCAGGAGCGCTGACCTGAAACTAAGCGCAAAGAACCTGTCGGAGAAAATGGAAACACTTCAGAAAGAACAGGATAGCCTGCTGATCATACTTCCAAACCTCCCACATCCTGATGTGTNNGCCGGGCTATCCGCCGAGGACAATGTGATCGTTCAGCAGGAAGGTAATATTCCTGCATTGCCTGAAGGCTCAACCCCACACTGGGAACTTTGCCAGAAATACGATATCATTGATTTTGAGCTGGGCGTAAAACTCACCGGTGCCGGTTTCCCTGTTTATAAAGGAAAAGGCGCCAGGCTGCAGCGGGCACTCATCAATTTTTTCCTTGATAATGCCATTGCTGCCGGTTATCACGAGATACAGCCGCCATTGATGGTAAACGAAGCTTCAGGATACGGAACCGGCCAACTCCCCGACAAGNACGGACAGATGTATTTTATCGGCCTCGACNGGATTTACATGATCCCGACAGCCGAAGTTCCCGTGACGAATATATACCGTGATGTGATCCTGAACGCTACTGATTTCCCGGTGAAAAATGTCGCCTACTCGGCATGTTTCCGCCGTGAAGCCGGATCATATGGTAAAGATGTACGCGGACTGAACCGCCTGCACCAGTTTGACAAGGTAGAAATTGTGCAGATACAGCACCCAGATAAATCTTACGAAACACTCGAAGATATGCGCGCCCATGTGGCAGGCCTTGTCNGTAAACTCGAACTGCCATTCCGCATTGTCAGGCTTTGCGGCGCTGATATGAGCTTCACGTCAGCCATGACTTACGATTTTGAGGTTTACTCTGCTGCCCAGCAGCGCTGGCTCGAAGTGAGCTCTGTTTCAAACTTCGAATCATTCCAGGCCAACCGTATGAAACTTCGTTTCAAAGACGGCAGCGGTAAAACACGTCTCGCCCATACACTCAACGGCAGCGCGCTGGCTTTGCCGCGAATAGTGGCCGCACTGCTCGAAAACAACCAGACACCCGATGGAATCCGTATTCCGAAAGCACTGGTTCCGTACACCGGATTTGAGATGATAAATTAATCTTTAGTTTCTTTTAATTGATTATTCCTGAACAAACGAATGAATCTGCCTTCCATACATAGGCCGTAGCAAGGCATTCAGGGAACAAACGATTGAAGAACAAACGAATGAAGAACAAACGAATGAAGAATTCAGAATACTGCTTAAGGGATAATATTAACCAGTGCTGTGGCGAAAGATAAGAAATACGACCTAGAAGAGCGTCTGATTGATTTTGCTGTTGATGTCGTAAAGCTAGTAGAGAATATGCCTAACAAAAAATCAGCAGCACATTTGGGTGGTCAACTTCTCCGTTCAGGTACTTCTCCTTCATTGAATTACGGAGAAGCGAAAAGCGCTGAATCAAAAAGCGATTTTCTGCATAAGATGAAAATCTGTCTGAAAGAACTTAGAGAATCCCTTAACTGCATGAAAATCATTTATCGTGCAAATCTCTTCAAACCTGATTCCGGAATTGTTGAGTTACAGGAAGAATGCAATGAATTGATCTCAATTTTTGTAAAAAGCATATTAACAGCAACAAACAATAAGAACTAATTTATCATTTGTAACCAACAGCCGGTATACTTCGTTTGTTCTTATTTCGTTTGTTCAAATGTTCGTTTGTTTTTAGGGTTTAATTCGTTCTTGCTATAATTTAACCTCATCACCTCAGAGTGAAATTTATATCGAAAATATCAGGCTTTATTTGTTTGTTGATGCTTACAACATTGGCATTACCTTCATTTGCCCAGCAGCAGCAAACCGACGAGCAATTGGGAATGCAGTATTACAGCACCCGGCAGTATGATAAAGCTGCAGAAGTCTTCAGCCGGCTGTTTGACAAGTCTCCCACTCTCTTCAGTTACATATATTATGTCAACAGCCTCTTCGAATTAAAGGATTACGACAAAGCCGAAAAGCTCATCAAGAAGCAGGAAAAGGCAAACCCGAATGATCAGAGATATGATGTTGACCTCGGTTACCTGATGATGTTGCAGGAACAAACGCAGAAAGGAAAAAAGATTTATGATGAATGTCTCCGCAACCTCAAAGCCGACCGGAATGCCATCAATAACCTTGCTTCGTCTTTTCTTACCCGGCGCGAAACCGATTACGGCATCCGCACCTACCTGAAAGGCCGCGACCTGCTGAACGACCGGTCGGCATTTGCTTTTGAACTGGCAATACAATATGAACAGCAAGGAAATTTTGCCGGAATGCTTGACGAATATTTTACTCTTATGGCTGACAAGCCCGAGCAGCTTGCCACCGTTCAAAACAGGATGCAGGCATGGCTTTCCGACGATCCCGACAATACTAAAAATGAATTATTTCGCTCGGTTTTACTGAAAAGGGCGCAACAGGATCCTGAAGAGGTCTCTTATGCAGAACTGCTCCTCTGGTACTCCGTGCAGCAAAAGGATTTTGAGCTGGCGCTTATACAGGCGAAAGCCCTCGACCGCCGCTATGGTGAAGATGGCCGGCGTGTTTTTGACCTGGCACAGTTAAGTTTTACCAACGACGATTTTGATGTGACCATTGAAGCATACAATTATATCATCAAAAAGAATGCTGATGCCGACCTGGTTCTGCAAAGCCGCATCGAACTGCTTAATACCGAATTTGCAAAAGCCCTGCACAATTACTCCTATGACCAGAAGTTCCTTCTGACATTGGAGAAACAATACAACGCTCTGTTGAAGGAGTCAGGGAAGAACCAGGCTACTATCCCTTTGATCCGCAACCTGGGTCACTTGCAGGCATTTTACCTCAACGAGACCGATTCAGCCATTGCACTTCTTGAAGAGGCGGTTGCACTGCCCGGTATCCCTGGAAGACTGCAGGCAGATTGCAAACTTGAGCTGGCCGACATTTATCTTTTTTCGGATGACCCTTGGGAGGCAACGCTCCTCTATTCTCAAGTGGAAAAATCATTCAAGAATGAGCCCATCGGGCACGAGGCGAAATTCCGTAATGCAAAGCTTTCGTTCTATATCGGCGAATTCGGCTGGGCAAAAACACAGCTCGACATCCTGAAAGCTGCTACTTCAAAACTTATTGCCAACGATGCCATGCAACTTTCACTGCTCATTAGCGAAAACATGGACGAAGACAGCACCTATGGTGCCCTTTCGATGTATGCACGGGCTGAGATGCTGGAATTCAGAAACAAAGACCAGGAAGCACTGGCAGCCCTTGATTCGCTCATGCTCAAATATCCTCACCATACCCTTTCGGATGAAGTACTCTTCAAGAAAGCAGAAATCGCTCTGAAAGAAAAAAGATTTGAGGATGCTGCTTCGCTTTACCGTGAAATTGTGACCGACTATCCTACCGACCTGCTTGCCGATGATGCACTGTATGCACTGGCCGGTCTATATGAAAACCAGCTCAACGACAAGGACAAAGCCATGGAACTTTACCAAACCCTGATGACCAGTTTCCCCGGCAGCCTGTTTGTGGTTGAAGCACGTAAACACTTCAGGGCGCTGCGGCATGATCCGGTAAATTTGTAGAACCCGTTTAGTCCCTATGTTTAAATTCTTTAAAATTCATACATTTTCTTTTACTGAAAAAAGAAGCCAGGAGCCAGAAGCCAGGAGCCAGTTCCGATAGCTATCGGAATCAGGAGTCAGAATCCAGGAGTCAGGAGTCAGAATTCAGTAGTCAAAGTTCAAAAGCCAGAAGTCAGAAACCAGAATCTGCAAAATTTGTAATGATTTGAAATAGAGTGAAAATAGCGGAATGAATGAACCGTTAGAAGAAGTGAGTAGAACTCCGGAACCTAATAGGCAACCCATTCTGAATTCTGAATTCTGAATTCTGAATTCTCAAAAACCATCAGTATATTTAACAGTTTAATCTAGCATATACATGGAACCGGTCAGAGCTAAAAAATTTCTGGGACAACATTTTCTGAAAGACGAGAACATCGCCCGCAAAATTTCAGAAAGCCTGTCACCGGGAGTGAGTAATGTGCTGGAAGTTGGGCCGGGAACCGGTGTACTTACAAAATACCTGGTTGAAAAAGGCTTCAATTCATTTAAAGCTATCGAACTCGACCGAGAATCGGCGGCTTTTCTGAAGGCTAATTTTTCATTGGGTGAAAACCTGATCCACGGCGATTTTCTGCGTACTGATATCTCCTCCCTCTTTGACGGACAGTATGCCGTTATCGGGAATTTTCCTTATAATATTTCAAGCCAGATATTTTTCAAAGTTATTGAAAACAGAGACAGGGTTACCGAATGTGTCGGTATGATACAGCGGGAAGTTGCACTGCGGATGGTCTCGAAACCAGGCTCCAAAGATTACGGGATACTCAACATTCTGCTGCAGGCCTGGTATGATATCGAACTCCTGTTTACCGTTCCTCCACAGGTTTTTGTCCCGCCACCCAAAGTAACCTCGGCGGTGGTCAAACTCATCCGCAACAGCACCATTGATCTTGGCTGCGATCCCAAACTTTTCACGACGGTGGTGAAAACAGCTTTTAACCAGCGCAGGAAAACACTTCACAATGCCNTGAAACCTCTTGCAGTTTACAACGGTGAATATGCAGGCAAACGTGCCGAGCAGTTGTCAATTGCTGAATTTGTGAAACTTACCAACGATATTGCCGCTTTACTTTTACAGTAGGAAGCTTTGAACAAGGCTGTCTAACAAACTGACCTTACCATTTGGTTCTTTGTGGTACTTTGTGACTTCTTTGTGGATCTTTGTACCACAGCGAAATAAGCAAGTGAATATAAGCACAAATCATTCAGCAGGACCAGCAGTAAACAGAACCGGTGCCAGGCTATTGATTTAGCTTTCATCCCTGACATTTATATTTGCTTACCTTTGCTTGAGCAGAAGAATCAACACTCATGGATAGTTCGGCAAAATCATTCCGGTCGGCACTCAAGGTTAACGAAGGCATTGAACAGCCTCCCGTGGTAAACGAAGCGGCTGCATCCAGGTTCAGGAAAACAAAAAGCTCACTTCTTTCGGTCGATGATTACCTCTCGGGCATTCTTTCGGGCAACCGAACCATCCTCAGCAAAGCTATCACCCTTATTGAAAGCTCGCTGCCGCAACATCAGTCAGTGGCTCAGGAGATCATAGCAAAATGTCTCCCACATTCAGGGAAATCTGTAAGAATTGGGATCAACCGGCGTGCCGGGAGTGGGAAAAGTACTTTTATTGAAGCTTTCGGACTTCACCTGATATCACTCGGCCGCAAACCGGCCATTCTTGCCATTGATTNNCCCAGCAGCAGCCGGTCGAAAGGGAGCATTCTGGGCGATAAAACCCGCATGGAAGAACTTTCGGCCTGTGAAAATGCCTTTATACGCCCCTCGCNNTCCTCGGCAGGATCGCTGGGAGGAGTGGCGNCGCGTAAAACCCGCGAAACCATCATTCTGTGCGAAGCGGCAGGTTTTGATACAATCATGGTGGAAACGGTTGGCGTCGGGCAGAGTGAAACCACGGTACATTCCATAGTTGATTTTTTTCTGCTGCTGATGCTTGCCGGCGCCGGCGATGAACTGCAGGGCATCAAACGGGGGATTATGGAAATGGCTGATGCCGTTTTCATCAACAAAGCCGACGGCGATAACCTGCCGAAGGTGAATATTGCCCTCGCCGAAGTGCGAAACGCCCTTCATTATTTCCCGCCGGCAGAATCGGGCTGGACGACAGTCGCACAATCATGCTCGGCCTATACCAAAGCAGGCATTCCCGAAGTATGGCAATCCATTGAGAAATACCTGGCTCTCACAAGGGGAAACGGTTATTTCCAACAACGAAGGCTCGAACAGGCGCGTTTTACCATGCACCAGGCTGTTGAACAGCACCTCAATGACCGCTTTTACCATGATCCCGTGATCAGAAAACTGCTGCATGTGCTGGAGCATGAGCTTGCCACCGGCAAACTGAGCGCCTACATGGCTGCACAACAGTTGCTGGATGTTTGGGAGAACAAAAACCGCTGAGAAAGCCATACCGATTTTAGTGATATAACATATCTTCTCTTCCTGTTCCGTGAATTACTTAGGACTTCTGGCAAGGATACCAAAAACTTCCTAATTTTGCTGCACTACACAATCTCAAAGCATGAAAAACCCTTTCTTCAACAGCCTTACCGCCATGAATCCCAATTCATTGGTGCAGTATCTCAACAAACCAAGCAACGATTTCACCAAGGCTGACCTTATTCGTTATATCGATGATCACAACATTTCGATGATCAATTTCAGGTACACGGGAGGTGACGGAAGGTTAAAGACGCTGAATTTTGTGATCAATAGTCACGACCATCTCGACAGCATCCTTTCCACCGGTGAAAGGGTTGACGGATCGAGTTTGTTCCCGTTTGTGAAAGCCGGCAGCAGCGACCTTTATGTCGTACCGCGCTATAAAACTGCTTTTCTGAATCCCTTTACACAGGTTCCCACACTTGATATACTCTGTTCCTATTACGACAAAGACGGCAACCCACTTGAAAGTTCGCCCGAGTATATACTCCGTAAAGCGCATAATGTGCTGAAAAGCCGCACCGGACTTTCATTCGAGGTCATGGGTGAACTGGAGTATTACGTCATCAGCCCGATGAATGAACTTTTCCAGGCTGCCGACCAGAAAGGCTACCACGAATCTCATCCTTTTGCCAAATGGGAATCGCTGCGCGCCGAGGCCATGGTGGCCATTGCCCAGACAGGCGGAAAGATAAAGTACGGTCATTCTGAGGTCGGCAATTTCTCGCTCAATGGCCTGGAGTATGAACAGAACGAAATCGAATTCCTGCCGGTAAACTTAGAGGATGCCGCAGACCAGTTAGTTATTGCCAAGTGGATTCTCCGTTCGCTGGCTTTCAAATACGGCGTGTCGCTCACCTTTGCCCCAAAAATTACGGTAGGCAAAGCTGGCAGCGGGATGCATATCCACACCCGTCTGATGAAAGAAGGCAGAAATGCCATGATTGAAGAAGGCAAACTCAGCAATACTGCCCGCAAAGCCATTGCCGGCTACCTCGATCTTGCCCCTTCGCTGACCGCTTTCGGCAATACCAATCCCACCTCTTATTTCCGCCTTGTGCCGCACCAGGAAGCACCCACCAACATATGCTGGGGCGACCGCAACCGTTCGGTGCTGGTGAGGGTCCCTCTCGGCTGGACCGGGGCCAACAGCATGATCAACCATGCCAACCCGCAACAGGAAAAAATCGATAAAGATTTCAGCGACAAGCAAACCGTGGAATTCCGCTGTCCTGACGGTTCCGCCGATGTGTATTTATTGCTTGCCGGACTCACGGTGGCTGCCCGCCACGGCCTCGAAATGAAGGATGCCCTTGATTATGCCCGCCGCACCTATGTGGATGTGAATATTTTTGATGACGAAAACAAGGCGCGCGTTGCTGAACTAAGTCAACTGCCGGTTTCCTGCTGGGATTCGGCCGACATGCTGCTGAAGCAGGGAGATATTTATAAAATGTATGACGTGTTCCCGCAATCGGTGATTGAAGGCACGGCCAATAAGTTAAAGTCGTTCGACGATAAGGGCCTGCGCGAAAGCCTTGAAGGAAATACGGAAAAGTTGCAGGAAATTGTGAACCGTTATTTTCATTGCGGGTAAGGAGATAACCTTTCCAACAATTATTGCTCTTTACTTTAATCTGGTTACTAAGGTCTTTAATTGTTTCATCAGAGAAAATCTGCTGATAGAATCACAACTTGAGAAACTTGCCGGTATAATAGCAACCATCCTTTGTCTCCAGCCGAAGCAGGTACAGTCTTGGTTTAAAATCACTAACAGTAACTGTATAAATGCTGCTACACCCTTTGACAAGCCATTTTTTCACTTGATTTCCAGCAATGTCTGAAATAACCAGAAAGTCTAAGTCCTGTCTTAATCCGGGTTTAATGTAAATATTTAGTTTATCAGTAACCGGATTGGGATAGATGTTGAAACTGCCATCAGTAAAAGCTAATTCCGTTTGATTTATTCCAACAACACCGCCGTTAGTTGTTCTGGCTGCAACGCCGTTATCTCCGAATATAAGGCCTTCCCAATTATTATTGAAATAAACAAAACTAAGTCCAGAAGTAATATCTGTCTCAATTGGGAACCATGTTTCTCCCCCGTCGGTGGTTTTCATCATGTTTTCAAACAATCCTTTACCAACAGCAAACCCTGTATCAGCAGAAGGAAAATAAACCGATCTGAATTCTATGTGATTCTGATTACCGGTAACCGTTGAATACCAGGTATTTCCTCTGTCAGTTGATTTGAGAATCTGATCATTCAAAGAAAGATACATGGTATGGTTTGCAGTGATGATAATATCCCTTGCCGGGCCAACGTCCCCGAAAAGATTCTCTTCCCAGGAAATTCCGCCATCATTTGATTTTAACAGGTAAAATTCAAACCTGTCACTGATCAAAATAAATACGGTATCTTTTGTGAGATATTCGATATCAAAATAATTACCCCAGCTACCTTCCCAGATTAGATTCCACGTATTTCCACCGTCGGATGTTCTGATGAGATGATCGGCCCCCAGAATCAATCCATTGCTGGTATCAAAGAATTTTACTTTCCGCGCATAAAAGTCAAATCCGGTCTCTTTTGCAGTCCAGATTACTCCTCCATCCATTGTCATATACAGCATCGGTTCACCTGCTGTCGTATAAAAACCGGTGTCTTCCGAAAGAAAGAAAAAGTCCGTCACATCATAACCGGCAATTTCTGTCCATGTTGATCCGCTGTCATTTGTTTTGTTGAAAATCGAAGAAGTCACGCCTCCGTTAAGATTATAGGACAAGGTATATCCTGTATTCCGGTTCAGAAATTGCATTTCGGTAATATCGCTCCAGAAAGGATGATCAAACCCCGGTTGCCAGCTTACCCCCCGGTCATTGGTCCTGAATATCATTCCGCTTTTACCGACAGTGACAGCCGATTCCGGTCCGGTTGCACATATTGATCCAACAGCAAACCAGGGCATTGCTGACGGACAATGTCCGCTCCAGGTTTCGCCCGAGTCGCTTGTAATGAAAATTTTAGTCGCATAAGCGTAAGTATAGGATGCTGCAATACCATACAGATCATCCAAAAAAGTGAATTTGCATGTGTACATGAAAGGGTCTGAGTGTACTTTATGCCAAGTCAGCCCCGAATCAGATGTCTTATAGATACTGCCACTATCCGCCGTGACAGAATGACTGTATGCAAATCCGACAGCAACGTTCTGAAAATACATCTCCGAACAACCCGGCAGACCGGTAGGACTATTAATGATTTCCCAGTTTTCGCCGCTGTTGATTGTCTTTAGCAACGGGCCGTTGCCTAAAATAAACCCTATATTGATACCGGCAAATACTATTTTCGTTAAATCATAGGACGCTCCACTCTGTATTGGCATCCAGGTCTCACCGGCATCCGTGGTTTTCAGCAGCTGACCCTGGCCTGCAACCGCAAAGCCGGTGGTTTCGTTAACAAAAAATACATCATTAATACATTTTGCTTCATCATTCGGGGCGCCGGAATATTTAACCTGCCAGTGATTTCCGCCATCGGTAGTTTTCAAAATGCTTTCGTTGCCGCCAAAAATATAACCGGCAGATTCATTAGTAAAAAAGACTCCTTTTATTTTGAAATCATTATTCATCCCGGCAGGGTTTAGAATCAGATCCCAAGATTCCCCTGAATCATCCGAAATCATGACTGTAGATCCTTCACCTACGGCCACAATTTTATCAGTTCCGGGAATTTTGATGACGCAATTCAGCGTGTGTTCCTGAGGATCCGGTGCTAAACGTGTCCAGCTATCCTGAGCTGTAATTGCAATAGACCGATTAATTAACAAAATGAATACCAGCCATTTATTTATATTCATATTTCAACGATATTTAAATATCATCAAATATAAGGAATGTCCAGAAATTTTTCTCTTTGGGCTAAATATTCCTGAAAGTATTAAACGGAAATATTGAGGCCAGACTTAGGTTTTGTGACAATCCTATTTTGTTGCAATTCAATGCAAAAACCGCTGTATGTTTTTAATAGCGCTATTTGTAATTACAAAACCATTTCATAACTTTGCACCCTTTTTAACGGAATAACTAATTCATTAACAATAAATTCAACTTCAGATGAAGGTTTACAAGACAAATGAGATCAGAAATATTGCCCTTATTGGTGGCGCCAAGTCGGGAAAGACCACATTGGCCGAAACCATGTTGTTCGAAGGCGGGTTAATTAATCGCCGCGGCAGTGTTGAAGACAAGAATACCGTTTCCGATTACCGTGAAATTGAACTCGAAAGGCAGAACTCTGTATCCTCAACCGTTCTATATTCCGAATATAAAGGCAAGAAAATCAACATTATAGACACTCCGGGTTTTGATGATTTCGTTGGTGAAGTTGTAGCCGCTTTAAAGGTTGCTGATACTGCCCTGATGGTAGTTAACGCCCAGAACGGTGTTGAAGTAGGTACCGAGATCACATGGCGCCATACCGTGAAAAATCATACTCCGGTGCTGTTTGTTGTAAACCAGCTCGAACACGAAAAAGCCAATTTCGAAGAAACGCTGCGTCAGCTCAAAACACAGTTTGGCTCACATATTACTGTTGCACAGTATCCTGTCGGTGATGGCCACGCCTTCCACGGTATCGTTGACCTGCTGCAGATGAAAATGTACCAGTTCCACGACGGCAAAACCGAAGTGGTTGATATTCCTGCCGGCGAAAAAGCCAAGGCTGAAGACCTTCACAATGCGCTGGTTGAAAAGGCAGCCGAAAGCGACGAATCGCTCATGGAAGCTTTCTTCGAAAACGGTTCGCTCACCGAAGACCAGATTGAAAAAGGTATCAAAACGGGTCTTATTTCACGGGGATTCTTCCCTGTTTTCTGCCTTTCGGCAAAACAAAACCGCGGTGTTGCCCGCGTGATGGATTTCATCAGCACATCGGTGCCCGCTCCCGACGAAATGCCCGGAGTAAAGACCGTTGGCGGAAAAACCCTGAAGTGCAGCGCTTCCGACCCCACATCACTCTTCATCTTCAAGACTTCCATCGAAGAACATCTAGGTGAAATTGCCTACTTCAAGGTTTATGCCGGTGAGGTAGCCGAAGCCATGGATATGGTGAACGGCAGCAATTCAGTAAAGGAGCGTATTCCCCAGCTGCTCATCACTGCCGGTAAGAAACGCGAAAAAGTTGAAAAAGTAGTCGCCGGCGATATCGCAGCCACCATCAAACTGAAGAACTCCCGCACCAATGAAACCCTGAATTCACCAAAGAATTCGGATGATGTGATTGAGCCCATCGAATTCCCGGCTCCCAAGATCAGCTTCGCTATCAAAGCCAAGAACCAGGGAGATGATGAAAAACTTGGCGCCCGCCTCAACGAAATGCACAAAGTTGACCAGACACTTGAAATTGAGTACTCCAAGGAACTGAAACAGATCCTTATCAAAGGCCAGGGTGAACTTCACCTCAATATTGCCAAATGGCACCTCGAACAGCTTGACAAGATTCTCATCGATTTCATCGCTCCCAAGATTCCCTACCGCGAAACCATCACCAAGTCGGCTAATGCCATGTACCGCCACAAGAAACAATCGGGTGGCGCAGGTCAGTTCGGTGAAGTGCATATGCTCATCGAACCCTATACCGAAGGAATGAGTTTCCAGACACTCTATCCTATCCGTGGCACCGACGAACAGCCGTTGCCCTGGGGTGGTAAGCTTGTATTCAACAACTGCATCGTCGGCGGAGCAATTGATGCTCGTTTTATGCCGGCCATCCTCAAAGGGATCATGGAAAAGATGGAAGAAGGACCGCTCACCGGTTCTTATGCCCGCGACATCGTCATCAATGTTTACGACGGTAAAATGCACCCGGTTGATTCCAATGAAATGGCTTTCAAACTCGCCGGACGCAACGCTTTCAGGGAAGCATTCAAGAATGCCGGGCCCAAGATCCTCGAACCTATTTATGATGTGGAGGTGATCGTCCCCTCCGACCGCATGGGTGATATCATGACCGACCTGCAGGGACGCCGCGCCATCATCATGGGTATGGACAGCGAAGGCAACTACCAGAAGATCAAGGCAAAAGTTCCCCTGGCAGAGATGAACCGCTATTCAACAGCACTTAGTTCCATGACTTCGGGCAGCGGTACATACTCGCTCAAATTTGCCGAGTATTCCCAGGTTCCGCCCGATGTCCAGAATGCACTGCTCAAAGCATACGAAGAACAGGAAAAAGACGAAGATTAGTCTTCAGCTTTCCATATATAAAAAGCCCCGGCATGGCCGGGGCTTTTATTTTTTTAAGAGCCACACAACTACTTAGCGAGACCAAGCAGCGCCCAATAATCGTCTTCACCGAGTTTGTAATGGTTCCCTTCAGCTCCGCTGTGAACCATAGCCTTAACAATATCCTCAAATTTATCATCATGTATTCCCACCTGCGAAAGTCTCACAGGGGATCCAATAAGGGTAAAAAACTGTTCAAATCTGCTGATGGTTTCATCAATGCTTGTCACCCCGAACAGGTCTTTTCCCAGTTTTAAGATACGGTCGCCGGCTTTTTCACGGTGGTGCATCATCCAGGCAGGGAACATGATTGAGAGTGAGGCTCCGTGCGGCACATCGTACAGGAGCGAAAGCACATGTCCCAGTGCATGAACACCCCAGTCGCCGCGTGCTTTCCCGTATCCTGTCATAAGGTTCAGCGCCATGGTGGCATCGTACATGATAGCAGCCCTTTCGTCGTATCCGGTGAGGTTATTCATCAGTTTTGGACCCCACTCAATGGCATCAGAGATAATGGCATTGATAAAACGGTCGCTGAGGGTACACTCCCCTTTCCCGAAATAATTCTCAAAGCAATGAGCGATAAGATCAGCAATGCCATATGCCGTATAATCGCGTGGAACTGTATATGTAACTTCCGGGTCGAGAAAGGAATGCTTCGGGAAACAAAAATCAGAACCGTAACCTTCCTTACGACCGGTTTCTTCGTTTTGCAGCACGGCAAAAGGATTCATTTCGGTACCTGTTGCCGCCAGTGTAAGCACCGCAATAAGAGGAAGCGCTTTAACAGGCCGTGCTTTGTAATCATAAAATTTCCAGGCAGAGTGCTCAACCGGAATGGTGATGGAGATTATCTTGGCTGAATCAATAACACTTCCACCGCCGACGGCAACAACATACTCAACGCTTTTTTCACGGCCCAGGGCTGCTGCTTTATCCACATCGGTGACGGTCGGGTTCGGTTTTATTCCTCCGTATTCAAACACTTCGGCGCCTGCTTTCTCAAGCTGTGCTTTCACCTTATCATATACTCCAGACCTTTTCACTGAACCTTTGCCGTAAACGAGCAATACTTTGCTGCCCAACGGTTTAACGGTGGCAGCCAGTTCATCAATAACCCTTTTCCCGAAATGCAGGGTTGTAGGGTTGTAAGCTTTAAAGTTTTCCATATTGGTATTTAGTCATTTTTTAATGTCTGCTGTACTGAATCATCATTCTGTTTTGGTTCAAAGATCCCCGGAGGGCTCCGCATGAAATCCTGCTTTGTTTCCGGAACCTTTTACACAAATAAAAAGTCCCGGAAGATTCTCTGAGGATAATCCTACCTGAGAATAACCTTATACGAAACCAGTTTTTCCTCTGTTTCGAACCTGAGTATATAACAACCTTTCGGCAGTTTTGTCAGGTCGAAAGCATAGTTAGTTTTACCGGTACACTTTTTACTTTGAACAACCTGCCCTTCGAGATTCAGAATTTCAATATCAAGGCTCTGCAAGTGAGCAGGAACCGGTCCGAGTGTAAACTTACCGGAGGCGGGATTCGGGTAAACCGTGATGCCTTCGTATGGATTCTCGGTGAGTGAAACCTGCGAAGGCTCCTGGATCAACTGAACGGTTTGAGAATCAATGCCGTTTGCAGAGACGGTAATATTGGCCAGCCTCGAAACCACTGAAACATTCTCCTGGTAAGTTGCTGTTATAGTTCCATTAC
Organism: Lentimicrobiaceae bacterium; assembly: GCA_015657475.1. Taxonomy (GTDB): domain Bacteria; phylum Bacteroidota; class Bacteroidia; order Bacteroidales; family UBA4417; genus UBA4417. The sequence continues at coordinate 340,659 of JADLKF010000004.1, read as the reverse complement.
CATTTCCTGTGGGTGTGACCGCACACCAGTCAACGTCAGAAACAGCAGTCCAAATGGTATTGGAAGTTACCGTGAAATTTGCGCTTCCGGCTACTGCTGTGACATATTTAATTGGAGGAGTGACCGACAATGTTACCGGAGCGGCTTCCTGTGTTACCGTGACCACAACAGGAGATGTTCCCGGCACTGTGACCGAAATATTGGCAATTCTTACCGAAGGCATTGTATTTTCGGCAACTTCTGCATCTATCATGCCGTTTCCGGTACCTGAAGAATTGACGGTGCACCACGCAGCATCACTGGCAGCAACCCAGGATGCATTGCTGCTGACATCAAACTGGGTGTTTCCGCCTGCATAAGCCACGTTCTGGTTCGAAGGTGTCACCTGAACCACAGGTAAGCCGGCAGTCTGGTAAACAGTTACAACAACCGGATCGACGTCCGTTCCCATAAAGGTAATCTCAGCAGTACGTGGTGATAACTCCTGATTTTCGGTGTATTGAGCGTTAACCACCATGTTGCCATTCCCTGATGCGGGTACGGTGCACCACGCAGAGTTGCTCACTGCTGTCCACGAGATGTTTGAATATAAATACAATGGCACGGAGCCTGCTTCGTATGACACATAGCATTCCTCGGGCGTAACTTTAAGTACCGGCGCAGCAGCGGTTTGGGTAAGCGTCACCTGCACCGGTGTGCCACCTGCCGGAGTAACAGTAATTGTTGCAATACGCTGGGTGATGGCCAGGTTTTCTGTATAGGTAGCCGTAAGTATGCCATTGCCTGCTCCGGAAGATGTCACAGAGCACCAAACCTGGCTGCAGTATGCAGTCCAGGATGAATTTGAAGTAATGGTAAATTCACCGGTTCCCGGATCGGAGTTCACTATCAGGTTCTGTGGTGAAACGTTCATCGTTGGCGGGGCCCCTGCCTGTGTCACGGTAACCGAAACAGCAGGAATCCCTGCCACTGTCACGGTGACTGTTGCCACGCGCGAGGTAAGGTCGGGGTTTGCCGTCACGGTTGCCGTGATGCTGCCATTACCGGTTCCTGACGGGGTGACTGTACACCACGACATATTGCTGGCAACCGTCCAGGCAGAATTTGAGGTTACTGAAAATGAGGTATTGCCAGCAGTGTATGCAACGTTTTGATTCGATGGGGTCACCGTTAGAGTAGGTGACGTACCTGACTGGGTAACTGTAACGGCAACAGGACTTAACCCGCTGACAGTCAAGGTGATGGTGGCTATTCGGAGACTAAGGCTCGAGTTCAGGGCATATGTTGCCAGGATTGTTCCATTGCCAGTACCTGAGGAAGTAACTGTGCACCAAGCCTGGTTGCTTGATGCAGTCCAAGATGAATTTGAAGTCACTGTAAATGAAGTGTTTCCAGCTGCTGAGCTCACATTTTGATTCGAGGGTGTCACTGTAAGTGTCGGTGATGCAGCCGCCTGGGTAACAGTAACTGTAACCGGAGTGAGCCCCGTAACGGTAACCGTAACGGTAGCGACGCGGGGGCTGAGGACTGTGTTCTCGGTATAGTTGGCAACGATGGTTCCATTGCCTGCGCCACCTGATGTCACGGTACACCATGCTGCATTGCTCGAAGCAGTCCAGGCGGAATTTGATGTAGCAGTGAAATTCGTTGATCCAGCAAGTGCTGTAACATTCTGGTTTGAAGGTGTAACTGTTAATGTCGGTGTGACATTTCCGGCTTGAGTCACTGTAACCACAACCGGTGTAAGCCCGGTGACCGTTACCGTGATGTTGGCAATACGTACAGTGGCATTAGTGTTTTGTGTATAGTTTGCCGTGATAGTGCCATTACCTGAACCTGAAGGTGTCACTGTGCACCATGCTGCATCGCTTGTGACGGTCCATGAGGAGTTTGATGTTACTGAAAAGCTGGTTGAGCCGGCAGGGTATGTAACATTCTGGTTCGAAGGAGTAACGGCAAGTGTCTGGCCGGTACCAGTAACTGTCATATCGTCAACACATACGCCATAGCCGTACTTGGCAGTCCCTTCAAAAGCAATGTAATAGTCTGAGCTGCCATTTGGCAGGCTGATGGTTTCCTGGGTCCAGGAAGTGATATTCGATGTGTAGGTTGCCAGCAGTGTCCATGTACCGGTAGCTGAAGTGCGGTAATATACGCGCAGTTCATCCTGGTCGGGGCTCCACAATGCCTGGGTATGCCAGAAAGTTAGCTGAGGATTCATCAGCGAAGCCAGGTTCATTGGCGGTGTAATGAGCTTTGTGACGGAAGCTGTGCTTGAACTCTTATAAAAGAATGCATTGTAACTCCCGGTATGTGCTGCTGCCGGATGCCCCGACTGCCCTCCTGCCTGGTAGGTCCAATTTAGCGTACCGGTCACATAGGTCTGCGACCAGCATGATGGAATAACGCCACCGTTTTCAAAACCTTCGTTATAAGGGAACGAAGTGATAATTCCGCAAAGTGTCGTAAACTGCAGATCTTCACCGTAAAATGTTCCGTTGCTATTGGTAGCATAAGCCCTGATATGATAAGTTGTATTGGAACTTAGTCCTGTGAGTGAACTGGTAAATGTTCCGGTGCCGGTACCATCAGTAGTATGGCTTCCTGAAATATCAGGATTAGCCGAAGTACCCCAGCACACACCACGTGCTGTTACAGCATAACCACCGTCGGTAATTACATTACCCCCGGATGCTGCCGTTGTGGTTGTAATAGCCGTGGCTGCTGTTGTTGTCACCGAAGCTGCACCCGGGGTAAAGGTAAGGTCGCTGCCGTTAGTGGTTCCGTCGGAATTGGCAGCCACAAGCCGGAAGTGATAGGTTGTACCTCCTGACAGGCCTGAAATGGGAGCATTTACAGCCAGGTTCGATGTACCTGACCCTGCTGACTGTGTAGAAGTAGTATTTCCATAACTCGTGGAGGTACCCCACTGGAAATAATAAGATGTTGCTAATCCGTTAGGGTTTACTGTTCCGTTTAAAACTGCAGAACTTCCTGTGACAGATGTAGCAGCCTGGGTGATAGCCGTTGGGCTGTTACCGATTTTGAATGAAGCTATTTTTGAAAGCCTGGAACCACCGCTCCCAATGTATTCGGTTGTAAACCAGAATGTTTCATTGTCATAAGGGTCTACGGACATCAAGGCGTAATCACCCCAGCGCTCATAGGTGGTTTGCGAATTTGCTCCAACCTGTATGCTTTCTTCGGGAACATCAAGCACTCCNTGCCCCGTAGCATAGGCCCCGGCCGATTGCCCGGTATACCTGATACTTGGATATACCGAAGCACTGGATACGGAATAACCCAAAGCTATCTTACTGTTAGCGTTCATCGAGATACTTCCCATCCATCTCGAATGGGCATCAGGTGCATAGGTTCCCTGCTGCCTGATTGACCAGTTACCGGTGGTTTTTCTCAATTCATACCAGCGGATCCCGGCATGATCAGTTGCATCCACATCTACTGTGTGACAACAAACGATTGTCTGGTAAGATCCAAAATTGCGGTATTGCGGTACATTCATAATCACTTGCGGTATTGCATCAAGCTCTTGTGAAGTGCCCGGCTGTTTTATATTTGTCCAGTCATTTCCAAAGTTACTGTCAAAGGCAGCAACATCAATCTGCTGCGTGCGGGTAAACGTTGAAGCAGATGTATTGGACCAGTCTACGTCAAGTTCGTAAATCCAGAGCTGATCGCTGCCTCCTCCGATAGCATCATCATTCATGGCAATGAACAACCCGGGGGCACCAGCAGGAGCAAATGCACCGTCGTTGTCGACCGGGGGAACGCAAACAAAACCATCAATGGTCGTAGGCCTGTAGGGGTTGTTGAATCCTACCATAAGAGGTGAAGCGCCGCCGGTAAGCATCACTGAACGCTGAAAAACGTAGATGTCGTTTCCGGTACTGTTGTTGGACCCCATATAATATCCATCCTGCCATATTCCGAACTTTTCATAATCGGGCATATCAGCAACATCGAATGAGTACTTATACCATGTACCGGTCGGATCATTTGTTGACGAAACGGCGACCAGCATATAGTCATTTGATCCGCAAATAGAAAACTCAACGGCCAGCCAGCGGTCAGCCTGCTCATCATACAAAATCAGCGGATCGCCGTCGTTGCAACTTGACCCTGTGGTACCTGAAAACAAGGTGTTCATATTGGTAGGCCCTGCCAGCAACGTGCCGGTTTTACTATAAATAGCATAGGTGGTATTAACTGTCTGCATATAATGATTGGGACCAGCAGTACCATTGCAGTCAGGCGGATAGTATGGTGACGACTGGCCGGCAAAATTTACTATGGGCGATTTTGGGTTTGCCCCTCTTCCCATATCATGCTGCCATACAGGATCAGGCCCTTTGGGTAAAGCAGTAGCTTCATAAGGATAATAACGGTTTTTAAGCTTCCTGTTTAGAACCCTGAGCTCTGCTTTGGTTACCATAGCATTGTATTCTTCAGGGGTTAGAGCCGGTACATCCCGGAGTGGCGGAGTCTCTCCAAGAAAAACGCCTGTCCCTACATGGGAGGGTTTTACAGGTGCATCCTGGGCAAATAAAGTAATACTGACAGAAAATAAGAAGAGCGTTAGCAGTAAAGATCTGAGGTTCATTGTATCGGCCTTTGGTTTGTATAAGATTTGATGATTGTCCTTAGTTTGCGAATTTACAAAAACAAACTTTCCTCATTCTTAATCGAAAACAATAACATTAGTAACTCTACCCTAAACCTAAATCTTAGTGAATTTCTCTCAGATACCTATAGCTGACAGGTTTGTTTGTAATTTCGCCGCCGATGAAGAAAAAGAAGTCAAAGTACTACGTTGTATGGAATGGTGTGAAACCGGGGGTCTATGACCGCTGGGACGACTGCCGCAAACAGGTTGAAGGCTTTACAGGCGCTCAATATATCAGTTTCCCGACACTTGAAGAAGCTCAGATAGCTTTCAGGAGCAAGTCCACAGATTATCTGGGTAAAAAGCAGGCTCAACCGCTTATACAAAAAATGGCCGGCCTGTACGGCACTCCTGAAAAAGAAAGTATATGCGTGGATGCAGCCTGTAGCGGGAATCCGGGAGTACTGGAGTACCGTGGCGTTTACACAGCTACAGGTGAAGAGATTTTCCACCGCGGGCCTTTTCCTGAAGGAACAACCAACATAGGTGAATTCCTGGCGATTGTGACAGGGCTTGCATGGCTCAAACAGAAAGGTCTTACTCTGCCGCTTTATTCCGACTCGCGCAATGGCATAAAATGGGTGAAGCAGAAAAAAATCAACACAACCCTTGAGCGCAGTTCCCGTAATGATGAACTTTTCACTATAGTCGATAAGGCCATTGACTGGCTGCATGCCAACAGTTACGATAATAAAATTCTGAAGTGGGAAACCCAGGTATGGGGTGAGATACCGGCTGATTTCGGGAGGAAATGAACCGAAAGACTCCTGAATTTCGAATAGCGAATAATCCAGCCTGCCTGGCAGAAATCTGCGAATGGCTGGCAGGGACCGCTTATTTATGAATTGTCTCCTACACTCAAAAACCGTGACCGGCGATCGTCCTTTATAAATTTATATCCTCTACCAATTAGCAGCAACAAAAAAGCGGCGATCAAAGATCCCGCTTTTTATTCAGTTATTTGTATTCTGTCAGCCTTTCAGGGCTTCGGCGCCGCCTACAATTTCGAGAATTTCGTTGGTAATTGCAGCCTGGCGGGCTTTATTATAAGTAAGACTGAGTTGTTTGAGCAATTCTGAGGCATTATCGGTAGCCTGGTGCATGGCTGTCATCCTGGCGCCGTGTTCCGATGCGAACGAATCGAGCAATGCTTTGTAGAATTGTATCTTCAGAGATTTCGGAATCAGCTCGGTTACTATTTCTTCTTTTGAAGGTTCAAAAATATAATCAACCTGTGTTTTGACCGGGGCAGTTGTATCAGTCTTTGGAGGCTCCACAGGCAGTAACTGTTCAACCTTTATCACCTGGACTGCTGCATTTTTAAACTGATTGTATATGATTTCAATCCTGTCATATGTATGCAGCGTAAACTCTTTCATAAGGCTTTCAGCAATAACCGAAGCATTCTCCCAGGTAAGATTGTCGAATATCTGGTCATACGATTCAACAACGTTGTATCCTCTTTTCCTGAAATATTCTGTACCCTTNTTACCTATTGTGATGAGTTTCAGGTTCCCTGATGCTACCTGATCAGGCCATTGTTCAATCATCCGGGCAACGGCAGTTTTGATAATATTGGAGTTGAATGCGCCACACAGTCCACGATTCGATGATAAAACTATCAGCAGCACTTTTTCCGGCACACGTTGCACTGTATAAGGACTTTGATCTGACCCTTCGAGGCTTGCCGAGAGATTTTGCAGAATCTCCTTTAGTTTGGAGGCATAAGGTCGCATCTTGAGGATAGCGTTCTGGGCACGTCGCAGCTTTGAGGCGGCAACCATTTTCATGGCGCTGGTTATCTGCTGCGTCGACTTAACAGAGGTTATCCTTATGCGTACTTCTTTTAAACTTGGCATGGTGTTCGGTACTGTAAACCGTGCTTATTTATGGTATTTCTTTGCTACTTCACCGGCAATCCGGTCGATCGAAGCCAGAATTTCATCATCTAGTTTCCCCTCTGCAAGTGTTGCAAGTAGTTCTTTATGACTTACTTCGAGGTGATGGAGGAACTCTGTTTCAAAATCCTTAACGCTTGCAAGAGGAACTTTCTGCAGCAAGCCGCGTGTTCCGCAGGCAATAATGGCTATTTGCTTTTCAACCGGCATGGGTGAATACTGCGCCTGTTGNAGGATTTCAACGTTGCGTGCCCCTTTTTCGAGAATTGATTTGGTAGCAGCATCCAGGTCTGAGCCGAATTTGGAGAAAGCCTCAAGTTCACGATATTCAGCCTGGGCAAGTTTCAGGGTGCCGGCTACCTTTTTCATGGCTTTGATCTGCGCATTACCACCAACACGCGATACAGATATACCAACATTGATAGCAGGACGAATACCCGAGTTGAAAAGGCCTGTTTCCAGGAATATCTGCCCGTCAGTGATGGAGATAACATTGGTGGGNATGTATGCCGATACGTCGCCGGCCTGTGTTTCGATAACAGGTAATGCCGTAAGTGATCCGCCACCTTTTACTTTCGATTTCAAAGCCAGAGGCAGGTCGTTCATCTGTGCTGCAATTTCATCGCTCTGGATGATCTTGGCGGCACGTTCGAGCAGGCGTGAGTGAAGGTAGAATACATCACCGGGGTATGCTTCACGTCCGGGAGGCCGGCGGAGGAGCAGGGATACTTCGCGGTAAGCGACAGCCTGTTTCGACAGGTCATCGTAAATTACCAGCGCCGGGCGCCCGGTATCACGGAAATACTCACCAATGGCAGCGCCTGTAAACGGAGCATAAAACTGCATGGCAGCAGGATCGGAAGCAGTGGCCATTACTATAACCGTATATGGCATGGCGCCGTGATCTTCCAGTGTTTTCTGGATATTTGCCACCGTTGAACCTTTTTGTCCAATGGCAACATAAATACAGTATACGGGTTTCCCTTTCAGGTAATTCTCTCGCTGGTTGATGATCGCATCAATGGCGATGGCAGATTTCCCTGTCTGGCGGTCGCCAATGATCAACTCGCGCTGACCGCGGCCGATGGGGATCATGGCATCAATAGCCTTGATACCTGTTTGCAGCGGCTCACTGACGGGCTGACGGAAGATAACGCCGGGAGCCTTTCTTTCGAGTGGCATTTCAATGAGATCGCCTTTGATTTCACCTTTGCCGTCAATAGGTTCACCGATGGTGTTTATGACACGTCCGAGCAGGCCCTCGCCAACAGGTACCGATGCGATGAGCCGTGTACGCTGAACCGTATCACCTTCCTTTATGTCGTTTGATTCACCGAGAAGCACAATCCCTACGTTGTCTTCTTCAAGGTTAAGCACGATGCCTTTGGTGTTGGTTTTGGTAAACTCAACCAATTCGCCGCTCTGGGCATTGGTGAGGCCGTAAACGCGGGCAATACCATCGCCAACCTGCAGCACCGAACCTACTTCCTGTACCTCAGCTTCGGTTCTGAAACCGGCCAGTTCCTGTCGCAGGATCGCGGTAACTTCGGCGGGTTTTATTTCTGCCATATCAATTCCTGATTAAAATCCTTTAATGTATAAGTTCTTTTCGAAGTCCTTTTTCAGGTTCTTTATTTTCGTAGCAACACTTTGATCGATCTGGTAATCGTCCATCTTGATGATGAAACCGCCCATGATCTCGGTGCGTATATTTTCAACCAACTGTACATCCTTGTCGGTAAGTTTCGACAGGATGCCGTGAATGGTTTTCTTTTCAGAATCAGCTAACGGGATTGCCGAAGTTACTTTAGCCGTGGTCATCCCTTTGTACTCCATGTATATTTCCACGAAAGCATTGGCAATGCCGTCGATATAATGTTCACGGCGCTTGCGCGAAAGGATATCAAGGAAACTCATGCTCAGGGGAAGGATGCTGCGTGAGAAAATCGCATGCAGCACTTTCTGTTTTTTCTCAGCGCTGACTACCGGGTTGTGAAGCATATTCACCAGCGCCCTGTTTTCGCTGCAGGTCTTATCAATCAGCGCCATATCATCCTTCACTCTCTCAAGCATGTTCTGCTCGAGTGCGAGGTCGAAAAGCGCCTTGGCGTACCTTACTGTTATTTTGGTGAAACTCATTTCTTCAAAAACAAAATTTGAAGGCTGGCGCCGGATTAGTTAATCTTCACTTCCTCTACCAGTTTCCTGGTTAGTTGCTGCTGTTCCTCTTTGTTTGCCAGTTCTTTCTGCAAAATCTTCTCGGCGATTTCGATAGAGATCGAAGCTACCTGGTTTTTCAGATCATTGATCACGGCAAGTTTTTCATACTGAATGCTTTCGCGGGCGCTCTCGATAATACGCTGGGCTTCTTCGTTGGCCTTTATACGAGCCTCATCAAGGATTGATTCTTTCAACTTACGTGCTTCACGAAGCAGGGCATCGCGCTCTTCCTTAGCCTGGTTGAGCAATTCTTCGTTGCCGGCTTTAAGCTTGAGCATATCTTTCTTGGCATCCTCGGCAGCATGAAGGGCTTTGTCGATAGACTCTTCGCGGTCGTGAATGCCTTTCATGATGGGCTTCCAGGCAAACTTGGCCAGGATAAACAGTACCGTTCCGAACGACAATGTCATCCAGAACAACAGCCCGATATCAACTTTTACCAGTTCCATAATCAGTTAATTTGAATGTCACTTTGCGGTCATTTCCGGCATCCCGGCCAATCGCCGGGATGTCACGGAATGAACGTAACCTTTATTTAATGAGGAACACGATGAGCAGGCAAACAACGATGGCGAAGAATGCAACGCCTTCGATGAGAGCTGCCGCAACGATCATGTTCGTACGGATATCGCCGGTGCTTTCGGGCTGGCGTGCGATTGATTCGAGCGCGCTCTTACCAATCTGGCCAATGCCCATACCTGCGCCTATTGCAGCGATACCGGCACCCAAACCTGCTCCCAGTTGTGCAAAGGGGGCGAAATTGGATGCTGCCTGAAGTAATACGGCTAAGAGTGACATAGGATTGATTTTATGGTGATTAACTAAATTTAATTTTAATGTACTGCCTCGTGGGTTGTTTCTCCCTCAATTTCATGGTGATGTTCTTCAATGGCCATCCCAAAATAGATCGCCGAAAGGAGTGTGAACACGTATGCCTGGATGAATGCCACCAGCAGTTCGAGCAGCGTCATGAAAATGCCAAAACCTACCGAAACGGGCGAAACAACATATCCCAGCCAGGGTTTCATCGCCCCGAAGATGAAAATAAGGCTCATGAATCCCAGGCCGATAATGTGACCGGCAGTGATGTTGGCAAAAAGACGGACCATCAATACGAAAGGTTTCGTCAGCACTCCTACAAATTCCACAATGGGCATCAGTGGAAGCGGTATTTTAAGCCACCAGGGTACGCCAGGAGTATTCACAATGTGAACCCAGTAAGACTTATTGCCCGAAAATGTTGTGATGGCAAAGGTGAAAAGCGCCAGCACCATCGTAACACCTATGTTTCCCGTCAGGTTTGCACCTCCTGGAAAAAAAGGCACCAATCCAAGAAGATTGCTGAAAAATATGAAGAAGAAAATCGTAAGCAGGTACGGCAGGTATTTTTTATAATGCTTTTTACCGATGGCGGGCAAAGCAAGATCGTCGCTGATAAACAATACCAGCGGCTCGAGCAGCGATTGCAATCCGCTGGGTGCACGGTTGGGATTCTTTTTGTATTTATTGCCAATGCTGATAAAAATAACCATCAACAGTATAAGGCTGATGAAAAGCTGCGCAACGAGCTTGGTGATCGAGAAATCGAGGGGAATTTTTGCGGTTTCGTCCACACTGCCGTCTTCCTTTACCTTAACGATCTTCCCTTTATTGGCGCCTTCCGTTTCAAGCTTGTACCCTTTATATGAAGCGGTTCCGTGATGAAACCTGTTCGACATGAAAGCTACGATTTTACCATTATCGATCAGAATCACCGGCAAGGGAACAGAAACATGGGTGTGGCCTACTGTAATGATATGCCATTCGTGGGCATCAATAATATGCTCGATAATCATTTCGCCGGCATTGAAATCCTCTTTATGTGCGTTTTCAGGTTCATGCCCTGCTGCTATGGCTGCATGCTCCGAAGTATCGGCAACTGATGCGAGCGTTACAGAACTGAAAAACAGTACGATGAGAAGCGAAAGGAATACGTTGAAAATTCTGTTCATCCGGCCACAAATTACCTTGTTCTAACGGGAGTGCAATATTACAAAATATTACCCAAAGAGTATTGCATCCTTAATAAGGAACTTCAAACTTTAACATGAAACTTCAAACTCCCTGAACTATATTTGCCTTATCAATCACCACTATGATTTTCACCGTATACAGCGACGAATCCTTTATGCGCGAGGCGCTTAAAGAGGCATACAAGGCGCTCGAAAAGGACGAGGTGCCGGTTGGCGCCGTGATCGTTTGCAACAACCGGGTGATAGCCCGTGGCCACAACCTTACCGAGCAACTTAACGATGCCACCGCTCATGCCGAAATGCAGGCTTTCACGGCGGCGACCAACTTCCTGGGCGGCAAATACCTGGAAGAATGTACACTCTATGTCACCGTTGAGCCATGCGTAATGTGCGCCGGGGCATCCTACTGGACCCAGATAGGGAAAATTGTTTTCGGTGCTAAAGATGAGAAACGTGGATATTCCTTAGTTGCGAACACTTTACTTCATCCCAAAACACAGGTGAAGTCAGGGGTACTTGCGGATGAATGTTCCGCACTCATGAAAGACTTCTTCAGAAAAAAACGCTGAGGATAGTTCCCAACCGCTGCATTAACATTCATACTTGGTACAATGGTAAATCCAAGTAACTTTGCAGCAAATACCTGCTTATGGATTTCAGAAACCTGAACGAAGACATATTCCGCGTAGCGGGCGAAATGTCGGAAGTAGCATCCTACCTGTGGCAAAAAGGCTGGGCCGAGAGGAATGCCGGAAACATGTCGGTGAACATCAGCGAGTTTATTACCCCGGAAAACGCTGCCGCCATTGCAAATGATAACCCTCCTTTTTACTCTCTGCCCTTATCGCTGCCTGCCCTTGCAGGTAATTATTTTCTTGTTACCGGCACGGGAAAGAGAATGCGCGACATTGCCCGCGACTTCGACCACAATGCCATTCTGATAAGGGTTTCGGATGATGGTAATGGTTATTTATTGATTAAATACGATCCGTCGCAGCCCAACCTTATGCCCACCTCGGAACTGCCGTCGCATCTCTCAATTCACGAGCAGCTGGTAACAGAAGGAAAACGTGAGCGCACCGTGGTTCATACTCACCCCAACGAACTGGTTTCTCTGACCCATATCCGCGATTACTGCGACCAGGAAGCACTCAACAACCTGCTGTGGGGCATGCATCCCGAAACCATGGTGGTTGTGCCCGAGGGCGCCGGCTTCGTGCCATATCTGCTAACGGGCTCGCTCGAAATTGCCGAAGCTACCTTGCAGAAATTTAAACACCACCAGGTTGTGGTTTGGGAAAAACATGGCTGCTTTGCGATAGGCAAAGATGTATTTGAAGCCTTCGACCTTATCGATACTTTGGCAAAATCGGCGCTCATCTACTTCCAGTGCCGTACAGCCGGTTATCAGCCGGAAGGATTGACTCAAGAACAACTGGCTGACCTTAAAGTACTTAGTGAGAAATTTAAATCTTAAATTTTTATATGAAAACATCTGTTTTTATTCAAATAAATTTGATGTGTTTATATTAATTTTATGCCTTCGTTACAAACCCGCAAATGAAACGTGAACACCTTCTGGCTGATGGCAAGCGAACAATAACATGGAATGCCGATAAGTGCATGCACAATGCCTTCTGTCTGAAAGGAATTGTAACGATCACCGATAAAGATGGATTAACAATTCATAATATCTCGTCAGCTCAATACACAGCATTGGTTAACCAGGTAAAAATATGCCCTTCGGGTGCATTGGCAATTACCGGGATTAATGCCTGAAACTAAATTGTAATATTCATTCATCGCATACCTGAAGACCTGCTCCATGGGAGATATCAGGATATTTTGTCCCAAATGCGGCTGGGAACCCGACGGCGGTGCCTACTGGCAATGTACTTACTGTGATACTGTATGGAACACCTTCGACACGGCAGCCCGATGCCCGGGATGCGGCTTTCAGTACCGCTTTACACAATGCATCGAACATAAAGGAGGCTGCGAAAAAGAGAGCCCCCACCTCGACTGGTACCATGTAAAGGACGATATTTTAGATGAAATGAATAAAGAAGTAAAGAAGTCAGTGTGATTGAACAACAGATTTAAACATATAACCATGAAAAAGTTTTTACTGCTTGCCTTTTCGCTTTTCCTGCTGACAGGGTTACACGCCCAATGGCAGTCGAATACCGCCCTCAACACGGCCATTGGTGTGGGTACCGGTGACCAGGTAGTAACCAAGGTGGCTACCCACCCGTCAGGTATCTCCTACTATGCCTGGTTTTCGCTTGAGAATGGAAATTACAACGTGAGGCTGCAAAAGACCGACGTGAATGGCAATATACAGTTCGGCACTGCCGGGTTGCTGGTGAGCAATCATACCTCCGACACCTGGATCACCGACTTCGACATGAAAGTGGACAACGACACCTGCGCTGTTATTGCATTCCAGGACATCCGCACAGGCAACAACGATGTTTTCGCATACCGCGTTTCACCTGCAGGACAGATGTTATGGGGCAACGACGGAATCAGACTATCCACCTCTTCTGATGCTGACTATACTCCTCTTGTTGCCACAACCAGCGAAGGCAATGCCGTTGTGGTATGGGAAGAATCGGGATCTGTTGAAAAGGTGAGAATGCAAAAGCTCGGCCCCACCGGTGTGAAACTGTGGGGTACTTCGGGAATCACACTCCAGGGAACAGGTACCGAGAGCTATACTTTCCCGCGGGTAATCTCTGCTACTGATGACCAGGTATTTGTTCTGTGGTTTAAAAAAGATGAAGGTTTATATGCTCCCAAACACCTATATGCCCAGAAAATAACGGCGGGTGGCACATCAGCGTGGGCTTCCGACGCCCCGATCTTTACAAGTTCAGGAATACCGATGATCCCGTCGATTGCCGTGATCCCCGACACTTCCGACGGATTTTATGTTGCCTGGTACGATGACCGCAACAACGACTGGAATTACAGCACTTTTGTTCAGCACGTCAACGGCTCAGGACAGCTGCAATTTGCAGCCAACGGTGTTGAAGCCATTGCTAACAACTCAAATAACCACATGTACCCATCCATAACCCTCTCGCCCGATGGACAAAACCTTTATGTTTTCCTCGTTGAAATGGATGCCGACCAGGAGTTGAGGGGCCTGTACGGACAAAGAATGTCATCGACAGGGCAGCGGTTGTGGGCCAATACAGGAAAGATCTTTATAAACCTTTCGAACCTGGATGTGGGAATGCTCACAGCACAAATGGCCGACAGCAACGTGGTGGTGGTTTATGCAAAAAACAGCAGCTTTGGCGGCGACCTCGTAAAAGCGATGAAGGTGGATGAAAACGGAAACTACCTCTGGCAGACTACTGACGGCCATGTGGTGGTTTCATCCTCAGGAGGTGCAAAAGACGACCTTGTGGTAGGGCAATATAACTTCGGGCAGTTCATAGCCGCATGGTGTGATAAGCGCAGCGATAATGGTGACATTTACGCCCAGAACATCACCACAACGGGTGAGTTGGGCGCTCAGGCGTATACACTGACACTAGCCCCCGATACCATCATATTTGATCAGAATACTACTACATGGTATCAGTATTTTGCAGTAAAAAACCCCACAGTATTCCCGGTTACCGTCGACAGCATGGAGATGATGAATTTTATCACCCCCAGCTGCGGTTGGAGTGTTGATACCACCCTGGCATTCCCGGTAACCATTCAACCGGGAGACTCTTTGTGGCTTAAAGTCATTTTACTCATTGTTACCGATGATTTTGCTGACGGACTAGCTTCCGATATTATCGACATTTACACCTCAGCCGGACATTACGGCGAAGTGATCATGATTGACTCATCGTTCCTGTGGGGTTCGGTTACTCATTCCGGCCCTGACAATCACATCATGATTTATCCAAACCCGGCTACCGGCATTGTAAATATCAGTTACACCGGTAATTCAGCAGTTGAATCCATCATGGTATCCGATATGTGGGGCAGGCCTGTAAAACAAATACCTGTTCCGAAAAACTCAGGTATTATAAAACAAGAGGCTGACTTAACATGTCTCGCAGCCGGACAGTATTTTGTAGTGATAAGAATGAGTAACGGGAAACTGGAAACCAGGAAAATGGCAGTGGTGCGTTAAACTGAGATACAGGATGGCACTCAAATAGAGAAAAGAGGTGCCAGCCAGTGGAAGGTTATAATCGGCGAATTTATGGCAGGTTAACTGATGTTCGCTGAAGGTTTTACTATCTGACGCTTTCAGAACCTTCAGACGCTGACGAGGCAACAAGCAGCAGTACAGGGAACTCAGCCGATCACTTATACTCACACCCAGCCTGTAATTGCTTCAGGTGACAAATTGTATGGAAATGAAATTGAACCCGGAATGATATGATTGTACGTCTGGTACATTTTTTCAGATCTTGGGTGGGAGGTAACCTGATCAACTGAAGAACAGATAGGGAAAATATTGCGTGAAGCTTTTGACGGGCAGTGATGGCGTATACCATAAACATTTATCTCAGCATAGAATTTGTATATTTGTTCTATGAAACTGGATGCCGGTAAAATAGAAACCATCAAACAATACTTCGAATCAAAACCGGTTTTGAAGGCATATTTATTTGGCTCATACGTAAGGAATGAAGCCGATAATCAAAGCGATATTGATATTCTGGTTGATCTCGATTATTCACAACGGATAGGTTTACAGTTCATCCAAATGAAAATCGACCTTGAGAGACTTTTAAACTCCAGGATTGATCTGGTTTCATCAAATGGTTTGTCTGATTACATCAAACCAATTGTTGACAATGAAAAACAATTGATCTATGCGAGGTAATTTAGGCGACAAGGTGAGGCTTCAGCATATCTTTGATGCAATCCTTGAAATAGAATCATATATTGAAAATAAAGACTTCAATGACTTTACGGAAAACTCCATGATGAGGTTTGCCTGTATAAAGCAGATGGAAATCATAGGGGAATCAGGCAATCACATTTCCGATGAAACCAAATCCAAATTTTCGACCGTTGCATGGTCACAAATTGTTGGAATGAGAAACGTTTTTGTGCATGAATATTTTGGAGTAGATTCAAGTCTTGTTTGGGAAATTATTAAAAATGATATACCTGAGCTTAAAACGAAAATTAAAGAAATCCTAGACCAGTTAGAGTAACCCATTTCTCGATAAAAAAGGTATTAGCGGCAGTTTTCTGCCCCTTTTCTGTTAATAATACCTGTAATATGAAAAAAACATTATTATTCATCATCTATTTGACACTTGTTCAAAATATCTGTAATGCCCAGTGGCCAAAAGTATACGGACATTATACGTACAATACGACAGGAAGAGTGATCCGTGCAACCTGTGACGGGGGTATGCTGATTGGTGGTGCTGAAATGTTGAAAGCCGATGGCGATTTTTCCGGATATTTGAGAAAATTGGATATTAATGGTAACGAATTATGGAAGAGGTATTTTGTACAAAACAATAACGCTGGCGTTAATGTTCTGGACTGTTCTGTGAATGCTGAAGGAGATATACTTGTTTCAGGCTCGGTTAACAGCCAAATGGATGGCTATGTGGCAAAGTTAAATGCCTGCGGTGAGAAATTATGGTGTATGATATTTCAATATCCTAGCCAGAATGTTTCAGTAAACAACCTTGTTCTGAGTGATAATAGCTATATTGTACATTCGGATCATGAACAGTATAGTTACAACCGTATCTGGCTTTATCATCTCTCATCCGAAGGAGATCTGCTCTGGCAAAAATGTATAGAACCGGATACCAACTTTTTTGATGCAACCGGCTACAACCTTTTGCTTACCAACGACAGTTGTGTGCTGGTAACAGGTTTTGACTATTATATCCGCGAACCGGGATCAGGTCTGGGCTGGTACTCCCCATTGTGGGTAAAGTTCGACCTTGATGGCAACCAGTTGTGGGACTTGACCTGGTACGGTGACGGATTTATTCACGGCGATTTTGGCCATACAGTGCAGGATGCAGCAGAAAACTATTACAGCGCCGGAGCAGATGGTTTTCAGGAGCCTGGTATGAAAGCGTGTTTCTTTAAATTCGCCCCAGATGGCATCCCGATTAAACTTACTCATGTATTTGAACAGGGAACAGCATCGGGAGCTAAGTCTATTACTTTTTACCAGGATTCAACCTTATTTGTCGGTGGTGGCTATGCTATAGGAAGTACCGGTTACTCCATGGTGATAAAAACAGATACCACTGGCAATGTGCTCAAAACAAAAGATGTTCCATTATACGGTTTTCCGGTGGCATATTCGGCCTTAACGGCGGATAATAAGGTAATAGCGCTCGGGGAGCGTGCCGCCCCGGGCATGACCCACTGGGAAACCTGTCTGTTTAAGTTTAACCAGGACCTAGAGTACGACAGTACCTACACCATACCCCGTGTTTACGACAGCCTGTGTTCACACGCGGTAAGCCCTGCCGAAACCATCGAACTCGATTGTATTATTGTAGATGTGGAAGAGCCTGTAAAAAAAGCGGAAANNACAATAGTTTTAAAGATATTTCCCGTACCGTCAGCATCGCAGGTCACCATTTCGCTGCCCGATGCATATACAGTTGAAGAAACGGTCAATCATATTAAGACCACAACCACCTGGTACAGCCTCAGAGGCGATAAAACCATTGAAGTATTCGACCTCAACGGCAGGCGTCAGTCAGTTTACGCACTGCCTAACGGACAAACATCCGTCACCTTTGAGGTTACGGGCTGGCCTGCAGGCATGTACCTGGCAAGGCTGATGTGCCGGGGTAAGGTTTGGGCAACCGGGGAAATAATTGTGAACAGGTAGAAGAGGCTAATATCAATAGTTCATAATCTGGTGAATTTTTCTCTAACTAAATTTATTCCGATACAGCAGTCATTCACGTTCATCATTCTTTCGGATACCTGAGACAAATAGTTTCACCCTTAACCAAATATGTTAAAAAAAACACCTGCATTTGCAGGGGATATATTTTCATTTAAAAATAGCTCCGGCAACTGCAGTGAATTGATTTTTCATGCGATATAGCTTCTGAGCATGTGCGCAAAGCCAATATTTCGCCCGATATGGGCAGTGTGGACGTACGCAAGGCTATAATTTCACCCGATATGGGCAGTGTGGACGTACGCAAGGCTATAATTTCACCCGATATGGGCACTGTGGACGTACGCAAGGCTTTAATTTCACCCGATATGGGCACTGTGGACGTACGCAAGGCTTTAATTTCACCCGATATGGGCAGTGTGGACGTACGCAAGGCTTTAATTTCACCCGATATAGGCAGTGCGTACGTAAGCAAGGCTTTAATTTCACCCCATTTAACCATTGAGTCCGCACACAAAGCTTCCCTTCACACTCGTCTTCCCTTATGACGAGTATGCTGAAAACATAATACCGTCTGACGCTGACAAGTCGGTAAGTAAATCTTTTTACCTGATAATCACCTCATCCGTGAACATAAACGAAGGGTTGCCGGCGGCATGATGCCCTGCCGGCAGGTTGCCCTGGCTATGGGCGACAATTTTCAGGTAACGGGTAGTTAGTCCCGGGAAATCAGCTTTGAACGTGTGAATAACCGTGTTTTGCCCAGATGGCGGCACATTGTGGGTGATAGTGGCAGCCAGGTGGTAGTTGGTGCCATCTGCCGAAGTGAATACCTGCACATCCTTTGGCAGCAGTATCCATGAATAGGCATTCTGCAGGAAATCCATGCTGAGCGAAGTCAGCGGTGTCTCCTTTTTCAGGTCGATTTCCAGTTCAATGTCCTGTCCCTGGTAACCCTGCCACCGGCCATCGGCCCAATTCATCGAACCGGTAAGCCCGTCGAGCAGGGCGCCGTCGCCGCCGGCAGCATAGGCAGGATTGTAAGTACTGTAACGGGCATTTATTTTCAACGGGCAACCGATTCCCTTATGCACCAGCAGCGGCAACTGTGTGATTTCGCCTGTAGTATTCCCTGTCAGCACGGCTGCTTTTATCACAACCTGCCGGTCGATCCTTAGCGGCTCACTGTAAACCTGGCTGCGTGGGGTGGGGTCGCTGCCGTCGAGGGTGTAAACTATCGTCTGATCGTTGAAAAGCGTTCTCAGCACTACCGGCTGCGAACCATTTACCAGTTCCGGCTGCGGCTCAATGAAAACTTTTTTATCAGCATTGTCGATCTGCTTTGCCAGCCTGTTGAAATCGTTCAGGTTTTTATCGAGCCACCAGGGACGGTTTTCGAGGTTCCACAAACGGATATATTCTTTTTTGATGCCGAAAAGTTCATCTTTCAGTTTTTCGAGTTCTGGAGCAACGATCTGCGCCGCATAAACATTTTCCGATTCTTTGGCTTCATACAGGATGATGCGGGCAACGTTTTTCCCGGCCGAAAACATGATGCGGTCGAGCGCCAGCAACGGAAGGTCGAGCAGCAACTGGTTGCGGGAGCATATTTTCTTCAGGCTCTGGATTCGTTCTGATATCTCCGAGGCTTTGTTGATTACCTCCATGTTCACGTCGCCAAATTCTTCGGTAGTATTTTCGAGATTCATATCGAGCAGGTCCTGCCAGAAGGTTCCTTCGCCCGTTATCCCTCTCACCGGCAGCAAGCGCAGGCTGTCGATCGCAAACAGGGCATCAGTGATTCCATCGGCGCCGAAAAATACCTTATCAAAGCTCTTGTTGAAGCCGTACAATTTCGCGTTTCGTTCTTTTATAGCCTGTTCGCCCGACGAAGGCGGAGCAGGGTGCCAGGAGCATTCGGCTCCCCAGGCTAGGCCGTGCCAGTTGTTGCTGAACAGGTTATGGCCATCATCGTCCCAGGCGGTGTTCATCATGCCCATGGCGCCGAGTTTGGCACCGTCGCGCACATAATTGTTTATATTGATGGCGGCATTGCTCATTCCGGGCCATAATTCGCTCCAGCAGCTTACACCGGGGGCAACCATGAAATCGAATCCCGTCTTTTTGAATGGCTGAATGGCATCATCAAAACTTTGGGCGGCGTGATAGCCCCATGAGAGTATCACCAGGTCCTTCGGCAGTTTGCTGATAATGTCGGAATTGTTCACGGCGATATCACCCCACATCATGAGGCGTTTGCCGTATGGTTTCAGCAATTTGTCGATGCGGTTGATGTGATAGGCATAAATACCGCCAAGACCGATACTATCGGCCATGCGTTTGCTTTTACCTTCGCCGAGGCCCTGGGTTTCGTCGCAGTTGATGTTGAAAAAGGGGCTTTTATATGCCGGTACAATTTCAGAATAAATGTCCCTCAGAAAGTCGTAGGTCTTTTCGCTGGCAGGATTCAATATATAACTGTTATCGCCCAATGGCTTGTAAAACGGGTTTGCCAGTATCTTTTCCATATGGCCGAACGACTGGAAATTCCCGATGATATCTATGTGGTACTTTGCCGCGTAGTCGGTGAGTTCGGCAATTTCGGCGGCAGTAAAGGCGCCGGGAGGAGCGATATCGGGGTATTTATTGAGGCTGAATGTATTCTCAGTATACAGGGTCATAAAGTTTTGCTTGAATTCCGACATTTTGCGGATGCATTCCTTTACAAAACCGACAGTGGGTATCGGTCCCCTGCTGATATCGTCCATCCAGCCACGGTAGCGCAATGCAGGCCAGTCGGTGATGGCAAGCTGTGGGATGGTATTGCCGGTGCGGTTTGCCCGGATGAGTTGCCTGAGCGTTTGCACACCATAAAACAGGCCTGCCTCTGTTTGTGCCGCAACAAGCACCCGTTCACCGGTGATTTTGATGATATAACCTTCCTCCTGCGCTTTCTGTGGTAGCAATAGGTTGAGCGATGCAAACAATTTGTCGGTCCGGCTGTCCCTGCCGGTTATTCCAAGAATGATGGAAGCCTTTTTTAATTTCGGCCGGATAGCTGCATCCATTCCCAGGTCATCTTTAATCTCCTGCTGCAGTTGATTGGTTGCAAAAAGGGTCTGTTCCGAAGCATTGTTCCCTACATATATCTCTTTTAAGCCGGCCATGTTAAAATTTCCGCCGGTGATGTTTAATTCCTGCGGATAAGGTGACAGGAAGATCGCTTGTTGTGCATGAAGAAACAGCGGCAGAAGAAAGGCTGCGGCCAGCATGAGCCTTTTGATAGATTGTAAGGAAGGCATAAGAATCGGTTTAAAAGGCGAAGTTAGCATTAATGGCGAGAAGACGCACCATAACACCTGGAAGTGTTTGTAACCATCTGAATTTTCGCAATCCTCTACCCCGCTGTAACAACAAATTTTCCGACCTTCGTCATCTGGTTTAAAAAACTTCATCCATCATGAGGAAATTTATCATTACCGGTTTACTCGTTTTTCTGTCGGCTACAGTTTTACGGTCGCAGGACATTCGCGATCTTGTAACAAAATCGTCGTTTCCCGGGACAGGGACACTCCTTATTTTCGACAGCACAAAAGTGCGCGTGGAAGAAAGCGGCCTTAGTCATGTGTACACTCACCGTTTGTATAAGGTTCAAACGGCTGCCGGCGCCAAAGGGCTCAGTGTTATCAAGTATGATTATGACCCGCTATCGGCCTGGAGCCAGATACAACAGGTGGTGATATACAGGGCTGACGGTTCCCAGGTTGAACTTGATACATCCAAAGTACTTGACTATCCGCAGCCGGCACGGGCCATTTATTGGGGGGCGCGTGAAAAAGTGCTTGCTGTGGGCAAACTGGAACCCGGTGATGCACTGGAGGTTTTCCTTTACCGCAAAGGTTTCACGTATGCACTGCTCAGCGATGGCTCAGGTGACGATGATCGCTATGCACCACCCATGCGCGGACATTTCTACGACATTGTTCCTTTCTGGAGCAGTGACCCTGTGCTTCTGAAAAGCTACGAAGTAAGCATTCCCAAATCTAAAACCCTGCAATACGAAGTATATAACGGCGCTGTTTCCTCCAAAGCCTGGATAAACGGTGACCGCATGGTTTACACTTTCTCGGCGAAGGATATCAAACCCTGGAAAGGCGAACCACGGGCAGTGGATGCTTCAGATATTGCACCCAAGCTGCTTCTCAGCACCAGTCCCGACTGGAAAGCCAAAAGCCTGTGGTTCTATTCGGTAAACGAAGAATACGGCAGTTTTGCATCGACCCCCGAAATTAAAAAGAAGGTGGATGAACTAATCCGCAATGCCCGCGACGAGTATGATTCGGTGAGCATTCTCACCCACTGGGTTGCCGACGAGATCAGGTACCTGGGGCTCACCATGGGCAAAGGCGAAGGCTACACGCTGCACAAAGGTGAGATGGATTTCACTGACCGTTGCGGTGTTTGCAAGGACAAAGCCGGTATGCTTATCACCATGCTGCGTGCTGCCGGCTTCGAGGCATACCCGGCCATGACCATGGCAGGTTCACGAATTGATTACATCCCCGCCGACCAGTTCAATCATTGTGTATCGGTAGTTAAGAGCCGCCGCGACGGCAAATATCACCTTCTCGACCCAACCTGGGTGCCATTTATAAGGGAACTATGGTCCAGCGCCGAGCAGCAGCAGAACTACCTCATGGGTGTACCTGAAGGCGCCGATCTGGCTGAAACACCACTCTCTGATCCCGGCAAGCACTACCTGCGTATATCGGGTATGTCGGTAATATCAGCTGACGGCACCCTTGAAGGAGAGTATACCGTAACTGCCGAAGGGCAGATAGATGCTACCATTCGGGGAATATTTACCCGCGGATTTGTTGCCGACCGTGCCGCCGCCCTCGAAAAGGAAGTACTGCGCCTTAACCCCAATGCGATCATAAACAAAGTGAGCTATGAAGACCCCGTGAATTATATGGCCGGGCCGATCAGCCTGCACTTTTCTATCCGCATTCCCGACTATGCCATTGTTACCGATGACGAGCTGATCTTCACTCCTTTCGTGATGGATGGTTTCTTCAACCGTGCCCAGCCACAGACAACCTTCAGTACTGGCCTGGAAAAGCGTGAATATCCCTTTCGCGACCGTACCTCTCATGCTGTGACCCTTTCGGAAAAAATAGTGCTGCCGGCAGTTGCAAAATCTGTAAACAAGCCCGACAGCGACACCGATACTGGTCCCGGCGCCACATACAGGGCGGGATATGAAGTTGAAGGTACAAAACTGTCGTTAAATTTTACGGCTGAGTACCCCAAACGAATCTACCAGCCTGAGGACTGGCCCTCGTTCCGCAAAGCTGTGCAGTGCCAGGACAAATACGCTTCAACACCCATCCGGTGGAAGATGAAATAACGAGAGAAGGACGCTGAAAACATTCCGTAAGATGAAAACCATGACAAAACAATATATCCTCACGAGTATAATCTCCCTGGCGCTGGCATTCAACGCAACAGCCCAGGAGCCGTCATCCGATGCTGTTTACCGCAACCAGGTGAAAGAATATACCCTGAATGCAGATGGAAGATGGACCTATCATTACAGCCATACCCTTGGCATCAATACATACTTTGCTTTTAACAGCCTCTATGGCGAGGATTTCATTGTATACAACCCGCAGTCGCAGAAGCTGAAAATCAACAAATCGGTTACAACCACACCTGCCGGTAAAATTGTTCCTTCGCCCGCCAATGCTTACAATGAACTGCTGCCGGGTTCATGTGCCAATGCCCCGTCATATAATCATATGCGTGAGATGGTAGTCACACATACCGCGCTGGAGAGAGGTTCCGTAGTTGATTTTGATTATACTCTAACCAATGCCAAAGGTTACTGGCCATCCATGGCAGCCGGCGACGTTCTTAGCATGAATTCGCCTGTTGACAAACTCACCTATAGCATCAGCGTACCTGTCGGTACAGTGCTGAATTACAAACTTTACAACCTCGCACAGGAGCCGGTGATAACAAAAGCCGGAGGCAAAACGAAATATACCTGGACTATTACCAATATTCCTGCTGCCTTACGGGAAGATTTCCGCCCGAAAGAGCAGCAAAACAGGCCAAGAATCGTCTTCAGTACTTCGAAAAATACTGCAGATGCTTTTAAATCATTCGTGTCGCAACCTGCATTTGCCCTCAACACAACAGATCCCTTGAAAGCTATAGCTCAGAAAGTACGTGACGAGAAGAAAGACGAACTTGCCATAGCTCTTCGCCTTCAGGAGATTGTAGCCAGCGACATTAACTATTATCCTGTCGCCCTTGCCCAGTGTGGCCCCGGGGTTCGTGAAGCATCTCAAACCTGGCAGGAAAATGGTGGCACTGAAGCCGAAAAAGCCATTCTGCTGGCAGCCTTGATGAAAGCGGCAGGTATTGAAGCCGTTCCGGTTGCCTTGATACCCGCTTGCCTGTCAGACGATAAGACCATCAACCTGCTTACAATCGAAAAATTCCTGGTCGAAGCGAAAATGGGTAAAAAAGAATCCATTCTTCTGTCACCGCTGCAAGTTGATACCTATGACGAAGGTTTTGCCCTCTCCCGCAAAAAAGTTATAAAACTCCTTTACGGCAAACCATCCGGCATTGAGAGCATCCCCTCCGCTTCCCCATCAATCTCATTGAAGGGAAACCTTAGTCTGGATAAAGAATTTAAGCTATCGGGCAATGCTGACCTTGAGGTTACAGGCCGGTTGAATCCCTGTTTCAGCCTGGTTGCTGACTCGTCACGAGTAAAAAAACTACTCGCCGGGGCATTCAGCGAGAAATCCATTGACAAATACACAATCAGCAATATAGATACTGACAAAACCATCGTTGCATACACATTGCAGGGCAAAGATCCGCTGAAAGAAACTTCAGGCCTTTACTTCTTTGAAATCCCCGTGCTTTCGTCAGGAACTGAAGCCTGGCACATGACCGAACTGGTATCTGAGCGTGCCGAACCGCTCGAAATACCTTTCATTGTCAACGAATCGTACAATTATGTACTTTCGCTGCCTTCAAACATGGAACTTATCTCTAAGGAAGTTTCGATTGAGATGAAAAAAGATTTCGGGGAACTAAGAATTACCATCCGGAAAAACGGTGATAAAGTTGATGTTTTAAAGAGTATCCGGGTGAAACAGGCACTGATAGAGCCTGCTCAATACGAAGCTTTCCGAAATTTCATCAATACCTGGAACAGCCGGAAATTTCCGAAATAATCCTGCAAAAGAAATAATACCAAGGAACCCCTGTGCCAATGCGCAAACTTATATTCAGCCTGTCATTCCTACTCCTGGTAAGCAGCTACCTGCCATTATACGGCCAAAACGAAGCCGATTCACCTGATGGCAATTCGGTACTTTTCACATCGTCGAACCTGCCAATTGTCATCATTAATACGCATGGGCTTGTTATACAGGACGATCCAAAGATCAAGGTTGACCTGGGTATTATTGACAATGGCCCC
Source organism: Lentimicrobiaceae bacterium (assembly GCA_015657475.1). Lineage (GTDB taxonomy): Bacteria > Bacteroidota > Bacteroidia > Bacteroidales > UBA4417 > UBA4417. The sequence goes on along the minus strand of JADLKF010000004.1, from coordinate 315,473 downwards.
GGAGAGCGCAATTATATGACCGATCCGCTTACTTACAGCGGTTATTGCGGCATCGAGTTACGGGGGTCAAGCAGCCAGTCGTTTCCAAAAAAAAGTTATGGTTTCGAGATTTGGAATTCGCTTATGCAAACGGTAGATACCTCTTTGCTCGGAATGCCGTCGGAAAGTGACTGGATACTCAATGCCAACTACTCTGATAAGACCTTTTGCCGTAATACACTGGCTTACCAGACCTGGATGAACATGGACCATTATGCCACCCGTTACAAGCATGTTGAACTTGTGCTTAACGGCGATTACCAGGGCATTTACATCTTTTCTGAAAAGATCAAACGCGATAAACACAGGGTGGACATTTCGAAACTGAAATCCTCAGACCTTACCGGTGATGATGTTACAGGCGGTTATATTATCAAGATAGATAAAACCACCGGATCGGGCGGCGGCGGATGGACTTCCGACTTTCCCCCGCTGGCACATCCTTCAGGGCAAACAATTTTCTTCCAGTACGAGTACCCTAGCAGCGATGACATAGCTTACCAGCAACAGCAATACATCCAGAAATATGTAGATACGTTTGAGACAGTGCTTGCCGGTGTGAATTTCTCCGATACGCTGATCGGATTCCGGAAATATGCCTCAGAGAACAAGTTTATCGACTATTTGATTGTTAATGAGATAAGCAAGAATGTTGACGGCTACCGCCTGAGTACCTATTTTTATAAAGACCGTAAAAGCAAAGGCGGTAAACTGAAAATGGGACCGGTATGGGACTATGATATTGCCTGGCACAATGCCGATTACTGTGGCGGTGACCTTTACACCGGCTGGGCATACCAGTTCCCCTGCATGTACGACTGGTGGCAGGTGCCTTTCTGGTGGGACAGGCTGATGGACGACACACTTTTCAAAAATCGCCTGAAATGCCGCTGGTTGTTGCTCCGGCAAACATTTCTGAGCAACGGATCTATCGATAACTACATTGATTCCTTAGCGCAGACGCTCAACGAAGCACAAGCCAGGAACTTCACAAAATGGCCGATACTCGGGGTATACGTTTGGCCTAACCCCTATCCTATCCCTGCAACATATGCCGGGGAAATTGAAAGTCTGAAAGACTGGATAGCCAACCGGATGAGCTGGCTTGATGCCAATATGCCGGGAACCTGCACTACCATTGGCATTCCTGAAGAGGAAGCCGAAGGCATGTTCGATTGCTACCCGAATCCGGTTTCAACCATACTTTACCTGGAAACCAACATTGTGCATCCTGTAAAAGTCACCGGGACAATTTCAACGATACAGGGGCAGGAAGTGATGCGGTTTACCGATGGAATGAGAGATTCGGGTGTGAGCTATGACCAGGTGAACATGCAAAATCTTAAACCCGGAATGTATATCCTCAGGATGACTATCGGGAATAGAACGCACACCAGGAAAATTGTGAAAATGTAATCCGGAAGTTGCTGCTACCGGGTGATTATTCTCCCCAGTTGTTTATTGATCTGGGTATTAATTATCTTCAACTCTCTGAACCTGGTCATCAGCAACATTATATCGGCATCAGGAGCAGGGTCTTTAATTTCCTTGGCTGTATCGGCCAGCAACTGTTCAATGCGTCTTGCTTTGAAAGCCAGCAGCGATGAGGTAACAGCCCGCTCAAGCACTTCTTCGTCTTCTTCAAGCGGAATATGTATCCGCCGCTTGCTCCAGTCGTGCAGTTCGTAGGGCGTTGCCAATAAATCCACCGCACAGCGGGCGATCGCCGGATCGGGATGCTGTACCATTACTTCGGGTTTCGGTACAGTCTCCGTATCCACCAGTTTCTCATATTCCTTAAAAACTTTTGCATACACTTCAAACGTAAGCTCCAGGCCATCGTTGCGCAGGTCGTTAACGATGAATTCGGCAACAGTTGTCACGACCTCCACCGGCTCTGCCTGTCCTTCGGCAAGGCTGAACATTTTGATCTGTTTGGTGCCATATGCAAGCAATAGCCTTACCAGTTCCCGCTCCTGGAATTCGGTGCTCGTCAGGTCAAGGGTTTTGGGCTGTTCGGCAGGAATTATTTCCGGTTCGGGGATAGCCGCCTCAAACTCCTCACGGGTCATATCGGCCTGTTTCCTGAACTTGTTTCGCAACACCTTGTTGAGCTCATTGAGTATCACGCTCTCATCCATTTTCATCCGTTCGGCGCTCTCTTTCACATAAGCCATGCGCGTAAGACGATCAGGGATGAGCGCTATGCTGTCGATAAACTCCTTGATGATGCTGACTTTCTTCAGGGGGTCATTGCCGGTTTCGTCGAGCAGCAATTCTATTTTAAAACGAATAAAATCTTTCGCCGATTTCTGAATAAATTGTGTGACCTCGCTGCTGCGCCTTGTGCGGGCAAACGAATCGGGGTCTTCGCCATCGGGAAACAGCACCACTTTTACATTCATCCCCTGCTCCAGTATCATATCGATGCCCCTGAACGAAGCTTTGATACCGGCCGGGTCACCGTCGTACAGTATGGTGATGTTTGGCGTGTAACGCTTGATCAGCTTGATCTGATCGACAGTGAGCGATGTTCCGGACGATGCCACCACGTTCTGTATGCCGGCCTGGTGCATCGAAATCACATCGGTGTAACCCTCAACCAGGTAGCACATGTCGTTGGCGGCGATGGCGTTTTTCGCGAAAGCAATACCGTAAAGCACTTTGCTTTTGTTGTATATTTCGCTTTCGGGCGAATTAACGTACTTGGCTTTGGATTTATCCGAACTGAGGATACGGCCGCCGAAACCGATTACCCGTCCTGCCTGGCTGTGAATGGGAAAAATGACACGGCTGCGGAAGCGGTCGTACATCTTTTCATCCTTTACGATCGACAGCCCCGATTTATCAAGCATTCCGCGGCTGTAGCCGTTTGCCAGCGCCAGTTTGGTGAAGCTTTCCCATTCATCGGGACTGTATCCGAGCTGGAACTTAATGATGGTATCGTCGCTGAATCCTCGTCCGCGGAAATAGGACAAGCCCACCGACTTGCCTTCATCGGTGTTGAGCAACTGGTCGGAAAAGAACTTTTGGGCGAATTCCGAAACGGCAAACAATCCTTCACGTTCCGATTTGGCAGCAATTTCTTCGGCCGATTCAGCCTCTTCCTGAACTTCGATATGGTATTTCTTTGCCAGATAACGCAGCGCCTCCGGGTAGGTGAATTTTTCGTGTTCCATCACGAAATTCACGGCATTGCCGGCTTTCCCGCAACCGAAGCATTTATAGATCCCTTTTACCGGCGACACTGAGAACGAAGGGGTACGCTCGCTGTGAAACGGACACAGCCCGATGAGGTTGCTGCCACGCCGTTTCAGCGACACAAAATCGCCCACAACCTCCTCAATGCGGACGGTGTCCATGATAACGTCGATGGTGTCGTGGGGGATCATGATTCAAACTCAGGGTCTTTGACAATCCTGTTCTGACAAAGGTAGTAATCTCGTGCGAAAGGCTGCGAAGGTTTTGACGATTACAACCTTTAACTTTTTGAAATCTTCAGCAAATCCCTTTTCAACTGCCTCTCTATACCTGTGTATGACTATTTGATAATTGTATAAAACCAGTCATTATGAATCATAAATCCACAAAAAGCGCGCGTCCTATTTAAATTATACTATTCATGATCAAACAGTTCATGCAGCTTCTGCTGTAATAGCTTCTTGTCAGGCAGTTGTATTCGATATTCCGAAACCATTGCCGGAGATAAGATTCTGCTCATAGCATATTCAACAATTTCATTATCCTTGTCCTTACAAAGTAATATTCCAATACTTGGATTTTCGTTAGGCCTTTTTACATCCCTATCTAAAGCTTCCAGGTAAAAATTGAGTTGCCCAATATGTTCTGGTTTAAACTTATCAGCTTTAAGTTCAATGGCAACCAGGCACTTGAGGCCACGGTGATAGAATAAGAGGTCCAGATAAAAATCTGCGTTACCCACCTGCAATTTATATTCTTCTCCGATAAATAGGAAGTCTCTCCCCAATTCGAGAATGAACTCTTTCAGTTTGTCCACAAGTCCCCGCTGCAGGTCTCTTTCGCTGTGCATTTCAGGAAGGTTCAGAAAATCAAGTATATAGCTATCTTTAAAACTGGTTAATATTTCGGGGTCAATTTCTCTCAAATGCGTTGAGAGTTTTGCATTGCCAATCATTGTCCTCTCGAATAATCCTGCAGAAATCTGGCGGTCAAGTTCTCTGAAAGTATAATTTTCATGTTTCGTCATCTTTAGGTAAAACTCTCTTTCTTCGGCAGTTTTACATCTTGAAAAAATGGCGAGGTTATGCGACCAGCTTAATTCTCTCAACAGTGTTGAGAGTTTTGGTGAATCTTTATAAACCTCATAGAATTGCTTCATCCGCCAAAGATTTTTATCAGAGAATCCTTTCAGATCAGGCTCGTTTCGCCGAATATGATTTGCCAGTTCTGTGACCACAGATTCGCCCCAAACTGCAAGTTCAAGCTTCCTGCTTATATATTCACCAATGTTCCAGTACATGTTTACCAATTCAGCATTAACCGCCCTGATCGCATTGGTTCGTGATTGTTTTATAAGCAAAATTATATCGTCAAACTGCGTATTCATGTTATTAATGATTTGCAACAAATTTATAGAATAATAACCCGAATTATTTTTATGATGTTCTTACTTTGAAGCGGATTATACTTCATACTACCAATAACCATTAATTTCATGATTTACTATTAATAAAAAGTATTCCCCCGCCATCGAACAGCGGTCCGTCGTAAAGCTCAATCACCCGGAATCCTGCTTTTGTGCTGAATTGCCTCACTTTTTCTCCTTCCGGATAATAGTGTAAGCTTCCTGTTATGAAGAGTTTATCATCCAAAACCCCGCAGCAGCCACCAAAAAAGCCATTCGGGAAACCGGGAAGCATGATGCCCTCGGGTGACACATACAGAATCTCAAGGTTGCGGCTTTTAAGCGCTTTTTCGATGCCGTGGTCGGAAGTGATGAAATGACCTTCATCTAAAGCTATGAGATTGCAGCGGGTGTAAGCCTGGTTAAAGGTTAATGGAAATAGGTTAATGGTCAGAGTGATCTTGAGGATGGAAGGTTCGGTGACGGAAGTATTGTGAATCAGGCTGTTGTTCGTGACAACCGCATTGTAGCGGGCGGTTTCGGGGTATTTGCTGCCGACGGGGTTTTCGCCCAATGTAAAAGGAATGCTCTTTAATTCAAGTTGCCGGAGGAATTCTGCCGGCGTGTTGGGCGCAACAATCAGTTCGCGGGGTGTGTGGCAGAAGAAAACATCAGGATGCCCGCTGATGGCATCGTAGGTGATGTCATGGGTGCTAAACTCAAGCAACTCGCCGTAGGTGGCCAACTTTTGCTTTGCTGCTTCAGGAATGCGCTTGTCGACAATGATGAGCATAGGTAACGATTAAGCGCCGTTTGTGATGAGATTGCACTGCCTGCCTGATAATTCCGGGTTCACACGAAAAGTCACATGATTGAATCCTGCGAGCAGCATTTGCTTGTTTGCCGCCTTATGTCCGACAGCAGCGTTGATTTGTCCCGGTGCCACTTCAACAACAAGATTTTGCTGTTTGCCCGAAGGCATGTCTGCCAGTTTCAGCCTGAATACTTTTAACCATTGCGCTGTGGCAACCAGTTCGCCGAAGGCTGCATGAAACGGTCCTGCCACAAGGCTTTCACCGCCCAGAAGCCCTTCAGATGGATGCAGCCCTATGCGGAGGATCTTTACACCGGCTTCTTCGAATATTCCTGCGAGCAGTGCGGTGGTTTCAACGGCTTCGTCCAGTGTAAGCGGAATGTATTTACCCGAAAGGTACCATTTCTCCAGTTGCGTGTCGCGTATCACGAGCGTGGGGTAAATGCGGGTACATGAAGCTCCCAGTTCTATAATCCGGCGGGCAGTGGCGATTGATTTTTCCGGTGTATCGCCCGGCAGCCCGACCATCATCTGCAAACCCAGCGAGAAACCCTGTTCACGGATGAGTTTTGAGGCTTTCACGACATCTCCGGCGGTATGTCCGCGCCCGCTCAGCCGCAGCACTTCATCGTCGAGTGACTGGGCTCCCAGTTCTATGGTTGTAACTGTGAACCGCCGGAGTAATGCAAGCCGCTCGTTGTCAATATAATCGGGGCGGGTGGAAAGCCTGACGGATTTCACCTTCCCGGCCTTGACATATTTTTCGGCAATTTCTAGGTACGACTGTTGCTCCTCCGGCTCAATCCCCGTGAAATTACCTCCGAAAAAGCCTATCTCCGTTTCGCTGCCCGGCGGGATGGTGGCAAGGTGACTCTCAATGATTTCAACCACATCGCGCGGCTGCGGCATAACCAAAGTTCCGGAAATATTTCGCTGGTTACAGAACACGCAGCGATTGGGACAAGCGAGTTCCGGCACAAAAACGGGTATGGTGAAATGGCGGGGTGACATACCCGGTAAAAATACACATTATGACGATTATTACAGGAAACGGGCAGGCTCAGAATTCGCTGCCGGATATAATACTATTGATCTTGTGGCAAGAATAGATTAAGGAAAGATTTTTGCGTATGCATCTCCTGACGCGTGCTTCTCACCTTCTCAAACACCATTGGTCTCGGAAATATTATGACTAAACAAGCTATAAAATAAACATTTTATTTGTAAACTATCTCTTTTAACCATTTACACTAAATTTTAAATAATACTTGCGACTTTGAGGTAGAAGGTGCTCAAGCAAGTAATTTTCAGATACCGGAATTCCCCTTGGGAAGAGATTCATTCGGATATTATAAATTTAGCTGATGCAATCACTCCTTTTTCAGTTATTAATGAAACAATATAGATACCAGCTTTAAAATTGATATTATCGAACTGGACATTATAGGTCCCCGGAATCTTATAATCCTCATTAAGCGAAGCTATAGTTTTACCATCAAATGAGTATATCTCGAGTGTCACTTGGCCAGCTCCTTCAAAAGTGTACTCAATATTAACCTTATTGATTACCGGATTAGGACAAATTCGCACATATTCCTTTACATCTTCATGTACCAATATACCGACATCCGGACTTAACAGGTGATCATAATAATCGAATGTAAGACCGCAATTGGTGCTGTAATAAATCTTCAGGGTATAGTATTCTGACCCCGGCGTTGGAACAAGATCAGCAATATAGAACTTGCAGGATCCTCGGCCAGCGGAAAATGCCTGAATATTTGAATTTGACTCATAAGATGTTTTCATTTCCCATGAAGCGCCGAAGTTGTTAGAGTAAAAAATAGAATACTGGAAATTCGATACAGAAAGGTCATTTTGGGTGACTAGGTAGAGTTCTCCTTGAGTGGAACCATGGCACAGTGCCCTGAATTTTAAACCGAGGTTAGCGTTAATAATAGTTGTATCTACGGGAGTAGTATCGAAAGTGATACCGAAGTCAATGCTATGAGACAGAAAAGCATACCCGTTAAGTTGATTTAAGAAATACAATTCTCCTGAAACTGATCCAATTTCAATTGCAATACATGAATCGATATCACAAGAATCTGCAATAAGAGAGTAAGTGTTAAAATTGTCGAGAGTCTTGTAAAATACTATGCCTGAGTTGGGCCATACGGTTGGATCAAATCCTTCAATTACATATTCACCGGGAACCTCGCCTCCAAACAATTTGACAATACTTGTATATTGGTCAATAAAAAAATGTGTTATTGGGAATGTTTTGCCATAATCATTACTCTGGCTAAACCACTCGGGACTATGTCCAATTACTTTACCCGGAATGGTTTCAGTTGTAAAGTCACTACTAGCAATAAGCGAAGAACTCTGTTTCTTAATGGTTCCGCCATCGGATGTTAAATAAAACAAAATACTCTCATTGCCATCATAACAATACACATAAAGATCATCGTTTATATGTCCTCTTGTTATGTAAGGTTGTATCTGGCTACTAACATGCATCGCCATTAAATTAAACATTAACAGTAATGCTATTTTTATTGTGTGTGTTTTCATGTGATCGATTCTGGTTAATTCGGGATGACTCTTTTTAAAAACTCAATTGTTTCTGGTAGAAAATTATTTCATGATTATGATCGATTTGGTACCCAAAATAGTATTACCTGCTTTGATGTTTAGAAAATATGATCCAGAAGGGAGTGTTGAGGTATTTATATGTATGGGTGTCTCTGCATTTACCTTTGATACAACCTCATTTATAGCAACTTTCCCAGTAGGTTCAAATATACTGATAGAAAGAGGAATATTTATCGGTTCATTAAAATTAATTAATAGAAAATTTTTTGCTGGATTTGGGCTGATGGTGAGATTTAAACCGTAAAATTGGTGGTTTTTGGGAGTAGAATCATCCAATGAAATCGGATATAGAAGATTAGTTAAATCATTCTCATATATATAGAAGGTATTATAATCATTAGGAAGTTGTTGCTGAAATTTGCTTGAATAGTTGCCACCTTTTGTTAGTCCTTCATTTGCAATTAATACTGTTTGTGCCAAGTCAATCGCAGCATAAATGGAATCAGCAAGCGAATTCGGATTGGATAATCTCTGTTCAGCATCACGTATTGCAATATCATATTTCCCGTCTTTGATATACAGTATATTCCTTAATGTCTTTGCTGTTTCTTTTAAAACATTATTTTCTTTATAATCGTTAAGTTCATCCAATAACAACATCAGATCATCCGATATCTCGCCTTTTCTGATAATTTCATGAGTCAAGTTGCTTAGATAAATTGCTTTTTCAGTACAAATATTCTCATCTTGTAAGAGGCTACTTTTAAATGATAAAATATCTTCTTTATATCTGGTACAATCGCTACTATTCGATGAACTTTTTAACATACACACACCATCAAAATTCCAAATCGGTTCATAAGTATACGCAGCAAATGGATATAAATCTTGTGAAGGTACAAAACTACTTCCCCAATTATTACACTTAACATTCAATGAACCTGCTGGTATATTGCTTCCAGAACAATAGATCAAAGGATTGGATGTTAGATTATTGAAATAGTTGTATTCAATATTAATTGGGAAACTTCCTGCATCAGTTGAGAATAGCTGATATAAAGTATTGTTAACAATTTGTTGCGTTTGTGAAGGAACTGAAGCTTGATAATTTCCTAGCAATTTTACGCTTTTACCACTATTATTGAACAAAGAAATGCCATATTTTGCATTAACAATAGTATTATTCTCAATATTTGCATTGCTTTGATAAAGCTTAATACCATTATTTTGGTAATAGATAGTTCCGCTAAATTCGATATTATTGTTCTTTATATTTCTTGTTAGTTCACTCCCTGATTTAAAAATGTTAATTCCGTTTCCACTGTTAAACTCGATCGGATTATTATCGGCAATGTCGAAATTGGCATAGCCACTAATATAAATCATATCCTGTTGATTTGTAGGCTGACTGACAGGAGGAGAAAATGTGCAATTTCTGATTGTAGCATTTGTACCATCAATATTCTGACGAAAAGCACTTATGTAAGAGCCTTCAACAAAATCACAATATCTGATGTTGAAGTTTTCAGATTGAATTTGGATAGGTGATTCATTGATAATGCTTCTGTCATCAATTGGAGATACTATAGTCAGACTTTTTAAATGATTGGCAAATAATGCACATCTTGTCAGATTTAGTTTGTTAAGTGAAACATCTAGAGAGGAATTTTCAAAAATAAGGCCGCTACAACTCATGTTTTCAGGCGCATCAAATGTAATATTTGGTAATGTACCTGGTGTAGTAATTATTCCTCCGTGTATCTCAACAGCATTTGTTAATTCTATGCCATGAAAGGTTGCATTCTTATCAAGTTTAATATATGCATCTTGATCAATAATTAATCTTCCATTTTTACCAAAATTAACATTACAATTATCAGGGAGTGTAAGTGTCACGCCGCTGAGTACATGTACTTCATCAGAAATAGTTGATGTTTCATCGAGTATCGTGTTATGAGTTACGGAAAAACCTTGACTTTGTAAATTCAATGCAGGATCTCCGAACAAATTCTTCTCAAATATTACTTCCCAGGTTATGATTGGGTTAATATTTTGCTTTTTGATTTTTGATATTGTAGTAAATCCTCCAATCAGATGATCAAGTTTCATATAATTTTCATCTATTACAAACTCATGTGGTTGAGAAGGGCTATTTAGAGGGATAGTGCCACCGCTCATAAATATTGGACATGATGCAGCAAATACTCCGACATATCCTTTGTCTGAAGAATAAGTAGTCAATTCTTCGGCTAGGCAGTCATAATTATTAATGTAATCATACAGTCCGGCATCACATCCATGTATATCAATAAATCCGACCTTGTCATTGTTTGATAAATTATCTTTTAAGTAAGTCAGCGTTAACATTTGTCCATCTGATTCTCCCACATCTAGCTGGTTTATTTTTGCATGTCCGAAATAAGAGACAAAGGATTGTCCACGGTTCAGAAAAGGCATAATTACAGAAATTTCTAAGTTATTGTAGATTGCATATGTATTTGCAAAGTCATAGGTATAAGGTATATCTACGCGGTTAGGAATAAAGTAATTATAATAACCGTAATCCGGAGTGAAATATGTATTATTCATATTTTCTAAACCCTCTGAATTAAAGAAGAATGATTTCTTTTTCCAACCACTAAAATCATAATCCATTTCGTAGTTAATTGTTTTATCAATAATATTTTTTAATTCTAAATCATCATCAACCGCAAACCTTCCAATGTAAAGGTCTGCAATGTCATCATAAACACTTAACAATGAACCATTTGCAAGTGATCTCTGTGTCATTAAAGAATAGAAATAATCTGTTGGATATTCTAAAGGTGTTCTGATTGACGGCTCACCAACTTGTCCTTGCACCCAAATATCATAAGGGTCACGACTTGCTGGTAAACCAATACTTGGAATAGTACCAGTATAATTTTCTTCTGCATCACCTACTAACAAAACATAAGCTAAATGTCCGTCTTGAGTGTGAGGAGCGTTACCATTATCATATATCATCTTTATACATTCGTGTATTCTTCGTTCGCACTTATATTTTATATTTTCATCTTCCCCCCAATCAGGGTATCTTGAATAATTAAATCCCACTGCATCTGACATAATATTTTGAGCACTCAATATAGCTACGACATAACCATTATAATTAGCTCTATGCTGTGCTATTCTCCTTAGTTCGCTGTTTGGATTATTTGGTTGAAAAAACTGTTGGTCAGTTATAATAAGGTAGTCAGCATCAATATTAGCAGCGTCATCAGGACTATTAAGGGTATAATACTGGATATAGCTGTGTTTCTCGTTTTGCAACGGAAGTTTAGTGGTTTCTGTATCAATATTCTTATAATTAATAAATAATTCTGAAGCCGCCTTACTGAAGATGCCTACATTCTCAGTAGGTGGTTCAAGAGTATTTAGATTAACAGTAATGGTACAAAAAATATTTGCTGTAAGTAGTTTAGTGGTTGGATTCCATTGTAGTGGATTAGTAACTACATTGATGAATTTCTGATCTCTAAATTGAGCAGCAGATGCAATGCTACATTGACTAGTAGGGTAAGGAGCATTCATTTCATAGATGTGGTTGTTGATATAAAATACTTGTGCAAGATATGGGAAACCTTCAGGAGTAATTGAATCATGTAGTTCCGGAGCTGGAAATATCATATAATTACTTAAACTTGTCTGCTCCGATATATTGGCGACTAATGTTGGTCGAATTTTACCCGAATATGCAACTGGCTTGTTAATCAATGGGAGATCAGGATATCCTGGTATGTTATAATTGACTACTCCAGGCATATATATCATCTGATATTCAGTATCGTTGTATATAGTATCCTTTTTATAAAATCCAAAGAATTCAATACTAAAAACCACTTGTGTGTTTGTAGATGTAATAAGTGTAATTTCTGGTGCTTTAGGTTCTTTTGAATTACCAAAACTTACCCAAACCTGAGCATTACAATTATTTTCATTTGAAAGATTAAGAAGTAGCAAGAGAAACAAAACAATAATAGTTTTCATAGCTTTTTGATTATTAAGGTTACAATAAATAAAAATAGAAATTACTATATGCTTAGAACTGACCTATTTAGCAAAAGGAACTATATATTTATTGTATGGCAGCATCTGTTGAGGGAACGGTATCCTTCATTATCGATCTCGTTAAATTCAACGACAGGTGGTGCCTAATACGTATTTGCATGTCTGCGCGAAGTGTCATGAAAGCAAACCCCCACTTATCGCGAACCCTTTTACGTGGTCTGAATGCTATTGCACGAACTTTTCATATCGAAAGTAACCCTTTCGCATGGTGAAAAATCTTTATTCCCTTATACTAAGATGCGTCAAATCAGCTGATTAATTACTGCTTCCGGTTTTCTTAAAGTAGAAATCAATCCGAAAGGTCATGATATAGTTCCTGCTTCTTTGGTCAGATCAGAAATGACCGGTATCCCGGGTAATTATCGCTTTCGCTCCACAGAATATTGTTGAATATTTCCCCTTTTGTCACACTTATGCATATTATTAATAGGGAGTACTGCTTTGTTGTCAACTGAAAGCCACCCTTAATACCACCGCTTGTCATGAATTTGGGTCTTTATATATAGGGCTGTATTGAATTAAGCATGAAAAACCTGTTGAACTGTCGCACCGTATCCGATAACCGCACCGCTGTATATTATACAACAACTCTTGCCGGCTATACAACTGTCATTATTCCGGATGCAGAAACCTTTGTTTCGTATGGCAACACCTCTGTCATCGGTGTTCATCTCATTGTTTACAGTGGAAGCATGACTGATACGGCAACAGGCACAATTTTCTGCCATACCGCAATGATTTTCCGGTGCGATGGAGACTTTGTGTGCCTGCACGACATCTTTGTTAACGAAACAGGCAGGTTCTTTATGCCGGGAAGCGCTTCTGTTAACGCAACCGTCGTTTACTTCAGCGAAAGAAGTAACGTTGATTACCTATACTGCACAATTTATTACTGTACAAGCATCCATGTTAACGCAACACGCGTTTACTTCAGCGTGAGAAGCACCTGCAGCAACGCAGCCTGCGTTTACTTCAATAGTGGAAGTGAAGCCTGCAGCACATCCGCAGTGTTCAACAACGGAGGAAGTGTTCATGATAAGGCAACACGCGTTTACTTCACGATGAAACACACTTCTGACAACGATGCCGGCGCTTTAGTAAAGGGAAAACGAGAGACTGATAAGGCAGCATGCGTTTACTTCACGATGAAAAGCGTTTCCGGCAGTATTTTAGCTGTGGCCGGCAGTAATACCGGCATCAAAAGCAGCAAATCCGGCGGAAATGTTCCGGCAATAATTGGTATTATACTGCAGGAAAACAGTCCCGGCAGCCAATCAGCAGCAAATATCCCGCAACATGTTGTAACCGGCTGCAATACAGCCGCTCTCGCGTTAAATGTCGACACTCCTGACAAGGACATGAAAACGGAAATATATTTGTCCTTTACTTCAGCAAACGCACATTATACCTTTAATGGCAGTTGCAGCGCGGTTGTTTTGGGCGACAGCAACAGAAGTTATTTAACAATCCCCGAAAACTAAACATTAAACAGAAAAACCCTGATAATATGAAAAGGAATCTCAACAGGCTGTACCATTACAACTCGCTGCTGCGGGTGATGGACAGCCACCCGGAAGTTTTCAGCGGCCGGTTGGCGCTGGCCGAAGCGAAAGCTGATCTGGAAAAGCGCACTGCACACCTGTCGGAGATCATCTCCGAACTCTGCTCCCCGCTCTCCCTGGTTTACTGCAGGAAGAAGATTGCCGAGCATGAACTCAACGCGATGATGCTGAAGATGACAAGCCTTGGCTGCCTCGACGCGCATCTGCGCAACGATGCAGCAACGTACGCGGCGATGAAAACCTATCGTTCGCAGGTGCGCAAGGTGTCGTGCAGCATGCTGTACTACAACGCCATGCATACGGCAAGGCTGTTGCAGGGCGTGACCACCGGCGTAACGGAAAAAGACTTCCACACGTTGGCGTTGCCGGCTTTCAGCTTACAGGTGGCTGAATTTGGCAGGGCGTTGGAGGTGGAAGCCGACGCGCTGCTGAGGCGCAAAGTGCTGCGCAAAGAGATGGCTGTACTTATTGCATCCACAAACCGGTTTCTGCACGAGCAGTTCGACAGCCTGGCCTTTGTGATGATTCACAAGCACCCGGAGTATTACAGGGAATGGGTGGTGCTGCGCGGCGACGGAAGCCGGAAGAGAAGAAAGGGAACCCATGCAAAGAATAAGAATGCATCAGATGGTGCTTCTGAAATCTCAAATTCAAACAAAGCACCAGACAGACCAATGCAGGAACCTGTAACGGTTGAAACCGCGGCAGAGAATGATACTGATCAGCCTGCCAATACACAGCCATACAATCAGCCTGCATTTATCCCCGATGAATTAAGGAAATCGCTCCCGGATTTTATTGAAAGGGCAGTTGAAGAGAGACGTTTCGTTCCGGCAGCAGGGTTAAGGCTGATTAGTTTAGTCAGAATGCGACTTTGAGTCGCGCCCTGTCTGTAGTTGATTCCCTGACTGCTCCGGGTTTGCTCCGGGTCATCTCTATATCAAGTCTATGTCAGGTTCGGTTCAGGGAGGGTTACATTCGGTTCGAATTCGGTTGATCAGTAGAAGAAAAGCGACACAGAAGCGAAGTTGAGGCGAAGGTAAGATGATGATGAACCGGAGCGATTAGAAAGTAAATGCAGGCATGACTGATTTTTTTTGTCCAGTCAAGCTTCAACTGTCATAGTTGAGTCAATGAGTCATTTCTATGACAAACTCATAAAAAAACCGGGGAGAGATTAGCCCCGGTGCAAGCAGTGATTGAGTTTGAGTATTAGAAAAATCAGCCCTTTGAGGCCTTTTTCTCTTTCTTTTCAGCCCTTTTTTCCTTCAGCGACTTGGTGGCCTGTTTTTTGGGCTCTTTCTTTTCTTTATCCATCGACTTTCCCATAGCAAATGATTTTTAAGGGTTCTTTTCAGTTAACTAAATTACTATAGTTTTTATTATGACGCAAGAGGAAACTTTTTTGAAACTGGTATGAAGAATCTGGATTCTGGAAAGAAGAATCTGGATGCCCAAACTTTCAAACCTTCGAACTCTCAAACTCTCAAACTCTCAAACTCTCAAACCTGCCTGCCCCCTGCAGGCATTAGCACGGCAGGCAGGCTCTCAAACCTTCAAACTTCTATATCCACCCCTTCAACCTGTAATACCCAATAGCAAACACTTCCCTCCCCACATTCACCTCGTACTTCAGGTGGTTCCAGAACTGGTAGCGCACCTGCGGGCGGTGGCCGATGGCCGGAATGCTGCGGTTGCCTTTGAGTTCCTTGTCGTTAAACTGCATCATATCCTCACCAATGGAACTCTCAAAAGTGGGGGCACCCGTCACATTGGTGAAGCCTGCCTTTTCGAAACTGGCAATGGCACGATACATATGCTCGGGGCCGGTAACCAGCAGCAAAGGCCTGCCCGTGCCCTTTGCCTGCCAGCGCTGCACAAGGTTGAGCGCCTGCTGACGTGTATTTCTGCCCTTGTTTTCAAACGAAATTCTTTCCTCGTTTACTCCCATTACCTTCAGTTCCTGAGCAAACATGAGCGGNGAATCGGAACTGTCTGCCGGATCGCCGGGGATAACCACCACCACCTGCGATTTCGGGTACCGCCGGGCATATTCTGCCGTATAATAGCACCGCATCAGCCCGTTTTCGCTGGGCATCCCTGCACCGCCAAGCAGCACGATGGCATCGGGGTCCTTTACCGGTTTCACTTTGGCGACAGCCAGCCTGTACATGGCATAGTATGGCACCGTGGTAAAGGCAAGCACCAGCGAAATAATGAAAACGCCCCCCAATAAGAGCAGCAGTATCCGCAACCATTTGAGCAAACGGTTGCCTTTAGCCGGTTTTCGCTTTTTGGGAGATGTGGCCAACGAACTTACAGTTAATGGTTAAGGCCTGTTTACAATAAAGGCCGGCGTTTGCAACACATTGCTTTTGTGCAGGGCCCTGTCCTGAATATACACCTCAAAGGCAATGGTATCGCTTTTCAGCGCCATGTAAGCATAGTACATTTCCAGGAACATGCTGATGTCACCGCGTATGTTTTTGTTCTTGCCTTCGGGCGTGAGTATGGGAATACGCGAATTAAACGTGAAGGAAGTATCGGCCAGTTGTACCTCCTGGAATGAACCGTTCCGCCATTCGAGAAACTTAAGGAAATAGTTATACTTGTATGGCTCTACCGAATCATAGCTGTAAAGTCCGATATCGCCGTCACCATCGGTGTAACTGATGGTAAGCACACCGATGGAATCGTTTCCGTTCACATCGGGCACCACCCCGTAACTGCCAAAGGTTATCTGCGGCTCAATGGGATATTCTTCCTTTTTGATGCACCCGACCACTGCTGTGAGCAACAGCAAAAGAACAATAAGGCGTATCTTTGGTTTTGCTTTCATGAACTTCGAAATGGCGGAATAAAGGTACAAAATTAAACTATGGACATTCACGAACTCCGCAGGCGCATATTTGCCATCAGCAACAATCAGCAGTTTAACGATGTGGCGCTGGAAATATTTCGTTATCAGTATAGTCAAAACAGCATTTACCATCTATTTGTTGACAGCCTGGGGATAAATGCTGCGCAGGTAAGTAGTCACGACCAGATCCCTTTTGTGCCCATCAGTTTTTTCAAGACACATAAAGTTGTTACCGGTTCATTCCCTGAAGAAGCCGTATTCGAAAGCAGCGGCACCACCGGAACCACGACGAGCAGGCATTATGTCGCCGATTTTTTGCTTTACGAAGAAAGTTTCACCCGCGGCTGGAAACTTTTCTACGGCGATATTGCGCAGTATAACATTTTTGCCCTGCTGCCTTCGTACCTCGAAAGGAAGAACTCTTCGCTTGTGTATATGGTTGACCGGCTGCTGTGGAAGAGCGACCGTGCCTTTGGCGGCTTTTACCTGCATGACCTGGAAAAGCTGGCAGTAGAGATGCATGAAGCCCTTGCCGGAAATAAAAAAGTGATGCTGCTGGGTGTGACTTATGCTTTGCTTGACCTGGCAGAGCAGTATCCCATGCCGCTAACCGGCGCCGTTGTGGTGGAAACCGGGGGCATGAAAGGGCGTCGCGAAGAGATCACCCGAGCCGGACTGCATGAAACACTTATGAAAGCCTTTTCGGTAACTTCAATTCACTCGGAATACGGTATGACAGAACTGCTGTCGCAGGCATGGTCGCATGGCGGCGGGCTGTTTACCTGTCCGCCCTGGATGAAAGTGCTTATCAGCGATACCAACGACCCGCTGACTCTGTTGCCGGCTGGGCGCACCGGCGGCATCAACGTGATTGATCTTGCCAACCTTCACAGTTGTTCTTTCATTGCCACGCAGGATCTCGGAAGAATGAATGACAGCGGACAGTTTGAAGTGTTGGGGCGTTTCGACAGCAGCGATGTGAGGGGATGCTCGTTGCTGGCGGTGTGATGGTTAATGGACAATGGACAATGGACAATGGACAGTTGACAATGGACAATGGACAGTTGACAATGGAGAATTGAGAATTGAGAATTGACTACTACATTATAAATGTCAGAATTATAAATAAGCTTTATTCAAGGCCTAATGCCACATACATTTTATTGAATTGTGAATAACTTTTTTGCCCCCCCCCTTGACATATATGTAAAAATATTGTATAACTTTGGGCTAATGATAACCTGAACTGCTTATTGATATGATGACTGATCCTGTTTAATTGTGATAGCATTTACTTAGATTCATAAACACCAGATACAGAAAAAATACTTTGCGAAACCATATTGCACTTTAAGATAAGGGCTAACCCCGCGCCATTTAGAGAAAGGAGGCCAACATTGGCCGGAAATCCTCAAAACCTACCGTGTCTTAAACTGCAATACTATATAAACAAACCAATGTTTCACCGGCTTTATACCGGCCCTTAGGGAGCAGGCTGTTATCCTGTTGGTATGGTAACAACAGCCGCTCCTGGCAGCCGGCATAGAGCACAAATTTACAAAACCATGTTACGAATTAAACTACTATTGCCTCTTTTCTTTATTTGCACACTACTTATCACAAGTTGCAAAAAGGAGGATCATTCAACAGTACAAAATACCGGCGGAACACCTGCAGCCGATTTGAAATTGTCGCGTATGATTGAAGCTTTTAAAGTAAAAGGCTCATCACAACTTAAATCCGGTGAGGAAATGTGTGTTGACAGCGCTATCTGGTATCTGAGCGTTACTGCCAATTATACTTATGGCAGTGCATCCTATGAAACAGAAAGAATTTCGAAAGATGTAACTTCTATCACCTTACCGGTTACTAACAACAAAGTTTTGTTGTCCACAGTATATTCCAAATACGAAGAGATGATTGACAGCATCAGGGGATATTACCGGGATATTCCTTCCACCGAAAAGCAACTCATTTCGGTAACTATTGAAACCGATACCGTGTTGCAGGATGCAATTGTGCTGGCTGTTACCTCCACTGTAGGAACAGGTATAATTCAGCATTTGTGCGATTTTAATGATGTTGATTCCTGGATTTGGTGGAATACAGGCGGAGGCGGAATTTGCGCCGGGCCAAATTATGGACAAGGAATAGGCAGCGATGCCGCAGAGCAAATGCAGAATAAGATTATGATTTGCAAGTCTGTACCTTTTGGCAATTACTGGTACGAAATGCTCCCGTCGCATCATGTTGATGCCTGGGATTATCCCAATCCAAACTGGGGAGGGCCTATTTACAATTATTACAGGTACAGGATGTTCTGGAGCTCCAGTCAATTTGCCAATCACCACGGTTGCCTAAGTCCCGATGAATTAAATTTTTACCTGTCCGGGACTAAATGGATAATCTATACCGCCGAAAGCCAGGGAGGCGAAAGGCCTGATGAGGCAAGCTTTGTTTCGGTTGATGTAGCAGGTAATCAAAACTATTATGGAAGTTATCCTAATTATTATACTGCAGATTATCATGAAATGGATATAGACTATGGTATTCTTCATGTCTCGCCAAACCCGCCTATTGATTTAAAATAATAGAAATTAATTAACCATATCAGGGTCGTTAACCCTGATATGGTTAATTAAAAACAGTCAGAAAACATGAAAAATACAGTACTGATATTTGCTCTTAATCTTATTACAGGATTACTCTTGGGACAATCAACATTTAATTTTACTTTATCCTCTAATAAGGTTGAAGGTACAAATGGAAATCTTGTTGAATTACCCAATAACCAATACATTTTAAGCGTTGGAGAGAGCAGCTCTTTCAACAATAAATTTGTCCAGAAATTTTACAAATTGAACACAGCAGGTGATTCTATTCAATCTATGAAAATAGAAAAAGACAGCACTTGTGGATGCGGGGAATTAACATTAATCTCTGATAACAAAATTCTTTGCATAGGGGAGATTAATCATCAATACGGGTCTACTGATATGTGGATAGTTTGCATTGACAGTATATTAAATCTGCAATGGGAAAAAACATACCCATTACCTGAGAATTATAAAACCACTAGTGTCAGATTTATCCCCACAAATGATGGTAATGCTGTAATTCTGTATGGCTTGACATTAGGAAATTGGGATAACGCTTTTTTACTTTTCAAGATTACTTTAGACGGAGATTCTATTAAATCATCATTTTTCGGTCCTAATCACGCAACAATATTTGATATTGAAGAAAACCCTAATACAAGTGATTTAATAGTACCAGTTATAGGATTTGCCACACAAACGAATACTCCCGGACAAATTATGGTATTTGATAGTAGTTTATATTTAAGGTTAATTGATTCAACCCCGGAAAATGTTTCGAATGGGAGTTCAATAAAAATATTAGATGATGAACATTATTTCTTGGCTGGAAATAAAAGTTACCCATTCAATGAAGAGAGTTATAACATAGCTCTATTGTTAATGAATTATCAAAATAATTCATTAAACTCAGTGGCTGTAGGACGCGCTGGTGATACCATTGAATTAGGTGCAGCATATCAAACGCTTGATTTTAAGTATCCTGGAAATATATATATCGCTGGAAATTCGATGACACAACTTTCAGGCTATATGTCATATTTATCAACCTGGTTTCTTTTAAGTAGATTTGATTCTGATTTGAATTTGTATTGGACAAAATACTTTGGTGGAGATGCGTGTTATGTTTTGCAAAGCGTAACCGCCACATCCGACGGCGGCGCTATTGTTGCCGGCACCCGTTTCGATTACCTCAATCACCCGGAAAACCAGCTCGATGTTTATGTGCTCAAAATAGACTCAACCGGGCTGTATACCAATGTGGATGAGGAAAAACCTGTACCGGTACATGATGCCATTGTTTATCCCAATCCCGGCAGCGATTATCTTGTTGTACAATCGGGGCCACAGGTATGCGGGGCTTTTTTCAGGATGTATGATATGCAAGGCCGGCTTGTGATGGAACAACGGCTTACCTCAACCCTGCTGCGCCTCAGCACTAATACCCTTGCTGCTGGCACTTATCCCTGGCAGATCATCTTCAACAACAAAGCGATTGAAAGCGGGAAATGGGTGAAAGAGAAGTAATAGTTACCAAATAATATTCAGGGCACGCATCTGAAAGAAAGATGCGCGCCAACAAAAGAGTGGTTAATGGACAATGGACGGTTGACAATGGACAATTGACAACCTGCCTGCCTGGTGAAGGTCTATGTGTTAAGGGCAGGTGGAAAGTTGACAATGGACTATGTACAATTGAGGATTATCTACTGCATCATAAATGTCAGAATCATAAATAAGCTTTATTCAAGGCCTAATGCCACATACATTTTATTGATTTGTTAATAACTTTCTTGCCCCCCCCCCTTGATATACATGTAAAAATATTGTATAACTTTGGGCTAATGATAACCTGAACTGCTTATTGATATGATGACTGATCCTGTTTAATTGTGATAGCATTTACTTAGATTCTTAAAAATCAGATATAGAAAAAATACTTTACGAAACCATATTGCATTTTATAAAAGGACTAACCCCGAGCCATATTATGAAGGGAGGCCGCTATTGGCCGGAAATCCTGAAAACCTGTACCGGGTATTAAACTGCAATACTATATAAACAAACCAATGTTTCACCGGCTTTATACCGGCCCTTAGGGAGCAGGCTGTTATCCTGTTGGTATGGTAACAACAGCCGCTCCCGGCAGCCGGCATTGAGCACAAATTTACAAAACCATGAATCGATTTAAACTACTTATTTTTATTATCGTTGCAACTCTTTTGTTCACAACAGGTTGCAAAAAAGACCCAAATAATGATTCTGCATCACTAAACGCTGATTCTCCAAAAACTAAGACTGCCCGTCAGCTTGAAAACTTTAAAAGCACACTGATGCTAAAAAGTACCGGAGTGCTTTCAATCGACAGCAGCGAATGGTATGTTGAAGGTCTGTTGAATTATGAAAAAGCTAACAACGATCACTACCTCTTCGATCTTGATTTCATGAAAGACTCTATTACTGTTTCAACCATCGGAGATGAAATTCCCCTTGAACAATTGGCCCAAGCCTATGCCTACTTTTGTCAGAAACTTAATGCTTTTATTGCTGCTAAAAACGATACATCTTACAAAGCAGATTTGATAAATCTTACAATCAGGGATCGCCAGTTAAAAAGCTCGGAAACTAAAGTGATTGAAATGGAAGCATCAGCCGGATTTGGAGGCCTTACCGGGAATTACATCCTCTTCAATTCAGATGATTACTGGTATTGGGGATGGGATTTGGGAAAATGCAGCAACTATCAGGGCCAGGGAGTCGGACAAGATGCCTCAGATAAGCTTGAATATAAATTTAACCATCCACTTTCTTCTTTGCCTGCAGGTTATTTTACTGATGTTGAACAGGTTGTGAAGAGCTATGCTGATTATCCAGATCCATATTATCCTGGTCAATATGGAGATGCCATGATATTTATCGCTTCAGGCATCGGAGAAGATCCACCAGAAGAACCATGTCTATCTCCCTTTGACTTGAATTATTACTTAAGCAAATTTGATTATATAAAGAACGACTGCAAGCCATCGCTCAAAACATTTAGAAATGTTGATGTAGAGGACACTTTTTACCCTGCCTATAATATTTGGATTCGTTTACATCGATATCATTTGTTTTTTGGCATATTTCATGAACAATCTGGTGAATAAAAGTTTCTAATTCTTTATCAGGGTATTTTGTTAAAAATTCAAACTACCCTGATATAATTCATTTAAAAAACAAGCAAATGGAAAAGTATATTTTATTGTTCATTTTGTTTTTTCATCATGTTTCCATGATTGCACAAAATACCTTTTTCAAATGGTATTCAACTGAAACATATGAATATGTATATGAATGCATCGAGTCTGATGATGGTCAGTTTATTCTATCAGGTTTACTGCGCAACCCTGATAGAACAGGCCCTTCGCAGGCTTATCTTCTAAAAATTGATTATCTGGGAAATAAGGTAAATGAATATATCCAACCAATTGCAGGCGACACAACAACAAGTTGTTGTACTATTTTCAAACCGTATGGTGATATTGAACGCTATCAAGTTATTTATAATAAATTTTTTGGTGAATTATCTGGTAATCAGCACCACAAAACAGTTTTTATGCAACTCTCGGAAAATCTTGATTTAATTCATCAAAGCGAAATAACTTCACCAAATAATTACTTTTATCTTCCTCAGTATCATATACTAAGTAGTGATAACACATTATATCTTCAATCTACAGTATGCGCTTTATCACCTTTTTTCAAATAATAGGTTGGAATATAACTAAGTTTGATGATAATCTGGATAGTTTGAAAAGCATCATGGGTACAGATTCGTATTTGATGTATGGCCTGGGTTATGACCCAAACACAGATCAAATTAAACTATTGAGATATAGTCCTTCAGTCAGTTCGGTTATAAATTTTGATTCTGATCTGAACTATGTAAATGAAAAACAATTGCCTGGCCTGAATACTACACAAAGTGTAACCAGATATAACGATACATCCTATTTATTGACCGGTGTAGTATCTTATACTTCATTAGCTACGAAACCACATATACAGTTATTTCAGGTGAATGATCAGGACGATACTTTAAGAAGTATTGAATATTGTGGTAATCCTGATACAGTTCTTTATGGAGGCGCCTTAAATAATACAACAATTGTCGGAAACAAGATATTTGTGTCGGCAACTATAATATCGATCCAACTAACTGGCCATGGCAACAATCACCATCCTGGATACAGGTAACCCGGATTGACACAGGATTTAATATTCTTGACCAACATTATTATGGTGGTGATGCTTTCTATTATCCTTATGACATTATTGCGACATCTGATGGGGGGCCTTTATCTGCGGCAACCGTTGGGATTATAATACTCCGGATATTAAAAAATATCATATTTTTACTCTCAAAGTGAATGATCAGGGGTTAATAACCGATCTGCCTGAGGAATCAAATTTTAAAGCACATGATGCCATTGTTTATCCCAATCCCAGCAGCGATTATCTTGTTGTACAATCGGGGCCACAGGTAAGCGGAGCTTTTTTCAGGATGTATGATATGCAAGGCCGGCTTGTAATGGAACAATGGCTTACTTCAACCCTGCTACGCCTCAACACTAATACCCTTGCTGCTGGCACTTATCCCTGGCAGATCATCTTCAACAACAAAGCGATTGAAAGCGGGAAGTGGGTGAAAGAGAGGTGATTTACTTTGCCTGAGCCATCACTTCGGGGAAATCGTTTGCCGCGGAATTGATGAGTTTCGAAACCGGGTAAGCCTCCATCTCTTCGTCATGGTAAGGCTTGAGGAGTTCAAGCAGCTCATCAATATTGTTGCTGCCCAGCCACAATTTTTCATGCTCACGCTTTAGTATCACCGGCATTCGGTTATGGATGGGCTGCATGAACCCGTTGGCGCCGGTAGTGATGATGGTGAAGGATGATATCAGGCTGCCCTCCGGGGCTTGCCACCGGTCCCACAAACCCGCAAAGGCAAAGAGCCTGCTGTTTTTCAGGTAAATCCTGTAAGGAACTTTGTCGCCGTTTTGCCGCCATTCGTAAAAGGCATCGGCAGGAACAAGGCATCGCCGCGTGCGCAGCGCCGTTTTATACGATGGTTTCTCAGTGATGGTCTCGGCCCTGGCATTAATCATTTTATTGCCTATCGAAGGGTCTTTGGCCCANGCCGGGATCAATCCCCATTTATAATAACTCAGTTGNCCGGGGTTTTCGTTGGTAATAACGGCCAGCATTTGCGTGGGAGCGCAATTGTAGCGGGCTTCATAAGGCGCATCGCCACCTGAGGTCTCAAAAAATTCATTGAGCTCGGCTTCATTTACCGTGAGTGAAAAACGTCCGCACATTGCAGTTATGTTTGAATGATAAATTTACGCTTAATTTTCACCGGCCTGTTCATTATCTTGTGAAAAGAAACCTAAGAAAGCCCGGATATGAAAAAGTTTGCCGTAATACTTGCCGGTTGTGGCGTTTATGATGGCGCCGAGATACACGAAGCCGTGATGACTCTTTATGCCATTGCTAAGAACAACGCAGCTTACCAGTGCTTTGCGCCTGACATTAAACAGCATCATGTGGTGAATCACCTTACGGGAAAAGAGATGCCCGAATCGCGCAATGTGCTGGTTGAAAGCGCACGCATTGCCCGCGGAAAAATCAAACCGCTCGATGAACTTAATATCCGCAATTTTGATGCAGTGATATTCCCCGGAGGTTTCGGAGTGGCTAAAAACTTATGTTCCTATGCTTTCGACGGCGCTGATTGTACTGTCATTCCGGAAGTTTCGGAAGTGATTCGTGAAGCGGCCACCATGCGCAAACCTATAGGCGCTTTGTGCATTTCACCGGTAATGCTGGCAAAAGTGCTTGGTGATGTGGAACTTACCATCGGCCATGATGGCAAAACAGCCAATGATGTTGAGAAAATGGGTGCCCGACACAGGCAAACCACACACGGACAGGTGATTATTGACCAGAAGCACAAGGTATTCACCACTCCCTGCTACATGCTCGATGCTACCGTTACTGACATCGCCACCGGCGCCGACAACATCGTGAAAGCGATGCTGGAAGTGATGTAAAGGATTATTACTACCCCGACAGATCGCCTTTTAGTATTCTCTTAACAGCCATTTCAACAACCCTGTCGTGGTCGAAAGCCATAGGCGGCAGGTTGCCAATGCTGAACCAGCGGGTTTCCGAAGCATCGTCACCAGCCCTGGCTTCAATGCTTTCCTGATTTATCATTCCATAAAACACCGTGCTGATTGTCCGGTGCCGGGGATCGCGGTTCACGGCACTGAAAGTATGCAACTGCTCCAATTCAACATTCTCAAGGCTGGTTTCTTCCTTCAACTCTCTGGCAACAGCTTCTTCGAGGGTTTCGTCCATATTCACAAAGCTNCCNGGCAATGCCCACATCCCTTTGAAAGGTTCGTTGCCGCGCCTTATCAGCAGCACTTCGAATCCTTTGTCCGTTGACCGGAAAACAGCGGCATCAACGGTAACAGCAGGGCGGGGATATTCGTAAGTGAACATAGCAATACCTGATTATTTTAATTCTGATTTCAGTATTCGTTATTTCTTCATTCGTTATTTCATTTCCTTTTTTAGCTTTTCTGCCTGGGTTTTTAATTGACCATTTTAAAGTAAGAACAATCGAACAAACGAATTAAGAATGTAGAATGTTAGTGAGATAAAAATGCTTCTGACTAATCTTCCCCGGATTCATTTNGGAGCCTTACCTGCAGCCTCCACCACAATCACTATCTCTCCTTTGGGTGCATGTAGTTTATACCATGCAGCAAGTTCGGCGATGGTACCCCGATGGTTCTCTTCAAATACCTTGGTCAGTTCTCTTGAAACGCATGCCCTTCGTTCATTTCCCAGGTATTCGCCAAGCTGCTCAAGCGTTTTCACCAGCCTGAAAGGCGACTCATAAAGGATGAAAGTTTGTTGCAGTAAGGCTAATTCTTTGAGTTTGGTCTGACGCCCTTTTTTATGCGGCAGGAATCCTTCGAAATAAAAACGGTCGCAGGGAAAGCCCGAATTTACCAGCGCCGGAACAAAAGCAGTCGCCCCGGGCAGGCATTCAACGGCGATACCCGCTTCAACACAGGCTCTTACCAGCAGGAATCCCGGGTCGGAAATGCCCGGCGTACCTGCATCAGTGATCAGCGCAACTGTCTGCCCGCCGGTAATCCTTTGAACGATGGACTCTACGGTCTTATGTTCGTTAAACTGGTGATGTGCCATCACCTTTTTGTCAATTTCGTAGTGCCGGAGCAGGTTGCCGGAGGTGCGGGTGTCTTCGGCAAGAATGATATCAACCTCTTTCAGGATACGGATCGCCCTGAGGGTGATGTCTTCGAGGTTCCCGATGGGTGTCGGCACAAGGTATAACTTCGACATAGCAGCTATCTGGGTTGAAAACCATTCATAAACGCGACAAGCAACCTGAAAATATCTTCATATTCGGTGAGCGGAAGCTTTGCACTGATGTCATCAGGATTATGGTACTCGCCAAACTCCTGCCCCATCGAATAAACAAACACTGCAGGAATTCCCTTCCTGTAAAACGGGCAATGATCACTGTTACAGGATTCGCCCCGTTCTTTCACCGTGCGAATGTACTCATTGTCAGCGTTGATCTTTACCATGCGGTTAAAAGCATCTTTGAATACCGTGGCATTCACCATGGTGATGCCTTCGCTGCCGGTTCCCACCATATCCATGTTAAGCAGGAATTTCATGTTNGCCCGGGCAATCGGGGAGTGGTCGGCACAATAGGTTGACCCGAGCAGGCCGGCTTCCTCCCCGCTGAAGGCAAAGAAAGCCATGGAATAATATGGTTTGTTTTCAGGTTGTGAATAATGCCGTACCATATCAAGCAGCATGGCGGTACCGCTGGCATTGTCGTTGGCTCCGTGGAAAATGGCTTCGCTCCCCATGCGGCCAAGGTGGTCATAATGTGCTGTNAAAACCAGGAAAGTATCAGGCTGAGCACTTCCCCTGATGTAACCCAGGACATTCTGTGTGGGATATCTGCTGAAGAATTCGGTTTCAATGTCAATCCTCATTTTCTTCGGCTTTGGTGGCAAACTTGCACGGTTTATTTCAAGTACCGGAAATGATTTCACCGATCTGCCGGCCATTACCGACCAGGTAAGTTTCGGCCCGGTGACATATGTCATGCCTGCAGCATTGGTAGTGCTGAGATATTTGAGTGAATCGAGAAGCGACAAAACATGCTTGTCTTCGATGCCTTCCTTATCGATAAGCACCATCTTATTTCTGAATTTCCGTGCTAGTTTCACCAGGTCTTTTTGATCCTTCAGGTTATTCTTCGAAATAAGGAAAACTTTGTATTCGCCATGAACAGGAGGCGACGAGGCATTGACCAGGAAATCGCGTGCCGCAACAAGTTGCTTCCCGTCGATGATCACCTTTAGCTCTCCGGGAAAGGTGTTCATCGGGAAGGAATAAGGCTGGTAATAGTATAGGCCAAATGCTGACAGGTCATCTTCAGCAAATTGNCCTGCGATGTATTCGGCAGCTTTGCGGTCGCCATGGTTCACGTAACCGCGGCCTTCCATGGTCGGCGATGAGAGTGTGTCAATCACCCTGCGGGCATAACCGATATCCTGTGAATAGGCTGATAAGCCTGACAACAGGCAGGCTATAAGAAGTATCCAGTGCAGCGATCTCATAGTCAAACCGCTACAAAAACCTGCGATGGACAAATTCGGTAAACCTTGCCAGAGCGGGGATTGACTCGTTCCAATGGTATTTTTCACCCAGGACAGAAAGCAATGATAAGGCTTCCTCTTTGCCCGAAGCGCCGTTCAACTGCCTGATGGCGTCATCGTAGCCGAGCAGGTCATTCTCAAACAGGTCGGTAATGAAGTTGAATCTTTCGTTGAGCCCGATTGCCGCTTTAAGGTCGGAGATCGGCTGTGCCTGCAACCGCGAACTCAGGCTTGAATCTCCAGCCGCTGGTGCAATGGTTTCGCTGAGTGATTTTTGTTCGCTTCGGAAACTATCGGCAAGCGTGGGTTTCGACTCTTCAGAGGCGGTAACGGGTTTGGGAGCTTTGGCCGGTTTGGGAGTTGGGGCCTCCTTTTGTACCGGTACAGTTGGCGTTTCGGCAGGTTTGGGCGGAAGGGGCTTTTCAGCAGGAGCTGTATGAGCAGGTGCTGTTGGCATGTCTTCTTTCACTGGTTCAGGTGCAGGAGGTTCAGGAGCCATCTCTGTGACTTTTTCTTCGGCAACCGGATGCTGCACGGTATCGGCAGATGAATCAGGCTTTTCTTCCCGGGCAGGCAAATGCTGTGCTTCCTGCGGCTCAGGCTGTTCGGCGGCAGCCGGTTGTTCCTGTGGCATGGCAGGCCTTGCTGCAGGCTGTACCGGCTTTTCAGCGTTAAGCACAGGCGGCATGAGGTTCAACTGGCCAATCACCTTAAATTTCTCATATAGTTGCCTGATTTCGTCAAGCATCAGGTCAAGCTCTATCTGCGACACCTTTCCGTATTGTGTGTAAAGGCCGTTGTAGCGCGAAACTATTTTCCTTATCAGGTCATCCGCCTCTTTAATCAGTTGTATCATTTCCATGGGCTGCGTCATATTTCAGTATTTTGTAATCTTTACTCAATCCTGTATCCGGTCTGGAATGAAATCAGAGGATATCAATCAATGCAGATTAACCGGAAATCAGTATGTTTGTAATCTCATGTACGATGGGTTAAAATTAACAAACTATAAACAACGCCGTTCATGTTTCTCGAAAATACCGCCAATCTTTCACAACGCCGTGGTTGGATCGAAGTGATCTGTGGATCAATGTTCTCAGGCAAAACCGAAGAACTGATACGCCGAATCAACCGGGCCCGTATTGCCAGACAAAGGGTGGAAATATTCAAGCCGGCCATTGATAAACGGTACGACGATGTGAATGTTGTTTCGCATGACGCTTCCAGCATCCAGTCCATTCCGCTCAACACTTCATCGCAGCTGATGATGTATATCGACAATACTGATGTGGTGGGCATCGACGAAGCACAGTTTNTCGATCCTGAACTTCCTGACATCTGCAACCGCCTTGCCGGAATGGGCATCCGGGTTATTGTTGCAGGCCTTGACATGGATTATCTCGGCAATCCTTTCGGCNCCATACCTGCGCTTATGGCGACCGCCGAATATGTGACCAAAGTTCACGCTATCTGCATGCGCTGCGGCGACCTGGCACATTATTCACACCGCACCGTAAGCAGCGACAAACTGGTGGTTCTGGGTGAAAAAGAAAGCTATGAGCCTTTGTGCCGTAAATGCTTTACCGAAGCCCGGGCTACAAAATGATCCGTTATATATTATGCTTATGAAAAAATTACTGCTTTTTGCCATTGTGCTGCTGGCAGTTTCCTGCAGCCGTAGACCCGATGAAGACATTGTGCTCATAAGCACCGAATATGGAGACATTAAGGTGAAACTCTACGAAAACACTCCTATGCACAGCCAAAATTTCAAGAAACTTGCCGAAATCGGGTATTACAACGGAACCCTTTTTCACAGGGTGATCAGCGGCTTCATGATCCAGGGCGGCGACCCTACCTCGCGCAATGCAGCTCCCGGTGTTGTGCTGGGTGACGGCGACACCAGTTATACCATTCCTTTTGAGTATGTGCCGCAGTACTTTCATAAGCGAGGCGCTCTGGCTGCTGCCAGGGAAGGCGATGATGTGAACCCCGAAAGGGCGTCTTCAGGATCACAGTTTTATATAGTGCAGGGACGGAAATTCACTGATGCCGGCCTTGATTCGGCTGATGCTAAACGCGAACGATACGCCAAATCAGGTATATTGGTCAAC
Source organism: Lentimicrobiaceae bacterium (assembly GCA_015657475.1). Lineage (GTDB taxonomy): Bacteria > Bacteroidota > Bacteroidia > Bacteroidales > UBA4417 > UBA4417. The sequence continues at coordinate 285,414 of JADLKF010000004.1, read as the reverse complement.
CTGCTTAAAAATAAAGGCGACACAACTGAATTAAGCCGTTTCAGGCAATACATCAACAACCGCGACATCAGTAATATCAACAAAGTGATTGACAAATATTCCAATGAAGTAAATGCCCTATATCTTCAGAAGCCTTTTGCCAAATACACCGATGAACAGCGGGAAATATACAAAACCATTGGCGGCGCCNCTCATCTCGACGGTGCGTACACGGTTTTCGGTGAAGTGATCAGTGGCATGGATGTTGTTGATAAGATTGCGGAGATACAGCGCGATGGCAATGACCGCCCGCTGAAAGATATCCCGATGACCATGAAAATAATAAGCAAACGCAAACGTTAGAACATTCGGACACAAACTTTGTTACCATGAAAAAACTGATCTTCTCATTCCTTTTAACCCTTTTTATTTCTATGACGCTTGACGCACAAAATCAGACGAAAGTGCTGATACATACCGATTACGGCGACATCACCGTTGCCCTTTACAATGACACACCGCTTCACCGCGACAATTTCATCAAACTGGCTAAGGACGGATTTTACAACGGGTCAATTTTTCACCGTGTAATCAACGCCTTCATGATTCAGGGAGGCGGCGCTCCTGCAGGAAAGGCAGAAGTGACTTACCGTATCCCCGCCGAGATCCTTCCCAACCACATTCACAAATATGGCGCACTGGCTGCTGCCCGCATGGGTGACCAGGTGAACCCGAAGAAAGAATCCAGCGGTTCACAGTTCTACATTGTTCAGGGACAGAAATACACCGATGCCCAGCTTCAGCAGTTTGAACAGCGTATGGGAAAAAAATTCACCGACGAACAGCGTAAAGCATACACCACCGTAGGCGGAACACCTCATCTCGATGGCGGTTACACCGTTTTTGGTGAAGTAGTCTCCGGCTTTGATGTGATTGACAAAATAGCTGCCGTGAAAACAGGCCCAATGGACAAGCCGCTCCAGGATGTAAAAATGACCGTGAAAGTCTTGTAAAATAAGACTGTCAGCGATTCAGCAAATGAATTTACCGGCGGGTAAATGACCTTGTAAAACAGGCCGTTTACCCGCTTCTGCATTTCTTGATTTTTTTGCGACCTTTGCAGTGTCGTTAGGGTGAACCCCGAAACATAAGACTCTACAGGATATGAAAGAGAAAATTGACCGCCTGCTTGCCGAAGTGCAATCATTTACTGCTGAAAATGCCGAAACTCTTGAGCAGTTCCGCATCCGTTTCCTTGGACGGAAAGGACATCTGCAGGAGCTCTTCGAAGAGTTTAAAACACTCACTTCGGAACAGAAGCGTGACGTCGGCCAATTGCTGAACGTCCTGAAGAATGCAGCGCAGGATAAGGTGAATGCCCTGAAGGAATCCTTTGAATCAGAACAAGCCGCAGCCATTTCAGATACTGACCTTTCAAAACCAGTCAATTTTCTTGAAGTTGGCAGCCGTCATCCGCTTTCACTTGTACGCAATGAGATCATCCGCATATTTTCACGGCTTGGTTTTTCGGTAAATGAAGGCCCTGAAATTGAAGATGACTGGCACAACTTTACTGCTTTAAACTTTGCTCCCAACCACCCGGCACGCGAAATGCAGGACACCTTCTTTGTTGAAAAGAATCCTGATATTGTGCTTAGAACTCATACCAGCAATGTGCAGATACGTGTAATGGAAAATAGTAAACCTCCCATCAGGGCTATTTTCCCGGGAAGGGTTTTCCGTAACGAAGCCATTTCGGCACGTGCCCATTGCTTTTTCCACCAGGTTGAAGGTCTTTATGTCGACAGGAATGTTTCGTTTGCTGACCTTAAACAAACATTGCTGTATTTTGCCAGGGAGATGTTTGATGCCGATACCAAAATCCGGCTTCGTCCCTCCTACTTCCCGTTTACCGAGCCTTCGNCCGAAATGGATATCTCCTGCAACCTCTGTGGCGGCACTGGATGCGGATTTTGCAAACATACCGGATGGGTGGAAATACTGGGTTGCGGTATGGTGGATCCTAACGTGCTTGAAAACTGCGGCATCGACAGCAAAGAATTCAGCGGCTACGCTTTTGGCATGGGTATCGAACGTATTACCAACCTTAAATACCAGGTAAAAGACCTGCGTATGTTCTCCGAAAACGACCTGCGTTTCCTCAGGCAGTTTGAATCAGCCGGTTAATCAGCCTGAAAAAAATAAAGAAAGGCAAAAGACGGAACTTCCTTCTTTTGCCTTTTTCTTTAAGCGATTATCAGCTGTTATTCAGCCAGTACAAGTATTTTGTTTTCAAGAACTTCAACAACACCGCCGTTGACATCGAAATATTGTGCGAGTTGCTGTTTATCAATGAGCTTGATACGGCCTTTCTTCAGGACAGAAATCAGAGGNGCATGGTTGTTCATGATTTCAAACGAACCGTCAAGCCCCGGCAACTGGGCCAGTGAGACTTCACCTTCAAAAATGGTGGTATCAGGAGTTACTATTTCTATTTTCACTGGTAAAACAGTTAAATATTACTGGGCAGCAAGCATCTTTTTGCCTTTTTCGATGGCTTCTTCAATGGTTCCTACCAGGTTGAAGGCCGATTCGGGATATTCATCCACTTCACCGTCGAGTATCATCTTGAAACCTTTGATTGTATCCTCAATATTCACAAACACTCCCTGAATACCGGTAAACTGGGTTGCTACGTGGAAAGGCTGTGAGAGGAAACGCGAAACACGGCGTGCGCGGTGAACCACCAGTTTGTCCTCATCCGAAAGTTCATCCATACCAAGGATGGCGATAATGTCCTGCAATTCTTTATATCGCTGAAGTATATGCTTGATCCTCTGTGCTGTATTGTAATGATCCTCGCCCACGATATCGGGNGTAAGAATACGCGAGGTGGAATCGAGCGGGTCAACAGCAGGATAAATACCCTTTTCGAAAATTTTACGGCTAAGTACCGTGGTAGCATCGAGATGCGCAAAGGTAGTAGCGGGTGCAGGGTCAGTAAGGTCATCGGCAGGCACATAGATAGCCTGTACCGAAGTAATTGAACCACGTTTTGTTGAGGTGATACGTTCCTGCATGATACCCATTTCAGTGGCCAGTGTAGGCTGGTAACCCACAGCCGAAGGCATACGCCCGAGCAGTGCCGAAACTTCGGACCCTGCCTGTGTGAAACGGAAAATGTTGTCAACAAAGAAAAGGATATCGTTACCTGAACTGTTTTCGTCGCCATCGCGGAAATACTCAGCCACGGTAAGCCCTGACAGAGCAACACGGGCACGTGCTCCGGGGGGCTCATTCATCTGGCCGAAAACCATTGTCAGCAGCGACTGCTCCATGGCTTTCATATCAACTTTTGACAGGTCCCAGCCACCGGCTTCCATACTCTTTTTAAACTCTTCGCCATAATTTACCAGGCCTGCTTCGATCATATCGCGAAGAAGGTCGTTNCCTTCACGGGTACGTTCGCCAACACCGGCAAATACCGAGAAACCATTGTAATGCTTGGCAATATTGTTGATGAGTTCCTGGATAATAACAGTCTTGCCAACACCTGCGCCACCGAACAAACCAATTTTACCCCCTTTCGAGTAGGGAGCTATCAGGTCGATAACTTTAATACCGGTAAATAAAACCTCCTTGGAAGTTGACAGGTTTTCGTATTTGGGTGGTTCGCGGTGAATGCTGTAAGAATTCTCTCGTGAAACCTGGGGAAGCCCGTCAACAGCACTTCCGGTTACGTTGAATAACCTGCCTTTGATGTCATCGCCCACAGGCATTGAAATAGTATGCCGGGTTGATATAACTTCCATACCGCGGCTTAGCCCGTCAGTTGAATCCATGGCAACAGTACGCACGGCATTCTCACCGATATCCTGCTGGCATTCAAGTACAATGACGTTGCCCTGCTCGTTGGTCACTTCAAGGGCTTCGTAAATATTAGGGAGCGGAACTTTTTCGTCGAAAGTAACATCAATAACAGGACCGATGATCTGTGAAATCCTGCCGACTATCTTCTCAGTCATAACATTCAGATTTGAGGCGCAAATTTAGGAAACATATTGATTGGTTGTGCCTAAAAAAAGACAAACCTGCCGTGCTGTGACATACGACAGGTTTGGTATTTGATTCTTCAACTTCTATTCCTTAATATCTTCTGATTCAGTCACTGCTTCTATCTCTTCACTCTTTTCCTTTTCCTCATGTCCCTGGAAGAATTTCCTTTCGAAAACGATCAGGCTAAGCACCCCGGTGGTGATGGCACTGTCGGAAATATTGAAAACAGGACGGAAAAAGATAAATTCCTGCCCCTTCCAAAATGGGAACCATTGCGGATATGTACCCTGAAGTATGGGGAAATAGAGCATGTCGACCACTCTGCCATGCAGGAATGAACTGTAACCGCCTTCGGCAGGGAAAATACGGGCTACATCAAAAAAAGTGCTTTCGCTGAACATGATACCATAGACAGCGCTGTCGATAATATTACCCATGGCGCCGGCCATTATGAGCGAAAAGCAGGCAATTACCCCGAACTTGGTGTCACGTTTTGAAAGATGCCATATATACCAGGCAAGGAAGATCACCGCAACAATGCGGAATAAGCTCAGTGCAAGTTTACCGTAATCTCCGGCAAACTGCATCCCGAAAGCCATACCGTTGTTTTCGGTAAAATGTAGTATGGCCCAGTTGCCTGCCAGATGAATTTCCTGCCCAAGGGTCATGGTAGTTTTTACCCAAATTTTGAGCAGTTGGTCGGCAAGCAGCACAAGGAAGACGATAAGGAAAGACTTTTTAAGCATCCGGGTCCAGCAGATTTTGGCTTATTTCTGGCCGAGTTTTGCTTCTATACTAAGTGTAGCATGAGGTACACTGCGAAGCCTTTCTTTCGAAATGAGCTTACCGGTAGCCCGGCAAATACCATAAGTCTTATTTTCGATACGTACCAGTGCATTTTCCAGGTTCTGGATAAACTTTTCCTGCCTCGAAGCAAGCCGTGAGTTTTCCTCTTTCGACATCACCTGGTAGCCTTCTTCAAGCACCTTGAAAGTGGGTGAAGTATCCATGGTATCGTTATCGTTGCTGTTGGTATAAGCTTCGGTGAGCAGTTGCAGGTCGCGACGGGCTTTTTCGAGCTTTTCCAGAATGATCTGGCGGAACTCCTCGAGTTCTTCATCTGAATACCTGGTTTTGGCTTTTTCCTCTTTCTTCTGGTCCGCTTTCATGGTTCCTGGGTATTAGTGGTACGTTATTTCAATTGTGTTGCTGGTTGCACTGTCTTTCAGGCGGTTTTTGCCACAATTATACTGATGCTGATCTCTTCGGTCAATTCAACAATATCTTTTTCCGGACAGTTTTCCAGGTTTTCTAAAGTTAGTTTTTCAGCCAGCGTCTCGGAACAAATATATACTAAATTGTTCGCTATTGCTGATTCGGTCAAAGGATTTTTTTCAACCCGCAGGGTTATTTTGTCAGTAACTTCAAAACCCTTGTCTTTACGAAGGTTTTGAATACGGTTGATCAATTCCCTGGCGATTCCTTCCTCCTGCAAAGCAGATGTAAGGGTGATATCAAGAGCAACCGTTAATGTTCCCTGGTTGGCAACAACCCATCCGGGAATATCTTCGGTGATAATTTCAACATCAGCCAGTTCCACCTGAACAGGCTGTCCGTTGATTTCTATATCATATTTACCCTCACGCTCAATAGCGGCAATCTGCTCCTTGGTGAAACCGCTGATGGCTGCGGCAATTTCCTTCATGAGCTTGCCGTACCTGGGACCTAATGTTTTGAAATTGGGCTTGATACGTTTCACAAGGAATCCCGCGTCATCCGACAGGAATTCCAGTTCCTTGACATTCACTTCGCTCAGTATCAAATTACTCACCCTGTTGATCTGGTTTTTGAATTCTTCGCTCGATGCGGGTATGAGTATTTTTTGCAACGGCTGCCTTACGCGCAGGTTGGTCTTCTTGCGCAGGCTAAGCACCATTGACGAGAACTGCTGTGCAAGCTCCATCCTCTCTTCCAGCGATTTATCAATCATTGTCTCATCAGCCACCGGGAAATCGGTGAGGTGTATCGACTCAGCATTCACCCTGCCGGTAATACTGTTGAGATCGATGAAAAGCCTGTCCATAAAGAACGGCGCTATGGGTGATGCCAGTTGAGCCACTGTGGCAAGGCAATGATAGAGTGTCTGGTAAGCTGAAATCTTGTCTGTGGTATATTCGCCTTTCCAGAAACGGCGTCTCGATAACCTGACGTACCAGTTGCTGAGGTGGTCGTTCACAAAGTCGGAGATCAGGCGTCCGGCACGGGTTGGTTCATACTGTTCATATGAGTCGTCAACATTCTTAATGAGCGAGTTTAGCTCCGAAAGTATCCAGCGGTCGATCTCAGGACGTTCGGCAGCAGGAACATCGGGCTCTGCATACCTGAAACCGTCGATATTTGCGTATAGTGCGAAGAAACTATAAGTATTGTAAAGCGTTCCGAAAAATTTGCGCTGCACTTCGGTGATGCCATCCATGTCAAATTTCAGGTTATCCCAGGGCTGTGAGTTAGTCACCATGTACCAGCGCACAGCATCGGGCCCGAATTTTTCGATGGTCTCGAAGGGATCAACGGCATTGCCGAGACGTTTCGACATCTTGTTGCCATCCTTGTCGAGCACCAGTCCGTTGGAAACAACTGTCTTAAAAGCGACCGAATCAAATGCCAGTGTTGCTATCGCGTGAAGGGTATAAAACCATCCCCGGGTCTGGTCAACGCCTTCGGCGATGAAATCAGCAGGGAAATATTCCGAAAGCTCGGTTTTGTGTTCAAACGGGTAATGGAACTGAGCATAGGGCATAGCTCCCGAATCGAACCAAACGTCGATCAGGTCCGGCTCACGAAGCATTTTCTTCCCGATGGGCGATACCAGGACAATGTCATCAACATAAGGCCTGTGAAGGTCAAAGGTGGAATAGTTTTCATGAGTGGTGTCGCCTTCCTTGTAACTCCTGAAAGGGTTCTCATTCATGAAATCTGCTGCTATACTCTTTTCAATTTCGGCTTTAAGCTGTGCCACCGATTCAATAATCATTTCCTCGCTGCGGTCTTCCGAAACCCAGATGGGCAAAGGCGTACCCCAGTAGCGCGAACGTGAGAGGTTCCAGTCAACAAGGTTTTCGAGCCAGTTGCCAAAACGCCCTGTTCCCGTAGCTTCAGGTTTCCAGTTGATGGTCTGGTTAAGTTCGATCAGGCGATCTTTGAGTGCCGTAGTACGGATAAACCATGAGTCGAGCGGGTAGTATAGGATGGGTTTGTCGGTACGCCAGCAATGCGGATATGAGTGCTCGTATTTCTCAGACTTGAAAGCGCGGTTTTCCTTTTTGAGTTTTACAATGATGTCGATATCAACATTTTCCACTCCGCCTTTTTCAAAGTCGGGTGAGTATTCAGCTTTCACAAACCTTCCGGCAAATTCACCCATCTGGTTATTGAACCGACCGTCTTTGTTGACCATGGTCAATGCACCGATGCCGTTCTGTTTTGCCACCTTGAAGTCGTCGGCGCCAAAACTTGGAGCAATATGTACGATACCCGTTCCGTCTTCGGTAGTCACAAAATCACCGGTTACCACTACGAAAGCATCACCGGTTTCGGGCTGTGCGTAAGGCAACAGTTGCTCATAGCGCAGGCCTGCCAATTGAGAACCGCTGAATTCCTTCAGTACCCTGAACGGAATATTCTTCTGTCCCGGCTGGTACTCTTGCATGCTGAGTGCAGCATTTGTTTCAGGGAAATACCTGTTTAACAAGGGCTTTGCAAGCACCAGTTTCACAGGAATGAAAGTGTATGGGTTGAATGTCTCAACAAGCACATAATCGATGTTGGCGCCGACAGCCAGTGCGGTATTTGAAGGCAACGTCCAGGGAGTGGTGGTCCAGGCGAGGATAAAAACTTCTTTATCATCACTGCCGAAAAGCTCCGGGATCAATGGATGTTCAATATCCTTCCTCACTTTGAACTGCGCAACCACGGTATTGTCTTTCACATCGCGGTAGCAGCCGGGCTGGTTCAACTCATGCGACGACAAACCTGTTCCGGCAGCCGGCGAATAGGGCTGAATGGTATAACCCTTGTAAAGCAGCCCTTTCTTGTAAAGCTGTGCCAGCAAGTACCAGCAGGTTTCAATATAGGTATTCTCAAAAGTGATATAAGGCTGGTCGAGGTCAACCCAGTAACCGACTTTTTCGGTAAGGTTATCCCACATATCCTTGTATTTCATCACTTCGTTGCGGCAGGCTTTGTTGTAATCGTCTACCGATATTGATCGGCCTATATCTTCCTTGGTGATGCCGAGTGTTTTTTCAACGGCCAGTTCAATGGGCAGACCGTGGGTATCCCAACCGGCTTTGCGGGCAACGTAAAAACCTTTGAGCGTTTTGTAGCGGCAGAAAATATCTTTGATGGCACGGGCCATCACATGGTGAATGCCCGGCTGGCCATTGGCCGAAGGAGGCCCTTCGTAAAAGATGAAAGGCGTATGATGGGCGCGGTATTGGAGGCTTTTATGGAAGATGTTGTTCTGTTTCCAGAAGTCGAGCACCTCGCTGCCAATGCGGGTAAGGCTAAGTTGTTTGTATTCAGGATAGTTGTTTTGCATCCGGCAGAACGTTGAACGTGTTTTAAAAAAGGCTGCAAAGGTAGGAATTTTTGTAATATTTAAAAGGATGGAATTAAATGGTTTACAGAATAATCCGCTACCTGTTCTTTTAAAAAAACACCCTCTTAAACAATACTTTGTAAATATTACAGGATTTTGTAATTTTGCGCCCCGCTAATAAAGCGCACAGACCAATGAATCCTTTGAAGGAATTTATCATTCCCTTTGTGGGCTTAGAGCTTGGAAATCACCCGTTTGATTTCGAAGTTGACGACAAGTTCTTTGAGCAATTTGAATACTCGCAGATTCATTCGGCAAGGCTGAAAGTGACGGTTTTGCTCGAAAAACAGGAGCGGATGCTGATCTTCAATACCGAGATCACAGGCGAAGTTGAAGCCGTTTGCGACCGTTGCGGCGGCAGTTTTATGTTGCCGGTCGATGGCACTGAACAGCTTATCGTGAAGTTTGGCGAAGAATATTCGGAAGAAAGCGATGATGTGGTTGTAATCCCCGCAACAGAATACAAATTTGACCTGGCGCCTTTCATTTACGAATACACCCACCTGATGCTGCCAGCCCACATTCTTCATCCCGACGATGAAAACGGCAACTCAACCTGTGACCCTGAAGTGCTGAAATATCTCAGCAATATGACCCCTCACGATTCAGATGATCCCCGCTGGGATGCTTTGAAGAATCTGCAGACTGACAAGGAATAATCATACAGTCATTACAACGGCTGTCATTAAACCGGAACAATAACTATTAATAAATACAATCATGCCAAATCCAAAACATCGTTTTTCGAAAACGAGAACGGCTAAACGCAGGACTCATTACAAAATCGATGCTCCAACCATCGTAATTTGCTCCAATTGCGGCACATCGGTGCTTTATCACCGTGTTTGCCCCGAATGTGGTTATTACAAAGGCCGTCTGGCTATTGAAAAAAGCGCCACCGCATAGTGGTTTTTCACTTTTTCATAGGCGCCCGTAGTAACAAACCAACTTCGATATGAAGATCGGATTGGATGTAATGGGAGGCGATTTTGCACCCGGTGCTGCCATCGGGGGTGCAATTCTTGCGCATAGTGAATTACCTTCCGAAAACAGAATCGTCCTGATAGGGCCTGCTGATGTTGTTGGCGATCATTTGAAAAGCGCCGGTTCATCACCGGAGCATTTTGATATTGTGGATGCCCGCGAAGTGATTGGCATGGGTGAACACCCCACCAAAGCGCTCACACGCAAACCTACTTCAACTATCAGTGTAGGCTTTAATATGCTTAAACACAGGCAGATCGATGCATTTGCCAGTGCAGGCAACAGTGGTGCCATGCTGGTTGGGTCTATCTTCAGCATCAACAATATACAGGGTATTATCCGTCCTGCTACTCCTGCCTTTTTGCCGCAGGAAAACGGGGGACTGAGCATCCTTATTGATGTTGGTACCAATCCCGATGTCCGTCCTGATGTTATGCAGCAGTTTGCTCTGCTGGGCTCACTGTATGCCCAACAGGTGCTGAAAATCTCAAAACCAAGGGTTGGATTGCTTAACATCGGCGAAGAAGAAGAGAAAGGGAATATCACTGCCCAGGCCACCCACCATCTCCTGAAAGAATCACAGGAAGTGAACTTCATTGGAAATGTGGAAGGCCGTGATATACTGAAGAATAAAGCTGATGTGATCGTTTGCGACGGTTTTACAGGGAATATTCTCCTTAAATCCCTTGAGAGCATGTACCGCATCATGGCCAAAAGGAACCTGATTGATGACTATTTTGCCAGGTTCAATTATGAAAACTACGGCGGAACACCCATTCTCGGTGTTAATGGTATAGTGATCATGGGCCATGGCATCTCGAATGAAACTGCAATAAAAAACATGATACTGATGGGCCGCGATATTTATGAATCGCACCTCATTTCAAAAATCAAGCACTCATTGCCGGATTCCGTAGCAAGTATAACCTCGGCAACGGCATTATAATACATGACAAATCATTCATCTGCCAGTTAGATCTTACCCGACAGGTATTTATGCTGACAGTGACCTGTAACAAAATTTAATACACAGGAATTGATGACAAAAATCAGAGCTGCCATAACAGGTGTTGCAGGATACGTTCCACCTTATATTCTCAACAATGAAGAACTGAGCCGTATGGTTGATACCACCGATGAGTGGATCATGACAAGAATTGGTATCAGGGAACGTCATATATTAAAAGAGCCAGGCAAAGGATCGAGCGACATGGGTGCCGAAGCAGTAAAATTGCTTCTGGCAAAAACTAAAACATCGCCCGATGAAATTGATATGGTGATTTGCCCGACGGTTACCCCTGATCATGCTTTTCCGGCAACGGCCAATATTATAAGTCATAAAACCGGGATCGTCAATGCATTCAGCTTCGATATCAACGCAGCCTGCTCGGGATTTTTATATGCTTTGCAGGTTGCTTCACAATTCATTGAAACAGGTTATCGCAAGAAAGTTATAGTCGTCGGTGCTGAGAAAATGTCAGCCATCACTGATTATACCGACCGTACAACCTGTCCCCTGTTCGGCGATGCTGCTGCGGCAGTTCTGCTTGAACCGACCACTGAAGAAGTTGGTGTAATGGATACCATTCTTCGCACTGATGGTGTCGGACTTACTCACCTGCATATGAAAGCCGGAGGTTCGGTTAAACCGGCTTCACACGAAACCGTTGATGCACGCGAACACTACATTTACCAGGAAGGACAGGCTGTTTTCAAATGGGCTGTTTCAAAGATGGCAGATGTTTCGGTGGAGATGATGGAAAAACATAACCTCACACCCGATGACCTGGCATGGCTTGTACCGCACCAGGCAAACCTTCGCATTATTGATGCTACCGGTAACAGGATGGGACTACCACCCGAAAAGGTGATGGTGAACATCGAAAAATACGGAAACACTACTTCAGCAACCATTCCTTTATGCCTTTGGGAACTGGAAAACAAGCTTCATAAAGGCGACAACCTTATTCTCGCTGCTTTTGGCGGCGGATTTACCTGGGGGTCGATCTGGCTCAAATGGGCTTACGATCCTGTTGTATAACCATTGACATTAACAGCCCGGTAAACATCAAGTCAATCATACCGGGCAGGCAGGAAGGGTGTTTAACATCCTGAAAGCCATACTACTATACCTCACTTGCATTACTTCTGCACATTCCCGTTTATCAGGAAGATGCATCTACTTGAATGACCCGGTTTAACACCCTGCCATGAGTAGGAAAATTTAATTTATGAAGAAAACAACATCATATTTTTTCAGGCATTTTATCATTGGCGTGTTTTTGACTTTAGTCCTGTCGGCAAACGTATTTGCGCAATCACAAAAGCACCAGAATTACGTTGATAAATACAGCAGTATAGCTGTAACACTGATGCACGAATACCGTATTCCGGCCAGTGTTATACTGGGTGTTGCATTTGTTGAAAGCGGCGCAGGCACTTCAGTTCTGAGCCGTAAATTTCACAACCATTTCGGAATAGTCGGAAGGAATGAGAATGCCATAAAAAAACTCGGACGGCACACCCATTACCGTGAATTTGAATCGGATACTGCTTCCTTCAGGTATTTCTGTGACCTGATGACAAAAAAGAATTTCTTCCCGAGCNTAGAAAATACTACAGACCATTCAAAATGGGTAAGCGCAATTCGTAAATCGGGCTACGCATCAGCTGCCGGACATTGGCAGCAACAGGTGCTGGCTGCAATAAGAAACTACAGGCTTACAGATTTCGACGCCCCTGTTGAGGACCCGCTGAATTATATGCCCAGGACAGTTAACGATGAGCGGACAAGAGGCATGCTTGTAAATTCGCACTTTGTACCTGAAAAAAATGCAGCTTCTGCAATTCCGGCTGCTTCCAGTAACCTGAAGGCTTCTAAATAAGCGCCATCAATTTCTTCGGGCTGGTGAGCGTCGGAATTCACCATCGCCCTTATACCCAAATCTTTAATTTGTTTCAGGATTTCAAGTCCCGGGTAGGTTGTTTCAGAACGTTTTTTATAAATGCCACGGGTGTTTACTTCAACGATCACATCCTTTTCTTTTATTAATCTAAGCGTTTCTGCTACCAGGTCGCTGTACCATTTCTCGTCTTCTGAAAAATAACGTCCGCGATTGTGCATTTTGATCTTATCCATGTGGCCAATGATATCAAAACGCTGTGTATCAATCATCTGATTAACCTGTTGATAATATGCTGCTACCGCCTTGCGGATGTCGCCACCGAAATAATCGTTGAGCCCGGCATCATATATCTCGGCCATGGGGCCGTCAATAAACCATAATGCATCACCTGACGGGCTGTTTACAAGATGTACCGAGCCAATCAGGTAATCGGTCTGATATTCCTGCTCAACTGCTGCAAAATCGTCGGACATGCCCGGAACGAAATCCATCTCCATACCGCGATAAATCAATAGTTGTCCGGCATATTTCTGTTTCAGCCCTGACATCACATCCAGGTACTCCTGTCTTCTTTCCGGTTTAAATGAAAAACCGTTTTCGAATGGCAACGGTGAATGTTCAGTAAAACCAAGTAAGCCAAAACCCTTGCTGATTGCTTGTTCTATGTATTCTTCAGGAAGTGCTTTGCCATCCGAAAAAATACTGTGAGTATGGTGATTTGTAAGCATTCCCGCCTCTGTAATCATTTATTAACTGAGCTTATATTTTTCGGTTATCCGTTTTCGTGATTTCTGCAAAAAATCAGAATATACTTTTCTGAAAACCGTATTTAAATATTAAATCCTCTCAGCGGTAACCACCCTGTACACTTTGTCATTCCTGCGCACTGTTCTGGAAACCCTGAAAGTAGGGTTGTCGCCTTTTGTGGCTTTATAGCAAGGTTTATCCTCATTGACCATTTCATCGATAACCGCTTCATACACACCGGTGGTCGGACCCACAATCTGTACCGTGTCTCCCACATTGAGTTCCTGAGTATCCAAACGCACGTGTGCGATGCCGGTTTTAGCAAAATAATTAGCCACAATTCCCACGTAAATCTTCTTTTGTGTGGCCAATGAACCGTGCACCGGTGACCATTCACCCAGTTTCCTGCCAAGGTAATAGCCTTCCCAAAATCCGCGGTTATAGACTTTAGCAAGTTCCTTATCCCATTTTTCAATGTTTTCCTGCGTGAAATCTCCGGTATAATACGCTTCAACCGCCTCATGATAACATTGAGTGACCGTTTTTACATATTCAGGTGAACGCCCGCGCCCTTCTATTTTCAATACCTTCACTCCTGCTTCCAGTACTTTGTCAATCAAATGAATGGTTTTCAAATCTTTGGGCGACATGATGTACTCATTATCGATTTCGAGCTCCAATTCACTTTCTTTATCTTGAACTATATAGCGCCTGCGGCAATCCTGCAGACAAGCGCCACGGTTTGCTGATGAATTATGATTGTGTAAACTGAGATAACACTTGCCACTGACAGCCATGCACAATGCCCCGTGAACAAAGATCTCGATTCGGATCAAATCACCCTTTGGCCCCCGTATATTCTGCTCACTGATCTGCCGGGTAATATTCGCTACCTGGTCGAGGGAGAGTTCCCGGGCTGTTACCATTACATCAGCATACTGTGCATAAAACTTCACAGCACTTATGTTGGTAATATTGCACTGTGTGGAAATGTGAATTTCAACTCCCTGGCTCCTTGCATATTCCAGCACAGCAATGTCGCTGGCAATGATGGCAGTCACCCGGTGACGTTTCGCAGTATCAATGATTCCCCTGATTTCCTCCAGTTCTTCGTCATATATCACTGCGTTAAGTGTGAGATAGCTTTTCACCTTGTACTGACGACATATACGGGTAATTTTTTCAAGGTCGCCAAGGGTGAAATTAACGCTGGAACGGGCCCTCATATTCAGTTTTCCAACGCCAAAATATACCGATCCGGCACCGCCCTGTATGGCAGCCATCAGCGATTCGAACGAACCCACCGGAGACATTATTTCAATATCGTGCAAGCAGCTTTTTTTTGCAAAAGTAATTAAACCCTGGCAGGGTTATAAAACACTGTCAAGGTTTTAAATCTCTAAAACACTAACTTTGCTTTGTCAATTTCTGGTCATGAAACGTATCACCAAAATTCTTCTAGCAATTTTATCAGGCCTGCTTATGACTTTCGGCTGGCCTGAGCACGGATTTCCGCTGCTGCTTTTCGTTGGACTCGTGCCGCTGCTGCTGGTTGAGCACGAACAGTGGAAAAACCGGAAAGAGAACAGCTGGTTTGGTATTTTCGGTTATGCGTACCTGGCTTTCCTGGTATGGAACGCTTTAACCACATATTGGATCTATGGATCAACGCTGGTTGGTGCCATTGCCGCCATCGTGCTGAATACGCTGTTTATGTCCATTGTCTTCACTGCATTTCATGTTACACACAGGAACATGACAGGCGGCAAAGGTTCATATCTTGCTCTGATTGGTTACTGGATGTCGTTTGAATATCTTCACCTCCGCTGGGATCTGAACTGGCCCTGGCTGAATCTCGGGCATGGGTTTGCTGCATATAACCAATGGATACAATGGTATGAATATACCGGAGTCTTTGGGGGCACACTTTGGATATTGCTGGTTAATTTTTTAATATTTTTTATTCTGCGCGATGTAGCTGAAAAGAGTATATCGAAACGACTGCTGTGGTTCCGGTCGGCACTCACCATATTCCTGGTCGCAGTTCCTATTGTTGTTTCATTGATCATGTACAGGAATTATGTTGAAAAACCATCACCTGTTGATATTGTGGTGGTTCAGCCAAATGTTGATCCGTATAATGAACAATATGAGCTGGGTCCATCAGTAATTCTTGACCGGATGCTTACCCTCGCCCGTTCAAAAGCTGACAGCAATACACAATTTATAGTCTGCCCTGAAAGCGCCTTGCAGGAATATGTATGGGAAGACCGTTTTGAGCAATCACAAAGCCTGCGAAGCCTCCGGCAGTTCAACAGGCAATACAGGCAGCTTGCATTTGTTACCGGCATATCGACCCGAAAACTATTTGAAGATGGTGAACCTTTGAGCCTCACTGCCCGCAAATTCAAGGATGCGGATAAATATTACGACTCATACAATACGGCGCTATTCGTAAACCACGACAGCACTTACCAGAAATATCACAAGTCGAGGCTCACCCCGGGAGTTGAAAAAATGCCTTATCCGAAACTTTTCAAGTTCCTCGAAAATTATGCAATAGACCTGGGTGGTACGGTTGGCAGCCTGGGTACAGATAATGAAAGGAAGCCTTTCATTGTAAACGATTCCCTCCGGATTGCCCCCTGCATTTGCTATGAATCAGCCTATGGCGAGTTCATGAACGGATTTGTTCGCAATGGCGCCAACCTCATTTTTGTGATTACCAACGACGGCTGGTGGGGTAATACGCCCGGCCACAGGCAGCATTTGTTGTTTTCATCCATCAGGGCCATTGAAACCCGCCGGAGCATTGCCCGCTCCGCAAATACCGGAATATCCTGCTTTATTAACCAGCGCGGTGACATCCAGCAACGCACCGGCTATTGGACTCCGGCAGCCATCAGGCAACAAATCAATGCCAATGACAAGTTGACCTTTTATGTGCGTTACGGCGACTACCTGGGCCGGATCGGGCTGCTTGTTGCAGGGTTGATGGCTTTGCTAACCGTTTCATTCGGGATCAGGAACCGTTCAGCGATGCTGAAAGGACACTGATCATCCACTTTCTGTTCACATCCTTCCATTCTGAGGCATTAACCGGCAAATTCCGGCATTCGCCGGATTCATCTTTCTGTGCAATATAAGTTGCAGGAATTTTGCATAAAAAAAAGTTTCGTCGAAAACAAAAGAAACATTTTTTTGTTAATTCGTTTCCTGAGTTTCCAAAATGACTACTTTTGCAGACCTTTTTTACACATTATGGACGAAAAATTTGAGAGAATTATTCACGAAAGTGCAGACCTTTTTTCAAGGTACGGCATCCGCAACCTGTCGATGGATGACATCTGCCGCGAAATAGGCATCTCAAAAAAGACACTTTACCAGTATGTTGAAAACAAAGCCGATCTGGTAAGGGCCATCCTTGAGAACATGATGAACGATCAAGCCCTTAAGGAACGATGGGAAGCTATATTGGAACTAAATGCCATCGACCAGTTACTCGAAAGCAGCCGGATGATCTGCGATAATATGAAACGTCTTCCTTCAGCTGTGACATTTGAATTGAAAAAATACTACCCCACAATCTTCATCGAGTTTCACCAAAAGAAAAAAGATAAAATCTACGATGCGGTTGTTGCAAATATCCGCAGAGGAATTGATGAAGGTCTTTACCGTACCGATCTGGATGTGGAAACAGTTGCCAGGTTATATGTTCAGAAACTTGAAAACATACACAATCCCGAATTTCTCGAATCAGCCGGCATCACTCCCGATGCAGTATTCAAAGTAATGTTTGATAATCACATTAGGGGTATAGCAAATCCAAAAGGAATAAAATATTATGAAAAACAACTCAGCAATAAAAACTCCAATAACTGAAATATGAGACAATTATCAAATGTAATACTGTTTTTTCTTGTCGTAACGTATCTTAATACCGGTTCAGTGCTGGCACAGGAGACGCTTGCCAAAGCTCCTCAGCAGTTCAGCCTTAAGCAGGCACAGGATTATGCCGTTGAGAACAACAAGAATGTAAAAAATGCCCGCATCGATACCGAACTTGCTAAAAAGAAGATATGGGAAACAACCGCAATAGGACTCCCTCAGTTAAGTGCCACGGCCAATTACCAGCATATTTTCAAGGTTCCTACCATGAATTTTCCAGCCACGCAGCTTAGCCCGGATTTTGTCCAGTTTAATCCCAGCACAGGCTATGGAACGACTTCGGGAATTTCTGACGGCGACGGGGGGATGATCTACATGAACAATGTACCTGGCGCCCTGATAAAACTCGGAGTGCCAGATAACCTCACCCTGGATGTAACCCTTTCGCAGCTTGTTTTCAGCGGTGCCTACCTCGTAGGTTTGCAGGCATCGAAAGTTTACTACATGATGAGTGACCAAAGCCTCGAAAAATCAGAAATTGATACCCGGGAGTCGGTTGCCAATTCATACTTCCTGGCGCTAAACCTCGATCAGAACATGAAGATAGTCTCGCAATCCTATCAGAATATACTGAAGACCCTTTCGGATATGCGTGAAATGCTGAACATGGGATTTATCGAAAACACTGATGTTGACCAGATTGAACTTACATCGGTCAATCTCTCCAACACGTTGAAAACCCTGGAGCGTCAGCACAATGCAGTGAAAGACCTGCTGAAATTCCAGCTTGGACTGCCGTTGGAAAACGATATTGAACTCACCGATGATTTCAATACAATTCTGAGCAGTGTTACCCTTGAACAGATTGAAGGACGGCAGTTTAATGTTGAAAATAACATCACATATAAAATCCTGTCGACACAGGAACAACTTGGCAACCTCAATCTCAAACGCGAACAGAGCGGTTATCTTCCCAGCGTTTCAGCATTCTACCGCCACTCTGAAAAGCTGAAAAAAGCCGATTTTGACTTTACCATGAAGGATATCGCAGGTGTTGCACTCAACATTCCGATATTCTCGAGCGGACAACGCAATGCAATGGTTGCTGAACGCAAAATGGAACTTGAAAAGATCAGGAACAGTAAAACGCTGGCCACCGATGGACTAAAGCTTGAGTTCATCAATGCCCAGAACGAATTCAGAACATCCTATGAGAAGTATCTGAATGAAAAACACAATGTTGACCTGGCCAGTAAAATTTATGACAAGATACAGATCAAATACAAGGAAGGACTCTCAGGAAGCCTTGATCTGACCACCGCGCAAAACCAGTACCTCACCGCTCAGTCCAATTACTTCACGGCTGCATACAACGTGCTTGCAGCAAAAAACAAACTTGATAAGCTAACAAATAATCAATAATCCCATATACCTCCGAAAACATGAAGACACTTTATAAAAACATTGCATTCATTGCACTGGTAGTATTTATCGCATCATGCAGCAGCAAACCTGCTGACAAAAAAGAAGAACTTGCCGCCCTGAAGAAACAATATACCGAGATAGGTGACAAGATCAAGAAACTTGAATCGGAACTCAATGTGAGCGACAGCACTGCATTCAAATACAAGGATGTGGTTATTTCTGAGGTTCAGCCAGGTGAATTCAACCATTATATTGAAGTACAGGGAAAGGTTGATGGCGAAGACAACATCGCTGTTTCAGCCGAAATGGCCGGATCAGTTATCCAGGTATTTGTAAAAGAAGGCGATAGAATTACAAAAGGACAGACTCTTGCCCAGATTGACAACAGTGTAATTCAGAGGCAGATTGATGCCGTGAAACAACAACTCGATTTTGCCACTACCGTGTACGAAAAACAGAAGAAGCTCTGGGATCAGAAAATCGGCAGTGAAATTCAATATCTCACAGCCAAAAACAACAAGGAAAGCCTGGAGAAAAATCTGGCAACTATCAACAACCAGATGAGTATGACCAGGATCAAGTCACCCATTAACGGTACCGTTGAAGAAGTCAACTTAAAAGTCGGCCAGATGGCCCAGCCAGGTGCACCGGCTTTCAGGGTGGTTAATTTCAGCACGGTTAAAATCATGGCTGATATTGCCGAGGTCTACGCTGCAAAGATAAAGACGGGCAATACAGTGAAAGTCTTCTTCCCCGACTTCAACAAAGAAGTCAATTCTTCAGTTAGATTTTCGAGTAAATATATCAATCCTGTCAACCGCACTTTTACCGTTGAAATGCGCCTTGGCCCTACAGCCGGTGTTGAATACCGCGCCAATATGCTGGCCGTCGTAAAAATCAACGATTACAGCAAACGTGATGCCATTTCGCTGCCCATCAACTACGTTCAGGACTCTCCCTCAGGCAAATATGTTGTTCTGGCTGTTCAGGAAAATGGCAAAACAGTAGCTCGCAGGCAGAAAGTTGAACTCGGACAGAATTACAACGGGCTGGCTGAAATCACTTCAGGCCTTAAAAAAGGTGACAAAGTGATTACATCGGGCTATAATTCACTCGTAGAAGGGCAATTGCTCAAAGTATTATAATCCATTATACTTGTTTACAGCCATTGAATCTCTTGTTCAACCGGCTGGACACATGCCTTTATCCCACTAAATGAACTCTTTATGAAAAAGAATAATTTCAAGGAATTTTTTGCAACAAGCTGGGCGATTGACAGCAAAACGAGTGTGTACGTGCTGGCTATTTTCATCACCCTGCTTGGCATTCAAAGCTATCTCAGCATTCCCAAGGAGCAGTTTCCCGAAATTGTAATCCCCACCATACTTGTAAACACCGTTTACCCCGGCACTTCGCCTACCGATATGGAAAACCTTGTCACCAGGCCCATTGAGAAACAATTGAAGGGTGTAAACGGGGTGAAAAAGATCACCAGCAGTTCGCTGCAGGATTTTTCGATGGTGGCTGTCGAATTTAATACCGATGTAGATGTTTCGGAAGCCAAGCAGCGAGTTAAAGATGCCGTTGACAAATCAAGGTCCGATCTTCCCAGCAACCTGCCGCGCGATCCCGATGTGGCCGAAATTGACTTTTCGGAAATCCCCATCATGTACATTCAGCTTTCAGGCAATTATGACCTTGAAAAACTGAAAAAATTTGCTGAAACTGCCCAGGACCGTATCGAAGGTTTCAAGGAAATCACCCGTGTTGATATTGTAGGTGCTCTCGAACGCGAAATCCAGATCGATGTCGATATATATAAAATGCAGGCAGCCAGCGCAACCTTCTCTGATATAGAACGTGCCGTGTCGGCTGAAAACCTCACCATTTCTGCCGGTAACATTTCCACCTACGGCATGAAACGTTCTATAAGGGTGGTTGGCCAGTTTGACGACGTAAGCACTTTGCGCAACCTGGCTTTCAAATCATCGAGCGGTGCAGTGGTATACCTAAAGGATATAGCCACCATTACCGACGGGTTTAAAGAACAGGAAAGCTTCTCAAGGCTAAACGGCGAAAATGTGATCACCCTCAATGTGATCAAGAAAAGCGGGCAGAATCTGATTGAGGCCTCCGACAAAATCAAGGAACTGATTGATAAGGAGCTGAAAAACAAGGTGTATCCTTCGGACCTCAAAGTCACAGTTACCGGAGACATGTCGCGTTACACCCGTAACACGCTTGACGAACTCAACAACACGATAATACTTGGTTTCATACTCGTTACCATTGTACTCATGTTCTTCATGGGTTTCACCAATGCATTTTTCGTTGGATTATCTGTGCCTTTGTCTATGTTCGTGGCTTATATGGTCATGCCCGGACTTGGTTTCACCCTCAACATGATCGTGATGTTTGGTTTCATTTTCGCCCTGGGTATTGTGGTGGATGATGCCATTGTTGTGATTGAAAATACACACCGGACACACCGGACAGAGCCAAATATAACGCTCGCGGCAAAAAAAGCGGCGGGAGAAGTCTTTTTGCCAATCTTGTCGGGGACACTTACCACCCTGGCGCCTTTCTTCCCGCTGGCATTCTGGCCGGGTATTACAGGCAAATTCATGTATTTCATCCCTGTAACCCTTATCCTTACGCTTTTTGCTTCACTTTTTGTAGCCTATATCATCAACCCAGTTTTTGCGGTTTCGTTTATGAGGCATGAATATGACGAGCCCAACAAAGAACGCTCCCGCAGGCGGACCATCAAGACCATTCTTACTTTGCTGGCAATTTCGCTTGTAGGGTATCTCATCTACGCTCTTACAAAGCACGAAATGGCGTTCGGGTTTGGCAACCTGATGGTATTTGCCGCTCTTATGGTGGTTTTCTATCACACAATCCTGAAACCTTATATCAACTGGTGGCAGAGTAAAGGCTGGCCCTGGCTTATGAAAATGTATGAGAAGCAGCTGCGTTTTTTCCTGAAGGGAAAGAACCCTTACTGGTTGCTGGGTGGAACTGTAGTGCTATTTTTCCTCACTTTTGTTTTGCTGGGCATCGAAAAGCCGAAAGTCTTATTTTTCCCTGACAATCAGCCGAATACAATAAATGTGTTTGTTAAATTGCCGGTCGGTACCGACCAGAAAGTTACTGATTCGATTACCAAGATTGTGGAAAGCAGGGTTTATGATGTTTTAGGAAAAAATAACCCTAACGTTGAATCGGTGATCAGCAATGTTGCCTTTGGTGCCGGTGAAGGCTTGTTCGACAGGTCCTCTTCCTCTGAAAAAGGGAAGGTAACGATAAATTTTGTTGAAGACAAGAAGCGAACAAAGCATACTAACACTTCAAAATACCTGGATGATATCCGCAAAGCTGTTAAAGGCATTCCGGGAGCAGAAATAGTAGTGGCTAAAAACCGGATGGGCCCTCCTACGGGTAAACCGATAAACATCGAAGTAACAGGGGAAGATCTCGGTGATCTTATAAACGATGCTGAAGGATTTAAACATTTCCTTGATTCAATTCAGGTTCCTGGAGTGGAAGAGTTAAAATCAGATTTCCAAAATTCAAAACCGGAAATAGTCATTAATATCGACCGGACAAGGGCGAATATTGAAGGTATTTCGACCGGACAGATAGCCATGGAAATTCGTACTGCTGTCCTTGGCAAGGAAATCTCAAAGTATAAAGAAGGTGAGGATGAATTCCCGATACAACTCCGCTATTCGAAAGAAACGCGCGAAAACATCAACAACCTGCTGAATCTCAAGATCACCTACCGTGATATGAACACCGGCTTGTTGAGGCAAATACCGCTATCTTCTATTGCCAGCATCGATTACGTTGATACTTATGGCGGCATCAACCGCAAGAACCTGAAACGTGTAATTACTATTTCGAGCGAAGTTCTAACCGGATATACTGCAAATGAAATAGTACCGCAGATTCAGAAATATGCCGATGCTTTCCAGAAACATGAAGGAGTTGAAATAAATCTTACGGGTGAACGTGAAGACCAGGCCGAAGCCGCCGGGTTCCTTGGTAAAGCAATGCTAATAGCTATCGGGCTAATATTCTTCATACTCATTACTCAGTTCAACTCGGTAAGTAAATCGCTGCTCATTCTTAGTGAAGTGTTTTTCAGCATTATCGGCGTATTCCTTGGAATTGTGATCTTTAACATGAGTATTTCAGTCATTATGACCGGGCTTGGAATAGTTGCACTGGGTGGTATTGTGGTTCGAAACGGTATCCTGATTGTGGAATTCATCGATACCCTGAAGCAGCGGGGATATAAAACCCGGGAAGCCATTATTGAGGCCGGAAAAATTCGTATCACCCCGGTAATTCTTACAGCAACGGCTACTATCCTTGGGCTGGTACCTCTGGCTGTAGGGTTCAATTTGAATTTCGTTACCATGTTTACCCATCTCAATCCGCATATTCATCTAGGTGGTGACAATGTAATGTTTTTCGGTTCACTGGCCTGGACAATCATTTTCGGACTTAGTTTTGCGACATTCCTTACCCTGATTTTCGTGCCTGCCATGTACCTGATTTCCCATGAAATTGAAGTAAGAATGGCTCGCCGTAAATCCAACAAGGCTCAGAAATAATAACTGCCTTCTACTTTCATCATAAAGGCTTCTTCATTAATGGAGAAGCCTTTTTTCTTGTTTAAAACACTTTATTTTTTCATTCATTTCTTTTATAATTTCGCTTCTTTCAAAAAAGCTTATTTGTTATAACCATTCGGTACATTCTATACTTCGATACCTGCAACCCAACCATGAGATATTCAATTGATAAACCATACATTTCGCTGGCAACAGAAAAGCCTGAAGCCATGTTTGGATTTACCGCCCTGGTTTCCGGCTATTTTATGACTGCAAATAACTGGGACGAAAAAATTGATGAAATACTCGAGCGGCTGAGACAGGCTTCGATGGCAAATGGTGTTCTCCTTTACTTAAACGGGAATACTAGTCATCAAACAGAAAACGATCTATTACAATTCGATTACCGGGCCGGAAACAGGCACTCAACTCAAGAGACGCTTAATTCCACAACAATTGGCTCATTGCTAACACAATGGACAGCCTACTTTCTGGCAAACCGGACAATAAGAATCAGTGAAAAACATGGAAGGCTGCTGAATGAGAAATTTGAAGGCATACATTCACTGGTTGCCATCCCGGTATTTTCAGCCCATAATCTGCTTGGCGTGCTGGTGATAGCGTTTGATGAGCCTAAACGATGGAAACGAATGGAATACAGGTTAATCAGGCATTTTACCCAAATGCTTGGTGCTGCAATCCACCGACAGCGTCTGCTTGAAGCCATCAAAGTTGATAAACGTTACTTTGAAGAGCTTTTCCATAGTTCGCCCTTTGGTATTGCCATATTAGACTCTGAAGGAATCGTACAACACATCAACAGGGGTTTTACGGAGCTTTTCGGTTATTCAGAGGAAGACCTGGCAAACAGGAAACTTGATGATATACTTCCTGCACCCGAAGACCAGGTACAGGCAAAACTGGTCACACAAAAATCCCTTGCCGGTGAGGAAATCTCATTCGAGGCAGTGCGTTACAGGAAGGACGGCGCTCCTGTAAATGTGTCAATCTCGGGAAGAATGCTTCACCCGACACCCAGCGAAACCGCAGTTTTCAGCATATATATCGACATCACGGAAAGAGTAAAAGCGCTTAAACTCTCTGCCGAAAACCGGAAAAAATACCAGGGACTTTTCGAAATGTCGAATGATGGCATATGCATCATGGAGAAGGGTGTTTTCATTGAGGCCAATGGAAAAATGCCGGCATTGTTCGGTTGTACTCTGGAGCAACTGATCGGTACTTCTATATTTGATTATTCACCCGCATTTCAGCCTGACGGAGAATCGTCATCTGAAAAAGGTATTGCTTATTATAAAAGAGCGCTTTCGGGAACTCCCGTTACCTTCGAGTGGTTGCACGAACGCACTGACGGCAGCAGGTTTTATGGTGAAGTCAGCCTGAGCCGTTTCGAACTCGGCGGCAATCTTTACGCCCAGGGTATACTGCGCGATATTTCGGAACGAAAAGCTACAGAGGTATCAATGAAGAAAAGATATGATTTCTTCAATTATCTGAGCAGGGCTTCATCCGACCTCATTAACCTTGAGCCTGATCAAATCAACAGCGCAATTGTCGAAACGCTCAAACATGCTGCTCTATTTGCTGATAGTGAATACGCCCAGGTATTTTTAACTCTCCAGCCGGGATTGAAATCAGAACTGTTTCTGAGCTGGGCCGGCGATGATTCAGTAGATCTCGATGCTAAAATCAGGCAACTTGAGATCTCAGGATTTAGTCTTATACACGAATATCTCAAGGCAGGCAATATAATCCAGGCAAGCAGGTCAACATTCGAAGCCACTTTCGACAAAAACCAGGTTGCAAAGTATTTTGACCCGCTTAATATTAAGGCTATGATTGCTATCCCGATGCTGGTAAACAACATGTACATCGGGCATATCGGGTTTCAAAGCAGCATCAATGAAATAATATGGCCCGACGAAACTATTAATTCGTTAAGACTTTGCAGCCAGATAATCGCAAACGCTATTGGCAGAAAACAGGTTATAAGGGAGCTCGAAGAAGCAAAACGAAAAGCTGAAGAATCGGACAAACTAAAAACTGCGTTCCTTGCCAGCATGTCGCATGAGATCCGGACACCCATGAACCATATTATAGGTTTTATTGAGTTGTTGAAAGATCCCAATCTGTCGGAGCATGAGAAAAACGAATTCTTCGCAATTATCAGGAATAGCGGGAATCATCTACTTAAACTGATCGACGACATTATTGATATAGCCAAAATTGAAGCAAACCAGCTTGAACTTCATCCGGTTGAAACATCACTGAATGACTTCCTTAAAGAGCTTTATAACGCTTTCAAAGAGCAGCTTAACAATAACCAGAAGAACAAAATCAACTTCTCATTAAATCTGCCGGCCGGCAAATTTTCCGATTTTGTAACCGTGGATACTGTGCGTTTGCAGCAAGTGCTTACCAATCTTCTGGCCAATTCAATAAAGTTTACCCGCGAAGGCAGCATACGTTTCGGATATGAGTTGCCCGACGACAAAACCCTGAGATTTTTTGTGGAAGATACAGGGATTGGCATACCCGACGAAAACCAGCAGATGATCTTTGAGCGATTCAGGCAACTCGATTACAGCTATTCGCGCGAGTTTAGCGGAACCGGGCTGGGATTGGCTATTTCAAAAGGGCTTGTCGAATTGCTCGGCGGGACAATCTGGGTGAAATCGCAGCCAGGAAACGGTTCCATTTTTTATTTTACCATCCCCTACAAACCTTTATCACCAGTTCAGCAACAGGTTGCCATAACAGCCAAGATCACAGGTGAATACAACTTTGAAGGAAAAACGATTCTGGTTGTGGAGGATGACGAAATCAATTATAAGTTTCTGGAAATAATGCTGTCAAAAACCAGGGCACGGGTTCTTCATGCAAGCAACGGGCAGGCAGCAGTAGATATGTCATTGGCAGAAGATGTTGACCTGGTACTGATGGATATACAAATACCCATCATTGACGGTTATACAGCCACCAAGATGGTTAAAGAGCGCCGTCCTGAACTTCCTGTGATTGCCCAAACAGCCCATGCCCTTGACGATGAAAGAAATCAGTGCATTGAATCGNGGGCTGATGCTTATGTTGCCAAACCCATTAACCGCAAGCAGTTGCTGCTGAAAATCTCAACTTTCCTGCTCAATAAATAAGCAAAACTATTGCTGCCGGTTGCCAGAGGCTGCATATTTTGACTTAATTGATTGAGAGCAAAAAATTTACTACTTTTGCATACTTTTTCAAGAGTCAGGCAACCTATGGAGAAAACCAAGGTATTATTCGTTTCGCAGGACATCACACCTTATCTTAAAGATAGCCCTATGGGCCATATTTCCAGGCACTTACCCCAGGGAATTCAGGAACGTGGACGCGAAATCCGTACTTTCATGCCCAAGTTTGGCAATATCAACGAGCGGCGTAATCAGCTCCACGAAGTTATTCGCCTTTCGGGAATGAATCTGATTATCGACGATACTGATAATCCGCTCATTATTAAGGTTGCCTCGATACAGTCGGCAAGGATGCAAATCTATTTTATCGACAACGAAGACTTTTTCCAGCGGAAGTACGTTTTCAGAGATAAGAACAATCAGTTTTACGAGGACAATGACGAAAGAGCGATCTTTTTTTCACGCGGAGTACTCGAAACTGTAAAAAAACTGGGTTGGGCTCCTGACATTGTTCATTGCCACGGGTGGATGACCTCTTTTATGCCGCTCTATA
This sequence comes from Lentimicrobiaceae bacterium, assembly GCA_015657475.1. Taxonomy (GTDB): domain Bacteria; phylum Bacteroidota; class Bacteroidia; order Bacteroidales; family UBA4417; genus UBA4417. The sequence continues at coordinate 258,403 of JADLKF010000004.1, read as the reverse complement.
TCAAAAAGGCATATCACGAAAACCCTCTTCTCAGCAATGCCAAAGTGATTCTCTCAATTTATGACGATCATTTTGATGAGCTACTTAACCAGAATATTGCCAACAAAATAAAACACGAAGGAATCACAGCCAAGGACCTTAAGCATTACAAAAAACCCAGCTTTGCCAACATCATGAAAGCAGGTATCGATTTTGCCGATGGTATAATTGCCGGAAGTCCCGAAATCAACGCAGAAGTGCATGAATATGCCCGGCAATCGGGTAAGCCAATGCTCGAATACCAGCCGGAAGAAACATATATTGACACATTCAATGAGTTTTACGACAAGGTGCTGACGGCCTGATTCCCAATAATTCAACACTCTTTTTATAACTACAATAAACGCTTTCTCCTTGAAACTCCTTCGCAACGCTTTTGTTTATCTGATGCTTGCCCTGCCTGCACTGGTATTTACAACCTGCACTAAGGAACCTGATCTGGTAGGCCTCAACCTGGTTTCGCAATCAGAACTTCTCAAGCTTGGATATATCGATACTGCCACAATCACTGCTTACTCAGTGAAAGCAGACTCCATCAACACCGAAGAACTCAGCTATGCACTCATCGGAAGCATGAACGATCCGGTTTTCGGGCAAACCAATGCAACGTATTATTCGCAACTAAGGCTTGTTGATGAAGGCTCTGATTATGGAACAAGCCCTGTTTTCGATTCGGCATACCTGGCCCTTCCTTACTATGGTGCCTATGGCGATACCATGTCGAATATGACCTTGCGCGTGTACGAGCTGACTCAGCAACTCATACAGTATGATACAATGTATTCATTTAATACTGCCACATACGACGAATCAAAATTGCTGGGGTCAATCACTTTTGTGCCACGACCCCACGACAGTGTGATGGTGAACGGCAAAAAAGTTGCCCCGCAGGTCAGGATACCGCTCAACACTGCATTTGGTCAACGCATGTTGTCAGTACCTGTTGATTCATTGGCTGATAACGAGAGCTTCCTGAATACCTTCTATGGTTTCTGTATTGTAGCTGAAAAACAGGAAACTCCCGGAAAAGGGGCTATACTGTATCTGAAAGCCCCTTCGACCAGCAGTACCGTTACAATGTATTATCATAATACCGAAGATACGACAACTGCTTACTTTATCATAAGCAGCTACAGCGCCCGTTTTGGTAATTATGATCATGCTGGATACACAACCGCATCACCCTTGTTGCAACAGCAACTTGCGGGTGATACCAGCAGTGGCGATCAGTATGTGTTTTTACAAAGCATGGGCGGCGTCAGGGCACGGTTACACTTCCCTTCACTATCGCATTGGCAGAATACTAACAAGAAATATATTGTCAATGATGCCCAGCTTATACTTACCGAATCATCCCCTGGATCTCAGTACAAGCCGCCGACAAATCTGACACTTCGTTTAGTTGACGATGATAACATCAGCATAGGATCTTATACTCCCGACGAGTCTCTTGAAACCGCCTCCTATTTTGACGGTTACTATAACAGTACCGATCATACTTACAGGTTCAGGCTAAGCAGGTATGTACAGCAAATCATGACCGGAGAGATTGAAAACAATGGACTGTATCTGATCATTTCAGGCGGAGCTGTAAACGCTAACCGGATTGTTTTGAACGGCCCCGGAAATCCCTATGGTAAACTGAAGCTGTTTATCAAAGTAACCGAGGTTGATTAGATAGTTCAGTGAACGTCTGTTTTTATTAACCACCTCTTTCCTGATCAAAAGATTTTCTAATTTTACCGGAACTTTCATCACTTTATGATGTTAAGTAGATTAATTATTGCAATAAGTTTGATTAATATTAAAATCTCATGTGCGGAATTGTAGGATATATAGGTAACCGAAAAGCCAGTGATATACTTATACCAGGCATTAAACGTCTCGAATACCGGGGTTACGACAGTGCAGGCATTGCAATACTCAACAGCCATTTGTCGATCTTTAAGACAGCCGGTAAAGTGGCTGACCTTGAAGCGTTGATCGGACAGTATGAACTTGAAGGATCACTGGGAATTGCTCATACCCGCTGGGCAACGCATGGCGAGCCCTCCGACCGGAATGCGCACCCACATACCTCGCAATCGGGTAAAGTGGCTATCATTCACAATGGCATCATTGAAAACTATGCTGTTCTCAAAGAAGAACTTATCAACCGCGATTATGAGTTTACAAGTGAGACTGATACGGAAGTACTTGCCTACCTAATTGAGGATATCCGCCTGAACGAAAAGTGTGACCTGGTTGAGGCCGTGCGCCTGGCATTGGGACAGGTTACCGGGGCCTATGCCATTGCTGTGATCTCAGAGGAAGAGCCCGATTTACTCATCGCCGCACGCAAAGGCAGCCCACTGGTAATGGGAATCGGGGAAGGCGAATATTTCCTGGCTTCCGATGCTGCTCCTATCGTGGAATATACGCGCCAGGTTGTTTACCTCAACGATTATGAAATCGCCATTATCAGCCGCAATAACGGTTACAGGATAATTACCGTTTCGAATACCGAAAAAACGCCCTATATCCAAACCCTTGAACTCAACCTGAGCGCACTTGAAAAAGGCGGATTTCCTCATTTTATGCTTAAGGAAATCTTTGAACAGCCCCGCACAGTGCGTGACAGTATGCGTGGCCGCCTCAATATGGAACAGGGATCGGTGATTCTCGGCGGAATTGAAGAATACACCCGCAAACTACTTAACGCCAAGCGCATAATCATGATTGGCTGCGGTACATCATGGCATGCTGCGCTCGTAGGTGAGTACCTCATCGAAGAACTCGCGCGCATCCCGGTTGAGGTTGAATATGCATCGGAGTTCAGGTATCGTAACCCGCTGATAAGTGAGGAAGATATGGTGATTGCCATTTCGCAGTCGGGCGAAACGGCCGATACACTGGCTGCCATTGAACTGGCCAAATCAAAAGGCGCAACCATCCTCGGTATTTGCAATGTGGTAGGCTCATCCATAGCGCGTGCCACGCATGCTGGTTCTTACACCCATGCCGGACCCGAAATAGGGGTGGCATCAACGAAGGCATTTACCTCCCAGGTTACTATCCTTACGCTTATGGCGCTCATGCTTGCCGAGCGCAAAGGAACCATAGCGGCTTCGCGCTATTATCGTCTGCTGCATGAGCTGAATTCAGTTCCCGAGAAAATTGAAAAAGTGTTGCTGTCTGACCCGCTGATAAGTAAAATAGCATCACACTTTAACGACAAGCGTAATGCCATCTACCTTGGCAGGGGCATTAATTTTCCGGTAGCTCTTGAAGGTGCGCTGAAACTCAAGGAAATATCATACGTTCACGCCGAAGGCTACCCTGCTGCCGAAATGAAACATGGGCCTATAGCACTTATTGATGCAGAAATGCCGGTGCTTGTAATTGCCACCCGCAAAGGCAGTTACGATAAAGTGATAAGCAATATACAGGAAGTAAAAGCGCGTAAAGGGAAAGTGATCGCCATCGTGTCAGAAGGCGATGAAACTGTTAGCAACATGGCTGATTATTGCATACCTGTTCCCGAAACCGATGAAATGCTTGTTCCGTTGATTGCCACCGTGCCGCTTCAATTGCTTGCCTACCATATAGCCGTCATGCGCGGATGTGATGTTGACCAGCCCCGCAACCTGGCAAAATCGGTAACCGTGGAATAACATTGGTTTGACATTCAATCACTCCAAAACCGGTGCTCTTGACAGCCCGGTTTTTTTGTTTTTATTGTAAAATTCATATATTGATTTTTATATCTATTATTTCACATTTTTCTTTCTAAAGCCCTGTTAATAAAGATATTTTTGCGCTGATTGTTTATTGAATAACAAAAATAAATACTTTTGTACCAAAATAATGAACCATGAATATTTCGCACATCGAACACATTGGCATAGCTGTTAAAAACCTTGAAGAAAGCATCACTTACTGGGAAAAAATCTTTGGTTTAAAATGCTATGCAGTCGAAGAGGTAAAAGATCAGAAAGTTAAAACGGCATTCTTCATGGTTGGCCAAACCAAGATAGAACTGCTTGAAAGCACCGATCCCGAAGGCCCTATCGGAAAATTCATTGAAAAGAAAGGCGAAGGTATTCATCATATGGCATTTGCCGTTAAAGACCTTGAAAATGCATTGGTTGAAACCGAGGCTAACGGCATACAGCTAATTGACAAACAGCCTCGCAAGGGCGCTGAAGGCCTCCACATCGGCTTCCTCCATCCAAAATCAACTTTCGGCGTTCTGACCGAATTGTGTGAAGATAAAAACCAGAAATAGCTCACTGCCTTGTTATCCGGCTTCCTGCAACCGTCAGCTAGTTCCGGGCAACCAATTAACTCATAACTTCTTACAAAATGGCTATAGAAGACAAAATAAAAATTCTGCTCGACAAACGGGAAGAAGCTAAACTCGGTGGCGGACAGAAAAGAATTGATTCACAGCATAAAAAAGGCAAACTGACTGCCCGTGAACGCATCGAACTGCTGCTCGACGAAGGAAGCTTCGAAGAGTTTGATATGTTTGTCACTCACAGGTGCCACGATTTCGGCCTTGAGGATGAAAAATACCTGACTGATGGTGTGATCACAGGGTATGGAACCATCGACGGCAGGCTGGTATATGTCTTTTCGCAGGATTTTACGGTCTTTGGAGGGTCATTAAGCGAAATGTTTGCCCGCAAGATATGCAAGGTGATGGACCAGGCGATGAAAGTCGGCGCACCATTGATCGGTATCAATGATTCAGGCGGTGCCCGCATACAGGAAGGCGTTCAGAGCCTGGCCGGCTATGCCGAAATATTTGAACGAAACATCCTCGCCTCAGGTGTAATACCTCAGATCTCTGCTATTTTCGGTCCCTGCGCGGGAGGAGCAGTTTACAGCCCGGCCCTTACTGATTTCATCGTCATGTCGAAACAAAACAGCTACATGTTCGTCACAGGGCCCAAAGTGGTGAAAACCGTAACCGGTGAGGTGGTGACCGACGCAGAACTCGGAGGCGCTATGGTTCACGGTTCAAAATCGGGGGTAACTCATTTTGTTGCGGAAGACGAACAGGAAGGCATCCAACTGATCAGGAAGATGCTGAGCTATATGCCTCAGAACAACCTTGAAGATCCTCCCCTGCTGCCATGCGACGACCCCATCGACCGGCTTGAGGATACGCTTAACTATATCATTCCTGACAACCCGAACAAACCTTACGATATCAAGGATGTAATACATGCCGTTGTCGATAATTCGGAGTTTCTGGAAGTTGCCCGCCATTTCGCCCCGAACATTATTACAGGCTTTGCCAGGCTCAATGGTATGTCGATAGGCATTGTGGCAAACCAGCCTAACTACCTGGCGGGTGTGCTCGATATCAATGCTTCGCGCAAAGCAGCCCGGTTTGTGAGGTTCTGCGATGCTTTCAACATTCCGCTGCTCACATTGGTTGATGTGCCGGGGTTCCTGCCGGGAACTGCACAGGAATATGGCGGTATTATCATTCATGGCGCCAAATTGCTCTATGCATACGGTGAAGCCACGGTTCCCAAAGTTACAGTCATTCTCAGGAAAGCTTATGGCGGCGCTTATGATGTGATGAGTTCCAAGCATCTTCGCGGCGATATCAATTATGCGTGGCCTACCGCTGAAATAGCCGTAATGGGTCCCAAGGGTGCCATCGAGGTGCTTTACAACAAGAAACTGGCTGAATTTGAGAATCCTGAAGACCGCGAGAATTTCCTTCGTCAGAACGAGGAAGAATACAAAACCAAATTCGCAAATCCTTATGATGCTGCCAGTTATGGCTTCATTGATGATGTGATTGAGCCGCGCAATACCCGCTTCCGCGTTATCAGGGCATTCCAGGCACTGGCTACAAAGAAGGATGTGAATCCTCCCAAAAAACATTCAAACCTGCCGTTATGAGAATGTTTTTGCTTTTACAATCACAGGCAGCCGCTGCAGTCACCCATAAAACGGCTGAAGAATTCGGCAGATGGACCCCTATGGTTTCGTTATGGCGATAATTGCCATGTCCGTAGTATTCTCCGGTCTTATCCTGTTGTATCTCACTTTCAAGTATGTATCGCGGTTATACACACTCGATATTAAAAAACGGTTTAAACGCCGTAATCCCGAAAAAGAAATCACTGATGCTGATATTGAAGAAACATCAGGTGAAATAAATGCTGCCATAGCGCTTGCCTTGCATATGTACAAAACACAGTTGCACGATATGGAAGATACGGTAATCACAATCCAGAAGGTGGCAAAAGCATATTCGCCCTGGAGTTCAAAAATATATGGTTTGAGAAGAACCCCTAAATGATCCGGCCATGAAAAAATTTAAATTTACCATCAACGGGAATCAGTACGACACCGAGATAGTTACTATTGAAGACAATATTGCTGAAGTTGTAGTTAACGGAACTCACTATACTGTAGAAGTTGACCGCAGCATTCCGATCACAAAAACTCCAAAGATCATGCGGTCAGTGGCGGTTCCCAGTACCGATACACATCCGTCGGTATCAAAAACTGCCAGCCCTTCAGCACCCAAAGGAACCGGCAACATCAAATCCCCGCTCCCGGGAGTCATTCTTGAACTGCATGTCCGCGAAGGCGACAGCGTAAAGATCGGCCAAAAACTTATCACCCTTGAGGCTATGAAGATGGAAAACAACATCAATGCCGACAAGGAAGGCAAGGTGGTTTCGATAAAGGTAGGTAAAGGTGACAGTGTGATGGAAGGTGATATTCTTTTGGTGATAGGAGATTAATCATGGAGACTTCTGCATCGTTTTGGTCATTTCTGGGCAACCACATTAATTCTTTCTTCCAGTACACTGCCATTATGAATTTCACTGTCGGGCATGTGATCATGATCCTGATTGGCTTGATATTCATTTATCTGGCAATAAAGAAGGAGTACGAGCCATTGTTGCTTATTCCTATTGGATTTGGAATACTTATAGGAAATATTCCATTTTGGGGCGCCGAACATGTTCTGAATGGAGATCCTTCGAACCTGCAAATCGGGATATACCAGAGCGGTTCTGTGATGAACTACCTCTATTTCGGAGTACGCTATGGCATTTACCCGCCGCTTATCTTCCTGGGAATTGGCGCCATGACTGACTTTTCGGCTCTCATTTCCAACCCTAAACTTATCCTGATTGGTGCCGCTGCCCAGTTGGGTATCTTTGGAGCCTATGCAGCAGCCATAGCACTTGGCTTTTCGCCATCCGAGGCAGGAGCAATCGGGATCATCGGCGGAGCCGATGGCCCGACAGCCATCTTCCTTTCATCGAAACTGGCTCCTGAACTTGTGGGTGCCATTGCAATATCGGCATATTCCTACATGGCGCTTGTTCCGGTAATCCAGCCACCTATTATGAGGCTGCTCACTACACCACAGGAAAGGCTCATCCGCATGAAACCTCCGCGTGTTGTTTCAAAACTTGAGAAAATTCTCTTCCCTATCATTGGCTTGTTACTTACCACATTCATTGTTCCCGCCGGCTTACCATTGCTTGGAATGTTGTTTTTTGGCAACCTGCTTAAGGAAAGCACTGTAACCAAACGCCTTGCCGATACAGCCAAAGGGCCGCTGATTGATATAGTGACCATACTGATTGGTGTTACAGTTGGAGCTTCCACGCAGGCTACAACCTTCCTCACTACCAAGAGTGTCGGAATTTTTGCTCTGGGAGCTTTCTCGTTTATGGTAGCAACTTTTGGTGGTGTTATGTTTGTGAAGGTCATTAACCTGTTCCTGAAAGAAGGCAACAAAATCAACCCACTTATCGGGAATGCCGGGGTTTCGGCTGTACCCGACAGCGCCCGTGTTTCACAGATAGTCGGCCTTGAATATGATAAGACCAACCACCTGCTCATGCATGCCATGGGCCCCAATGTGGCTGGTGTGATAGGAAGTGCCGTGGCAGCCGGTGTATTGCTGAGCTTCCTTTATTAACAAAGTGCGCCTCCAAACTTTTCAAGATTTCAGCCTCCTTCCGGGAGGCCTATTTCTGATTGCCTGTGTATCTCCATCATCAAAGCGGAATTCGCCAGGTTTTTGTATTTTCGCAGAAGCTACGAAACTTATAAGCAGGGCATATTCCCGTTAATGATCAATTCAACTGTATGCCGGTAGAAACCGTTTTCTTCATCGTTTTTCTCCTGTTTATAGGAAGTATGCTGGCTTTGGACCTTGGTATTTTCGACCGGCACAGCCATGAAGTTAAATTTAAGGAAGCGCTTATATGGACCGCCGTTTGGGTATCTTTTGCCATTGGCTTCTATTTCCTCATCTATTTTAAAGGCGAACTCATTCATGGCCTTGATACCGTGGAAGAGATTCAGGCGAAAATTCATCAATACCGCCATCAGATAAACATTTCACACCTTGCCTACCCGGAGGCTATAAAAATTTACCGACACAACCTGGCCCTCGAATACATGACCGGCTACCTGATTGAGTATATGCTCTCGGTTGATAATGTATTTGTCATCCTGCTGATTTTCATATCGTTCGGGGTACAAAAGATGTATTACAAGCATGTACTTTTCTGGGGGATCATCGGGGCAATCGTGATGCGCTTTATATTCATCTTCCTGAGCTCCGCATTGATACAGAAATTTGACTGGGTGCTCTATATCTTCGGCATCTTCCTGGTAATCACAGGTATAAAGATGTTTATCGAAAGAAATAAACAGGAGAAAATTGAAACTTCGAAACACCCTGTCGTAAAGTTTGCCTCAAAACATCTGCCTGTTTATCCCCATTACTTCAGAGGCCATTTCTGGTTCAGGAATAAAGAAGACAGAATGCGGCTTTATTTTACCCCGCTTTTCCTGGTACTGCTGGTTATAGAATTTACCGATGTGGTTTTCGCAGTAGACTCGGTTCCGGCAATATTCTCCGTGACTCAGGATCCGTTTATCGTATTTTTCTCCAACATATTCGCCATACTTGGTTTGAGGTCATTGTTCTTTGTTGTTGCCCACGTAATCAGCATGTTACGTTTCCTGAAACATGGCCTTTCAGTGCTTCTGACTTTTATCGGTTTCAAAATGCTGCTGCATGTGCAGTTGAAAGAATGGGGCTTCACAACGGTTCATTCGTTGCTGGTAGTGGTTACAATACTTGCTGTCAGCATCCTGGCTTCGCTCATCTGGCCCGATAAAAGCAGAAAAAAAATAAAAGGCGTTACCGACCTTACCGGAGAAAAACCTAATTTGATTGACCTTTAAATTGTGCAACATTAACACATAAATAGCTCGTATTATGCTCATTATCGGTATTGCCGGAGGCTCGGGTTGTGGCAAAACCACGGTTGTTAAGGAAATAATGAGGCGGTTGCCCAAAAATTCAGTTACTGTAATACCGCAGGATGCGTATTACTGGGACAATGGCCACCTGACCCCTGAAGAAAAAAAAGAGATCAACTTCGACCATCCTAACTCCATCGAATGGAGCCTGCTGGTAAAGCAACTCGACACTCTCCGCCGGGGTGAACCCATAGAAATGCCGCAATACTCCTACGTTGAATGTGCAAGAAGTAAGGAAACGACCCGGGTTGAACCTACCCAGGTCATCATTGTAGAAGGAATACTCATATTTACAGATAAGGAGCTGCTTAAGCGCCTTGATATCAAGGTATTTGTTGATGCTGAAAGCGATGAGCGGCTTACGCGCATCATTCGCCGTGACACGGTGGAGCGCGGTCGTGATTGCATGCAGGTGCTCGACCATTACGGCAAATGGGTCAAACCTATGCACCTACAGTTTATTGAACCCACGAAACGATATGCCGATATCATCGTCCCGCAGGGTGGTGAAAACAAAGTTGCCGTTCAGATACTCGCCTCACGTATACAGATGAAACTGGGATCAGGTGAGTAAGATCTTTCTGTTGACAGTAGTGCCGTCTTCATTTACTTTCCAGGGTCAATCCTGATTCGCTGATTTTGTTCTGACAAACCGTCAGAAATCCGTATTTCCAGTACGACAATTTTTCATAAATATTTATCCGTAACTGTCATATTTGCAGCTATTTACCATGTTTTCACTATGGAATAAAGTTTGATTCAGAGGTGGCATAACCCAATGTTTAACAATTAATAAATGGAGGATTTAGCCATGTTACCAGTAATCAGACGTAAATCGATTTTCCCGTCACTTGTTGATGAGTTTTTCGGTAAGGACCTGGTTCCGGGCTGGTTCGACAGCGAAACCGGTATCACGGAACCTTCAGTTAACATCGTTGAAAGCAAAGCCGACTTCCGTATCGAAGTGGCTGCTCCCGGCCTCGATAAGGACGATTTCCGCATCAACCTGCAGAATAACGTTCTCACCATTTCGTCGGAGAAAGAAACTTCAAAGGAAGAAAAAGACGAGAAGTTCATGCGCCGTGAGTTCAGTTACTCGCAATTCAGGCGCTCATTCAGCCTGCCTGATACTGCCGACGCCGGCAGCATTGCAGCCAACCACAAAAATGGTGTGCTAAATATTACCATACCGAAAAAGGAAGAAGCAAAGGAAAAGCCTGCCCGTGAAATTGCCATTTCGTAAAAGCAGGTCACAAATGAAGCGGGGGCTGACCAATGGTCAGCCCCCGCTGTTTTATCGCATGCAGAATTTATACATTATCTTCGGCAAACCACTCGGCGTATGAAGTCACAGTTTCTCTCAACCTCATGCTGTGCAGAGTGATCCCCATTGGCAGCAAAGGCTTAATCCGGCTGGCAAAATCGATCAGCAGGTTTTCGCTGGTTGGCTGGTAATCGACAAGAATGGTATTGCTGAGCGCTTCTGCTGTCATCGGAAGAAATTCTTCAGCAGAAGCACGGTTTAAAACAAGTGCGTGATCAAATTCATCAATAACGCAGGAGCGGACAATTTTTTTCAGTTCCCCGAAGTCCATTACCATGCCTAGTTTAACCGAAGTACTGTCAGAAACAGGCACTCCTTTCACTGTGATGGTAAGCTCGTATGAATGGCCGTGAATACTTCGGCATGGCCCGTCATAACCTTTGAGGGCATGTGCCATTTCAAATTTGAATTCCTTGGTAAGCCTGATGTTTGTCACCTTAGTATAATTTTGGTCCAAGCTTCAATATTAACGAACCAGTAATTTGCCCCTGTACTGTTGGGCGTTAATACCATTTTCCAGCACAACAAAATACAAACCGGGGGTTAATTTCTGTAAGTCGATGGTAATTGTATTATTATTCACAGCGGCTTCAGTATGCACTTTTTGCCCGGTAATTGAATACAAAGATACTTCAGCGTTGCCTGCATCCGCTCCTTCGGGAATGTTTACAAAGCACTTGCCTGAAGCCGGGTTTGGATAAATACGCAACTGGTATTGCGCCTCTGCCGGGTCTTCAACTCCTGCATTCGACGACCAAATGTTCACGGCATATTCAGGGTGGTCGATAAAGGGGTTGCGGTTATGCTGAATGGTATATACCGCGTTGTTTCTGTCGATTTCCTTTTGCGACACAGGGTCAAGCTGGTGCCATTGCAGCAAAAGTGTCACTGCCCATGGTTTTGGCTGCGAGCCGTTAAACATGTCGCTTCCGGGCCAGCCCGAATCTTCGGTGTAATATCGTGTGGCCATGTACAAATAGTTCCTGGCAAAATCACCCTTATAAGCATCAATCGGTTCAAAAACGGTTCCGGAATAGCCTGAAGTTGCTGAGCTTCCTAATTTACTGCCGTTTGTGGACGTCCAGGTCGCAGAGCCTACCTTCCCGAAAGGATAGTTAGAGCGTCTGTTGTTCACGTAACCATCGGTGGGAACTAGCTGGAAAAGGTCGGAATACATCGGATAGGAGTCATCAAACCAACTTGCCGGGAAGGAGTGTTCACGGTTGTAACAGTCACCTTCACTGTTATATGATCCGCACTGGTCCGAAACGAAGGTAAATTCGTAGGCAGGGGTTCCGCCCGGTACATCGGAGTACATATCCCATACCTTACCGTTTGACTTTTTATCGGTAGTCTGGAAATATGTCCACAGCGACTGATAGGTAACCGAGGTATGGTTGTCGATTATGTCATGTAAAGCTTGTTTCAGCGCTGTTCCGTAAAGGCCTTCTGCCGAATTGTAGTAGCCGTTGGGTATCTGCGAAAACAGCGCTCCCGAGAACAATAGCAGTAATCCAAGTAATGTGTTTCTTTTTGTCATTTGATTTAATTAGTTAATAACCAATAAGGTCGATGATCATTATGAGTGATGCTGCGATCAGGAATAAACCGCCTATCGGGCCTGTTCGCATTTTGAATGCCCGGGCCCCCATTTTATTACCGGCAAAGAAACCTGATACAACTGCCAGCGTAAGAAAGCAGGTAAATATCAACCAGGGTATGAAGAATGTTTCAATCTGTAAACCAACGGCCAGCGACACTGCCATGGGAACGATAGATTCGGCTAACGACATGAGAAACAGCACCTTGAAATCACTGGTATCGAAGGCTCTATCCTGCAGTCGGGTTCTTACTGAATCCAGGAAAACTTTCAGCCCCACTATAAGCAATATCGAAAGCGCCATCACTTTGTTTGCCGACTCTGAAATACGCCCCACATTCATACCCAAAACAAGTCCCAAGGCAGTCATCAGAACCAAAATGATGACCATAACAGCCATGAATCGCGCCCTGATGCCGGCCTGCTCAGTTTTCAGTACCACACCGCCGGTTATACTTGCCGGAAAAACCGTCAGAGCAACAGCCAATGCAAGAAGTATGATAGTGAATGAACTCATCAATAGTCGTTTGAGATTAATCCTTTTGGTCGTTTGAGATTTCTAGGTGCTGATAGATAAGCCCGGAGATTTTTTCGAGATGCCTGGCATCGGTTTCGTCGAATGCCCCGAATTCCTTGCTGTCAACGTCAAGCACTGCCAGAATTCCCCCGTTATTATCAAACACAGGGACAACAATTTCGGAATTTGACCGTGAGTCGCACGCAATATGCCCGGGAAATTCATGCACGTTGGGAACAACGATCGTTGATTTCTGTTTTACCGCCTCCAGACAAACACCTCGCCCTTCGAGTACCTGGCAGGCAACCGGCCCCTGGTAAGGACCAACTATCAGTTTATCCTCCATCAGCCTGTAGAAACCGCACCAGAAGTAATAATCGAATTTATGGCCCAGCACGGCAGCAACTGTTGCCATACGCGCAACAGGATCTGCTGTTTTTGTGAGCAATCCTTTCAGTTGTTGGGTAATTCTCTCGTAGCGGGCGGCCTTTTTCCGGCTTTCCATGTGCAAATATTTGCTGCAAAGGTAATTAATAGCGCCGGACTGATTGTGTCTTCGTTACACATAAATTGAAACCTGCCGGTCGAATAGGCTTTTAATAAATTGTTTTTCAATTAATTATCTGAAAATATAAAAAGAAAACACCTCCGGCAGGTCCGCCGGAGGTGTTTTCAGATTCAGGGTTAGTTGCTTATTCTGCACGTTTGAGTTTTACGGTAAAATGCCTGAGAATGGGCGCCTCATATTCAATGGCAAAGCCTTTTATTATCTCTTCCCTGCGATGAAAAACATTTGCCAGCGAAGCTGCTATGTAATCCATGTGGTTAAAGGTGTAAACCCTGCGGGGAATAGCCAGCCTTACAAGCTCCAGTGCCGGAAAACGGTTTTCGCGGGTAACCGGATCACGGTCGGCCATTATAGCGCCAATTTCCACCCCACGTACTCCGCCTTCAATATACAGCTCAACAGCCAGTGTCTGGGCGCGAAACTCTTCTTTGGGAATATGTGGCAGGAATTTGTTGGCATCAATAAATATGGCATGGCCGCCATAGGGCTGCTGTACCTGTATGCCATAATCAGTAAGCTTTTGCCCGAGATAAGCCACTTGTTTGACACGTGATTCGAGGTAGTCAAATTCGGTGGCTTCATACAGTCCGCGGGCCAGTGCGGCCATATCGCGGCCAGCCTGGCCACCATAGGTCACAAACCCTTCAAACATGATGTTGTACACCGATGCTTGCTGGTAAAGTTCAACACTCCGCATACCTATCAGCCCGCCTATATTCACAATGCCGTCCTTTTTGCTGCTCATGGTCATGCCGTCGGCATAGGAAAACATCTCCGCCACAATCTCGCGTATTGTTTTGTTTGCCTGTCCTTTTTCACGGCTTTTGATGAAATATGCATTTTCGGCAAAACGAGCCGAATCGTAAATGAGTGGAATCCCGTATTTCCTGGCCAGGGCACTCACACCTTTCAGGTTTTCGAGTGATACCGGCTGCCCGCCTGAAGAATTGCAGGTGAGCGTTACGATGATAAACGGAATCCGTTCTTTGGGATTGATCTTAAGTATTTTATCCAGTTTTTCAAGGTCAACATTTCCTTTAAAAGGATGATTGGCTGTGCAATCAAAGGCTTCATCAATGGTGCAATCGATGGCGGTTGCCTGCCTGAATTCGATATGCCCCTTGGTGGTATCAAAGTGTGAATTCCCCGGGACCAGGTCACCGGGTTTTACCAGCACGCTGAAAAGCACATTTTCGGCACCCCTGCCCTGGTGTGTCGGCAGGAAATGATCAAACCCGAAAATTTCTTTTACTGCTGATTTGAGTTTGTAATAGGAAGCTGATCCCGCGTAACTTTCGTCACCCAGCATGATCTCGCTCCATTGCCGGTCGCTCATAGCTCCCGTTCCCGAATCGGTGAGCAGGTCGATATACACCTGTTCGCTGCGGAGATTGAAGAGATTGAAACCGGCATCCTTTATCCATTGCTGGCGCTCTTCGCGCGTAGTGCGGCGAATCGGCTCAACCATTTTTATTTTGTAGGGTTCTGCAAAGGGTAGTTCCATTTTCCGAGCATTTTAAAATAAATATTAAGTTACTAAAAATGAAATAGTTGGGACTTAACTAAAAGTTATCCCGCTCTTTGATATTCAGGAAAATCACTTTTTTTGAGGCATTTAATTCCATAATCAGCCCCCTGTTTTAATCGAATGGAACGATCCAAATATACAATAATTTAGACGAATGCAAAAAATATGGACTTTTGCTCAAGAAAAGCGAAAGCACCTATGGTAATTTTAAGCCGCTGTATATGAATTTCTTAATAAAACACTCTGCTGCAATTTTTGCTATGTCGATACTGGTTGCATCCTGCGGAACGGGGAACGGTGTTTCGCAATTGAAGGTTGAAACAGGAAAAATTATACCCGTTGTGAAATGCAGTTCGGATTCTGCGATAAGCTATGCTTTATTTGTTCCGTCAAAATATGATGACAATAAAAAGTGGCCTCTCATTATCGCCTTTGATCCCCATGCTGCAGGGCAGCTCCCTGTGAACCTTTTGCAGGAAGAAGCAGAAAAGCATGGATTCCTGGTCGCGGGCTCCAATAACTCAAGAAACGGCATGGATTTCAATGAATCGAAATCGATTTATCATAAGATGCTCGATGATCTTGCTTCCCGGTTCAATGTTGACACAGGCTTAGTTTATACACTTGGCTTTTCGGGAGGCGGCCGTGTTGCAGGAACATTAGCCATGACTGAAGGAGGAATTGCCGGGGTCGTGAGCTGCGGAGCGGGACTTTCGTCAACCGGACAGCCCCTCAGGCAAGCTTTCAGCTTTCTGGGTGTAGCCGGAACCGGAGATTTTAACTGGACGGAACTGGCAAGTCTCGACCCTCAGCTTGAGCGGGCAGGTTTCATCCATCATTTCCTCGATTTCGACGGCAAGCATGAATGGCCGCCTAAAGAAATTGTCTCTGAAATAATGAATTGGATTACTTTCGATGCCATGCGTTCCGGGAAAATTCCAACCGACAGGAGTGCAGTAAACCGCTTTATCGATAGCAACGACAGCCTCGCCAATTCTCCCTCACTGTCAGGAGATCCTTATCAGCAGTGGAAAGTCTATGTTAAAATGAAGCATTATCTGCAGGGGTTAACCGATGTTACAGCACTTGATGGAATAGTAAGCCAACTCGAAAAAAACCCGAAAGTATTACAGAAACAAAAAGAGAATGAGGATCTGCTAAAGTTTGAAGAACAGCTGAGGCAAAACTATTCAGGGATGCTTCGCGAACCCGATCCTGGTTTCTGGAAGACTGAATCAGCCCGGTTGAAGTCCCTGGCTGACAAACCTGCTGCTAACGGCAAATCGCTGGCTTATAAAAGAATACTGGGATTCCTCAGCTTGTCGGCTTACATGTATACAAATAACAGCTTAAAGCAAAACGACCTTGAGGCTGCACGCAAGTATGTTGAAATATACCGGTTGGTCGATCCTGATAACTCCGAACACAGTTACCTTGCCGCTGTAATCGCTGCCAGGAATCACAATAAGGATGAAGTGATAAAAGCGCTTTCAGCCGCCATTGAACTGGGTTTTAAAGATAAAGCACGCTTGCTGTCCGATCCTGATTTTACTACTTATCAATCCGAGCCCGGGTTTAAAGACCTGATTAAACGGTTATAAGACTTCTCTATAACACAGCTCTCCTGATGCAAGGCTTTCATTGCCTGTATCTTAAAGAAATTCCCCTTAGTGGAAAGTTTACTGCCACCTGTGTGACATTCATTATAATTCCTGGTTCATTTCTTTGTAATTTCGTTCAGGTTTCACAGCATCATTCACATGAAAAAATTACTCCTCGTTTTAGGGTTGTTCGCAACCATTTCGGCACAAGCCGCATTCACCGACTGGTTTCTTGATAAAACGCTCCGCATTGATTACTATCATTCCGGTGATCGCAACCACGAATATTATTCCATTGACCAGCTCAGGATGGAGCCATACTGGGGTGGTTCAAAAACCTGGCTTATCGATACCACCAATTATGGCGCTTATTACATAAAAGCCTACGACAAGCAGTCAGGGACCTTGATTTACAGTCATGGCTATTGCACATTGTTTGATGAATGGAAGTTTACGGAGGAAGCAAAACTGACACAGCGAACTTATACAGAGTCGGTGGTTATGCCCTACCCGTTGCATGAGACTGTAGTTGATTTTTACAGCCGCAACGATCAGGGCATCTTTGAAAAGAAATTCAGTTACACGGTGGATCCGAAAAGCCCTTATATAAACACTGAGTTGGAACAGCAGTACCCTGTTTACGAATCGCTGAACAGTGGTGACCCTGCCGTAAAAGTTGATATTGTGATCATTCCTGAAGGTTACACAGCCGCTGAAATGGACCGCTTCAAAGCAGACTGTGATCAATTCACGAAGGAGCTTTTCACCTTTATGCCTTACACTCTCAACCGCGACAAGTTCAATATCCGCGGGGTGCTGGCCCCTTCGGTTGAAAGCGGCACCGACATTCCTGAGGCGAACGTATGGAAACGGACTTTACTTAACTCAAACTTTTACACTTTTGCTTCGGAACGCTACCTGATGACCTCCGATTACCGCAGCGTGCGGAATGTGGCTGCCAATGCGCCCTACGACCAGATTTACATCCTGGTAAACAGTACAAAGTACGGGGGCGGCGCTATTTACAACTTTTACAACGTTTCGGTCAATAGTAACGCCTCGTCGGCCAAGATATTTGTGCATGAATTCGGACATGGCTTTGCAGGCCTGGCTGATGAATACGACGATGGTTCCACTTCATTTAACGATATGTACCCCCTGGGAATTGAACCCTGGGAACCAAATATCACCACACTGGTTGATTTCGGGAACAAGTGGAAGAACTTACTGCCTGCCGGAACTCCAGTTCCAACACCGNCTGCAGGAGCATCCCCCCTTAAACCCGGCGTCTACGAAGGAGCCGGCTATGTAGCCAAAGGCATCTACCGCCCGGTTCCCGATTGCCTTATGCGCTCATTCAAAGGAAACGATTTTTGCCCGGTTTGCAGCAAGGCTATACAGGACATGATCAACAGGTACACCCGTTAATTAAAGAAGTTCTATACTTCGGCAGAACAAGTTTACAGTTGACTCTCAACTGAACATGCTCAGTATTACTGAATCTAACCAGTTTTGCTTTGTAAACCTGTCAAGATTCAGTATAAATAATATAAAAACCTCCGTGAAACCCTTAAGAAATGAGGGGGTTTTTCTAATTTTGCCATTGATATATTGGCAAACAGAATATTTCTATAAATAATAGATTAACTCATTCAAAATCATATAGTCATGGCCATCACAAAGTTGGAACAACTCTTCGAATTGCTCAAATCCAAATCACGTAAACGCCTTGTTGCCGCTTTTGCCAACGATGCTCATACGATCGAAGCCGTTTACTCGGCAGTTGAGAAAGGAATCATTGATGCAACCCTTACCGGCGACGAAGCCAACATCAGGAAAATCTGCCAGGAACACGGGATGGATGTTTCAAAATTCGAAATTGTGAATGAGCCTAACGAACTCAAAGCCGCTGCCCTCGCCGTTCAGCTTATCAACGAAGGCAAAGCTGCCCTGCTCATGAAAGGTTCATTAAGTACTGATAAGTACATGCGTGCTATCCTCAACAAGGAAAAAGGACTCTGCAACGAGGGCGCCGTACTTAGCCATGTCACCATTATGGAAATTCCGTCGTTCCCAAGGTTGCTTACGCTGGCCGATGTAGCCATCATTCCCGCTCCTGACCTGAAGCAGAAGATCAGGATGATTGATTACATTGTAAAGACCGCTAAAGCCATTGGCGTTGAAAAACCGAAAGTAGCATGTATTGCAGCCACTGAACAAATGCTGCCGGCCATGCAGGCCTGCGTTGACGGGGCTATCCTTGCCAAGATGAACGACCGCGGACAGATAACCGGATGCATTGTTGACGGCCCTCTGAGCCTCGACTGCGCCCTCGACCAGGAATCGGTTGATATCAAAAAGGTAGGCGGCCCGGTTGCTGCCAATGCTGATTGTCTTCTTTTCCCCAACATCGAATCGGGAAATGTCTTCTTTAAAGCCGGCACCAAACTTTCAGGTGGCGAACTGGCAGCCTATGTAGCCGGTGCCCGTGTCCCCTGCGTTCTTACTTCGCGTGGCGACAGCGCCCTCACCAAGACATATTCCATCGCACTGGCAGCTCTAATGGCATAATTAATAACTACCTGCATGGACGATTTCCGCATTCTTGCCATAAATCCCGGCTCCACTTCGACGAAAATCGCCGTGTTTCACAATGCCAACCCGGTATTTGTAAAAAACATCACCCACACTGCTGAGGAGCTTGCTCCTTTTGAGCATATTGCCGACCAGTTTTCTTTCCGAAAGGAGATCATTTACAAAGAGCTGGAAAAAGCCGAGATACAACTCGACCAGATCAGGGCAATAGTTGGCCGTGGCGGAATGCTGAAACCCATTGCTTCGGGAGTTTATGAAGTGAATGAGGCCATGAAAAATGACCTGCATTACCACCCGATTAAAGAACACGCCAGCAACCTCGGCGGACTTATCGCCGACGAAATTGCCCGCTCATTGCCCAACGCCAGGGCTTATATCGCTGATCCCGTTGTGGTTGACGAGTTGAATGAAATTGCAAGGATTTCAGGCCACCCGGAGTTTAATAGAATTTCGATTTTTCATGCCCTGAACCAGAAGTCCATTGCCAGGCAGCACGCCAAAAGCATTTTGAAACGCTACGAGGACCTTAATCTTATAGTGGTTCACATGGGTGGTGGGGTTACGGTAGGTGCTCATGAAAAAGGGCGGGTTATTGATGTAAACCAGGGCCTCGACGGTGAAGGGCCTTTTTCACCCGAACGAAGCGGAACACTGCCAACCGGTGATCTCGTCCGTTATTGCTTTAGCGGGCAGCATACCGAAAAGGAAATCCTGAAAATGGTGGTCGGTAACGGGGGTATGGTTGCTTTTTTGGGCACTAACAGCGTTTACGATGCCGAACAAAATGCATTGAACGGTGATTCCAGGGCTAAATTCATTCTTGAAGCCTTTGCCTACCAGGTTGCCAAATCAATCGGCGCCATGGTCACTGTATTAAAAGGTCAGGTTGACGCTATTCTTCTTACCGGTGGTGTCGCCCACAGCAAATGGATCACCAATCTCATCATCGAACGGGTTTACCGCTTTGCCCCGGTCTATATCTATCCGGGCGAGGACGAAATGCGCGCCCTGGCTCTCAACGGACTCATGGTCCTGAAAGGCGAAATAGAGCCGAAGGTGTATGCCTGATATTCGATGACTCCGCTTGCCATTCCTGTCAACATATTCCACAACCGCTTTCTTAACCACATTAGATGGAACGCTGATAAAGCGGATGCTGCTGATTTGCACTGATCTGGGTTTATCTGTCTAATCCGTGTCATCCGTGTTCCAACAACTCCCGGACCGTCACCCTGAGCTGCATGATGAGCAAGTCGAAGCACTGTTGAATAGCCAATCCCCATTCACATTCTCTTATTACATCTTTTATTTGATCATAAATGAATAATGTATGCGATAATATAGTATATTTGTGCAAATTGAAATCATTCGTTTCAATATGCATGAATTAATAACACGACAATCAGAAAATACTGTTCTGCAATACTTGGGAATTTTCCCTTCGGTAGCAATACTCGGCCCCCGCCAGTGCGGAAAATCCACGCTTATAAAGATGCTGGCCGGCAGGTTCAGCCGGTTTATCTATCTTGACCTTCAGGATTATCAGGATCTTAACCGGATATCAGATCCAAACCTCTTCTTTGAAAGCAACAACGACGCTGTTATCTGCCTCGACGAAATACAACTGGCGCCACATCTGTTTTCGGTACTGAGAAGCGCGATAGATAAGAACCGTCAAAAGGGGCGTTTCATTCTCCTCGGCTCAGCTTCAAGGGAATTATTGCAGAAAAGCTCTGAAACGCTTGCCGGCCGCATCGGAATCATTGAACTATCCCCCTTTCTTATTAACGAGGTATTTCACGAACCGGGCTTTTCACTTCAACGCTTATGGCTAAGAGGCGGATATCCTGATAGCTACCTCAGTGATAGTGACGAAGAATCTATGATTTGGCTCGAAAGTTTTATCCGCACTTATCTCGAACGGGATATCCCGCAACTGGGTATTCAAATACCGGCACTTCAGTTAAGAAGACTACTGGTGATGTGCGCCCACAGCCATGGCCAACTGCTTAACAGTTCAAAGTTCGGCGAATCACTTGGCCTTACTCATCCCACGGTAAGAAAATACATCGACCTGCTTGAACAAACTTATATCCTGAGAACATTACAGCCATATTTGGCCAACGTAAAAAAAAGGCTTGTTAAATCACCCAAAATCTATTTGCGGGACACCGGCATCCTTCACCGGCTTTTATTACAGCCTGATTTCAACACATTGATGGGAAACCCGGTTTTTGGTGCATCGTGGGAAGGGTTAGTCATTGAAAATATTGTAATGAATATGCCCGAATGGACACCTTATTATTACCGAACAGCCGCTGGTAGCGAAATTGACCTTATCCTTGAAAAAGGTGGACGTTCCATCGCCATTGAATGCAAAGCATCCACTGCTCCACAACTAACCCGAAGCTGGTGGGATGCCTTAGATGATATTGCGCCTGTTAAGACATTTGTAGTCGCCCCCATCACGGTTGAACCCTATCAGCTCAGGGCAGATGTCATTGTCAGCAGCCTTAATGATGCAATCAGTACAATAAAATTAATGTAACCATCTACAATACTTTATAATATCCGCATTCCATCAACTCCCAAACCCTCACCCTGATCTGCATGCTGAGCAAGTCGAAGCATTGTCGAAGGGTCTCATGCCACAAATATCAGGACGCTGATAACGCGGTTGCTGCTGATTTTCGCTGATCTGTGTTAATCACCCCTGAAATGCTTCAGATGACAGTCCGTTACAGTTCGGGGGGAGGCTGGCAGGCCGTATTCTGCACAATCCCTTCCCCTGATCCTCTTACCTATCAGTGTTTACTGAATGATGACCTTGGTTGTGGTAACACCGGAACCTGTCAGAACCTTTATGATGTATACCCCCGGTTTTCTCAATGTTGTATATTTCACGTTTCCGTTAGCCGGTTGGCATCTTCCCGATTCAATCAGGCGGCCAATCTCATCATAAATATACACTTCGCACCGGCCCGTATTCTCATTGCCGGTATTGATGAATACATCTTTGCCATAACTGAAAATATTTACTTTCCTGGCAGAGGCTAGCTCCTCTTTACCGGTGATTTCGGCAAAATACAAGGTGAACCTGTCCTTATTATCGTTCGGGCTGCCGGTAAATGAATATGATCCTGTCTCTTTCAGGTTTACCTTGTTACCCGTCTTCAGGTCTTCGAGGTAAACAATGTTCGACAGTGCAAAGTCATTGATGTTGGTGGCCGTGATGGTGTATGTTCCGGTCACTCCGCATTTTACGCTCACATTCACTTTCAGGTCGGAAGTAACCTTTTTATAACGGTCAATTGTATAAATGTGGCCATTTTTCACTGACCATAATTCCGGTGCGTACGTGTTCATGCTGTAGAATTTCTCCGTGCCTTCCTGGCCTGAAAACTGCTCCCTGAAATCAATCATCAGTTCATCATGAAAATTGTTCTGGCTGGTGGTTAGTTGCAACCTGAGCAAATTATTTCTGCTGATGGCCGATTCAACCCAGTCCTGTATACCATGCGACCTCACTGATTCAGAGAAAGTAAATGCACCGGAGGTATTATTTACCTTCACAAAGAAACCCTGCATGGGAGCAATCCTCCTGCTTATTCCGGTGCTATAGGTGCCGGTAGAATTGCCCACCAGGTAATTGCCTCCGCTTGGCCCGTCATCAAATACCCAGTAATCAAATCCGGAGGATTGATTTTCAGAGGAAGCCAGCCCATCCCTGTTCCAGTCGGGATCTTCCCAATCGAGATACGAAGGATATGGGTTCCCGATAAGCTGGTAGAGGCTGCCTGTCCTGATAAGGGTTACAGGAACATCTCCATAATTGAGGCTGCCGGTAAAATTGTGCATTGTGGAAGGATAAACAGGCCCCTGTCCGGCATCATAATTATAGGCAACCAGGTATCCCCTGCCTGTTTCAAATACAGGCTGAGCATTCCCGAAACCCGCTTCGGCACCTGTAACGGGGTCATGATCATCAATGCTGCCGTTGTTATAGGGGAAATTGCTGCCCGATGCTGCTTTCCTGAGGTTAACCCATGGCACATTGGGGTACACATTGGTGATGTAAGGATTGAAATAATAAAAATCCCAGCTTATGTTGTTTGTCGGCCACGACCAGGACCCCGGCCCCGAACCATTGGGAGGTGTGGGAACAAACTGGCTCCATATATACTGATTGCTCACAGGTGATGACAGGAAATGCCACGACCAGTTATTGTCGTCAGTAACCTCTTTTTGCATGGTGGTGGTGCCACTGACCGTAAGATTGCTGTTACCCAGAATTGAACCACCGTCGTTAATTGTGAGATTATTGATGGTTGTGTGGGCCGATATGGTCGGATAGTTTCCGGAGGCCAGTTTGGGAATTGTTACGTTTGAGCATGACAGGGGAGGCACATTAGGGTTGTCGCTGATACTTGAAAACTTCCAGTTTGTAGAACTGCTCCAGTCATTACTGGAACCGTTCCACACGAATTCCGGATTAATAAAAACCCCGGCCACATTTGACGATGACGATGCACATATGCCATTGGTAACAATCGCCCTGTAGTAACTATTGGAAGTTAAATTCCCCGTGGAATAAGCAGTCGACCCGCTGGCTACGGTTGTCCAGTTTGAAGTACCATCGGGCGATTCCTGCCATTGAATTGTACTGCCTGTCTGTCCTGACAGGTTGATCGTCGTACCGCTGCCCGAACATAATGCATTAGCTGCTGCTGAGGCTGTGCCGCCAACACTGGCAGCGCTGACCGTTACCAGCGCCGTGGTGGAATTGGCCGATGAACAGGCACCGCTTGTCACCAAAGCCCTGTAGTATGTAGTAACTGAAAGGGCCGGTGTAGTATATGAAGCTGTCGTTGCCCCGCTTCCGCCGGTTACATTGGTCCAGCCTGAAGTTCCGTTAGCTGACTGCTGCCATTGGATTGATCCGGTATATCCGGCGACTGTAACTGTGGTATTAGTACCTGCACATATTGCTGAAGAAGCTGCCGAGGCTGTACCTCCCACGCTGGCCGGGCTGACGGTAACCGAAGCAACCGTTGAATTTGACGTTGAGCAGGCGCCGCTTGTCAACACAGCCCTGTAATAAGTGATTGCAGTGAGGTTTGGAGTGGTATAAGTAGCTGTTGTGGCTCCGCTCCCACCCGTTACATTGGCCCAGCCGGTAGTTCCGTTAGCAGATTGCTGCCATTGAATTGTGCCTGTGTATCCCGAAACTGTAATTGAAGTGCTGCTGCCGGAGCAAACCGTAGCGGCAGTAGCTGTGGCTGTGCCTCCCACGCTGGCAGGTGTAACAGTCACTGTAACATTGGCGCATGTTGCAGCAACGCATCCGGTAGAAGTGTTCCGTTTGCGTGCATAATATGTTGTGGTTGCCGCAGGGCTGACCGAAAGTGTGTTAACACCGGTTCCTCCCGTTACTGCAGTTCCTCCGCAGCTTCCGGTGAACCAGTCAGTAGTGTAGCCTGCTCCGGGATTGGTAACTGAAATAGTTGAGGGTAAGCCTTGGCAAATACTGGAAGGGCTGGCACCAATTCCGGTTGATACTGAAGGCAGAGCGGTTACAGTAATCGCCTGGCTTACTCCTCCTGTTGTGTTTGAGCACGGCGACAATCCCACCCTGCGCACCCAATAGGTTGTATTGGAAGTTAATGCCGGTGTGGTGTAGCTGACTGATGTAGCCCCTGAGATAATATTAGAGCCAACCGTTGCGCCCGTGCCCCATTGGTATGTGCATCCTCCGCCTTCGCTGCCTCCTGTGGCTGTGAGCGTGGTTGATGTTCCATTGCAAATAGTGGTTGTACCTGATATGCCTGTGGGGGCTGTAGGAGTTGCATTTACCGTTACTGTGGTTGTCCCCGGACTGCCGGTATAACCATAAAGTGTAACCGTTACGCTGTATGTTCCGGCCATTGCCGTTGTTGCACTTGAGCTTACCGTCGGGTTTTGTGCAGTGGAAGTATAACCGTTTGGCCCGGTCCAGTGATAGGTTGCGCCTGAAATTGTTGATGCTGATAGCGTCAAGGCCGATCCTGCACACACGGGTCCGTTATTACCGGCTGTAGGTACCGGGGTAGGGTTGACAGTTATATAATTGGCCTTGGTTTCATTATCAGAATTCCCGCTGTTTGATGTCACAGTCAATGAAACAGATTTTGAACCCGTAGCAGTATATGCTACCGAATTTGGCCCTTTATTTGTCGTTGTTGCAGGGTTGGCTCCTGATCCAAAATCCCAGCTCCACGAACTTATCGGGTCAGAACCTCCTAAGAAACCTGTTCCGGCGGTTGAATTGTCAGTGAAAGTCACCGGCTGACCCAGCACCGGGGCCGTGTTGTCAACATTGAAATCCGCGGTGGGGGCAGTCCCGCCGCAGGCATAAACATTGCCGCTTCCAATGGTTAATAATACCAGCAATGAAAGGGTCAGAAAATGCTTCATGGTTTTCGGGCAGTTAATCATTATAACTGAACCCTTGAACTGTTTTAACTTATCAGGGCTATTTTCTTTCATAGTTTTCAATGTTTAAACTTTGTGATTATTTTGTTCATGAATATATCATGTATTAAGATCAATGCTATGGACAGGGCGGCGATGAAACCCAGGTAGTCTCCGAACATCGCTGCAACTGTTTTTTTCCTGTTCAGGAAGATTTCCTGTTTGAGGAATCCCGGCGATTTGATATCTGTCCGCTGCACCACTTCTCCCTTTTGATTAATGAATGCCGATATCCCCATATTGGATGCATGAGCAATATATCTCCTGTTTTCTATGGCCCTTATCACCGACAATCGAATGAATTGTTCCGACACTTTGGGATCATTGTACCAGCCTTCGTTCAGCATCACAAAAAATGCCTCTGCCCCGTACCGTGCCGCCCTGGCAAATAACCGGCCATACACAAGTTCATAGCAGATGAAGGCCGCTGTCCGGGTCCTGTTGTCATCTGCAAAGACTGTACTGTTTCTTTCCCTTTTCGAGAACTGGAAATCGATGCCAACGGGGGAGAAACGGGGCAAAACGCGAGGGTATGGTGCATATTCCTGGTAAGGCACCAGCCCGTCCTTGGTGCGCATTTGTACCGGCTGGCCCTTCTGCACCAGTAATGCACAACTGTATGTATAATACCAGGTGTTGTACTTTTCGGAATACCTGATGCCGGGTATTTTTTTGTACCCTTTTATCTTTTCAACATTACTGATGGCTTCATAGGTGATGGCCCCGGTCACGAGTTTCAGGTTTGGGAAAGCTGCTGTTTTCTGCCTGAAGTAGTCGAAAACAAGGTTGTTGTCCAGGTCCCTTACCCACCCGGCATTGGTGATGGCCGTTTCGGGAAGTACCACATAATCCGTGTTTTGGGTAAGCTGCGGAAGCATCACTTTGAGGTAGATGTCCATCAGTTCGTAAATGTTGATGCGGTATTTCACCATGGTGCAATCGGTAGAAGGGTGAACAATGAGAACCTCCGACCGGGCACCCTTCTCCTTATAATTGTGAAACATGATGAGGGATATAACCACAGGGCCGGCAACAACAAGCGCGGGTACCAGGGCTTTTCGCAGCAGCGCTTTCCGGTCGCGTATCACAGCCATGATAAGTGAATACAGCAGGAAATTCACCGACAACATCCAGAGCGTACCGCCGGCAGCCCCGGTGAACTCATACCACTGAATCAGCCGGGGTATTTTCCCGAGGTTGTTACCAAGATTATAGAACGGCGATCCGAGCTGGAAGTAGGACTGCAGCAGTTCGGCGGTGAGCCATGCAGCGGTAAAATAGGCCGGGGCAAGCCTGCTGCCACGCTTTTGCAGGATTATGTAAGGGGTAAGGAGGAGGAGGTAAGGCAGGACTATCAGAAAACCGATGAGATAGATAAGCCAGGTGGTTTGCAAAATCCAGTGAGCCACTCCGGCGTAGAACACGACCAGGGCGGTGAATAGCTGTATCCCGAAGATAAGTACCGGCCTTTTCAGTCCGGCAGCAAGTCCGGCAGCAGAAAGTAAAGGAATGAATGCTATAAAACCCAGGAACCACAGCCTNGAGGGCAGAGCCGCCAGCCATAGCAATATGCCGGTAATTACCGGCATAAGGTAAATGTATATGTATTTCCCCTGAAAGTATTCATGTCATGGATCCCCCAATCCCAATGGCTAAATAGCGGCGCAAATATATTGAGCTGCCGGAAGTTATAACTCAATATTTCTGTGAGTTATTAACAAAATTGTTGTTGATAAATAATAAGGCTAATTATATATATTTTGCTTAAATGTAAAAATTTCCTGCTTAAAAACACATTCCATCCGGGATGCGTTAACCTGCTGATTTTCATAAATTAAAAAAGCAGCCTCCATTTCTGAAAGCTGCCTTAATTATCGTTTGAGTGACACCTTTATATCTGATTGCTCATCATCCGTTCTCCCTTCTCCGTCCTCCATTCTCCGTTCTCCGTCCTCCTTCTCCGTTTTCCGTTCTCCGTCCTCCCTTCTCCCTACTCCGTCTCCTCACTCTTTAACTTGTATACTTTTCTGCCTGCATAGGCCAATCCAACACCAACAGTATTTCAAGTCCGCCGCCGACCGGTGCAGCCGAAGGCCCGGCATTACCACCTGTGCCATGTCCGCCGCTGGCAGTACCCATTCATTTGAGCCGCCGGGAGGCGGAGGTGGCCCCTGGGCAAACCCCTGGTTGAATACTGCGGATGATATAGCGAATAGTAAAATGAAAGTATCTTCTTCATAACCTGGTTCCTGTTGTTTTTCTGATTAACCAATGAATATACGAGCGATCAATATTATTTAGGGTATGATGACTTTTGCCGTGGTTGTCCCGCTGTGTGAGATCACTTTTACAACATAGGCGCCCGGCGTTTGAAGCGTGGTGAACTTATGGTTTCCGGCAACGGGTATGTACCTGCCGTTATACACCAGGCGGCCAATGGCATCGTAAATGTAAACATCACAACTTCCGGTGGTAAGGCTTCCGGCATTCACGAAAACATCCTTTTCGAAGCTGTAAATGTACACAGGTTTTTGTAATGCGGCATCATTTGTACCGGTAATCTCGGCAAATGTAACCCTGAAACGCGCCTTGTCATCATTGGGCCCGCCGGTAAATGAATACGATCCCACTTCTTTAAGGTTCACCTTGTTGCCGGTTTTCAGGTCTTCGAGGTAAACGATATTGGAAAGATCGAAGTCGTTGATATTGGTAGCCGTGATGGTATAGGTGCCAGTGACGCCACACTTAACATTCACATTCACTTCCAGCGCTGAAGTCACCTCTTTATAACGGTCAAAAGTGTACCTGTTTCCATTTTTAAGCGCCCAGATTTCAGGTGCTGCCGTGTACCAGCTGGCAAATTTAGGGGAACCCTCTTCACCAGTATACAACGAATTAAAATCGACGATCATTTCATCCCAATAGGTATTTTGATCCGTCGAAAGCTTTAGCCTGAGTATATTATTCTGAATCTCATCCGATTTCACCCACGACTGAGTGCTGTGTGCCCTGACACTGTTTGTCATTGTGAATGTACCGCCAGTAACCAATGAATCAGCTTTTACAAAGAAGCCCTGCATAGGAGCGATGTATCTGCTGATACCTGTGCCATAGGTACCGCCTGAATTGCCGGTACGATAATTTCCTGAGCCGCTGTCATCCCAAATCCAGTAATCGAATCCTGATCCTGAAGCTCTAAGTCCTGCTCTGCCGGTACCCCAGCTTGATGAACCCCAGTCAAGGGATGAAGGGTACGGATTTCCTACCAGGTGAAAGTTGCTGCCAGTTGTTGAGAGTGTTACCACATAATCGCCATCGTTGAGGTGTTCGGTGCCGGAAGCAGTAAAACTATGCTCCGTTGCATAGGAGGTATTATTATATGCAATCAGATATCCTCTGCCCGGGGTGAAATATGGCTGTGCCTGGCCAAAACCGGCATCAGCTCCGGTTCCATTTGGAGTTGTTGCATCCACCGGACCATAATTATACGGAAAATCATTGCCTGACGCGGCTTTTCTGATATTTACCCACGGAACATTAGGATAAACATTTGTGACTTTCGGATTAAAGTAATAGAAATCCCAGTCAATATCAGCTACCGGCCATGTCCAGGTTGAATATCCTGTGCCGGATGGTGTTGGAGCAAACTGATTCCAGATGTATTGCTTGCTAACCGGAGACGATAGTAAATGCCAATCCCAGGTATCGTTAATTACTTTTTTTACAGTGGCATTTCCGCCAACTGTCAGAAATTCATTGCCTAACAAAGAAGCACCGTTCTGAATCACTAAATTGTTGATTACTACAGTAGAGGTTAGTGTAGGATAGGCATCGGACCCAAGCAAGGGTATTGTTACATCCGTACACGAACAAGGTGCAGCAGGTGGGGAATTTGAATTAACAGACGAAATCTGCCAGTTAGTTAATACGTCCCAACTGTTAGGAGTTCCTGATGTTCCCCCTTTCCATAAGAGTGAGCCATAGTTTGCAACTATAGTATTTGAAGCAGGACCCGATCCCTGGCACCCAACTGAATTCAAGTAGTTGACAGTAACCGTTTTACTCCCGGCTGTTAACCACTGTAATGTTACTGCGTTACTTCCTGAGCCCGTACCGCCAGCTGTAATGTTATAATCAATACCGGAAGTTCCCGGAACATTCCAACTATAGTTTGACTGGCCGGCTTGTGTAGTGTATGTTACTGAAACATTGATGCATGTATTTTCGTCTGGAGCAGCGGTAAATGATGGAACAGGCAAATCATTTACTGTGATCGCGAGTTCATCACTATAGGCAGTGCCACATCCATTGATAGCATAGTAGCGGATCCTCTTCCCGTCATCACCGATCGAAACAACATATGGTACCGAAATGCCTGCGAAATTTCCAGATCCGGCACTGGTTTCCATCTGCCATCCCTGTTCCGAAATTGCAGAGCCACTTGGGATAACATTCGGAACAACAGGGTTTAGTGACCCCCCGGCACATAATTCATCCGGACTGGTTAAATTATCAATTTTTGGAACATCATTTACGGTAATGGATACATTATTACTTGATGTACAACCTGCAGAGGTAGTTGATGATGCAGTGTATAAGGAAGTACTAGCCGGTTTTGCATAAACAGTTAATGAAGCTGCACCTCCATAAGGTGTTGTGGCTCCTGCATCTGTGTATAGACCAGTTGTAGGGGACCAAGTAATAGGTTGTGTTTCAAAACCAAATACAATATTTGGTCTTGTTGAGGCTGTATTAGTTGCAGTGGTTAATGTGCATTCATTAGCATTATCAGCACGTGCCCATGATATACTTGTAAAACCAGTTGTTGTATAATAAATGGAAGCGTTTTCAGTATATAAGGTACCGCCCCCCCCGTTGGGTCATTAGAAAAACATGTCTCAACTATAATATTTGAAGTCCCATCCCATGCAAATGGGGTGGTAAATGAATGTACATTTGAACCTGTAACAGGCTGATAATCTGTTGGTCCATAAACTGTGGTGAAACCGGTTGTCACAAAATTCGTTGTCAAAGCTGTTAATGACGTATTAGCCAGTCTAATAGTAAAATCAGTATGTATCCCAGATGCATTTACGTTTGCAACATTAAACGCTAAAGAGGTGATATCATGTGAGCCAGATATACCGGCACTGTTTAATTCTGAAGCTAATATTAAGATTTGATGTTTTGCCGATTCATAATATGCTCCATAAGGAGCTGGATAACCTGTACTAGTATTGTATGATGTACCCGATCCTATACTGCTTGACTGAGTATTTAAAACACCTCCGCTGGCTGTCAGTTGCTGAATATTATTTTTACAAATAGTTGCAGAAGAAGGAGAGATTGTAATCCCTGAAGGTAAAGTGTTTACAGTTATGCTGTAATCAGCAGAAACCGTTCCATCGCCACAATCATTATGGCCTTTTACTGTAAGATTACCACTTGTGGCACCAGAGGAAAAATCAATTGTAATGCTGTTAGCAGTGCCATTGATGGTTGCCCCGGTACCTGTATATTCCCATACATAACTGTTTGCACCTGATATGGATACAACAGAATATGATACCCCGGATACACCCTGGCAAACAGTGGAAGTACCTGTTATGGTACCAGCGGCTGACGGCAAGAGATTAACAGTAAACGGTGTAACACTGGTGGCTGTACCTCCCGGAGTTGTTACGCTAATAGAGCCAGTAGTAGCTGTAAGCGGAACAGTTGCAGTAATCTGGGTCGAACTGTTTACAACAAAACTTGCTGATGCTATGTTAAAACTAACATTGGTAGCCCCTGTGAAATTAGTGCCGGTAATCACAACTCCTGTAGCCCCTGGCAGGCAGTGTTCGGGTTAAAACCAGTAATCGTAGGTGCTGGAGCCGGTTTTAAAGCAATAAGAATAGCCCCATTAGCAATACTACTACCTAAAGATGCAGATCCAGTTCCCGTTGAACCCGCAGTTGACTTCAAAGCCCAAGCTGCTCCTAAACCCATATCAATATCAGCATTGAATGGAAGATCATACAATTCTGTCAGGGTTCCTGGGGATGTTGTAGTCCAGTTAGAAATACTAATATTATCGTGAAGAGCGCCAAACATAAGGATTGCTGCATTTGCTGAAACAGTTGTAATTGCAGTAGCCGTAAGAGAATTATCCGTGGCAATATTTGTGTATGCACTACCCGGAGTAACATCAAAAGGTCCTGAGGCTACATCAACACCAGCAAAAGCAACAATACCACCTTCCCCATCGTCTGCATTACCATTTAATGTGAATGAAAAATTCGTTGCAGCTACATCGCTGCTAGTTGCTATCTTATACAACAATGTTGCACGACTGTAGTTCCTATTTACAGCATTAATATTACTTCCTGCTATTTGCGTCCAACCTGTCGATGAAGCATCTCCAATCGAAGATACATTATTATTCCCGCTTTGCATTATTTGTGCTATCATTACATCACCTACTGCTAAACCGGTAGGCTTGGTTATTGTAAGCGTAGTGTTGGTAGTTGTATTTGTTTGATAACCTCTTAGTGTGATTGCCGCTCTCAGATGCGTGTTAACAATTAAAAGCAAGAATAGAAAAACAATAGACCTATGTAATCCATTAACGAATACAATTCTGTTCATGTTGATTTTGTTTTTTATATTTATAACCAATCTGCTAGAAATGTCACTATTGCTTTTAGCTCTACTCCTCAGAGATAATATTTCTTTCATGGTTCATTAGGTTAATGTTAATATTTGTAAATTCAAGAGTTAATTATCCTTTAATCCAGCAATCCAAGATATCCCCTCTAATTAACAATTTTGTTTACATGTATTCTCTTGCTAATACCGCTTGATATTTCCAGCCTGCAAAAATACAAATTTCCTCATATGTAAGACGCCTAACTTATCCTGTTTCAGCGCTTTCGGGAAATTGGTATCCAGCGGGGCAGTTTTCAGGGTTCTTTTTTATCCTCGTTTTTTTCAAGTTTGTTTTCGAGGTAGAGTTCGTATATCTTCTTACCGGCATACAGCGCCGCAAGTATTCCCAGTATCAGGAGGCCATCGCCCACGGGGGCGCCGGCTATGGGGTCGCCGCCCGGGCCACCCGGGTCACCGCCTCCCGGCAGGGGCTGTGCTATCAGTGTATTGTTTATTGCAACCGTAAACAGAGCGATTCCTAAAAACTTTAATATCTTCTTCATATCGTTAATGATTACTTATTTCGTGTGTTAAAACAATACCACCTTGTGCGAGACAATCGTTTTACCCGTAACCGCCTTTACTATATACACCCCGACCGGAAATGCCCCAACATCATGGATGCCGGGTTCCATTTTCTGCGTTCTTAGTAGCTGTCCGGCCGTATTGTAAACATAAAGGATACCCAGGTAACTGCCCGCATTGTTCACGGTTATTTTCCCCTGGTTAGCGTATACATAAAACTCGCTCAATACCGGTTCATCCATCCCAACGGGAGAATAGAACCTGATGTTGAAGCGGTTTTCGGCATCACCGGGCGCTGCAGTAAATGTATAAATATCCATCAGCCTCAGGTCACGGGTAATGCCCAGTTTGAGGTCATCAAGCCGCACAGGTACCGAAGGATCAAAACTGCTCATACCGGAAGCGGTGAGGGTATAGGTTGCTTCGGCTCCCACTTTCAAACCCAGTGAAACGAGGGGATTGGCTTCAGTTGACGGAAGGGCATTGATTGAAAGCACATCGCCGGGAATAATGCTGTAAATCTGGGGAACACCGGTGACACCCCAGAGTTTATAGGCATCACCGCTGGCATCGAAGCCTGAAGTGGCTTCAGGAGTAAATTGTATGTATGTATCGTCGTGATAACCGTTGCCGGTGATACCCAACTGAAGCGTATTAGGAACCGCATCTTTATAATAACCCTGGTTGGTATGAACCCTGGCAGCCAGCGGAATGGTGATGGTTGAATTATTCGAATTGGTTTTCACGAAGAAACCGTTTTGCGGCGGAATCACTCCACCGGTCAAACTGCCCGTTGAACCGTTCCACGATTTGTAGTTTTGTGCTGCACCGTCCCAGATATACACCGAGCCGTCAACATTGCCGCCATGCCATGCGCCATTATCCCAGTCGATACCCGAGGTGAAGGGATTGCCGAGCAGGTTCCAGCCAACTTTATCAGGGTCACCGCTATTATTTTGTAACGACAAGGTTTCCGTTTCGGGAAGGCTGTTGAAAGTACCTGAGAACAAAGCGGTTTGATTTCCTATGGAAGGATCAATCCATACCGAATAACCGATGCCGGGAACCAGGGTACCCGAAACCGTCTGGTTTACCCATGTACCGGTAGGTTCGTCATACACCTGGGCCCAGATCTTGTTCTGGTTGTTGGGGAATACATCCCCGAAAGTTGTGCTGTTGACCGGCGACGACAGGAAGTGATATGCATCAGCAGATACATTGCGCTTTGCCAGGGATGTGCCTGTCACGGTAAGATGCTCGGAACCTATAAATGAACCGCCGTCTTCAATGGTAATATTCTGGCAGGTAACGTCAGAAGTAAGTGTTGGGTAGTTTGAGGCTCCTCCGGGAATGGTAATACTGGTAACCGAACCCGGTACAACTCCTCCTGCCCAGTTGCCGGGAGCAAACCAGTTGGTACTGGCAGCGGTTGTACTCCAGCTTGCGGTGAGAGGTGCTGAGTTTATCGTAAGGACCATATCATCAGCAGCATCGCCGCAGGGAGAATTGCCGCCGGCTGTCAGGGTGAATGTTATGCTGGAGGGGTCGCCCACAGCGGGNGTATAGGTAGGTGTAAGTGTACCCGTACCTGTGAATGTACCGGTACCACCGCTCTTGGTCCACAATATGCCGGCATAGTTTGATGCGCTGGCTCCGCTCATGGTGTATGGCACGCCGATTGTAGAACTGCCATCAGGACCGGCGTAGGAGGTGGCGGCTGTTGTAATACTTAGTGTTTTTTGTGAGGTTGCATTTCCGCAAGGTGAATTTCCATTGGCAGTGAGTGTCAGTGTGACACTTCCTGCTGTAATATCTGCTGCACTCGGAGTGTAAGAAGCAAGGGTTAACGAAGTCTGGTTGGCCCAGCTACCGGTTCCGCTCGACGTCCAGTTTACACTGCTATAATTTGTTGCAGAAGCGCCGGTCGTGACATTCACTGCTCCTGCAGTTGAACAGGTTGATACGGCAGTTCCGGCATTGGATGTAGCAGCACCTGTAATTGTCAGTGTCTTTGTGGAAGTAGCATTGCCGCAAGGTGAATTTCCATTGGCAGTTAGTGTCAGTGTTACACTGCCTGCCGTAATATCGGCTGCACTCGGAGTGTAAGAAGCAAGGGTTAACGAAGTCTGGTTGGCCCAACTTCCGGTTCCGCTCGAGGTCCAGTTAACACTGCTATAATTTGTTGCTGAAGCGCCGGTTGTAATATTCACTGCTCCCGCGCTTGAACAAGTCGAAACTGCAGTACCTGCATTTGCTGTCGCAGCACCCGTAATAGTCAGTGTCTTTGTTGATGTGGCATTGCCGCAAGGTGAATTTCCATTGGCAGTTAGTGTCAGTGTTACACTGCCTGCTGTAATATCAGCAGCACTAGGTGTATAAGAAGCAAGAGTCAATGATGCCTGGTTTGTCCAGCTACCGGTCCCGCTCGAAGTCCAGTTTACACTGCTATAATTTGTTGCAGAAGCGCCGATCGTGACATTCACTGCTCCTGCAGTTGAACAGGTTGATACGGCAGTTCCGGCATTGGATGTAGCAGCACCTGTAATTGTCAGTGTCTTTGTGGAAGTGGCATTGCCGCAGGGTGAATTTCCATTGGCAGTGAGTGTCAGTGTTACACTGCCTGCCGTAATATCAGCTGCACTCGGAGTGTAAGAAGCAAGGGTTAACGAAGTCTGGCTTGTCCAGCTACCGGTCCCGCTCGAGGTCCAGTTTATACTGCTATAATTTGTCGCAGAAGCGCCGGTCGTGACATTCACTGCTCCTGCAGTTGAACAGGTTGAAACTGCAGTACCTGCATTTGCTGTGGCAGGTTCAATAACTATAACACTTACACTACCGGTTACAGTATTGTAGGCTGCTGTGTTAGTTGGCGTGAAAGTAACCAATGCAGAATAGGTGCCTGATGTGCCAGGTATCGTTGATGGTGTTGTAAAAGCAAAGCTTCCAGGCACTGATGCTGATCCTCCGGAAAGCGTAGAAGCTGAAAGCGCACTTCCAAGGCATATAGCACTGGCTGTAGGCCATGCGGTAATGGTTGGAGTCGATTTAAATCTCAAAGATGTAACCACAAGTGCAGATCTGCTGGAAGTAGAACCCCCGAAACTAACAGAAGTAGTACCAGGATAATTTCCGGAACTGGTTTTTATTGCTGTTTCAGCAATAAAACTTGTATGCCCGGAAGTACTGGTTGTCGCTCCGGAATTAGTGGTGAAATCTGATGGTGCTGTCATCGTAGCTACACTGCCACCATTGGCAGCAGTATACAACGACATAACATCTGCAATGTAATCAATCTGAGCGCCGAAGGTTACTGATGTTCCACTGTTATAATTCG
This sequence comes from Lentimicrobiaceae bacterium, assembly GCA_015657475.1. GTDB lineage: Bacteria > Bacteroidota > Bacteroidia > Bacteroidales > UBA4417 > UBA4417. Next base: position 222,260 of record JADLKF010000004.1, on the reverse strand, counting down.
CATTTGCATCATATATTGGGTTTGACTGATTGATTCCTTCATAGGAGCCCCATTTTATATGAAGTCCGCTTACTGTTACTCCTGTTCCTGTCACTGCATAACTAACCGCTAGCGTATTTGCACCACTTGGAATTTGCGAGTCTAAAAGATAGCCCATGTAACATAGTTCACGGCCAGTGGAACTTGAAATACCTATTTGTGTTAATGATACTCCTCCAAAAGTTGCAGATGCAGTAATAGATGTTGGAGTACTACTTGCTTCCATACATACAGCCACAATGAAAATTCTGTCTGTACCTGATGATACGGTCTGATTAGTAACACTTCTGGTACCGCTAGCATTATTCGGAGCATTTGACGAAACATTACTCCAGTTGTCCAGGGTACCAACAGGATTAACAATAGCAGATGTTACAATATTAGATAATGTTTGTGGGTTGGTTCCCGTTACTCCATCGACATCGTTATAAGTGCATCTTACATCATAACTGGTTGTGGGATTCAAACCTGTTATTGTCGTTGCATAAGGAGAAGTAGTATGAGCTGCAGCAGTTACCCAGTTTGTCCATGTACCGGAAGAAGAAAGTTTATAATCCACAGTATAAGTGTTATTATTGTTGAAATCACCGTTGAATGGCATAGAGATGTCAATGCTGGTAGAACCTTGCGTGGCTGTAGCTGTTCCAACAATCGTTTCAAGCGGATACAAACCAGGAGTAAATTCGAACCATCCGGTGAGCGTCGTTTCATCTCCACCAGCAGTCAGATCATTTCCAGTACCGCCATACCAGAGAGTTCCTGTATAAGAAGTAAAAGAAGTATTTCTGGCAATATACCCAATTTCAATTACAACCCGGTCGTTTTCCTGAGCTGTCACAGTAGAAAGCGTTTTAGCTGCTTGTGGCGCATCCCCTGCAGCTGTAGTCGACCATTCATTGGATGAATTTTCTGCGTCATTATTTAAAAGTGTTCCCCTTACAGTTGATCCATCATTACTAACTACGTATGCATGAGTAGCCCAATAATCATTGGCACCTGTTGCACTTTCCTGATCACCAATTATCCAGTTTAATGTTGTACCTGATATCGTTTGAGCCGGTATTGGATCACTTACAAATTTCAATATCATTACCTTATAACCGTTAGTAGTACTTGTTTCTGCAACTCCGCGGTTAGTTATTGAACCTGATTTGGTTTTTGACATCACCAGGGTGGGCACTCCAGTGCTAGAATTCCATGTTCCCTGATTTGTTGTTGTAACCGAAGAAGTTGCATTCTGCAAATAAAACCTTGTTGTCGGTTCATTGGCAGCATTTACTTTAATAAATCCCGAAATGCAGATGAGCAACACAGCTACAACCGCTTTATGCATAGTCAACAAATATGATCTTGTAGGATACGATTTTCTCCTTTTAAACAGAGGCAATGTTGCATCTTCTTTCATAAAAGCATCTTTCAGGTCCATGAAATCAATGTATAAGTTTTTCATATCGCAGCGGTATTAATATCCTAAGGATTAGTGTTAATGTATTAATCAACAGGCATTTTACAATATAATCATTGCAAACTGCCTTCAGGCTGTTGACCGGGTGTAAGTAAAGTTAGTTTCGGTTGTTCTCAGTCATACTTAACCCTGACCCAAAATCCGGAGGGTTATGTATTAATTACGTAAGAGCAAAAAAGTAACAAGTACCGGCCGTTTTTGTTAGATTGTGCAATTACTAAATTCAAAATATATTATGAAAAAGTGAGAAAGCCCCTCTCACAACATACCTTATGGACAAAAATAAGGTATTAATATTAATTTGTAACATACACACTTACAATGTTGCCCGGAAAAACCAATTATTTATTAACAAGGTATGGTCAATAAAATGTTAATCAGGCATGTATAATTTACCATTTCTCAACTTCCGGTAACCCTAAATGCCTGTAAAATAGTCTCATATGTTTTTTTTATAATTACATGGATTAGGATCTTTCCTGCAGTCGTTTAAATGATTTGTTGCTTTAGAGTAATTACATTCATTCAAAGGCCAGCCTCAGCAGAGTCATTAAAGGATACCACTCGCTCGGGCTAGTTAGTCAATCACTCGTTCAATTACTCAATCGGTCGTTCAATTACTCAATCGCTCATTCAATTAGTCAATCGGCCTTTCAATTACCCAATCAGCCTTTCAATTACTCAATCGGCCGTTCAATTACTCAATCGGCCTTTCAATAACTCAATCGGCCGTTCAATAACCCAATCGGCCGTTCAATTTCTCAATCGACCGTTCAATTACCCAATCGCTAGAGTCAATCACTCAATCGCTCGAGTCAATCACTCAATCGCTCCAGTCAATCACCCAATCGCTCGAGTCAATCACTCAATCGCTCCAGTCAATCACCCAATCGCTCGAATCAATAACCCAATCGCTCCAGTCAATCACCCAATCGCTTGAGTCAATCACTCAATCGCTCGAGTCAATTACTCAATCACTCGAGTCAATCACTCAATCGCTCGAATCAATTACTCAATCGCTTGAGTCAATCACTCAATCGCTCGAGTCAATCACCCAATCGCTCGAGTCAATAACCCAATCGCTCGAGTCAATAAACCAATCGCTCGAGTCAATAACCCAATCGCTCGAGTCAATCACTCAATCGCTCGAGTCAATCACTCAATCGCTCCAGTCAATCACCCAATCGCTCCAGTCAATCACCCAATCGCTCGAGTCAATCACCCAATCGCTCGAATCAATAACCCAATCGCTCCAGTCAATCACCCAATCGCTCCAGTCAATCACACAAACGCTCCAGTCAATCACTCAATCGCTTGAGTCAATCACCCAATCGCTCCAGTCAATCACTGGGAGTGTCCAAAAAAGTGTGTAGTTAAATTACCCGGGAAAAATGTCTATGTTTGCACTTTACTGCTATTTTTCATGCCTGCTCACCATCGTTCAAGCCGCAGAAGTTTTATTCACCGCATCAGGAAGTGGTTCGGGCTGAGCAGCACATCGAAGCAGCATAGCAGGAGACGCCCGGTTCAGACTATGCAGGCAGGCATAACAGGAACCAGCCCGGAAGGTATTGTCCACACCATCCCTTCCGTCGTAAAGAGTCCCGGAAGCCTGCCCGGCTCGTCAATAAGAAAGCATAAACACGGACATCACCACGGAAGGTGGTACCGGATCAGACGCTATTTCCGGAAAATAGCAGATGTTTTTAGCGGTAAAAAACGTCATAACAAAGAAGCAAATAAAGTATCAGGCGGTGGAACTGCTTCCCCTGAAACAGTATTTGAAAGACTTCAGCAGGGCCTGCCGGTAACAGAAAAAAAACAGCATCACAAACGGGGAAATCGCTTCAGAGCACTGCTCAACAGAATAAATCCCTTTCGCAGAAAGCGGAAAACCATACACCACCACCGGAGGAGGACAGCGGCTATCTACCCGGCTCCTTCGCATTCTCACAAGAGGCGCCGCTTTTGGCATTTCAGCAAAAGGAAAATGATGAAAGCACACCGGGCCCCGGGTGAAGCTGACATTAAAAAAACGACTGCCACAGCCCGGCTACTGCGTGTATGGAATGAACTGCCCTCCTACTTGCTGAAACTTGCCGTTTCGACGGGACTGTTCATGGCTGCCTATATCATCACCTGGTTCACCTATTCGCTGGCAGTTATATTCATTGCTTCATTTTTCAACATCCATGCGGTGCTTACCTACTATGAGGTGATGTGGACCATCAGCAATACATCACCCCAGTGGAACGACCTGAACATTGTAGCCATAACTTTTGCCGGGCCCCTTGCCTCACTTGTTATGGGGCTTGTATATTATTTTATCCTGAAAAAGAAGAAACACATGGGAATACAAGCCCGTACGCTGGTCTTCTGGCTGTTTGTATTATCCATGGCGCACTTTCTCGGGGCATTTGTGGCAGGAGCCATCACCTGGCAGGGTTTTGGCTATGTAATTGCCTGGGTGTATATGCACATCTTTTTCAGAATACTTATCTCCCTTATTTTCCTCGCCACCATGGCATGGATAGGATGGCTTCATGCCGGCAACATGCTCGAAACCCGTACCCTCAGGTTCAGGGCCTCGGATACGCCATATTTGCTTATCAACAGGATGGTGCTGCCCTATGTGCTTGGAACAATATTGCTTTGTGTCATCAAACTGCCAAATGCAGCGCCACAGCATCCCACCATCTGGGACTATGATGTGATGATCCTTGCTTCGGCGCTCTTTGCCGTTATACCACCCCTGTTCAATAAGAAACTTACTCCTCCGTCGCGCGTGCCGAAGAAAACCACGCACCTCAGGAGACGCATGTTTGCTTATGGCGCTATAGCCGCATCGGTTGCCCTGATACTCCTCTACCGTGCAGGCCTGAGTGACGGGCTGTATATTTTCATGAAGTTTGTGGTGAATGTGACGAGGTACAGGTAGGTGATTTGTCCCCCTTCTCTTTCAACCTGTCTGCCTTTGGCAGAAGGGGGGTGGCCGCTGAGAGGCGGCCGGGGGATTATTATAATTTAATTACCAAAATCCAACAATCATCGTCACGTGCTTCCTGTTGGAATAAATTAAGTATCTGATTATCATCATGAATAAACGTAATCAAGCCGTAAGAAGCTAAGGTTAATACTCTCTTATTTTCATGGGTGACAGTGTCCGTCGATATTTAAAAGAGGAATAGAATAACAATTCCATCTGTTTAACCTGACTTTGCCGCATCAAATCCTTATCAACACCAGATTCGGCCTCTATTTTCACAGGCTTTTCATAGTACAGTTAAAGCGCAAGTATAGAGAAAACAGTATTGAATCCGGGAATTTTACAGAACCGGATTACCTGGCAGGAATTCTCCCGGATTTCGCTTTATAATCGATTATCGACAATACAATCCTCCGGATAACTTTATAAAGCTGTAGCATGCCATTCCGGGAACAATAAAGGTCATCGAACCGAGACTGAAGAGTAAGGGCCAAGAAACTGTCTAAAATCATTAAAATATAAACGATTTGAATTCATCAGTATATGGCATACAGACTCCAGAAGTGAGAACAGTTAAAAATGTAACCATTATCAGATTAATATCCCGGATTAACTTCGCTGAACTCGCTTCTGGCTTCTGACTCCTGACTCCTGAATTCCTTCAGAAATAGAGCTTTAAACAGTCCTTAAGAATTACCTTGGACTTTACTCCTTTTCAACCTGTTACTTCCTGGTTCGCAATCCCCCGGCCTGCGGCCACCCCCTTTGTCAAGGGGGACTTCGTCACATAACGGCAACTTACCTTGTAACCGGTTTGTCAGTATTCCTGAAAATACTAATTTTGTCTTTCCTGTTTTTTGCCGCTTTAATTCAATCCGTTTACTTACTTCAAACCATATAAACATGAGAAAATTCATAGTCCCTGCGATTTTTCTATTACTGATCGCGGCCGTAAATCCGGCACAGGCTTGTACCAACTTCCTCATCACCAAAGGAGCTTCGGCTGACGGCTCATGCATGATCAGCTATTCTGCCGATTCGCATACACTTTACGGTGAACTTTATCACTGGCCTGCCGCCACCTACCCCGAAGGCGCCCTGCTCGACGTTTACGAGTGGGACACCGGGCGATACCTGGGCAAGATCAAACAGGCACGGCAGACCTACAACGTTGTCGGCAATATGAATGAGTACCAGGTTGCCATCGGTGAAACAACTTACGGAGGACAACCCGGGCTGGAAGATACTTCCGCCGTGATGGATTACGGCAGCCTGATCTATATTGCCCTTCAGCGGTCGAAAACCGCCCGTGAAGCCATCAGCGTGATGACCGGGCTGGTAGCTGAGTATGGCTATTGCAGTGAAGGGGAATCTTTCTCCATCAGCGATCCCAACGAAGTATGGATCATGGAGATGATCGGCAAAGGCAAGCCGGTTGCCGTAACGGACAAAAAAGGCCGCGTCACCTGGAAACACAACAAAGGCGCAGTGTGGGTAGCCGTCCGCATTCCTGACGGATATATCTCGGGCCATGCCAACCAGGCCCGCATCACTACCTTTCCGCTCAACGATCCCGATAACTGCCTGTATGCACCCGACGTTATCACCTTTGCCCGTGAAAAAGGCTGGTTTAAAGGCGAGGATAAGGATTTCAGCTTCAGCGATACCTATAACCCGGTGAATTTTGAAGGAGCCCGCTTTTGCGAAGCCCGCGTATGGAGCGGTTTTAACAAGGTAGCAAAAGGCATGGACAAGTACCTTGATTATGCCATGGGCGAAAACATGCATAACCGCATGCCGCTGTATGTAAAACCCGATCATAAGCTCACCCTGCAGGAAGCTTTCGGTCTGATGCGCGATTATTACCAGGGCACTCCCATGGATATGACCAAAGATCCCGGTGCCGGCCCTTACGGCTGTATTGTTCGCTGGCGTCCGCTTACCTGGGAGGTTGACGGCAAAGAGTATTTCAACGAACGCGCCATCAGCACACAGCAAACAGGCTTTGTTTTCGTGGCTCAGTCGCGGCCCTATGTCCCGGCACCCCTGGGCGGCATTATCTGGTTCGGTGTCGACGATACCTATACTTCGGTATTTTCACCCATGTACACCTGCATGACTGAAGTACCAGAGACATTTGCCGTCGGCAATGGCAACATGATGACTTTCAGCGACAATTCAGCATTTTGGGTATTTAACCAGGTTTCGAACTTCGCATACACCCGATACAGGGATATGATCCCCGAAATCCAGAAAAAACAGAAAGAACTCGAAGAAAACTATATCGCCATGATACCGGCGGTAGACAAAATTGCCGCAGAAAAATACAAAACAGACCCTGCTTCAGCCGTTCAGTTCCTTACTGACTTCTCGGTAACACAAGGCAACAACACCGTTTACACCTGGAAAAAGTTGTACGCTTACCTTTTCACCAAATACATGGACGGCAACATCAAAACTCCTACCGGGGAGCAGAATCCAACAGTTAAACAACCCGGATACAGTGAAGATTTTTATCGCAAACTGGTGAAGGAAACAGGGGATAAGTTTAGAGTGATTGGAGAGGCAGGACATTAGAGAGCGGGAGAGTGGGAGAGTGAGAGCGGGAGAGAGTGGGAGAGTGAGAGAGCGGGAGAATGGGAGATGAGGTGATGTGAAAATTTGAAAATTTGAAAATTTGAAAATACATGCTCCCCCCGGATTCAGTCAACCGTTTTCAGGTCTGAGAGCTTATTCAGTCGTAGATTAATACATACAGGCGATTGAGATAATCAGTAAATACAAGGAGTTTGAGATACTTTCAAACTCCTTTTTTATGGCCTTCCTTTGACCAAATCCTTCACCACTTGCGGGTAATACTCATATTCCAGTGCATGAATTTTTTGTGCCAGCGATTCGGGGGTGTCGTGAGGCTCCACAGCGCAGCGGGCTTGGAAAATTACCTGCCCCTCGTCGTAATGTTCATTTACGAGATGAATGCTTATGCCGCTTTCAGGCTCCCCGGCAGCTATAACGGCTTCATGCACCTTCATTCCGTACATTCCTTTGCCGCCATACTTTGGGAGTAAAGCAGGATGTATATTGACTATCCTTCCTTTATACGCCTCGAGCAGATAAGGTGGCATCAGCCACAGGAACCCGGCAAGGATGATCCAGTCGATGGAACGGGAACGCAAATCCCTGAGCAGGACATCGGTATCATAAAACGTATGCCTGTCGAAAATCATGGACGGAATCCCGAGAAGCCTGGCCCGCTCGAGCACATAAGCATCAGGTTTATTGGAATATATAACCGAAATGGTTGCAGAGCCATCGGCGTGAAAGAATTCGGCGAGCCGCTGGGCATTGCTGCCGTTGCCTGAAGCAAAAACAGCCAATCGGGGCCCGAAGTCGTTCCTGTTCAAAGAATTACAAAACATCATACTAACTGCAGGGTAAACAGTACACAAAGGAAACGAAAATACTGCCCTCTTTCAATAAAATGGTGGTTTGAAATTGCTTCAGATAATAAAAAAAGGCCTGAAAGAGCTATCCGGAAGTTAACCGGCAGGGTTTTTCAACATGTTGTATTTCTGATATTTAGACTGTGGTTCATGCAAATAATTACACCGAAAGTTGGTTTTTATTTTGAAATGGTATTTCTTTGCAACCCCAAACCAATTAATGAAAAAACAATGTCGGACATTGCAACAAGAGTAAAAGCTATCATCGTTGATAAGCTGGGTGTTGATGAAAAAGAAGTCACCCCTGAAGCAAGTTTCACCAACGACCTCGGTGCCGATTCGCTGGACACCGTTGAGCTGATCATGGAATTCGAAAAAGAATTCAACATCGCTATTCCCGACGATCAGGCTGAAAAGATCGGAACTGTTGGCGATGCTATCGCCTACATCGAAAACAACGCGAAATAATTAAATCACGTTTGATGAAGTTAAGGCGAGTAGTAATTACCGGCCTTGGTACACTGACTCCTATTGGCAATACCGTTGCGGAGTTCTGGAACGGTTTGGCAAACGGGGTCAGTGGCGCCGGGCCCATCACCCGTTTCGATGCATCTAAGTTCAAAACTCAGTTTGCATGCGAGGTAAAGAATTTTGACCCGCTGAATTTTTTCGACCGTAAAGAAGCCCGCAAATTCGACCTCTATGCCGCCTATGGCATGGTTACAGCCGATGAAGCGGTGAACGATGCAAGGTTGATCAGCGATAATGTTAATCCTGACAGAGTAGGCGTTATCTGGGCCTCAGGCATTGGCGGAATGACCACATTTTATGATGAAGTTTCCGGTTATGTAGCCGGCGACGGCACTCCCCGGTTCAGCCCATATATGATACCCAAGATGATTGCCGATATAGCTGCCGGCCATATCTCGATCAGATACGGTTTTCGCGGACCAAATTTTGCAACCATATCGGCATGTGCCTCATCGGCAAATGCCCTTATTGATGCTTTCAATTACATCAGGCTCAACCAGGCAGATGTATTTGTCACAGGAGGTTCCGAAGCGCCTGTAAATCCTGCCGGAGTCGGTGGATTTAATGCGCTTACGGCCTTGTCGACCCGCAATGATGATCCGCACACCGCTTCGAGGCCTTTTGACAAAGACCGTGACGGTTTTGTGATTGGTGAAGGCGGCGGCGCTCTGATTTTTGAAGAGCTCGAACATGCCCGCGCCCGAGGCGCTAAAATATATTGTGAAGTCGCCGGCGCAGGAATGTCGGCCGACGCTTACCATATGACAGCACCCCATCCCGAAGGTATTGGCGCCATGAACTCCATGCGTGCAGCTTTAGCGGATGCAGAAATGGCCGCCCATGAGATCGACCATATAAACACCCATGGTACATCAACACCTCTGGGTGACATTGCCGAAATAAAAGCGATCACGGGAGTGTTTGGCGATCGTGCCAAACATATCGCAGTGAACAGTACCAAATCAATGACCGGTCATCTGCTTGGAGCAGCCGGAGCCGTTGAGGCAATCGCATCGGTACTGGCCATCAATAATAGCCTGGTACCTCCTACTATCAACCATTTCACCGACGATGAAGAAATCGGGAACAATGTTGATATTATCTTCAATAAAGCTTCGCAACGCACCGTGAATGCTGCCCTGAGCAACACCTTCGGCTTCGGCGGGCATAATGCATCACTGATTTTCAAAAAATTCCAGGAGTAACCTTGCCGCGTTTCGAGGTAATCAGGCCGCTTCGTGCGGCTCTTTCGGAAGACAAAGCATTATTTAATGCCATTAAAAATATTTTCGGGTTTTACCCCGGGAATATTTTTTTGTATAAACTGGCGCTTCGCCATCGCAGTGTGGCCAAAGAGTTGAGCAATGGCGCCAAAGTGAGCAACGAAAGGCTCGAATACCTTGGTGATGCTATTCTGAGCGCTGTTGTTGCCGATCACCTCTTTAAAACCTTCCCGCTCAAAGATGAGGGTTTCCTCACCGAGATGCGCTCCCGCATTGTGAGCAGAGCTCAGCTTAACAACCTTTCGCAGAAACTGGGAATTGTAAACCTCATCCAAACCAGCCCTGATACCAATAATGTGTACCGCTCAATAAAAGGAGATGCCTTTGAAGCGCTGGTAGGAGCCGTATACCTTGACCAGGGATATGAGTTTACCCGGAAAGTGCTGATTGAAAAAGTAATACGGCTGCATTTCGACCTCGAACAGTTAGAAAACAACAATACCAACTACAAAAGCCGGCTCATTGAATGGGCTCAGCGTGAAAAAGTGAGTGTTGAATTTGTCACCCTCAACGAAGTAGGCCACGGTTATACCAAACAGTATGTGGTTGAAGTGCTGCTCGATAAAAAAGCTTCGGGTAAAGGCAGGGACTATTCAATAAAAGGCGCTGAACAAAATGCTGCCATGAAAGCGCTGATGCAGGTGGAGGAACAGAAGACGGCGTGATTCGGGTGTTGAGGTGTTGAGTTGTTGAGTTGTTTGAAGAATTTCGGGTTCTTATTTCGTTATTCGGTTGTTGATTCAATGGTCATTCGGTTGGTCATTCTGTGGTCATTCGGTGGTTGATTCAGTGGTCATTCGGTGGTTGATTCAATTGTCATTCGGTGGTTGATTCAGTTGTCATTCAGTTGTTGGGTTGTTGAGTTGTTTGAAGGATTTCTGGTTCTTAATTCGCTATTCGTTTGTTCGTTATTCGTTTGTTAATTAATCGTCATTCATTGGTTGTTTCGTTGGTTGATTCATTGTCAACTGTCAATTGTCAATTTAATGGTCATTCGGAGGTTGATTATGATTAAATCTTATTCCCAGTTTTTTACACTGAGCTTGCCGAAGTGCCAGTCTATAAGTTCTTTTTTTGAGTATTATGGCCAATAACTAATACACAATTAACCAGTACACAATTAACCATTACACAATTAACCATTACACAATTAACCAATACACAATTAACCATTCACTAATTTCCCATTAACCTTTCACCATCTGCTGTCGTCCCATAAAATACTTCCTTACATTTGTGATAGACTATAATCCCTCATGAGTACACACGGATCGACCAGGGCGGTGTTTTTTGCGCTTGGTGGTAACCTGTTGATTGCCACTATCAAATACATCGTTTCTTTTATTACAGGCAGTGCTGCCATGCTCGCCGAATCCATACATTCAACCGCCGACAGCATGAACCAGGTCTTTTTACTTATCGGCAACAAGCGCGCTAAAAAGAGACCCGACGAACTGCACAGCTTCGGATATGCCAAGGAGGTTTTTTTCTGGTCACTGATGGTGGCGGTATTGCTGTTTTTTGTCGGGGCTATGTTTTCGATTTACGAAGGCATTAACAAACTCTCTCACCATGAACAGGTTGAAAACGCAATGTGGATATTCATCGTCATCGGGTGTTCCATCCTCATCGAAGCAAAATCGTTTCACGTGGCATACACCGAATTCCGCAAAACACACAAACAGCCTATCCTCAGGGCCATACGCGAATCAACAGATGTGAACCTTGTAGTTATACTTCTCGAAGATTTTGCTGCCCTTGTCGGATTAATCATCGTTGTTCTCTCCACGGTGCTTGCCCTGCTTGTACATCCCGTTTTTGATGCAATCGGAAGTGTTTTGGTAGGAGTGCTGCTGTTCTTCATTTCGCTAGTGCTGATCAATGAAGTGAAAAACCTTATCATCGGTGAAAGCATCCCCCGCGACCAGCGCAACAGGATCAAACAGATTGTCCATTCGCATAAGGAGATAAAACATATTAATCGCCTGCAAACCATGGTAATGGGAAATCACCGTTACCTGGTGCTTATCTCGGTTGATATTGATGATGACCTGACAGGTTATAAAATTGAGGACCTGATCGATAAGCTGAAAACGGAGATCCGGAAAGAAACCGAAGGCATTGAGAATATTTATATTGAAGTTAAAGACAGTATAAGAAACCAGTAGTACCCGACTTATGAAAACTAAGATTGTAGCTACCCTCGGGCCGGCATCCTCGTCGCCGGCAATGCTGAAGCAACTGATGATTGCAGGAGCCGATGTTTTCAGGCTGAATTTTTCGCACAGTTCACACGATGCACACAGGGAAGCCATTGCCAGCATCCGTTCACTCAATGCTGAACTGAACCGGCATACCGCCATCCTGGCCGATCTCCAGGGCCCAAAAATCAGGATCGGTGTGATGGAAAACGGGCAGGTACAACTCGCCGAAGGACATAAACTGGTTTTTACCAACAAGGAGACTGTCTGCACTGCCGACCGGTTGTACATAACCTATCCCGATTTTGCCGCCGACGTAAGACCCGGCGAAGACATTATTCTTGATGACGGCAAACTGCTGATGCGTGTTCTCGAAACCAACGGCACCGACGAGGTAAAAGCCGAAGTGATTCACGGTGGAATATTGTCATCAAAAAAAGGGGTTAACCTGCCCAATACGAAAGTATCGATGCCATCGCTGACTGAAAAGGACATGCTCGATCTCGAATTTGCACTGCAAAACAGGGTAAACTGGATAGCTCTGTCGTTTGTGCGTAAAGCGCAGGACATACTCCACCTGAAAGACGAAATTGCCAGAAGAATCACGGATGGTTATTCGCCAAAGATCATCGCAAAGATCGAAAAGCCGGAAGCCGTTGAAAACATGGATGAAATCATAGCTGCAGCCGATGGTGTGATGGTAGCCCGTGGCGACCTGGGAGTGGAACTGCCGCTCGAACAGGTGCCTCTGGTACAGAAAACCCTCGTCAACAAGTGCCTGGCCGCTGCCAAGCCGGTGATCATCGCCACGCAAATGATGGAAGGCATGATATCGAACATACGTCCAACCCGCGCCGAAGTGAACGATGTTGCCAATTCGGTGCTTGATGGCGCCGATGCGCTGATGTTAAGCGGTGAAACTTCTGTTGGTATGTTCCCGGTAGAGGTTGTGATGACCATGAAGAAAATTATCGGCGAAGTTGAGCAATACCAGGATATTTACAATAAGCGGCATACCATTCCCGAAACCGAAAAAGGAAGACTGATCTCGGATGCGATACTTTACTCAACGTGCAGTATTGCAACCGAATCAAACGCTAGGGCTATTGTTGCCATGTCGCATACGGGTTATTCGGCAGCACGCATCAGCAGCCAGCGCCCCAGGCAGGATATGTACATTTTCTCGAACAACCGTGAACTGTTGTGTACGCTCAACCTTCTGTGGGGAATAAAAGGAGTTTTTTACGATAACATTGTGACCTCGACCAGCAAAACACTCAAATCCCTCACCGAAAAACTTAAGAATGAAGGATTGATCAAACAGGGCGACCTGATTGTTTATGCTGCAAGCACACCTATCTATGTTTCGGGTAAGACCAACATGCTCAAGCTGGCTTACGCATAAAACCATGATACGGTGATTCATTAAACTTTTATCAGGAAATGGCAAGAAAATCTCTCCTCGAACCTGCTTATGAGCCTGTCGGCCTGTTCCTCGGCATCACGACAACTTTGCGCGATTACAGGATTGCCCATTTCCTGAATAAGGTACTGGATATAGACCTGAAATCGGTTGACGACCTGCCGGTTTACGTTGAAAAGTTACAGCATATCGCCAGGTTCCCTCTCTTCTGGCATCACCACAGGCACCTTCGGTCTGACTTTTTCCTGGCAGCCAACAGCAACGGAGAAATGCTTATGCTGCCAACCCTGAAAAATTTTAATTATTTCCTGATTGTGAAGGGTGATGCCCCGGACAATCAATTTGATGAAGTGCAGCGCTTGCTTCGCAACATTCCGGGGATACAGGCAGTTTTCCCGGTAGCACCTGAATCCGTCAAAACTATCCCGCCCATACTTGCAGACCTGGAGCTGCACATGATTGAGGTGATTAAGCACCTGATGTAAAGCAGGTTTCTCAGCCGGGCAACAAGTTATCCTACGTGATTTACGTATTTTCAATTTAGAAATCCCTTTATTGCCTGATTCTTAGGTGCAAAATACATTTGGCACCTCAATTACTGTCAGCAACCAGGAATCAGCCCATGAAAAAGTTCACTATCCTTCTGCTTCTTCTCTGCACATTTACTTTGGTAAAATCTCAGCAACTCTCGCTTGGTGCCGATCTTTTCAACAGGTATATCTGGAGAGGCCTTGACCTGGGTGGTAAGAGTCCCAGCATTCAACCTTATGCCAGTGTAATATTCGGGAATGATACCCATGCCCTTTCGGTTGGAACATGGGGCGCTTTCAGTGTAGCCGGCACTTCAAACGAAGAGGTTGACCTCTATTTGAACTACTCCTATAAAAGTATGGTGAATATCATGGTGACCGACTATTTCTTCCCCGGGTTAAACCAGGGAGCAAGAGATAAGTATTTCGAATGGAATTCCGACAGTACAGGCCATGTACTCGAAGCAACCGCTTCGTTTGCAGGAACTGAGAATTTCCCTTTTACCGCCTTATTTGCCATGAATTTCTATGGCAATGATGCCCGTAAAGCCAACGGCGACCTTTTTATGTCGAAATATATAGAGATTGGCTACAAAAAGAAAATATCGGACATCGATCTCAATGTATTTGCCGGAGCCGCCCTTGATAATCCTGATACCGATGCTGGCGAAACAGGCTATTACCTTAACGAAAATGCCGGGATTATCAATCTCGGAGTGAAGCTAGCCAAAACGGTCACTATCACTGACAAGTTCTCATTGCCTATGCAATGCTCGCTCTCAACCAATCCCGGCCTCGGCAAGATTTACATTGCTATGGGAATTTCCTTCTGATCCTTTCAATTCATAACAAAAAAACTAACTACTATGGTTAATGCAATCATGTTAAATGCAGGACTGCTCGATACCGGCTCCACCGGTTTCATGCTCCTTGCCACAAGCCTTGTCATGCTGATGACCCCTGGTCTGGCTTTCTTCTACGGTGGACTGGCAACCAAACGAAACATACTGGCGATTATGATCCAGAGCTTCGTATCGCTGGGATGGACCACCGTTTTATGGGTATTCTTCGGGTACTCCTTATGTTTCAGCGGAGGCGATGGTGGTATCATCGGCAACTTTGATAAAGCTTTTTTATCAGGAATATCGATCGATACGCTTTGGGCCGGCAACGGCAAGATTCCTGAAATCGTGTTCATCGCCTACCAGATGATGTTTGCCATCATTACTCCTGCCCTTATTACGGGAGCCTTTGTCAACAGGGTCACTTTCAAAGCATACTTTATATTCCTCACCTTCTGGCAGATACTGGTTTATTACCCGTTTGTCCACATGATTTGGGGCGGTGGTTTGCTTGCACAATGGGGTGTACTCGACTTTGCCGGTGGTATAGTGGTTCATGCAACAGCCGGTTTTGCAGCGCTTGCTTCGGTATTTTATGTCGGGGCCAGGGTAAATAAAAATTCCACCNCCAACAGCATACCGCTTGTTGCCATTGGCAGCGGATTGCTGTGGTTCGGTTGGTATGGCTTTAATGCAGGCAGCGAGGTGCAGGTCGACCATATCACTTCACTGGCATTCCTTAACACCGACATTGCCGCATCGTTTGCAACCATGTCGTGGCTGGCCGTGGAATGGATAAGGGAGCGAAAACCGAAATTTGTCGGGCTGCTAACCGGGTCAATAGCGGGGCTTGCCACCATTACTCCCTGCGCGGGCTTTGTCCCTCTATGGGCTTCTCCCATTATAGGCGCTGCTGCGGGTATTATGTGCTATCTTGCCGTTCAGTTTAAGAATAAGATGAAATGGGATGATGCACTCGATGTTTGGGGTGTGCATGGTGTGGGAGGTTTATTCGGAACTATCCTGCTGGGAGTCTTTGCATCGAAAATGATTAACCCTGCCGGTGCCGACGGACTTATTTTCGGAGGCGGTTCCTTTTTCATGAAACAGATCGTTGCCGTTGTAATCGCCAGTATCTACGCATTTGTATTTACCTACCTTATGCTGATAGTGATTAACATCATCACTCCGGTAAAAGTGGATGAGGCTGCCGAAAAAATTGGCCTCGACGAAAGCCTGCATGGTGAGAAGGCTTATGATGAAGGCGTTATTTAACCCAAAATAAATTATTGCAAAGCTGACTGATTAACAGTCAGCTTTTTTTATTTTGCTCTTGTTTTCAATTCACCGGATATGCTGCATCAGTCAATTGCACGAAAATTCATGTATCTATACCTGATTGTAGCCGTGTCATCCCTTTCATTTATGGGGTTTTACTCATATTTTAAAGCCCGAAATGCCTTACAGTCGAGGGCTATTGAGCAGCTGAACTCTCTGAGGTCTATTAAAAAAGCCCAGGTTGAGAACTACTTCAGCTCTCTAAAGTCCACTGGCAGGCTGGCTGATTTTGACACCATTACTGAAATTCTGCTGGATACAAACCAAACAAAAGGACTGGGCAGGAGCGGGGATATTTACATTGTAGGTGAGGATTTCAGGATAAAAAGCCGCTCACGTTTCCCTGCCTACCTCAGAGAAGGCAGCCAAATGAGAACTCCTGCCATAATGCAGGCTTTCAAATCGGGTGAAGGGCACTCCGTTAATCCCGACTACCGCAACATATTGTGTCTGAGCTCATTCGACAAACTAAATATTGACGGGCACCACTATGTGATAGTAGCCGAAATTGATTACAGCGAGGCCATGGCTCCCATTAAAAATCTACGCAATGACCTTATCTTTATTTCTATAATTATCCTGATGCTCATTTTTTCCATCGCACAGGTAATTTCAACAGATATTCTGCTACCTATCAGGGAGATGAAAAATGCCGCTATTCGGATAGGGAAAGGTGATTTCAGCACAAGAGTAAATTTCCATTCGCAGAACGAATTCGGATTACTGGCAACCACCTTTAATCAGATGGTTGAAAATATCGAGAAAAACACGGCAGAACTGCTTGATGAAAGGACCAAACGAATTACGGCGCTATTTGACGGACAGGAGCAGGAAAGGCACAGAATTTCGCTTGACCTCCACGACGGGCTTGCCCAGCAGCTTGTCGCGATAAGGATGACACTGAATAACATGATCGACCGGAATGAACTGAATAATGAAGCCAAGTTATCAAACCTCAAACAACAACTATCCGATGCCATTGAGGAACTGCGCAAGATATCCTATGACCTAGCTCCTTCGGGACTGATGGAATTCAGCATTGAGAATGCCCTCGCCAATCTGGCAAACCAGATCAGGCAGAATTCTTCGATCAACATTGATTTTTCAGCCTTCGGCGACTTTTCAGGAATCGACCAGCGGACAAAAATCTACCTTTACCGCATAGTGCAGGAAGCCATTGCAAACACAATTAAACATGCGGAAGCAACGCAGCTGCATATACAACTAACCGAAACCACTGCACATTATGTACTCATTATTGAAGATAACGGAAAAGGATTTGAGTTCAGCATGAACAACCTTGGCCTGGGCAAGGGATTATTCAACATGCATGAAAGAAGTATTCTCCTGAATGGCACTTTTGACGTGGAAAGCATTCGTGACGAAGGGACAACCATCAGGGTAAAAATCAACAAACTTCAGTNNAGATATGGAAAAGATAAAGGTCATATTTGTTGACGATCACCAGATTATACGGGATGGCGTCAGAACGATGATCCTCGATGAAGAGGATATCGAATTCCTTGACTGTGCTGAAAACGGCCTTGCAGCTCTTGAAAAGATAAAAGCCCTTTCGCCCGACGTTGTGATCAGCGACATCTCCATGCCCGACATGACCGGCATTGAGCTCGCCGCGAAACTTAAGGAGATGGGATCGGCAACCAAAGTGCTTATACTCAGCATGTATACAACTGACGATTACATCTTTAATGCCATACAGGCAGGCGCCAAAGGTATTCTCCCAAAACAGGATACCAACAAGGAGATGCTGCTTGAGGCAATCAGAACCATTCACGCCGGTTCAGATTATTATGCTTCAAGCGTATCGAAAAAACTCATATCATCCATGGTTTCGGGCATTAAGAAAGGCATTCCGGCTGATGCAGGTTCCAAATACACCCTGACGCCACGTGAAAAAGAGATATTGAAACTATATGTTGAAGGTTACTCAAACCAGGAAGTTGCCGATAAGCTCAACATCAGCATCAGGACTGTTGAAACCCATAAAAACAACATCATGCAGAAGTTTGAGTTTAAGAGTACGGTTGAAATGATAAAATTCGCCCTGAAAAACAATATTGTAATGCTATAGAAAAACAAAAAAGGACCTGAAGACAATCTTCAGATCCTTTTCAACCTTGTGGTGTCGACTGGAATTGAACCAGTGACACACGGATTTTCAGTCCGTTGCTCTACCAACTGAGCTACGACACCCTTTCGGTATGGGAGTGCAAAAATAGAAAAAATTACATATCAACAGCCGTCCCGTGTTTAAAATGACTGACCGATCTTTAATTTAGATGGTTTCTAAATAAATAAAATGTACACTCAATCGATGAAGCTGACGTTTATTCAGCACATTGAAATCCTGGTTTATATTTTGTACCTTTAACGTTAATGATTTCAACAATTTACTCATTATGAATCTTATTATTGATATCGGCAATACCCGCACAAAAATTGCAATTTTTGAAAACGGGAAAATCATCAAATATTCAGCTTTCGAGAATTTGACCCCCGATGATCTGGAGGATATTTCCTCCGGGCAGGAAATCACACATTGTATTGTTTCAAGTGTTAAAGACATTGACAAAATCATTCTTGAATATCTCAGCAGCAGGTATAAGCTGATTATTCTGGACGCAATGACTCCGCTGCCGGTAAAGAACCTCTACGAAACGCCTGAAACCTTAGGGAAAGATCGCATTGCCGCAGCAGTGGCTGCAGGTTTCCTGTTCCCCGGTTCCGATACCCTGGTGGTAGATGCCGGTACTGCAATTACATACGATCTTATCCTGGGTGGAAAAACTTACATTGGTGGCGGCATTTCACCCGGGCTGGATATGCGTTTCAAAGCACTGAATGCCTTTACCGGAAAACTCCCGCTCGTCAGCGACATAAACCCTGCCCCCCTTACGGGATCCAATACAACCGACAGCATACGCTCCGGTGTTATCAACGGAACTGTGAGCGAAATTGAAGGAATAATAAGCATGTATCGCCAAAAATATCCGTCACTTGAAGTAATTTTAACAGGCGGCAATCATTATTTCTTTGATAAACAACTTAAAATTAAGACCTTTGCAGCCCCTAATCTTGTACTGGAGGGGCTTAACATAATACTGGAATATAACATTGCGAAAATCAATCTTCCTTAGTTCCTGGCTTTTTATAAGCCTGTTAATCAGCCCATTTATACTGCCGGCTCAAACCAGTATTAAGTCACCATACTCGCGTTATGGCCTCGGAGAACTATATACAGGCAACAGTCAGTTTAGTATGGCTATGGGTGGCATTAACGCCGGCATGCGCAATCAATGGTTCATCAACCCGCAAAACCCGGCCTCATATACCGTTTTCGATTCGGCAAGTTTCCTTTTCGACGGCGGATTGTACAGCAAAATGTCAACCTTCCGTACTGACACACTTAACCAGCCGTCTAATTATGCTTCCATCGGGTATATTACCATGGGATTCCCCGTTACACGATGGTGGAGAGCCAGTTTCGGACTGTTGCCGTTTTCAAGTGTAGGGTATACCATCAACAATGATCAATCGGTAGAAGGTTTCGGCAACACACGTTTCGAATTTCAGGGTTATGGCGGCCTCAGCCAGATGTATATCGGGAGCGGGTTCAAACTGTTTGGCGGCCTGTCTGCAGGCATCAACTACTCTTTCATTTTCGGTTCCATCGATAAAACACGCAATATCACCTTCCCTGATTCATCCAATGTATTTAATGCGCGCATTGCTGAAATGACCAAAATAAGAGGGTTTTATGCCGATTTCGGACTTCAGTACAACCACACCTTCGATAACGGCCGCTTCTTTACCCTTGGTGCTACATATGCTCCAGGGCAATCGCTGAACGGAAGGAGTGATAAACTTGCCATTTCATACCAGCATGATTACTCGACTGATCTTGATGAAATAAGGGATACCATTGAATATACCGAAGGTGCCAAAGGCACTATTCATCTTCCCCAGGCTGTTGGCGGCGGATTTTCGTTCGGTAATGGTGACCGGTGGATGGCAGGGGCTGATGTGAAATGGCAGGAATGGAGCAGCTATACTTACCTGGGCAAGAGCGATTCGCTGAAAAACAGCCTCATCCTTAATGCCGGAGGGCAGTTCCGCCCGTCAACAAGTGATATTTCACAATACTGGAAACGAATAACATACCGGGCCGGAGTGAGGTTCAATCAAACATACCTGTATTTAAACGATACCCGCATCAATGAGTTTGGCATAAGTTTTGGATTTGGATTACCAATGAAGAAAACAAGGTCAACGTTGAACATTGCTTTTGAAGCGGGAGGAAGAGGAACCACACAGAATAACCTGATCCGTGAAAACTACTTCAGGTTCACCTTGGGAGCATCCATCTTTGACCGATGGTTTCTGAAACGGAAATATGACTAAACTAACATAAACAGTCTAGCAAAATGAAAAAGGGACGTTCAATTTTCCTGACAATCGCAGCAGTGGTAATCTTAGCCACTGGCCAGGTTTTTGCACAAGGCACCAAAATGCCGAAATACGGTAACGACAGTATACAGTGCATTACTCACATCTCGTTGTACCGTGAGTTTTACAAACAGCAGAATTATATCGATGCACTGCCGCACTGGAGATGGGCTTTCAACAATTGCCCGATTGCCAGCCTGAATCTGTATATCGACGGAGCCAAGATGATGGGTTATATGGCTGACAATGCCAAAGATGCAGTAAAACGCAATAAGTATATTGATACACTTATGATGGTTTACGACCAGCGCATCAAGTATTTTAACAGGCAGGGCTATGTTGAAGGGCGCAAATACCTGGAGCTGCTCAATTACCGCCCTACCGACACGATGAATATCTACAAAGGGCTTCGCCATTCACTGGAATTGGAAGGAGTGAACTCTGACCCCGTTGTTTTATCGAACTACTTTATGCTCAACGACAACATGGTCCGTTCGGGACATTTCCCTGCCGATTCAATCGCCTCTGCTTACGATAACCTGTCAGCCATCACAGATGAAAATCTAACCGGTGACAAAGACCTTGACAAGTGGGGCAACGTGAAACAACTGCTCGAAGCCGTATTTGAGCCTTATGCAACATGTGATCAGCTCATTAAGATTTATAGCAAAAAGTTCAACGAAACTCCCAACGATACGGTTTTGCTAAAGAAGATCACCTTTATGCTGGACAAGAAAGACTGCACTGATTCGGAACTGTTCTTCATGGCAACTGAAAATCTTCACAAAGCCAAACCAACCGGAGCATCAGCTTACCTTATGGGACGCATGTACCTGAAAAAAGGCGACAAAGACAAAGCCACGGAATATTTCCTCGAAGCCATTCCGATGATTGAAGACCAGCAGAAAACAATGGCATATTTCTACCTGGCTTACTCAGCTTTCGAAGCAAAGAACTACAGCGCTGCCCGCTCATACTGCCTTAAATCGCTGGCCATAAACCCCAACGATGGCAAAGCCTACATACTCATTGGTGACATGTATGCCATTACAGCTCCCAACTGCGGCGATGATGAAATTGCAAAACGTGCCGGATACTGGACAGCTGTCGATAAATACTACAAGGCTAAACAGGTAGACCCCACTGTGGCTGAAGAAGCCAACGCAAAAATTGCCACCTACTCAAGGCAGTTCCCGCTCAAAGAAAGGCTCTTCTTCAACGATATCAAACCCGGATCAAACTATTCGGTAAACTGCTGGTACAGCGAATCAACCACTGTAAGATCTTCAGACTAATGGCAGGCAGTATTTCCCTGCCGGCAAAAACATAGTGTGAGTAAATATTTTTCAAAAATAATCCCCTTGAGCATTGTTGCCTTCATTTCGGCAACAATGCTTTTTTCATGCGAGCGAGACACAGAGGCTATTATCAATCTCACGAAGGCTGATACAATGCCTGCCATGACCGTGAAAAATATATGTGTCACTCAAAGCGAAAAGGGAATGATAACCCTGGAACTCACGGCGCCACTGCTGCGGGCATTCGAAGGCAAGGACCCTTACACTGAATTCCCCCAGGGTGTTCACATTGTATTTTTCGACTCATTGATGAGACCCAAATCAGAACTCACGGCAGGATACGGTGTAAGCTACGACAGCCGGAATACCATGGAAGCCCGCAATGATGTGGTGATACGAAATTTCAACAAACGTGAACAGCTCAATACTGAGAAACTCACCTGGGATCAGAACAGGAGAAAAGTTTTTACCGATGAGTTTGTAAAAATTACCCAGGTTGACAAGATTGTTCATGGCAAAGGGATGGAATCGGATGAGGTTTTCGACAATTGGGTGATACGCAATGTGACCGGTACTATTTACGTGAGTGAGAAGAAATAGCGTCAGGCTGTTTATTAATCTAAATAGTAACAAAACCATTTTTACTCATCAGTTACTGACGGAATCAGTATTTTTGAATTTCAGTTATTCCTTGTGAACGATTATCTGGTAGTTGGATTGATGTTGCTGGCCTCAGGATTTTTTTCGGGGGTTGAAATAGCATTTGTAACTGCCAACAAACTGAAAATTGAACTCGACAAAGGCAAAGGGCTCATTCCCGGAAAAATAATAGCCCGGTTCATACAACAACCTTCGCGTTTTATTGGTGCGATGCTGCTGGGAAATAACATCGCGCTGGTCATTTATGGTTTTTCTATTTCGGCTATTCTGCTGGGAGTATTCCAAAACTATCTTCCGGGCATCATGCCTTCAGAAGGCCTGGTACTGCTGCTTCAAACAATATTGTCAACCCTGCTCATACTGATAGTGGCGGAGTTTCTGCCGAAAGTCCTTTTCAGGCTCAACCCCAACGGGTGGCTCACAGTGCTTGCTGTTCCGCTCTACATTCTGTATATGATCCTGTATCCGGTGATGTATATCTTCATCGCCATTTCCGAGTTCTTCCTGAAAAAAGTAGCCGGTTTAAAGACCGGGAGCGCTGGTTACCAGTTTTCAGCCATCGATCTCGACGAGTATATCCGCGATTTTGCACCTCCGGCCGGTAAAGAAAATGAATCGGAACAGGAAATTCAGATGATACAGAATATGATGGATTTTCATACCACCAAGCTGAGGGAATGTATGGTTCCGAGAAATGAAATCATCGCAATTGACGACAGCGCAGATATTGAAGAACTCAGGGCGCTGTTCATTGAGTCAGGGCATTCAAAAATTCCTGTTTACAACGGTACCATCGACAATATTATCGGGTACTCACATTTATATGACCTGTTCTGTAACCCTTCGTCAATAAAAGATGTTCTCAGGCCGGTGATCATTGTGCCCGAAACAATGACTGCCAACAAAGTACTTGATATGTTTATCAGCCAGCACCGCAGTGTAGCTGTCATTGTTGATGAGTTTGGCGGAACGGCAGGCATGGTCACAACAGAAGACCTGATAGAGGAAATTTTTGGTGAAATTGAAGATGAATATGACGTGGACGACCACACTGAGAAAAAGATAAGTGATTCGGAATACCTGTTTTCAGCCCGCCTCGAAATCGATTACCTGAATACTGCTTACAACCTGGATCTGCCGGAATCCGATGAATATGAGACACTTGCCGGGCTTATTATTCATATTCATCACAGCATACCCGGTAAAAATGACCAGATAAGGTATGGCCGCTTTATTTTCACGATAACCGATGCCGGCGACACGCGCATTGAACAGGTTTTGCTCAAAATTAGCGAATAGACTTAGCTTCCGGCAGGGTTTTCACAACGCCACCCGTCATAATTAATTCATTGATAAGCGGTTCAGATGACAATTCGGTCATAATGACTGCTAAATTTTATTTTTACGCTTCGGTATTTATTGTAAATTTGCACCTCTTTTACGGAAACTATTAAAATACAGAAACATGGCTATCATTGGAAGAATTCGAAAACATTACTGGCTGCTTNGTATTGGTTATTGTATTGCTCTGTTGTTGTTCGTTGTCAGCGACTTCTCGCGCCGCAGCGCAAAACACACCAATACAATAGGTGTTGTTGCCGGTGAAAAGATTTCGGTCACCGATTTCAACAAAAAGGTTGAAGAGAATACTGAAATTCAAAAGATCAACAGCAAAAAGGATAATCTTTCGCAGGAAGAAAATTTCCAGGTGCGCCAGTCGACCTGGAACCAGATGGTGAATGACATCATTATGGGAAACCAGCAGAACGAACTTGGCATTTCTGTAAGTGTTGATGAACTCGACGACCTTATCCGCGGTAAAAATCCACATC
The DNA here is from genome assembly GCA_015657475.1 of Lentimicrobiaceae bacterium. Classification (GTDB taxonomy): domain Bacteria; phylum Bacteroidota; class Bacteroidia; order Bacteroidales; family UBA4417; genus UBA4417. The sequence goes on along the minus strand of JADLKF010000004.1, from coordinate 197,922 downwards.
AATATATCGTTCAGAGTTTTACGGATCCGAATACCGGAAAATTCGACCAGAAAGCTGTAAACAACTTCCTTCAAAACCTTGATAATGAGCAGATGGTATCGCCTGAAATGAAACAGCGTTACCTGATGATGGAAAAAGCAATCAAAAACGATCGCCTCACCACCAAGTACAACAGCCTTATTACCAAAGGATTTTATGTTCCGACAGCTTTTGCAAAAAGAAATTACGAAGAATCCAATGCCATGGCTTCGTGCCTCGTAACCGGCGTAAGGTACAATGTGATCTCCGACAGTGCTGTAAAACTCACCGATGCTGATTATGAAAAGTACTACAACGAGAATAAATACAAATTTGAACAGGATCAACCCGCCAGGGATATTGAATACGTGATTTTCAGCATTAAACCTTCTGATGCCGACATGAAAGCGCTGGAAGAAGATATGTTGAAACTCCGCACCGAATTTGAACAGACAACTGATAATGCAGGATTCGTCGGTTCAGCTTCCGATAACCGTTATGACAGCACCTGGCATAAACGCGGAACACTCGGGCAAAATATTGATTCATTGCTCTTTAATGCCCCGTTAGGCACCGTTTTAGGCCCTGTCAGCGATAATAACATGTTCCGCCTTTTCAAGGTTACTGACCGCCAGTCGCGTCCTGATTCACTCAAGGCAAGCCATATCCTTATCTCTTATGCCGGGTCGCAGGTTCAGAAAGCCACCCGCAGCAAAGATCGTGCTGAAAAACTGGCCGACAGTGTATATAATGTTGTAAAGGCTAACCCCCAGATGTTTGAAGTACTGGGAGGCTCCATCTCAGACGACGAATATTCAAAGAAGAAACAGGGTGACCTGGGCTGGTTCGCTGATGGCGCCATGGTTCCCGAATTTAATGCTGCCGTTTTGAATGGTAACATAGGTGACATTAAAAAAGTGGAAACTCCTTTCGGATACCATATTATTAAAATCACCGGCAAAAAAGATCCTTCATTGAAAATCCGCTATGCTGCAGTTGACCGCCGTATTGAAGCCAGCTCCAAGACTTACGAAGCTGTTTACAACCAGGCAAGCGAGTTTGCGGCACAGAACAACACCCTTGAGAAGTTTGAAAAGACGGTGAAAGATAAAGGCCTTGATATGCGCAAAGCCGAACGTCTCGATGCCATGGGCAATACAATCCCGGGTGTAACCAACGCCCGTGAAATTGTCCGCTGGGCATTCAACACCGAAACCGAAAAGGGAAATGTATCAAATGTGTTCGATACCGACGGAAGCTACGTGGTAGCAACCCTGAAAAACACTGTAGATAAAGGATTTATTCCGCTTGAAATTCTCAAAGACCCGATTAAATCTCTTGTTCTCCGTGAAAAGAAAGCTGAAACCATCATAGAAAAACTCAACAAGCAACTTGCAGGAAACAAAGACATTACCAAGATTGGCTCGGTTTACACAGCCACTGTAGACACTGTTGACGTCTCTTTTGCCAGTGCCAATGTTCCGAACTACGGACACGAACCAAAACTTACAGGGCAGATATTCTCAGCTCCCAAAGCCCAGCTTACAGGCCCGGTACAGGGTGAACAGGCTATCTACATGTTCGTTGTCAATGATCTGAAGACAGCTCCGGCAACCAAGGACTTCGAGAATCAGAAACGCCAGATTTCAATGATGTTCCAGGGACGAATCAATTCAGTCACCGGTATTCTGGAAAAGAAAGCCAACATAAAAGACAATCGTCCGCTTTTCTATTAGTCGAACGGCTCAATACGATTTTGAACAGGCTGTCAGTAATGGCAGCCTGTTTTGCTTTCAGAGTTGACCTTCTCAGCCGGAAGTAATCAGGATTACGGAGTCCTTCATCACTGAGTCACGAAAAGCAGCTATTATCCGGCAAGAACCGGTACGAAAAAGCGTTTATCAAATTATACATTAATAACTGGATGATGGCCTTCCATATTTATAGATGGAAATCAACAAGCGTTCTTCCCGGCCTGGCGGAAATGATTTGACCGGTACAGATATTGTTATACCAATTGCAGCCTGTTTGAGTCCTGTTTGATGAAAATAAATAACAGGATAGTGAAGGCCCACAATGACGAGCCGCCGTAACTGAAAAATGGCAGCGGAATACCAATAACGGGAATAAGGCCGATGGTCATGCCAATATTCACAAATACATGAAAAAAGAGGATGGATGCCACACCATACCCGTATACACGGCTGAATTCCGATCGCTGTCGCTCGGCTACAATCACCAGCCTGATGCAAAGGTATATGAATAACCCCAGCACTATTGCTGACCCGACAAATCCCCATTCTTCACCAACCGTGCAAAAAATAAAATCGGTACTCTGCTTAGGCACAAAATTGAATTTTGTCTGTGTACCTTTCAGGAATCCCTTCCCCCAAAAACCTCCTGATCCTATGGCGATTTTTGATTGGTTCACATTATACCCGGCGCCCTTCAGGTCGACTTCCTTCCCTAAAAGAACATTAATCCGGGTCTTCTGGTGGGGTTGCAATACATTTTCGACAGCATAATTGATTGTAAATACAAAGGCTGCGGCTATAACCACTATCCCGGCAAGTTTAAGGATATTGCTCCTGTTGCGGCGGATAAAAAGCAGCATCCCGGCAGCAATCACCACCAGGGTGCCGATTACCCAGTACTTATTGAACAGAAGCGCTGCAATCGCCAGAGCGATGGCTACGACTCCTATCATAAGTATATTACCAGGCATTCCCTGCCGGTACAACACGAGGGCAAATGAAAGGTAAACCAGGGCTGAGCCGGTATCGTTCTGCAATAATATGAGCAGCATCGGGATGCCGATAAATATTAGCGGCACAATACGTGATCTCATTTTTTTATCATCGAAATCGAGTGCACTCAGATATCGGGCAACAGCCAGGTTTGTGGCAAATTTTGCAAATTCGGCCGGCTGAAGACCGAACGAACCGATGTGAAACCAGGATTTGGAACCCGCTGTCTCATGTCCGACTGCCAGCACTGCCAAAAGGAGTACTATCATCACTCCATAAATAACATAGGCGAAGGCTGTAAAAATTTTACATCGGTAAGCAAAACCATTAACGCCAGAAATAAACCTGTCAATATCCATAAAGCCTGCTTACCATAGCTCTGCGACAAATCAAGAATGCTTGAGTGTGTCTCGTCGTATACAGCAGCATATATATTAAGCCAGCCCAGTAAAACCAGTACCAGGTAGATTATAACCAATCCCCTGTCAATATTTTTGAATATGCCTTTTTCCTGTTTCAATTGTTTAGAAGGTTAAAACTAATCATCCTTTCTTCCAGATCGGTTCTCTTCACTTTACGGGTAATAAATTTTTCGACCATCAGCGATGCAATNGGAGCGGCATAAGTAGCGCCAAAACCGGCATTCTCAACAATTACACAGATCGCAATTTTCGGATTGTCAACAGGTGCAAACCCAACGAAAACCGAATGGGGTTTCCCGTGCGGATTATCAGCAGTTCCTGTTTTGCCGGCCATTGGGATACTGTCGATCTTGATTGATCTCGCCGTACCGCTTTCAACAACTTCAGCCATACCTTTCCTGATTACGTCAACATATTCAGGGTTGATGGTCACAACGTTCCGTTTACTGGTAAATGCAGTATGGTTTTTCTCATTACCTATGGCTTTCACCACGTGCGGCGGGTAAAACCATCCTCCGTTAGCCACCATGGCTGAATAATTTACAAGCTGCAACGGGGTAGCCAGAATTTCTCCCTGCCCTATCGAAAGTGACCTGATGGTCATGGCATTCCAGTGCCCTTTGCCGTATATTTTGTCGAATACATCCGATGAAGGAAGATTGCCTTTCATTTCGAATGACAGGTCGGTATTTAATTTTCTTCCAAAGCCCATGCTCAGAAGGTGGTTGCGCCAAACGTCATAGCGTTCTTTCACTGTTCCATAATCAGGGTCATTCATAATTGCCCTGAACACCTGCCAGTGAAAAGGGTTGCAGGATTGCTGAATCGCCACATAAACATCAAGTGGTGACTGGTGAAAGTGCGTACAGCGTATGGGCGATGAACCGGGGCCCTGGCAGGAGAAGCGTGTTGCATCAGTGATAACGCCTTCCTGCAAACCTATCATGTCGTTGGCCATTTTAAATGTCGAACCCGGCGGGTACTGCCCCATAATGGCCCTGTTGAGCAACGGTTTCACAGGGTCCTCATTAAGCATCTGGAAGTTCTTCCCTCTAACCCTTCCAACAAGCAGGTTGGGATCGTAGCCGGGGCTTGAAAGGAAACAGAGGATTTCCCCTGTTGACGGTTCAACGGCCACAACGCTTCCGCGCTTGTTTTTCATCAGCAGTTCGCCATATTGCTGCAATTCAGCATCAAGGCCGGTGTACAGGTCCTGCCCCATTACTGCAGCCGTGTCGTAACGTCCTTTCTGGAAACTCCCGGCATCGCGGTTAAAAACATCCACCATCCTGATCTTCATTCCCTTAATGCCGCGCAATTGTTCTTCGTATGAGCGTTCAATACCGCTGATGCCAATATAATCGCCCTGTTTGTAATAGGGATTTTTATCTACCTGGGTGGGGGTAACTTCACCGATATAACCCATAATATGGGCCGCTATCGGCATGGGATAACTCCTGAGTGTACGCGGCACAACATAGAACCCGTTGAACTCGTAAAGCTTCTCTTCAAGATATCCGTAGGTTTGCTTGGTTATCTGCTTTTCAAATGCCGATGCCAGCACGGGCGAATACTCCTTCGCCTTGTTCATGCGCTCGTTGAATCCTTCAACCGTAATATCCAGAATACGGCAAAGCTCAGTGGTATCAATATCTTTAACCTGTCGCGGGATTACCATCAGGTCGTATACCGCTTCGTTATAAACCAGAAGCTTGCCATTGCGGTCATAAACCAGACCACGGGCCGGGTATTGGGTAACGTACCGCAGCACATTATTGTTTGCCGATAAGGTGTAACTCTGATCTATCACCTGAATATATAGCAACCGCAACAAATAAATGCCGCCCATTATCAGGAAGGTGCTGATAATAACTATTTTCCGGTCGCATAAATGCGGCTTGCCATTGTTTTACAGGTAATTATACATTGAAATAGCAAAATGCTCGGTTGCACAAAGGTAGGGATTCCTCTTACTTGGAATGAGAGGTAATAAATTATACTGAAGTTTGTTTTTAATGCTTTACCAGCCCGAGTAACTGTGATCAGACAGGTTATTGTAACAGGCAGAAAAAATATTTAATTTTGCTGAAAGGCGACATTTGTCACAAATATCTGTTTATTTATAACAACCCGATAAAATACTGCAATATGATCAGGAAAGCTGTTGAAAAAGCCATTGTAAACCAGATTAAAAATGAGGAACATTCATCCCGCCTTTATCTTGCCATGGCTTCATGGTGCCAGGTAAAAGGTTACCCTGGGGCTGCTGAGTTCCTTTACAGGCAAACCGATGAAGAGCGCATGCATATGCTGAAGTTTGTCCATTATCTGAATGATCGTGGAGGGCACAGCATACTGCTTGAACTCGACAATCCCACTGCCGATTATAAATCACTCTCCGATCTGTTTGAAAAAGTGATGAAACACGAGGAATTCATTACCTCCGAAATCAATAAACTCTACGAGGTTTCACTCAAGGAGAAGGATTATACCACGGGTAGTTTCCTTCAATGGTTCATCAATGAGCAAATTGAGGAAGAGACCACCGTTCATGGCATCCTCGACAAAATGAAACTGGCCGGTAACGACGCCGGTGGTTTGTTCCACATTGACAAGGAACTGTCGGCGCTGGCGGCTGCCAAAGCTGCTGCCGGCACTGCGGCTGTATAATATAGCCTCCTGCTTATTGCATAAGTCAGATCAGGAGTTTTTGCATCCTCAGCAACCAATAATTGCTTTATGCCGGAACGGTAACGGAGGTTTTTTGTCCTTGGTTTGATTCCTATTTCTTCACAGATTCAACCAAGCGGGTGTACCATTCTTCACCAAACTTCCTTATAAGCGGCTCTTTAAGGAAAACATAAAGAGGCACATTATTCTTTTTCCCGTTTTTCAGCGCTTCATGGCAAATGTGCCACTCGTGGTAATTGAGGGCAGAGAAATCATTATAACCGCTCACTCTTACAGGATACAGGTGGCAGGAAACCGGTTTCTGAAAATCGATTTTACCTTCTCGAAAGGCCTTCTCGATGGCACAAAAAGCGATCCCGTTTTCGAAATACACGAACGCACATTCATGATCGTGGACCAATGGAGTCACAAAATGTCCGAACATATCGTAATCAAACACACCTGATTTCTTCACGACTTCTATACCGTCGGGAGTCATATATGGTTCTATTTCATCAAGGTAATCTTCAATAACAGATATTTCGTCCTCTTCGAGCGGCGCTCCGGCATCACCTTCAACGCAACAGGCCCCTCTGCATTTTTCAAGGTCGCAGACAAAAGAAATATCTCGGATATCGTCTGAAATCAGGGTATTATCGATGGCTATCATGCTGCAAAGGTAACACTTCCCGGCATTTCAGCCTGCGGGTTAATACTTATAACTTCTGCCTGAAGGTCCCGGATCGCTTCTTCACTCCATGATGCAGCTTTGCCACTTTTCTGTACCTTTGCCGCATGGCACAGAACGAAGAAGTTTTCAAAAAAATAATTTCCCATGCCAAGGAGTATGGGTTTGTATTTCCCTCGAGCGAAATATATGACGGGCTTAGCGCCGTATACGATTACGGCCAGAACGGCGTAGAGCTGAAGAATAATATCAAGCAATACTGGTGGAGAGCCATGGTGCAGCATCACGAGAACATCGTGGGCATTGATGCGGCCATTTTCATGCATCCAACCACATGGAAGGCTTCCGGCCATGTTGATGCTTTCAACGACCCGCTGATCGACAACAAAGATTCAAAGAAGCGTTACCGCGCCGATGTGCTCATTGAGGATCAGATGGCCAAATGGCAGGACAAGATTGACAAAGAGGTTGAAAAGGCTGAGAAACGTTTTGGTGAGGCTTTTGATAAGGAACAATTTCTGACCACCAATCCGCGAGTACTTGAGTACCAGGTAAAAATTGACGCCACAACCCGCAGGTTCGTGAGCGCCATGGAGAACAATGACCTGGCAGATGTGAAAAAACTTATCGAAGAACTTGAGATTGTTTGCCCGATAAGCGGTTCCCGCAACTGGACCGATGTACGGCAGTTCAACCTGATGTTCAGCACCCAGATGGGATCGGTGAGCGAAGATGCCAACACGCTTTACCTGCGTCCCGAAACTGCCCAGGGAATTTTTGTCAACTACCTCAATGTGCAGAAAACCGGCCGAATGAAAATACCTTTCGGTATTGCCCAGATCGGTAAAGCCTTCCGCAACGAAATCGTGGCCAGGCAGTTTATCTTCCGTATGCGTGAGTTTGAGCAAATGGAAATGCAGTTTTTCGTCCGCCCCGGCACCGAACTCGAATGGTTTGAAAAGTGGAAGGAAACCCGCCTCAACTGGCATCTTTCACTGGGAATTCCTGCCAGGAAATACCGTTTTCACAAGCACGAAAAACTGGCACATTATGCCAATGCAGCCGTGGATATCGAATTTGACTTCCCCATCGGTTTCAAGGAACTGGAAGGAATCCATTCCCGTACCGATTTCGACCTTTCATCGCACCAGAAATATTCAGGAAAAAAGATCACCTATTTCGATCCGGAACTGAACGAAACCTATGTTCCTTATGTGATTGAAACATCCATAGGCCTTGATCGCACTTTTCTTGCCATGCTGAGCCATGCCTATACCGAAGAAAAGCTGGAAGACGGATCGGAACGTGTGGTAATGAAATTGCCTGCAGTATTGGCTCCTTATAAATGCGCCATTCTTCCGCTTGTTGCCAAGGACGGGCTCCCCGAAAAGGCACGCGAGATTATGGATACCCTCAAGTATGACTACATGTGCCAGTACGAGGAAAAGGATTCGATCGGCAAACGGTACCGCAGGCAGGATGCTATCGGAACACCCTATTGCATCACCATTGATCACCAGACACTGGAAGACAATACCGTTACCATCCGCGACCGCGACACCATGCTGCAGGACAGGATCCCGGTTGAAAAAATCGCCGTTCTTATCAGCGAAAAACTCAGAAAATAAAAATTCATTGCTGCTATATAAAGCCGGGTTCAGTCCGGCTTTTTTGTTTTTATCAAGAGCCGGTCGTTTACTAAGCGCATACGAACCCGCTATACTCTAATTTATAAAGATTATAAAAACAACGTGCATACCACACATATCTAAGCTTTCCGAATGAGTGCGCCGTCAGTTGAATTTGCCGTGCAATGTACCGGGGATGAAGCAGGTACCAATTCGTTAATTTTTTTCCTATTTTCGGCAACCTGTAAATTAAGTGTACATCGTACATTTAATGACAATTTGAGTTTTAACAGACTCTCTTTCACCATAATTAACCACAAGTTCATTCTAAACCAATAACCAAACAACTATGGCAACACTCGACTGGATTGTCCTGGGTGTATTCTTTCTGGGATTGATCGGTATCATTCTCTGGGTACTTCGTCAGAAAGAGGAAACAACCACTGATTATTTTCTTGCTGGTAAAGATGCCGGCTGGCTTTCGATCGGATCTTCAATTTTTGCATCCAACATAGGATCGGAACACCTGGTAGGGCTGGCAGGAGCAGGATTTATCAGCGGCATGGCGATGGCTCACTGGGAAATGCATGCATGGTGGATTATAATCCTTGGATGGGTATTTGTTCCCTTCTACGACAGGATCAAAATCTTCACGATGCCCGAGTTCCTTGAACACAGGTTCTCTTCAGGATCACGTTCGGTGTTGTCGGCCATTTCGCTGGTGTCGTATGTTCTGACTAAAGTTGCCGTAACGGTATATGCCGGAGGGGTTGTATTTAAGACGGTGTTTGGCATTGAATCTATGTGGGGTATCGACTTTTTCTGGATCAGCGCCATAGGCCTGGTTGTAATCACCGGTTTGTACACCATTTTTGGCGGTATGAAGGCCATCATGTTTACTTCGGTTCTTCAGACGCCCGTGTTGCTGATTGGTTCGATAGTTATTCTCGTTGTCGGGCTGATCAAGGTAGGCGGCTGGGCTGAAGTTGAAAGACTTGCCGGCCCCAATATGCACCTTATGCGTTCAGCGGCAGATCCCGAATTCCCGTGGACAGGTGTTTTACTGGCCTCTGCAATCATTGGTTTCTGGTATTGGTGTACTGATCAGTATATAGTTCAAAGAGTGCTGTCAGGAAGGGATATGAAACAGGCCCGACGAGGGTCAATCCTGGCAGGATATTTTAAATTGTTGCCGGTTTTCATATTCCTTATCCCGGGAATGATCGCTTTTGCGCTTAACCAAAAAGGCCTGCTGCATGTTGCCTCAAGTGATTCTGCTTTTGCATCGATGGTTGCGCAGTTACTGCCGGCCGGCATTACGGGAGTTGTTGTTTGCGGTTTGCTGGCGGCATTGATGAGTTCACTGGCATCATTGTTCAATTCTTCGGCAATGCTTTTTACTGAAGACTTCTATAAAAAATTTAAACCCGGAAGATCTGAAACACACTATGTGAAAGTTGGAAGAATTGCAACAGCTACCATTGTTGTTCTCGGTGTATTGTGGATACCGGTAATGCTGGGTTTAGGCAAGGTGTTGTACGACTACCTGCAGGGTGTTCAGGGTTTGCTCGCTCCGGCTATCGCTTCCGTTTTTGTCCTGGGTGTTTTCTGGAAAAGAGCTACCGCCAAAGGCGCTTTCTGGGGTATGATCACCGGATTTGCCATTGGCATGTTCAGGCTCATTCTCAATACAATTATGGGAGCTAAAGTAGGGCTGGTGGTTGAAGCACAGAAATATGCCATGAAAATAGGCACAATGACTGAAGCCCTTAAAAGCCAGGTTGGTGACGGAGTTGCGGGTATCAGCGGGAAAATTTCTCATGCTTTAGGAGCCTCAGGCCAGCAGTTTACTTCAATTACCGACCAGGCATCGGCTGCTTTCCAGGCAGGTGATTACAGCCAGGCTGCCAGTCTGCTCACCACAGCAAGCAATTCAATGCATGATTCATTCACGGGGCAATATGGCTGGCTGTTCAATATCGCCTCCATCAACCAGTATCACTTCTGTATTATCCTTTTCGTGATCTGTGTTCTTACCATTGTCGGCATCAGCCTGGTAACCAAAAGGCCGGATGCCGGTCAGCTCGAATACACTTTTAATGCAAAAACTGCTGAGCACAAAATCGCTACCAGGGCAAGCTGGAATGGATGGGATGTTTTCCATACCGTTGTCATCCTTGGTGTTGTGATTCTGTTCTATATCTATTTCTGGTAGAAATTCATTGCCGAGAGACAGAAAAAGATGAATAAATACTGAAGATATGTCTGTTGTTATACCTGAAATATACAATGTACATACACCGCTTCTGGTTGCAGTTGACTGTATCATTTTCGGTTTCAACGAATGTGAACTGAAATTACTGCTTGTAAAAAGACAAATGGAGCCTGCCCGTGGCGAATGGTCGCTCATGGGCGGGTTCCTTGGTGAGCATGAGAGCCTTGATGAAGCGGCTGCACGTATACTTAACCAGCTCACCGGCCTCACTGACGTGTACCTTGATCAGTTATATGCACACAGCGATCCTGACCGCGATCCGGGAGCCAGGGTGATATCGGTTTCGTATTATGCTCTCATTAAGATCAGCCAGCATAACCAGGAACTGGCGAAAGAACATGATGCCGAATGGTTTAAGCTTTCGGAAATACCTAAGCTGATCTTTGACCATAACCTGATGGTTGACATGGCTTTGCAGTTGCTACGCAAACAGGCTAAAACAAAGCCCGTTGGTTTTGAACTGCTTCCCGAAAAATTCACGTTGCCGCAGCTTCAGGCTCTGTATGAAGCCATCTACCAGAAGGAACTTGACCGCAGGAATTTCAGGAAAAATGTCCTGTCCATGGGTATGCTCGAAAAACTCGATGAAAAAGATAAAACCGGTTCCCGCAAAGGCGCCTGGCTCTATCGTTTTAACATCAGCAAATACGAGTCGTTCAGAAACCAGGGATTCTTCTTCAATGTTTCAGTCTGATCACTCCTTGTTTCCGGTAAGGCAACGAAAATCCAGACTATTGATGTAACTTCCGGCCCGGTTGCTTATTAAAGGCAGATATATTCTTTTCAGGTAAAACCCGAAAAATCCTTTACATGATGAAAAACAAAATTGTCTTAATTCTGGCATTGTCAGTTTTCGCATCTCTTTCAGCAATAGCACAGTCTGGTGATTACCCGATACAGCCGGCGCCTTTCACATCGGTTCATCTTACCGACAATTTCTGGGCTCCCCGTATCCGTATGAACCATGATGTGACCATTCCAATAGCCATCAGCAAATGTTACGAAACCGGACGGGTCGACAATTTCATGTTTGCAGCAGGCATTAAAAAAGGAGAGTTCTGTACCGAATATCCTTTCGATGATTCGGATGTTTACAAAATACTCGAAGGCGCCTCGTATTCCATCAGCATGTATCCTGATGCTGCCCTTGAAAAAATAATCGACAGCCTCATCTATTATATTGGCAAAGCCCAGGAACCTGACGGATACCTGTACACAAACCGAACCATCAACCCTCAGCACCTGCATCCCTGGGTGGGTAAGGAACGCTGGGAAAAAGATCCCGAACTGAGCCACGAGCTTTACAACCTCGGGCATCTTTACGAAGCCGCCGTAGCACATTTCCAGGCAACCGGCAAACGCACACTTCTTGATATCGCCATTAAAAGCGCCAACCTGGTTTACAGCGATTTCATAGGCAAACAGCTGCCTTACTATCCCGGCCACCAGGTCATCGAAATGGGGCTTGTCAAGCTGTATCGCATTACACAGGATAGGCGCTACCTTGATCTTGCAAAATACTTCCTTGATATCCGCAAAGGTGGTGAAGAATACAACCAGGCTAACAAACCCGTAACGGAACAGGACAAAATTGTCGGACATGCCGTGAGGGCAACCTACATGTACTCAGGGATGGCCGACGTTGCAGCCATTGAAGGCGTAACAGCTTACACTGCTGCGCTTGATAAAATATGGGACGATCTCATCGGTACCAAGTATTACATCACAGGCGGAATCGGGTCGAGCGGCTCAAATGAAGGTTTCGGCGAACCGTATGATTTACCCAATATGAGCGCCTATTGCGAAACCTGCGCTTCCATCGGACTTGTCTACTGGAATTACCGCATGTTTTTGCTCACAGGGGATTCAAAATATTATGACATACTCGAAAGAACGCTTTATAACGGATTACTGTCAGGCGTTTCACTATCGGGCGATCATTTCTTCTATCCCAATGTGCTGGAATCGAGGGGGCAGCACGAACGAAGCCCCTGGTTCGGATGTGCCTGCTGCCCCAGCAACATCTGCCGGTTTATGCCCTCAATACCCGGTTATGTATATGCACGCGATAGTTCCAATATCTATGTGAACCTTTTTGTTCAAAATGATGCTGAGATAGAGATAAACGGCAACAAAGTTCAGTTGACACAGGTTACCAACTACCCGTGGGACGGGAATATTGTCATCACCGTCAATCCGGCCAAACCCGCCGGCTTCGGGCTTGCATTGCGTATTCCCGGCTGGGCAAAAGGAGAAGCAGTTCCCGGAAACCTTTACCATTTTCTGCCTGACGAAAACAGACCTTACACCATCCTGGTCAACGGCCATGCGGCAAAATATATGCTTCAGAACGGTTATGCCATAATTCAGAATAACTGGAAAGCCGGTGACAGAGTTGATCTCAGTTTGCCAATGCCGGTAAGAAAGATCGCGGCAAATCCCCTTGTGATTGCTGATCGCAACAGGGTTTCACTCCAGCGCGGCCCGCTTGTTTACTGCATCGAATGGCCCGATAACAAAGAAGGACACGTACTGGATCTTGTACTGGATCCCGAAACTCCCCTGACTGCTGAATTTAATGCGCAATTGCTGAATGGCGTTGAAACTATTTCGGGCAATGCAAAAGTGGCCATGAACAGTGAAAGCGGCAACCAGCTGACAGGTGATCAACATTTTACAGCCATCCCTTATTATACCTGGGCCAATCGGGGAGCGGGCAACATGGAAGTATGGATAGCTACCAAAGCCGATGCAGCCCGCCCGGTTCCAATGTCCACTCTTGCAAGCCAGAGCAAGGTAAGCGGTTCGACCCGTACAAGCGCCCTGACCTCGGTCAACGACCAGGACCTGCCCTCGAATTCAAACGACCACAGCATCCTGTATTTCCACTGGTGGCCTAAAAAGGACACGACCGAATGGATCCAGTATGACTTTAAGGAAAAGTCAAAAGTGTCGGAATGCTCGGTTTACTGGTTCGACGACGGCCCCTGGGGCGGCTGCCGCATTCCTGCCACATGGCGAGTGCTTTATAAATCGGGCAATAAATGGATTCCGGTCAAAACAACAGAAAACTATGTGATTACCAAGGACCAGTTGAACACGGTCAAATTCAAACCGGTAACAACCGCTGCTCTCAGGCTCGAAGTCACATTGCAGAAGGAGTATTCGTCGGGAGTGTATGAGTGGATCGTCAAATAGTATTCCTGTGCCAAAATCTTCATTTCACACTGTGAAGGAGTTCATATTTCATAATGTTAAATCATGAACCGATAATCAGGAATATATCTGATCGCGAGTTTAAGATTCAATGTCAATAAATACCTGAATGATCCGACCTTATTTCATCCTTTCCCTGCTCCTGGTTTCCCTTTTCGCGACCGGTCAATCTTATGTTCCCGTGAAAGCGGACAGCCGATTCAACATTAAACCGGAGATCCCTGTCAAAGCTTACGCTTTCAACCTCAGCGATGTAAGGTTAACCGACGGCAGCCCTTTCAAACATGCCATGGACCTGGATGCCGCCTACCTGCTAAAACTGGAACCCGACAGGCTGCTTCACCGTTTTCATGAAAATGCAGGTCTGCCTGTCAAGGGAGAAATCTATGGCGGATGGGAGAGCGAGGGATTATCGGGCCACAGCCTTGGGCATTACCTTTCGGCTGTTTCAATGTACTATGCTTCAACCGGTAACCAGGAATTTAAAAAACGTGCCGATTACATTGTCGACGAGCTCGCCCGATGCCAGGATGCACGAAAAACAGGCTATGTCGGGGCTATCCCAAACGAAGATTCCATTTTTAGCAACGTAGCCAAAGGGATCATCAAATCAGGCGGTTTCGACCTTAACGGCGGATGGTCACCCTGGTATACCGTTCACAAGGTGATGTCAGGACTGGTGGATGCTTACCTGTATGCAGGCAATGCAAAAGCACTGGAAGTCGTAACACGCATGGCTGACTGGGTGCAGAAAACCATCGGCAATCTCACGGAAGAGCAAAGGCTAAGAATGCTCAACTGCGAATACGGGGGCATGAACGACGCACTGGCCAATATTTATGCCATCACCGGCAATGCGAAGTACCTTGACCTTGCCCGGAAATTCAATGATGAATTCGTGATGGGAAAATTGGCAAAAGAAATCGACCCCATGCCGGGCAAACATTCCAACACCAACGTACCCAAAGCAATTGGAGCAGCACGCTGCTATGAACTCACCGGGTCTGAAAAGGACAAAACCATCGCCGCATTCTTCTGGAAAACAATGGTGCACCATCACAGCTACGTGATTGGCGGTAACAGCAGCTACGAATATTGCGGCGAACCTGACAAACTCAGCGACCGGCTCAGCGACAATACCTGTGAGACCTGCAATACATACAACATGCTCAAACTCACACGGCACCTTTTCACCTGGCAACCCTCGCAGGAGCTGGCCGACTTTTATGAACGTGCCTTGTACAATCATATCCTTGCCTCCCAAAACCCCGAAGACGGAATGATGTGTTATTTTGTGCCGCTTCGGATGGGCACGCACAAGCAATTCTCCGACGAGTTCAACACCTTCACCTGCTGCGTGGGGACCGGCATGGAAAACCACGTGAAATATGCCGAAAGCATTTATTACGAGGCCGCAGATGGCGGACTGTACCTGAACCTGTTCATTCCCTCAGTCCTCAACTGGCGTGAAAAAGGAGTAGCCATAGAGCAGCAGACCACTTTCCCTGAATCGGGACATACCAGGCTGAAGTTCAGCATGAAGTCTCCGGTAAAATTCAGGCTTTACCTGCGCAATCCTGCTTGGGCGGCAGGCGGGGTGCAGGTCCTCATCAACGGGAAACCGGCAGAGCCCCTGAAAAATGAAGACGGTTTCCTTACCATTGACCGTAAATGGAAAAATGGAGATTGTGTTGATATTGACATGCCCCTGCAACTCTATTCCGAAAGTATGCCTGACAATCCCGGACGCATTGCTGTTCTATACGGACCTCTGGTACTCGCGGCTCAGCTGGGTAAAACTGCGCCCGATCCGGTTGCAGGAGTTCCTGTTCTTCTCACGGAAGACAAAAAGATCGCTGACTGGATTGAAGCAGGCGAACATCCGCTTGAGTTCCGGGTCAACGGGGTTGGGAAAACTTTTGATCCTGCATTGAAGCCTTTCTACAAGACTTACGACGAGTATTACAGCGTATATTTCGATTATTTCACACCCGAAAACTGGGCAGCACGGCAGAAGGAATATGAGGCGGAGAAAATACGTCAGAAGGAAATTGAAAATTCGACCATCGACAATTTCCGCCTTGGTGAAATGCAGCCTGAACGTGATCATAACCTTACAGCCAGCGAACGGTCCTATGTTGATGAAGCCCTTGGCCGGACAGGAAGGGAGGCAAGGGCTGATAACTATTTTGCCTTTACGATGAAAGTACAGCCCGGTGTGCCAAACACACTGCTGATGACATATATCGGGGATGATAAGAACCGCAGATTCGATATACTGGCCGACGGTGTTCTGCTGACTACCGTGGATTGGAAAGGCGGAGAGTCCAATAAATTCTACGACCTTGAATACCCGTTGCCTGATTCGCTGATTTCCGGTAAATCATTCATTACCATTCGCATAGAGGCTAATCACGGCACGACTGCCGGTAGAATTTTCGGTTGCAGAACAATTATTCAATGAACCTTTTAAATGATCTGTACTTTATAATTTTACATTTGTTAATTGTAATTTATCATTTAAGCCTCCTATGAATCGTTTACGCCTGCTTTCGCTGCTCTCAATCATCACATTAGCCTCTTATGCCCAGTCCTGGGCGCCTGCCGGTGAGAAAATAAAAACGCCCTGGGCCGAAAAAGTCGACCCAGCCAACCCGTTACCGGAATATCCCCGCCCAATGCTGGAAAGGTCGCAATGGATGAACCTGAACGGGCTATGGGACTATGCCATCCTGCCCAAAGGAAGCGCCATTCCAGGCACTTTCGATGGTAAAATACTTGTTCCGTTTGCCATTGAGTCAAGCCTCTCAGGAGTGCAGAAACCCGTGGGAGAAGATAATGAACTATGGTACAGCAGGTCGTTTACTGTTTCACCAGCCTGGAAAGGCAGCCACATTATGCTGAATTTCGGCGCCGTGGACTGGAAAGCCGACATCTGGATCAACGGAATTCAAATCGGAAGTCACCGGGGAGGCTATACTCCTTTCAGTTTCGACATCACCCCCTGGCTGATTGCCGGTAAACCCCAGGAACTGCTGGTTCGCGTTTGGGATCCTACCGACAGAAGTTACCAGCCCCGTGGCAAGCAGGTTACAAGGCCGGGCGGCATATGGTATACGGCAGTTACCGGCATCTGGCAGACCGTGTGGATTGAACCCGTGAGCGAGAACCATATTGTTTCAGTAAAAACTGTAACGGATATCGACAGGAATACCGTTACCATCACTCCTGTCACCTCTTCTGCTGAAGCCGCCGGAATGATTGAAGTCTCAGTCCTCGAAAACGGTAAGGTGATCGCTGCAGGCAAAGGAATTTCAGGGCAACAGGTTCTTCTCCCTGTCCCGGAAGCAAAACTGTGGAGTCCTGAGTCACCCTTTCTTTACGATATGGAAGTGACACTTAGTATTAACGGGAAAGTTACCGACAAGGTGAAGAGCTATTTCGGCATGCGTAAAATCTCCGCTAAACGGGATGATGCTGGCATAGTCAGGATGCAACTCAACAATAAGGACTATTTCCAGTTTGGCCCGCTTGACCAGGGCTGGTGGCCCGACGGGCTCTATACGGCTCCTACCGATGAGGCGCTGAAGTCTGATATCGTGAAAACCAAAGAGCTGGGATTCAACCTTATACGCAAGCATGTGAAAGTAGAGCCGGCACGCTGGTACTACCATTGTGACCACGAAGGCATCCTTGTATGGCAGGATATGCCCAGCGGTGATGAGGGGCCTGAATGGCAGACCGAACAGTATTTTAACGGAAATGAGGTTTTGCGCTCAGCCGAATCAGAGGAAAATTACCGCAGGGAGTGGAAAGCCATCATCGACCTGCTCATCTCAAACCCCTGCGTGGTAAGCTGGGTCCCTTTCAATGAATCATGGGGACAGTTTAAAACGGTGGATATTGTTCAGTGGACAAAAAGGTATGACCCGTCACGCTTGGTAAACCCTGCCAGCGGAGGGAATTTTTACCCTGCCGGTGATATTCTTGACATCCATCACTATCCTGACCCGAAGATGACCCTCTACGATGGAAACAGGATATGTGTGTTGGGTGAATACGGCGGCATAGGGCTTGCCATTCCTGACCATTTATGGCTCAAAGACCGTAACTGGGGCTATGTGCAATATAAAACCTCAAAGGAAGCCACGGATGCCTATATCGATCTGGCAGAAAAGCTAAAGAAACTGATTGCCCGGGGATTTTCAGCAGCCATCTATACCCAGACCACCGATGTAGAGATAGAAGTCAACGGCCTGATGACGTATGACCGGAAAGTGGTGAAACTCGATGCCGACCGGATCAGAAAAGTGAATCGGGAGGTGTGCGGGATGTTGAACCATGAATAGGTGTCAATGCAATACTGCATAAAAATAAAGGATTGACCTCTTTATCTCCCCGGCCCCCTTACCTCCAACCCTTGCGCCTCCCTTTCCGCCACTTCCAGGTTTAATTGCAGCACTTGGGCCAGCAGGTCATCGCCGGGATTGAAGCCATAGGTCTTCGTTACGGTTTTATCAAGAAACTTTTGAAGATCGCTTAACTTTTCATGCCTGTTTTGCGCCGGCCGGAAGATACACGACAATTGAGGTGACCAATCCGATAGGTGCCATAAGCCTCTATCAAATACAGAATATCCGATACAAGCTTGTATGACTGTTCACATTTCGGTAACTTTAACCCGAAATTAAACAGAGAACTTTCTTGAGAAGAGTCCTTATAATATTCACTCCCCTGCTTCTGCTTTTTTTAAGTATTGGTGCATACGGACAGGTTGTCCGAGAAAAGAACTCTTATTTGGTGGGATTTTCACAGTGCACCTCAGATGATGCCTGGCGGAAGACAATGGAAATGGAGATGCAGAACGAGTTGTTATACTATCCACAACTCAAACTGATAATAAAGGATGCAAAAAACAACAGTGAGAAACAGGTTAGTGATATCCGCGAACTAATAGCTGCCGGAATTGATATACTTATTGTTTCTCCTAATGAATCAGAACCTCTTACTGCCATTGTAAGCGAGGTTTACCGGAAAGGTATCCCTGTTATTGTTATTGACCGTCGGGTTGAAACGACTGATTATACCGCTTTCATAGGAGCAAATAACTACCTTATCGGGAAAGAAGCCGGCAAGTATGCTGTGCGATTGCTCAATGGCAAGGGTAAGATTCTTGAAATATGGGGATTACAGGGTTCATCACCGGCCCGTGACAGGCATAAAGGCTTCGTAGAAGAAATTCAAAAATTTCCCGATATAAAGATTACCAGCTCTCTTTCAGGTGAGTGGGAAAGCAAAGGCGGCGAGATGGTAATGAATAAAGTACTAGAGTCAGGTGAGCCTTTCGACCTTGTGTATGCACATAACGATTTCATGGCGCTTGGTGCTTACAAGGCTTATATTGAAAAAAAGAAAACCAGGAAAGCATTCTTTATTGGCGTCGATGGTTTGCCGGGGCCTGATGGAGGCAGTCAGGCAGTGATGGACCGGAAACTGAATGCCACACTGCTTTATCCTACAGGAGGAAGCCTGGCAATCTCGCTATCATGGGAGATTCTCAGAGGCAAAACGGTTGAAAAAGAAAATGAGCTTAACACACTTGTCATCGATTCGACGAATGTAAGGGCATTGAAATACCAGACTGATGAGATACTGAATCTTCATAAACGAATTGTTACTTCAAGGCAAATCCTTGATGAACAGGTCAAGAGGTTCTATAGCCAGCGATTCTGGCTTATCCTGGCATTAAGTTCCCTGCTGGTGGTTTTAATTCTTGGCGCATTGCTTTTCAGAGCATTCCGTAACAAAGCCAGGGCAAACAAAATGCTTGAGCAGCAAAAGCTTGAAATAACCCGTAAGAACGAAGAATTGGTCAGAATATCCAGTGAACTCGAAGAAGCCACCAAAGCCAAGCTGATTTTCTTTACCAATATCTCCCACGAATTCAGGACCCCTCTCACGCTGATATTAGGCCCTCTTGAAAACATACTACACACTAAAAACCTCACCGCTGAACTCCGTTCCCAACTGGAAATGATGCTGCGCAACGCACAGCGGTTGCTGAGGCTTATCAATCAACTGATGGACCTGCGCAAGATTGACAACGAAAAAATGTACCTGCAGGCAGGCCTTTTCGATATTGTTTCTTTTACAAGGAATATTAAGGAAGCCTTTGATGAGATCGCAAAACAGAAGCAAATCGAATTTACCCTGGAATCCGAAATAGACGGGGAACTAATCTATTTTGACAGGGATAAAGTCGACAAGATACTTTTTAACCTGCTTTCAAACGCCTTTAAGTTTACGTCCGCTTTAGGAACGGTCGCAATCATTATCAGGAAAGTTATTCACTCTTTTAATGGTGGCGATGAAAAGGATGCCATAGAGATCGAAATCAGGGATAACGGGCCAGGGATAAGCGAAAAGAATATCAGCCGCATTTTTGAAAGATTCTATCAGGCTGAAGAACAGCAGGGAAATGTTTACCCCGGAACAGGTATTGGGTTACCACTGTCGAAAAGCTTTATCGAACTGCATAAAGGCGATATTTCGGTAAAGAGCAAACCCGGATATGGGGCTTCGTTTTTTGTTCATTTTCAATTGGGTAAAGAGCACCTGGCCGATAGTGAAATATCGAGTATCGATACCGAATACGAAAGAATCGGGAGAAATATAATTGATGAGGTGACTGATAATGATGAGCTTCTGGAAAAAGGGGACTCTGAATCAGAGAAAGACATCTATTTTGATAAACCTCTTCTGATGATTGTTGAAGACAATGCCGACGTTGCCAGGTTTATCAAATCTTGCCTGGCTGATGATTACCGGGTAATGACAGCCTCAAATGGCATTGAGGGTTTTGAGAAGATGTACATTGAAGAACCTGACCTGATCATTTGTGATGTGATGATGCCAGAAATGGACGGGCTTGAATTTACCCGAAAACTAAAATCCGACATCCGAACCTGTCACATTCCGGTAATCCTGCTCACAGCCCTTTCAACCCATGAACAAAAAATTGAAGGGCTCGAAACAGGGGCTGATTCATACATTGCCAAACCCTTTAATAAAAAACATCTGCAGGTAAGGGTAAGACAACTTATTGAGAGCAGGCAAAAAATACGCAAACACTACCAGCAGGATGTCCTTTCGCAATTTACAAGCGATAGCAAAATTTCAAAACTTGACCAGGATTTTTTAAAGAAATGCTCTGCAATTATTGATAAGCATATTACTGAAACTGAATATGGAGTAGAACAGCTGAGCCTTGAAATCGGCTTATCAAGGGTGCATGTGTATCGCAAGATTAAACACCTGACAGGCTTGTCGGTGAGTGAGTTTATAAGGAACCTTAAGCTTAAGAAAGCGGCTGTTCTGCTCTCTGAAAGCGGCAGGTCAGTGGCTGAAATCGCTTATGAAACCGGTTTCTCAAGCCCGTCATATTTCTCAAAATGTTTTAAGGACCTGTTTAATCTCACCCCCAGTGAGTATGTTCAGAATAAAGGGTAGAACAGCCATTCACTCTGATTCATTGGATGCCATGCATTACTAAAAAAATGATTCCTGTCCACCCCTAACCTGTGAACAGGAATCTCCATCAACTTAACCCTAATCAACATTTATAACTGAATATCAGAAACTACTCTAACCAGTTATTTTATTCTCATCTGTTTATTAGTATTTATCCGAAGTTAGTTTGTAAACTGAGCCATTACTCAACTCAACATTTCCTTTTATACTCACAATCTTCATTTTATCCAGTTTCTGAAGCGGGAAATATATTTCGGTCATGGTTACCAATCCGTTCATTGCAAACAATTCGACGGATGCTGCATCAATCAGAAGATGAAAATCGATAGCTGAAGCCGGTTGAACGATGCCTGAATAGTGAACACCGGCGAAGTCCTTTGAAAAGTCAGTCAATCCCGATTTTGACCTGTCAATGAAGAATTTTGATTGTTGCCTGTCAAATCCCACAACCACTTTTTCACCATTATCGTTATACAGTTCAATACCGAAGACGTAGGCCTGGTTGGAAGCAGGTATGCTGAATCCGGCAAGTACTTCAAGCGGATATGGTTGTGAAGGAATTGCGAGTTCGAGCGGCTTGTCGGCAGTAATCAGTGTTTCAGGAACATCCGTCTTTTTTTCCCTCAGCAATTGGATTTCATCAACAGGTAATGATTGTAGTGAAAATCCGGTGGCATCCTTTGCAAGTTTTAAAACCCGGGGAAATGTCATGGCGCTGCGCCAGGGCGCTGTTGGAACAACCTGTGCATATTGCCAGTTGCTCATCCATCCGATAAGAATTCTCCGTCCGTCCGATTCCGGAATATTTGAAAAAGTTACTCCTGCGTAATTATCCTTGCCGTAGTCGGTCCATTTTATTTCGGTGGATTCATTGGTGAACCGATGACCGTCGAAATCCCCGACAAAGTATTGGGTAGCCGACCCGCCATTTGGGCCTCCGGGATTTATGCTGACCAGAAGCACCCATTTCTTTTCTGCCGGGCTTCCTTCAACAGGGAGCTGAAACAGATCCGGGCATTCCCACACTCCGCCATGAGCGCCTATTCCTTTTCCGAATTCACTCTCGAGGGTCCATTCTTTGAGGTTGGGTGAAGAATAAAAGCAAACATGATCACCCGATGCAAGGGTCATAATCCATGTACCTGTTTCTTTATGCCACATGACCTTAGGGTCTCTGAAATCCCTTTGTCCGGGATTTTTCAGGACCGGATTGTTCTCATATTTTGTCCAGGTTCTGCCCTTATCAAGGCTATAGGCAATGCCTTGTGTCTGGAAATCATTGCGCCCCGCTCTTTCCCCTTTAATATCGTGGTATGTGAAGATGGCAACCAGTGCAGGTTGATTTTTTGATCCGAACCCGCTCGTATTATTGATGTCAGCGACTGCACTGCCTGAAAATATATATCCGAGACTGTCAGGATATAATGCAATGGGCAGATGTTCCCAGTGGACAAGGTCCTTGCTGACTGCATGTCCCCAATGCATTGGGCCCCAAACAGTAGAATCAGGATAATACTGGTAAAAAAGATGGTATTCTCCTTCGTAGTATACCATTCCGTTCGGATCGTTCATCCACATTGAGTCTGGTGTAAAATGAAATTCAGGTCTGTACTGACTTGTAGTCACAGTATCGCCATTCTTAGCATTACCTGTTGACGTACACCCCTGGTACAGGTAACCAATTACTAATAACACAGCAATATTTAGCACCAATCCAGGGAGCCCTGAGCCGTATATTTTTCGATTGCAGTCCGTATGATTCATTTTTTCTCGATTTTCATTATTAAGTGATGCCAAAACTTATGAATTACAATACCATGAGTTTGTCAATTATGAGCACATTGCTGCTTTTCATTTTAAGGACATATTGGCCGCTTGATAAGCAGTTGCTCAGATCATCAATTGTTATCTGCGAGATGTCAGTATTAAAAAAATCTTTTGTATAAACCAGTCTTCCGGAAAGGTCAGTAAGTTCAAGCCTGGCATGGTCGGAAAATATGTTTTCATTCAGTTTTATTTCAAGTTTATCGCCTTTTCTGATAGGATTTGGGTAAAAATAGCCCTGTTTCTTCATNTTGATGATCTTCTTTCCGTTTGGCAATTGATCAGGAGTGACTCCCCAGATGGAATTCAGTTTCCAGGCCTCAAAACTCAACATCGTTGTTTCACCGTTATTAGAAAATACCGATATCCCCATAGCCGGCGGCTTGGTGAAAACCAATGCTGACATTGTCGTTTGATTTTTATTGGCAAATACTTCGACCGATGATTGATCCAGGAGAATATGCATGTCCATAATACTATCATCTGGAAATGGTGTCGGTGCATACATAACGACCGGAAAATTTTGGTTAAAGTTCACCAAACCGGCAGTTCTTCTATCGATATATAACCTGGAAGTGTAAGCATCATAACCAATAACCAGTTTTTGGCTCAATCCGTCTTCAGCAAGATTAACTCCAAAGTCCTGATTTTTGTCAGTTATCCTGAATGATACCCTGAGTTCATAAACATTCCAATCAGGTTTGAAACCGTTGATGGATTGTTTGCCGTTAATAACCGTTTCGCCTTCGATATAGTTTGTATCGCGCAACGAAGCAAGGTTACCAATAGGGTACTGCCTTAATTGATAACCGCGATCGTTTTTGACTAGTTTTAATACTCTGGGTATTGCCTGATGCCCCTTCCATGGATCTGTGGGAATATTATTGGCATAGGTCCAGTTACCCATCCAGGCTATCCACATCGTGCTGTCCTGGTTGTTCGATGAATAATTCCGGTATGTGCGGGCTGCATAAAAGTCTTTTCCCCAATCAGCCCAATTGGCATTTTCAAAATGGGTGTTCATTAATTCGTCGGAGAACACAATGTGATCAACAAGAATATGTCCCCAACCACCGGTAGCTTCATCCAGAATTTCGATATGAGCAGTTTTTCCAAGCCATTCGGTTACATCCCAACCTTCCCACCGCAAAGTTTCCTGATCCTGGAAAGATTTCCCATAGATGACCTCTGCACCATCGACATACAGACTGACTTTTAGTCCATTGCCTTTACCACCGCCAATCAGGAAATTAATAAATCGTTTGGAAACCGTAAAATCAGGCGATACCATCTTGCCTGTAGTCACATCACCATTGTTGAATGAGTTTACAAATGACCTGCCAATAAACCCATTTACTTCCTGTTGCGCCGGCAACGTGCCTGTTGCCGGGGCGTTCCCGAAAGCGTCACCTGTGACAGTCCATCCGTCGTAGTTATCTTCTTCAAAGTCGGCAAAGATATCTCCGTTGATATTTTTGCCTGTATAGAGATTATCAAGTGTGTCAAGGTGAAATGTTGTTCCATCGAAATCGCCAATCCAGTATTGTACTTTATTGGGACCCATGCCACAAGTCATTACCCACTTTTTGTTTGAAGGATCTTCATTCAGAGGCAATTGAAATAGATCGGGCACTTCCCAGAGTTGGTCTTTATCTCCCCTTGTTTTGAAACTGCTCTGAAATTCCCAGTTCTTGAGATCATTCGAAGCATATATCTCAACAGAATGGTTTGCAGCCTTCGCTATTACCATTATCCACCGGTTGGTGCCTTCATGCCAGAAAACCTGCGGATCGCGAAAATCTTTCTGATTGATATCTATGACCGGGTTATTTTCATAATACTGAAAACTCACATGATTGAGGCTGCTGGAAATTCCGACCTTTTCATAAGCAGTGCCATCATAGTGCATTGTATACACTGCTACCATTGCTGTGTCTTCAGCTGTATTAAATCCTGCAGTATTCTGTGCATCCACTACGACAGATCCTGACCAGTATCCAAATCCTGACGGCCCTCCCAATAGTGCGCCATTGTTGTACTGTACCCAGTGCAGCAAGTCATCTGACATTGCATGCCCCCACCATAACAAATGATACTTACCATCAAAAAATATCATCCCGTTAGGATCACCCATCCATCCCCATTCAGGGCTTAAATGAAACTGTGGCCTGTAAAATTCAGTATGTAGTTCCTGAGCCTGCACTGTCAGTGTCACGGATAAAAGGAAAGCCGCCAGAATACTTTTTATCATTTCAAATTAAGTTAAGTGGCAGCATCCCTGATGTGGGACACCGCCACTGTATTCTAATTCAACAATTATTTTTTCTTAGCCAGAGCCAGGTCGACCAGATAGTTAAGTGAGTTCTTGGTCAGGGTTTTGATGTTGCGGTCACCACCTGTTACAGGATCACCTACATACCAATCGTAAGTACCACCAAGAGCTGCAATAACAGTGCCCTTTGTACCGCTGGCTTCCCACATAACCATTTGACCTTCATTCTCACCACCGTTTTCAATCAGTATTTTACAGCCTACCATGCTCAGGAAATTGGCTTTTCTGGTGGCAAGAGGATCTGCATCACCATTGGGAGCCCATGGACCGAAATTCAGTGAGTATTGGTTTGATCTGTTTTTCTTTAATGCACCTGATTCAACCATTGTAAAGGCTGGTGCCTGAATGCCGGGATCAGTAACTAAAGGAATTCCGGTAAATAGCGGACTTGTGGCATCAGCAGCCCAACGAACATTCCAGGTACCTGTGGTTGCACCATCATCAACAGTCAGTCCACCCCAGGCATTATTCGGAGCATACTCGGCTTTCGAAACTGCACCAATCTCATCTACTATTGCACCTGCATAATTGCCAAGGAAAAGGTTACCGCCATTTTCATAGTAATGTTTTACAGCATTAATGAAATTGTCAGACAAAGTATTGCAGGGGGTATTATATCCGATTCCGGTCGTACCAATAAGACAATGTGTGGAATTATTGGGGAACTGGGCTACTTCGCCTCCCCACCAGCCACCATCGTACTGGATCCAGATTGCATGATATCCGCTCAGGTCAGCACCATTGGCAACATCTTCGAAAGACAGGTAAGTTGTTTGAGTAGCATCGCTGGTCATGGCAGAGAAGAACCAATTGGCTGCTGTCAAATCATCCATAAGGTCAAAATCTGTTCCTTTCATTGCATCCCAGGCTGCTGTTGTGTTTTGTGCTGCCTGGCCGACAAAAGCTATTTTTCTCAGCGGAGCTGATGTAAGGGTCACAGTGTATGTGTTTGTCACTGTACCTGATTTGTCGGTAACAGTATAGGTTACTGGATTTGTAAAGTCAGTTGTTGCTCCGGATGCAGGAGTAACAGTTGCTCCTTCTGAAACGATTATTACCGGTTGAATTGCCGTAAGATCCACTCCCGGGGCCAAACCTGCGGTTATGGTTTTTGCAGTTTCATCGATGGTTGCATTTACGTCACCTACTTTAAAGCTGATGACATAAGCATCACCTGGTTCTTCTTCTTTTTTACAGGCTTGCGTCAATGTGACTGCGAACAGGAACATGGCAATCCATTTTAATTGACTTTTCATTCTTTTCATCTTGATTTTTGTTTTAGGTTAGTATTGATTATTGGCTTAACTTTTCATTAATAGCCGGGGTTTTGCTTGTATAATCCTTTACTCAGAATAATTTGCTGTTGAGGAATCGGCAGGTATTCATGCTTGCCTTTCACAAATGCGCCGTCAACAAGATAAGCTCTCTTCAATTTTTCAGTTTGAAAATACTCGTCCATCGTTTCCTTGGCTATACCCCACCTCACCAGGTCAAAAAACCTGATGCCTTCTTCGGCAAGTTCCAATCTGCGTTCCCAGCGTAAAGCCTTTCTTGCAAATTCTTTATTTGGGAAATCTGAGTATAAGCCAACATTATAATCAGCCAGAGGAGCGCCATTGCCGTAATACAGCCTGCCGGTACTTGCTTTTGCCCTTTGCCTGATTTCATTGATGATGATCCTGGCTGCGTCAAGCTGATCAAGCTCAATGAGGGCTTCTGCCTTCCACAGAAGAACATCAGAGTATCTTATAAGAATCGTGTTTTTTGAACTCGACATAAAAGGAGCTATTCTCTCGAAGCATTCACAATCCGGTGAAACGTTTTCCTTTAGTGAAGAATAATTGCCATAGATGTCAGGCCGGCGGGTCCAGTCCTGGACTGTATAAATAAGTTGTGTTTCATATTTCCAGGGCTGGTCAGGCATTGCAACTGTGTGGCTTAACCTGGGGTCAACTGTGTTTGTATTCAGATCAAGATCAGTGTTGTTGAATGTATCAAACATGGGCAATCCGGTTGCATCAGTCTTGAATGCATTGACAAGGTTCTGGCTTGGTATATGAAACCAGCAGCAGCCATATTCATTACTCATTGGGCCGCTGAGCATTGCGGAGAAGTCAAGGTTTCCGGTGAGGGTACCATCATTGTGTGACCGCTGTATCGACCAAACCGTTTCAGGACCATTCTCATATTCATAGAGGAAGTTCTCCGCAAAATCACCCGTAAGCCTGTAATGACCTGATCCAATGACTTCATCAACAAGCGAAACCACTTCCTGCAGCTTTGTCTTATTGATATTAACCACATTATAATTTTCATCCTGTTCATAAGCCTGGTAAAGCAGGACTTTGGCCAGGTAAGCTTTGGCAGTATATTTATCAGGACGGCCTCTGTCGCTTTGAAGCTCAGGTAAGTTATCAGCGGCGAATCTGAAATCCCCGGCAATTTTATCCCACACTTCTGAGCTGGTAAGAGCTACATTTGATGTTGCTTCAATATCAGCCACTGTAGCTGTCTCGTCGAAGTAGGGTACCCTGTTGTAAAGAATTTTCAGATCGAAATAATAGTGGCCACGGAGAAAACGCAACTCAGCCTGTCGTTTCAGTTTCATCGGATAGTCTCCTTCCGTAAGATCATTGAGGCGATTCATCGCCAGGTTCACACGTGAAATTCCTACAAATTGCCTTTCCCATTTCTTGTTGTTGATATCACCAAGCACCGAAGGTGCATAGGCGCTCATATCGGGTTGAATGGTTGAGAAAATCTCGAAAGCGTGAAATGTAGAAATGTCAGCAGGTCCGTCACCTCCCTTATATGCATCACCTGCCCTGAGGTCACCATATGGCCAAAGGAGATTAGGAATTGTGTAATGGTCATTCCCGAGCTGTGCATAAGCTGCAATGATGAATCCGTCAACATTTTCGGGTGTACTCAATTCTGCGTCACCAACAATTCCCTGTGGTTTGACATCAAGATAATCAGAGCATCCGAAAAGCAAAGTCAATCCGATTATCGATGCTGAAAGTAATGATATTCTTTTCATTGATTTCAGTTATTAGAATGTTAATTGAAGGCCTAAGGAGTATATTGCCGGAATTGGGAACGCATAGTTCGGATTTTCCGGATCGGTACCGGTAAAGCCTTTGCTCTTAATAGTCAGCAGGTTTTGCCCCTGGAAGTACACTCGGACTTGCTGCATCTTGTAACGGGAAGCAATCAGGGACGGTAGTTCATAGCCCAATGTTATATTCCTGAGTTTAAGGTAGGAACCGGATTCAATAAAGTAGGTCGAAACACGGCCTTCGTTGTTCCTGTCAACAATAGTGAGTCTAGGTATAGTTGATCCGGTATTTTCAGGGCTCCACGCATCCAATGTCCGCCTGCCCCAGTTTGTCCCTGGCCACAGAGATGCAAAATCAGTATAAGTCTTATAACCGTTATATACTGAAATTCCCGAAACTCCCTGAACAAAAAGGCTCAGGTCGAAATGTTTGTACTCTAAATCAACATTGAGGCCGTACGTTAATTTGGGATCAACAGTCCCTATAAATTGCTGGTCTTTTTCGTTAATAACACCATCGCTGTTTAAGTCTTTATATCTGATCCGGCCAATTCCTTTACCTGTCTGTTCAGCATGAGCATCAACCTCAGCCTGGTTCTGAAACAGACCATCGGCAACATAACCCCAGATTGAATTCACCGAATGCCCGATAATGATTGAACGGTCAAGTTCAGTTTTTGCTTCGTTTGGCACTATGGAACTCAGTGGAACATTTACCAATAATTCATCAGGTACGTCGACAACTTCGTTTTTCAAGGTTGATAGGTTACCTGTGATATCAAGTGTAAGGTCACTGATTTTTTTTCGGTAATTAAGCATGAATTCAAGGCCGGTATTCTTTATATCACCTCCGTTCACCATCTGTTTGTTAGCTTCGCCAACAGCGCTCAGAAGTGTACGGTAATAGAGTATATCCCTGGTATTTTTGATAAAGTAATCAACCGAACCATTGAAATCATCAAATAAAGTGAAATCAATCCCGATGTTTGTCTGAGCCGTCGACTCCCATTTTAGGTCATTGTTAGCAATTTGAGAATAGATATATCCTGAAGGCAACTGACCCTGGTCAATTCCCTGAATATCGTAAGCGGTTCCAAGTCGCGGGAAGTACGTTGGCGTTGGGTTGTCCCATATGGGATCTTCCTTATTGTAAACTGCCTGGTAAATATTGTAGATAGCCAGGTCATTTATTTCCTGGTTACCGTTAACACCCCATCCGGCACGGAGTTTTAAGTAGAATGGGAACGATATATGATCCTTGAAAAACTTTTCTTCCGAAATTCTCCATCCTGCTGACACTGCCGGAAAGTTGCCATACCTGTTATTTTTACCGAACCTGGATGACCCATCACGGCGAAGGGTAAGAGATAAAAGATAACGGTCATTATATGAATAGTTAGCCTTGCCGAAATATGATAGCAATGTCGACATACTGCCGCCGCCGGCATTAAGCTGGTTTTTAGCCCCTGAACTCAGGTAGGTAAAGTTGAGGTCTTCGCTCACATAACCCTGTCGCGAAGCGCTGTACCATTCCGATTTGTATTTGATTTGCTCAGTACCTAACAGAAAATCAGCCGAATGTTTCTTCTTGTTGATCTTATATGTTGCCGTGTTCGACCATATGTAGTTTCCGTATAGATTCATGTTGTTTGTCAATGTATTATCATCCTCAACCAGGAATCCTGATACGTAGCTTTTTTGAAGTGAACGGGCATAATACATACTGTAATCAATTCCAAAACTTGACTTGAATGAAAGGTTTTTTATCGGATCAAGCTGTACATAAACATTCCCGAAAGGCCTCGAATATTTATACCTGTTTTGTTTATTATCCTCGATTAAGCGGACCGGATTTTGCCTGTCAGTCATTCCGGGTGCAGGACCGCCCCAGCCTCCATCTACAGTATGTACCGGAACTATAGGCTGCTGAACCAGCGAAGTAAACATCACATCGCCTGAGTTAATCATAACTTCCTGCTGAAATGACATGGTGAAGTTTTCACCCAGAATCAGCTTGTTGTTCAGCAGGTTAAAACTTGAATTGAAACGGGCATTGAATCGTGTAAAGTTTGTTTCCTTGATGATGCCGTTATTGTCGTACCATCCAAGTGAGAACAGACTGCGACTTTTTTCTCCCCCTTTCGAAACAGTCAGGTTGTAATTCTGCAGCACCGATGGTCTCGAAATTTCATCAAACCAGCGAGTATCAGCCGGTTTCATTGTTTTATCCGGGTCTATATAATCAGGATAATTTATTGCTCCCAGAACGGGATTATTAAAATCACCATTCCATACATAATTGTAAATGGGATTAGCCGGAGATAACCGGTCATTGACACATGCCTGCCAATATACCTTTCCTCTTTCCTCAGCATTTAACGGATCAAGCTTGGTTGTGTATTGCTGCAATGACCAGTTAGAGGTAAATTCAATCTTTGTCTTTTCTAATTTGGCACTTTTAGTCGTAATGACAATAACGCCATTAGCTGCCCGCGATCCGTATATACTGGCTGAAGCAGCATCCTTCAGCACCTGCACCGATTCTATATCATTTGCATTCAGCTCATGCATACCTGACTTGGTAGGAACACCGTCAATAATGAAAAGCGGATCATTATTATTAAGGGTCCCGCTTCCCCTGATGCTTATTTTTGCCCCGGAACCGGGAGAACCGTCTGTTGTGACAAACACTCCCGGCACTCTGCCCTGGATATTTTTAATAATGTTACCGGCAGGCAACTCTTTTACATCAGAAAGATTAACTACAGCTACTGAACCGGTGAGATCTTTCTTTTTTTCAGTAGTATATCCTACCACAACAAGAGCTTCCAGCTGACTTACTTCGACCTCCATTGAAGCATCAACAGTAGCGCTTTTCGTTATATCAATTTCCTTCGTCTTATAACCCACATAGGAATATACCAGCACTGATTTTCTGCCGGGAATTTCAAGGCTGTACTTCCCGTTAACATCAGTGGTTGTGCCAATGCTGGTTCCTTTCAATAGGATACTTACTCCTGGCAGCGTAATATTTGTGGTTGCATCCGTCACGGTGCCTTTAATCACATATTGTGCATAGGCTGTTATTGCAGATACGTTCAGTATAAAGAACAATACCAGGAGCCTGTACATTGTGAACGGGGGTTAGCTTTTTTCATGATTAAATTATTACCTGATTTATAAAGGGATCTGGTTTGTATAAGGTTATCTTTTGATAAAATCACGAAGTGTTTGTATGTCGTAATACGGCACAGCTCCTGATTTTGATGCCACAAATGCACCGATGGCGCTGGCTTCAGCGAGGGCTTCAGGCATTATTTTTTCATCGAAAAATGCAGCGAGGAATCCTGCCAGAAAAGCATCGCCGGCTCCCACAGTATCTGCAACCTTCACTTTGTAACCTCGGTGCGAGTACAATTTACCATCATGGATAAGACTGGCACCGTGCTCACCTTTGGTGATGATAAGGGTTTTAAGTTTCAGCAGGTCATAGAGGCCTTCTGCAAGAGAGCTAAAGTCACCTTTGATATTGAACCAGCCACTAATGGTTAGCAGTTCATCATCATTGAGTTTCACGATATCAGCCTTTTTCAGGAGCGGGACAACAATCTCCTGCTTATCAAACGGTGGACGCAGGTTTACATCCATGATCCTGAGAATATCGGAATTAAGCAGCTTACCAAGGGTTTCGCGTGTAGCCGGATTCCGTGATGCCAACGATCCATAGACTAAAGCCTGGCTGCTTTTCAAAATGTCTGCCAGTTCAGGGGTCAGGTGTATCTCGTCCCAGGCTACCGGTTCACAAATCTCAAAAGTGGCGCTGTTCTTTTCATTCAGATGGACCAGCACTTCGCTGGTGGGCAGTGAATCATGAACCTGGATATACGTCGTATCCATTCCTGCGTAGTTCAGGAAACTGAGAAGCCCGGTACCTTTTTCATCATTGCCTATGCTACTGGCTATTACCGAGCTGATGCCGAATCTTTTCAAATGCATCGCTACATTCATAGGAGCGCCACCCGGCAGTGGCCCTGTAGGGAGATTATCCCAGAGGACTTCACCAAAGCATAAAACCTGTATGTTATTATTCATAGAAAAGTTATTCTGACTGGTTTTTATTTAAAGAGTTCGGCATGTATGCTTTCGAGCGATTTGCCTTTGGTTTCCGGGATCCAGACTTTTACAAAGACAAAGGCAAGGATGCTGAATATTCCGAAAATCGCGAAGAGGTATTCCAATCCTAATGATCCCTGAATTACCGGAGCGAAATAGACGGTGAGGAAGGTACACAGCCAGCTTACGGCCGTTGAGAACGACATGGCTGCACCTTTGATGCGGTTCGGATAGATTTCGGAAATAATTACCCACATCACAGGTGCGAAGGAGGCTGCAAAGAACGAAATGTAAACCAGCAGGGCAATCAATACGCCGATACCGTTCTGTTCAGGTTTGGCAAATTCAAATGTGAGGTATGCCAATGCAGCGACCATTCCGACAGCTCCCCAAAGGAGCAGGGATTTACGTCCTTTTTTATCCACAAGCCAGAGTGCAAAAATGGTCATGAGGAAATTAACGAGGCCAACAACCATTGACATCATGAGTGAATCGCCCCGGGCTGAGCCTGCGGCCTTGAACATTTCTGGCGCAAACATGATCACGGCATTAATACCGGTTATTTGCTGAAAAGCCGCTATAAGGGTACCGATGAGAACGATCTTGCCTGTTTTCCCTTTAAAAAGCTCTTTGATAGACATTTTCTCTTTCTTTTGCTCGGCAGCTATTGTTGTTTCCATTTCAGGAAGTTCTTCGTCGAGCAGTTTCTGTCCACCCAACCTGAACAACACTTTGCCGGCATCCTGTTTGCGATTGTGTGCCAATAGCCAACGGGGGCTTTCCGGGAAATTAAGCAGAAGGAACAGCAGGTAGAATACACCAAAAATTGCCGGCACGGCAAGCATGAATCTCCAGCTGTTATCACCCAGGTTCACCAGGAAATAATCAAAGACATAGGCTACAAGTATACCTACAGTAATAGCAAACTGGTTAAACGATACTAAACGGCCACGTTTTTTTGCCGGCGATATTTCGGAGATATACATCGGAGCAACAACCGACGTGGCACCTACGGCCAATCCGGAGAGCAGCCGAAACGCAATCAGCAGTATTGATGAGGGTGCAAAGGCACAGCCAAGCGCCGATATTATATAGAGGATGGCTGTAGTTACCATCACTTTTTTGCGTCCGAATTTTTCGGTGAAACTGCCTGTAAAGAGTGCACCAACCAGGCAACCGATGGTAAGTAATGCAGCCACTGTGCCCAAGCCGCTGTCGGTAAGTGAAAATTCTCCTTTTATACCATCGACGGCGCCCGAAATCCCGGCCATATTAAGCCCGAAGAGCAATCCGCCCATTACAGCTACAAAAGTCACCCAGGTTAAGTATCGTGTAGTCATATTCAGATGTGAGGTTTTAGTTATTGTTTTGGTGAAACAATGTTACTGACTATATCCAGGGAAAGCAGTAAGGCAGGTAACAGGAACCGTTGAATATGTTACATTTTATAGTTAAAAATCACAGGCTTGTAAGCATGTTACATACTTATCAATTGCGTAACATAGCAAAGTACAAAATGCTGACCCGGTATGATGAACCGAAGGTGTTGGGAAAAATAGAACTGATTCATACCGGATGCGATTATAAGGATTACGTATCTATCAGATAACATCACTATACTGGAACCTGACCCTGAACGGGAATATCTCACATGGTACAATTATTTAGCCTGGAAATGTCTGTTGACCGGCTCAGAAAACAAAATCCCCCTGCCATAAAATCTTGACCATAGGATCTCCTATGTAATGAGGATGGACTATCAGGTGATCACTCCGCCCTTCCTCCGTATCAACGCTATGACAGGTTCGCTTCAGGCTGGGGTCAGGTTCGCTTCGTATTCGCTTATAACGAAGAGAAAGAGCATTGCTGAACCGAGGGTAAAGCGAACCTGGTGCATCCCTGTCTCAGGGTTGGTGCAGCGTTGCCAACGGATAAGTGTTCCGGTAAAATACCGGATATGGAGCGCGCAGGGAAAAGATAATTCCGATTACTGCCATTTACCATGTCATGCCTGGTGAGAATCGGGCAATCACTGCCGGAATATATGACAGGGAAAGGCAAAACGGTGCAAAACATTCCGGGACTGATCATTTGCACAGAATTTGTAAAACATTCACTGTCCGCATAGAGCTTAACAAACAGCAAACTGATCTGAAAAACTTACAACTATGAGCAAAGCAAAATTCAACCTGCCTGATAACTTCCGGGGTAAATTTGGTAACCTGATCATCTCGAGCTGGAAAGGAAGGCCTTATGTAAAGATGAAGCCGGAGAAAATAAAAGATGCCAGAACACCGGGCCAACGTGCACAGAGAACCAAATTTGCCGCGATCAACCACATTCTGTCACCGTTGTCGCCATTTTTGCGCCTGGGATTCGGCGCTTACACGCAAAAGATAACTGCTTACAATGCGGCAATTTCGTGGAACATGAAGAATGCATTTGACAGCACCGGCGGGCTAACCGCAATCGATTATTCGAGATTGCAATTCTCAAAAGGCACCTATGCCAGTGTTGAAAATGCAACATGCTGTCCGGCTGGCAATCTGACCATTATGCTGTCGTGGAATCCGGCTCACAGGCCGGGCGAAGGAAGAGACGACGACCGGATTTTTGCCGTAGTTGTGAACGAGACCCTGGATGAATCGAACTATTTTGCTGAGATAGCCGGCCGCTCTTCCGGAGTCGCCGTTATTCACCTGGCAACAGCCCGCCCGGGCGATGTCATCCATTGCTACCTGACCGTCATAAATCCGGCCAAAACTCCTGCCGGTAAAAACAGGCAGTTTATAGCCGACAGTATTTACACCGGCAGGATAATCATTGAATGATTATCACCCCTGGCGGTGGACTAGTTCTGAGTGTCAGCTCTGTTTCCCCCGGTCAGCGGCAGTGCCAAACTTTTCTTTCAGCAGCTTTTCAATATCCGCTTTCCGGTAAAAGAACTTATTGCCGACAGGGCTGCAACTCAGGGTGCCGTTTCGTCTCCAGGTATGCATTGTGCGGGGTGATAGATTCAGCGCGAGGAATTTTCCTTTAATGATTTTGTCTGCTTATACAAGATTTTAACAAATAGAGAGAACCATTGGATTAAATCCTCCGGCAGCCTGTGGCTGCCACCTCCTTTAAAAAAGGGGGACAACATCAATTCTGTTTTATATGGTAAATTTTATCTGATCTGCCTGTAGTTGTTATCAATTACTATCGGAACGGGTGTAACCTTTTGTCAGGTTTCCGGTTGTGCAGTAATCCGTTGCATTGGTTTGCACACCTGTGTCAGTGACACTGTCATGCGAAAAAGTGACACGATCAGGCAGGCCGGTGCAACGGCATGCAAAAAAATTCATTGAAGAATTCCTGCCCGAAAATTGATGTTTGGCATGTATCTGCAGCAATGTCGCTGCGATATAAAATCAATCAAGATGGCCACGTACAAACAGGGCATCCATGGAAACTTCAGGGGAAAGGTCGGCAACATTGTCGGCTCCACCTGGAAGGGCACGGGCGTGATGAGAATCCGCCCGGCATCAGTTAAAAATCCAAACACCGAGCGTCAGCAGGCTCAGCGCCAGCGGTTCGGATTGGTCGGGCGCTTTTTACAGGCGCACCGGTATCTTGTCAACATAGGCTTCAAAGCCTATACTCCCGGCATCACGGCAGGCAATGCCGCTATGTCGTACAACCTGACCAATGCCATAAGCGGAGAATTCCCGGAGCAGGCTGTTGATATGACGAAAGTCCAGATCAGCCGCGGCACCCTGGCTCCTCTTACGGCAGCCGAAATCACCTCTTCAACTCCTGCAACCGTTGAGGTCGCATGGAGCAACAACTCAGGCATGAGCAATGCCAATGAAACCGACCACTTATCGGTAAGCTGTTATGATGCCGACTCCGGTGAAGCCGTTTATTTCCTCAACTGTGCTTCGCGGGCTGATGGCAATGTAACACTCGGCCTCCCTGCTGAGTGGTCAGGAAGGACCCTGCATGTTCTGGCATTCTTCAATTCGCTGAAGAATCCCTCGGATACTGTTTCACGCGAGATGGTATCCAACACCGGCTATGCAGGTTCTTTGGTACTGGCATAATATAATTTGCCATATGCCTGAAAAGAAAGAGGCTGCCCTTCCGAAGCAGCCTCTTTTCATTTTGTAACATAATACAAATGAGCATGATTCCGGCAAATGCCATTAGTGAGATTCTTACTCAATCCTCCCCCTGTCGCTTAAAATCCCATTGTAAACACAGTTTCTTTATCGGGTTCCGAAAAAACATTCAGGCTCCCTCCATGCAGCCGCATGATCTGTCGTGAAATGCTGAGCCCGATTCCGGAACCGTTATCCTTTGTCGAAAAGAAAGGAATGAAAATCTGCTCGATAAGTTCGGGCTTTATGCCGGGTCCATTATCCGTAACAATAATTTCCGGCCGGTTGCCCTGACTCAGTGAAGCTGATAACTGTATTCTGAGCCCGGACTTCCCTTCTCCTGCTTCATAAGCGTTTTTGACCAGGTTGATAATTACCTGCGAAATCATACCTTCATCGGCATACAGCTCCATACCCGGGGGATTAATCCTGAGCGCAAGTGGCAGATTACCGTTTCCCGGAATTGATCTGAACAATTCTGATACTCTTAAAAACAAATCTTCTATTTTAAACAGGGACTTATCAGGTTTGGGCAATCTTGTAAGTTTCCTGTATGATTCAACAAAACGAATTAGTCCCTGCCCCTGTCCTGCTATCACCTTCAATCCTTTAACCACAACATCCACACTTCCCTGTTCTAGCTCTGAAGGTTTCATGATTACAGCATCTTTCACAAGATACTGTGAAAGGCTTTCGGAAAGTGTTGTGATGGGTGTAATGGTATTCATGATCTCATGCATCATTACCCTGATGAGTTTTATCCAGGCATCCGTTTCCTTTTCATCCAGTTCGTTCCTGATATCCTGTGCCGAAACAATATAATATGCATCCCCGGCAGATTCAAAATAGCTGGCTTTCAGCAATATCTGCACCATCCCAGTACTTTGCTGCAGGCTCACAAGTTTCTGCTCCTCAGGTTTTATACTTTTAACTGCCGAATATAATTGTTCATTTACACGGTCAAGCTGCCGGATGTGTGTGAAGACTTCGAGTCCAAAGATTTTCCTGATGGATGAATTGCAGTGGACAATAAATCCTTTCCTGTCAAAAGCCATTATGCCGGTTGCAGCGTGTTCCAGCAATACTTTCAGGTACTGATCCTGCTGCTGGTTAGCAATTCTTACCGCCTGGATTCGGGCATTCAGCCCGTTGAGCTTATCGCTGAGCGCATCAAGGGTCCGGTCTCCGGTGTCCCTGCTGAAACGTATCGTGTGGTCATCATTATTTATGGCATCGAAAAAATAGAGCAGTTTGCGGTCGGTCTTTCGGAGATATCTCAGCGTATTGAAGAAAATGATGATCAGGACCAAAAGCAATGCTCCAACCAGGAGGATATGCCCCCGGGCCAACCATACATAGCAAACCAGGAAAGCCGTGAGCACCAGTGCCATGAGGCGAAGGAGCAATTGCACATAATAGTTCCTGATNCATAAGCCGTATTTTTTAATCTTGTTATAAAGGGTCTGCCTGGTGATGCCCAGTTGCTCCGCGCATGCACTCAAATTACCATTGCTTTTCTGCAAGGCTGAACTGATAAGCCGTTTTTCAGCTTCTTCGAGCGAAATACCCGGTTCATCCGTACGGTAAGGTGCCGACTGGCGCAGAAAGAAATCCTCGGGCCTGAGTATATGGCTGTCGCTGAGTATAACAGCTTTTTCAATGGTATGGTCCAATTCTCTGATGTTTCCCGGCCAGGAGTATTTTATCAGCTTGTCGTGTGCACTGTTGTTGATCTTCAGGCTTGGCTTGCCATATTTAGAAGCATACTTTTTAATAAAGTATTCAGTCAGAAGTACAATATCTTCACCCCGCTCGCGCAAAGGCGGTACTTCTATCTGAATGGTGTTGATCCGGTAAAGGAGGTCTTCGCGAAACAATCCCCCTGTGACCATATGCTGCAGGTCCTTGTTGGTGGCACATATAAGCCTGATATCCACAGGTATTGGCCTATCGGATCCTACGCGCATAATTTCCCTGTTTTGCAAGGCCGATAACAATTTTGCCTGAAGATGAAATGAGAGGTTGCCAATCTCGTCGAGAAAGAGGGTCCCGCGGTTTGCAGTTTCAAATTTCCCGGCCCGGTTTTCGCGGGCATCAGTAAATGCTCCTTTTACATGGCCGAAGAGTTCGCTTTCAAAAAGCGTTTCGCTGATAGCTCCCATGTCAACATTTACAAGTAATTCGTTGTTTCTCAATGACTGCCTGTGCATTTCCTTGGCTATCAGTTCCTTCCCGGTCCCGTTCTCACCGGTAATCAGTATATTGGCATCGGTGCGGGCAACTTTTCGTACCATATTCAGCACCTGCATGAGCTTGGGTGAATTCCCGATAATCACCGGCCTGTCCTTGTTGATCTCCTGCCGGAGCATACTTTCTTTCTGCCTGAGTTGCCTGACTTCCTTCTTAGAAATGTTTAACTGTACCGCCGTTTTGAGTGTTGCCAGCAACTTTGAATTTTCCCAGGGTTTGAGCACAAAATCGGTAGCTCCGCGTTTTAATGCTTCCACGGCAACTTCCACATCTTTGTATGCAGTTATCAGCACAACCGACATTTCCGGAAAGCTCTCCAGGATACGGCCAAGCCAGTACAGGCCTTCGTTCCCGGTATCGTTGCCCGCCCTGAAATTCATATCAAGGATTACAAGATTATAATCGCTGCTTTGCAGTTCGGCGGGAATGAGGTTGGGATTGGTTATGCCCCTGACAAAGTCAAACTCAGGAATCAGCAAAATTTCAAGAGCCGAGACTATGCTCCTGTTATCATCAACGATCAGAATTCTGCTTTTGGGCATATCCTTTTTTTACAAATGTAGATACAACAACCGGCGAAGAATAAAAGTGTGTAAAAAAATCATACAAAATATGTCAGGAATTTTTACACAGTTGTTGTTGTTATTGGGATGTAAATCGCTAATTTTCTGCATTGTAACACGAGTGGTATAATCTTGGATAATAATGAGGAAACCGGCGAGATATGAAGTTATTATCAGCATTACTTTTTTTCATTGTAATTATCGGGGACATAAAAGCTCAGACATCATGGGATTTACAAAAATGTATCAGGTATGCCATTGATAATAACCTGGAAATCAAACAATCAGTTATTAATGAAAGGATAGCGCTTGAAAATCTCAACCAGAGCCGGCGAAACAGACTGCCCGAAGTTGGACTTTCTTCCGGTGCGGGAGTCAGCTATGGACGATCAATCGACCCCAACACCAACGATATCATTTCGACCAATTTCTTTGATAACTCCTATTATATCAGTAGTTCGATTGTTTTGTTTGATGGTTTCCGCCTCAAAAAGCAAATCGATTACAACCGTTTTTTGCTCAATGCTGAAAAATCGCGCGGGGACCATTCCGTTGACTTGCTTGCCTTTCAAGTGATGAGTGCTTACTACGACATCCTGTATTACAAAGGATTGGTGAGAATTGCACAAGCACAGGTCAGCACCTCGGAATTATCGCTGAAAGCTATGAAACGGAAAGCGGAAGAAGGCTTGAAATCGCTGAGTGATGTGGCTGAAGTAAGGTCGAATTTTGAAATGGAAGAGTTGCATCACATTCAGGCCGAGAACAAGCTGGATGAAGCAATGCTGAATCTTCAGAAACTAATGAACCTTGAAAAAGTCCTTTCGCCGGATGATTTCCCTGATAGCATCACTGACCCTGAAACTTCTGCTGAGTTGCTTACCGAGACTGATGCCGGCAGGATTTTCAGCAGTTTTATCACATGGTCGCCAGTATATCTTACGGCGGAGTCAACGCTGAAAGCCGAAGCCAGAAGCCTGGCAATCAGAAAGTCGAACTTTTCCCCGGGTATCTCAGGCAACTGGTCGGCAGGTACTGGCTTCTATGAAACCAATACCGATAACCAGGGAAATGTGCTCGACTTTGGGCAGCAAATTAAAGAGAACCGCAGCCAATACCTGGGAATAAGCCTGCAGTTCCCTCTTTTTACCCGTTTTGCCAACAGGTCGGCAGTATCGGTTGCCCGACTGAATGTGGAACAAGCACAAAATCAACTGGAAAGCACACAACAAAATTTGTTTTTCGAAGTATCAAAAGCTATCAATGACCTGAAAGCACAGCAAAAGGAATACTCACAGTACCAGCGGCAACATGAAGCCGACAGCCTTGCAATTGCAATTGCCGACAAAAAATTCAGCCAGGGGCTTATCAGCGTGGTTGAGTTTTATGTGATAAAAAACCGATATGCCGGTTCGCAGGCCAATGTTCTTCGCAGCCGCCTGCAACTGGATATGCAGCAGAAAATGATCGGATTTTACAAAGGGAACAGGTTTTGGGAATAACCGGTCAGGCAGATTTTCTATTTTTAAAACACTGAGTCATGACAATGGACAAACCGATAGAGAAGAAAAAAGGTTTCAGAAGGAAGCACCTTTACTGGATAACTGGCGGGCTTTTGCTTGCATTTCTTATATGGAAAGCGGTGACAGGCATTCACGGTTCCACATTCCGTGCCGAAAAGGATAAGCTCACGATCAGCGCTGTGGAAGCGGGGCTGTTCAATGATTATATCTCCGTGATTGGCCAGGTGGAACCTATTTCAACCATATTTCTCGATGCCGAAGAAGGCGGGAAAGTTGAACAGATATTAATAGAAGAAGGTGAAATGGTGAAAGCAGGCGATGTGATCCTGAAGCTGAAAAACAATGACCTCACGCTCAACATCATGAACAGTGAGTCGAACCTCGCCTATCATACCAATGAGTTGCGCAACACCCGCATACAGATGGAGCAGCAGAAGATTGCCAACCGCCAGCAATTAAATCAGACTGATTTTGAACTTAAGCGTCTTGAGCGCACATACAGGCAGCAGAAAGACCTGTACGCCGATAAGCTTATTGCCTATGAAGATTACCTGAGGGCAGAAGAAGAGTATGAGTTTAAGAAACAGGACCGTGACCTCATATACAGGAAACTAGTCCAGGATTCCATCTTCCGCGAGAACCAGAAACATGCTATGGATGAAAACCTTGTAAATATGCAGGCTAACCTGTCAATGGTTCAGCAGAGGATGCAGGACCTGGATGTAAAGGCGCCCGTTGACGGTCAACTGGGACTGCTGAAAGCACAGATTGGCGAGTCAATAGGCAAGGGCCAGCGCATAGGCCAGGTCAATGTGCTCACCTCATACAAAATCACCGCTATGGTTGACGAGCATTATATTGACAGGATCAGGCCCGGATTGCCCGCGACCATCGAACGAAATGACAAAACCCTTGACCTCCTGGTAAAAAAAGTTTACCCTGAAGTGAGAAGCGGACAGTTTGAAATTGACCTTGTTTTTAAAGGTGAATTCCCTGAAAACTTACGAACAGGTCAGACATTTCACCTGAGGATTGAATTGGGTGAACCTGAAAAAGCGATCATGGTGCCGAGGGGTGGGTTTTTCCAAAGCACAGGCGGGCAGTGGATCTTTGTTCTAGACCCGGCTGAAAAAGAAGCCTATAAGCGTAAAATACAGGTGGGCAGGCAGAATCCCATGTATTTCGAAATTCTTGACGGGCTGAAACCCGGTGAAAAAGTGATTACCAGCGGATATGAGCTTTTTGGTGATAATGACAGGATCGTGCTTAAGTAGCAGGGAGCAAGGTGCATGGTGCGAAGCGCATGGTGCGAAGTGCATGGTGCGAGGTGCATGGTGCAAGGAGCAAGGTGCATAATATGAAACTAAAACCCAGTTAATTATAAATTTCATAATCTACTTATACAAAAAAAGAATGTTTATGGAGCGTTTTCGATTTATGAATATGGATATTTGGAAAGAGGCTATTGAGGTGAATAATGAATTATTCGATCTGGCTGAAAGTTTTTCAGAGTCAAAGAGTTTTCGTGTTGCTGAA
Source organism: Lentimicrobiaceae bacterium (assembly GCA_015657475.1). Taxonomy (GTDB): domain Bacteria; phylum Bacteroidota; class Bacteroidia; order Bacteroidales; family UBA4417; genus UBA4417. Next base: position 155,387 of record JADLKF010000004.1, on the reverse strand, counting down.
CAATTGAGAGCAGCTTCATTAAGTATCTCAAATAATATTGCGGAAGGTTCAGGTTCATATTCCGATAAAGATTTTGCCGTTTTCCTTAATTACTCACGCCGTTCTGTTTTCGAAACAGCCAACATCATAATCATTGCTAACCAACGTGGATATATCAATAAAAATAAGACAGATGTGCTGTTGCTAAAACTTGAGACATTAAGCCGGAAAATTTCAAACTTCAGGAAAACCATATCTAACCAATCATCCTGACTAATTCTCTTATCATCACACCCCGATGCCCCTCACCAGTCGCCATTCACTCCTCTCTCCCTGCTCCTTGCTCCTTGCTCCCCGCATTTATCAACAACCATTTCTTAATTCTGTAACAATCTACACCCCATGATAAAAACCGTAAACCTCTCTAAAGTCTTCCGTACGGAAGAAATCGAAACATTAGCTCTTAATAACATCAATTTCCATGTTCAGAGTGGTGAATTTGCTGCCATTATGGGCCCGTCAGGCTGTGGAAAATCTACCCTGCTGAATATTATCGGACTGCTCGACAATCCTTCTTCCGGTGAATATTATTTCGACGGGCAGCAGGTAGGAAGCCTCAAAGAACGTAACCGCACCTCGCTTCGCAAGGGGAAAATTGGTTTCGTATTCCAGAGTTTCAACCTGATTGATGAACTCAATGTTTTCGAAAATGTTGAACTGCCGTTGGTCTATCTCAAACTAAAAGCTTCTGACCGGCGAAGGATGGTTGAAACCGTGCTCGACCGCATGAAAATAACCCACCGCAAAAAGCATTTCCCGCAGCAACTGTCGGGCGGGCAGCAACAGCGTGTCGCCATTGCCCGTGCAGTAGTCGCCAATCCCAAGCTGATACTCGCCGATGAGCCCACCGGTAACCTCGACTCTAAAAACGGGCTGGAAGTGATGAACCTGCTCACCGAACTAAACCGCGAAGGCACAACCATTGTGATGGTCACCCACTCATTGCACGACGCCGGCTTTGCCCACAGGGTTATCAACCTGTTCGACGGACAGATCATTACCGATAACACCAACGCCATCATAACAGAACCGGTGTGGTAACACAAACAAGCGCCTTTACCTCACCAAAATTTCACCTGCCATGAAAATGCTGTTCATCAAAATGGCTCTCCGGAATATCGCCAGGAATAAATTCCATTCGCTGATCAATATCACCGGATTTTCAATTGGTATTGCCACTGCACTGTATCTTTTCCTCTTCATTCATCATGAAACAGGATTCGACAAATTTCTGCCGGCAACCAACCGGACATACAGGCTTGTGGAAACATTGCAGATTAGAGACAGGCAACAGGTTACAGGTTTTGCCTGGTACCCGCTTGCACAGGAAGTCAGGAACCAGGTACCCGCCGTTGAAAGCTTTTGCCGTTTGTCGGAAGCATTAAGTTCAACTATTACAGTCGGCAATTCCCGTTTTAAATTGGATGAGATAAGGGCTGCTGATGGTAATTTCACTGACTTTTTCGGACTATCCCTGGCCTCGGGAACGAAGGGTAATCTTCTAAACTCACCTGACAAAATACTGCTTTCAGAAAAAACTGCCGGCATGATATTTGGCACCACCAATTGTGAAGGCAGGCAACTGGAAATGCAGAATAAGTTGTTCACAGTCTCTGGTGTGGTTAACCAACTGCCTTCAAATACCCATCTTACATTTGATGCACTGGTAGCCAATTCATACCTGGAAGGCAGCAAAGATTATTTCATTGGCTGGACAGGCGGCGTCACCTTTGTTTCCTACTTGAGATTAGTTCCGGGAGCATCAACAGAGCAGGTGAGAAGTGCTGTTAACAAGGTATTGGATCAGTATGTAAATATTCCAAACAAAGGCAACGGAATAAAGGAAACCACTGAACTGCAGAATGTTACTGACATTCACCTGCACAGCGACCCTGCCTGGCACGACATAGGCTCTAACCGCAGCCTGAGTTCGCTGTACCTGATCACGATTATAGGGCTGCTGCTACTCGTAATGGCGGTGTTTAACTACATCAGCCTGTATATTGCCCAGAAAGCAGGAAAAATTAAAGATACAGGAATACTTACGGTTCACGGAGCTAACCGGTTAAGCCTCAATGAGCAGTTATTTATCGAAGTCCTGATTATTTCACTCATTGCCAGCACAATAGCTATAGTGCTGTTTCAGATATTTAACCCATATCTCAACTCATTTTTCAACACAACCGTATCCATGCGGGGTAACTTCCTTGTAACTGCCTTATTCTTAGTGGCGCTAAGTATCTTACTTTCTCTTATTATCACCTTCTTCTCAGGCAGGAATTTCTCCGGGCCCGATCTCACCAGTGTACTGAAAGGAGAAGCCTTTGGAGGCCACAAGATGACAGCCGGAAGGTTGCTGGTTGCCGTTCAGTTTTTANTAATCACCGTACTGCTCATTGCAGGCCTTTACGTTAACAGGCAATACAAATTTCTGCTTAACAAGGATTTGGGCTTCGATTCAAAAAACGTACTTGTGCTTTCGACCGATGCAAACCTGCCTTCTGAACAGTTATTTCAGTTTAAACAGCAATTGCTTGAATATCCCGAAATCTCAGGTGTTTCAGTCACCACCCAAAGCCTTGGATCGGGACTTACCACAAACGGATACAGGCTGCTGGGAGACGAAGCCGTCTCAATGTTCAATGTGATCTATACCGATGCTTCCTTCCTTGATTTGTTCAATATCAGGCTCTCCTCGGGCCGTAATTTCCATGATGATCCAAAAGCTGACAGCAACTCCATTATAGTGAATGAAGCCATGGTGAAATTTGCAGGATGGAAGGAACCGCTGGGGCAAACCATCATGCGAAATGGCCCTCTGAAAGTAATCGGAACAGTGAAGAATTTTAATTTTTCACCGCTCAACGAAAGCATCAGTCCCCTGCTCATTATGTGCAACCCGGCATACGATGGCTGGAATTACGGTTATGTCAACATACTTTGCCAGACAAATGACGTTCACCAGCTAGTAACCAGGATAAGATCGGACTGGAACAAACGATTTCCTGATGCAGCTGCTGAAACTGGTTTCCTTGACCAGCAGGTAGCCGCCAACTATGCTATACTCGTATCAGCCGGTCGCATGCTTACCTTTTTTACACTCCTGGTAATGCTTATCGCCTGCCTGGGATTGCTGGGGCTTACCTCGTATATGGCTCAGCGCAGGACAAAAGAAATCGGGATCAGGAAAACAAACGGGGCGACTACCCGGCAGATGATGGTATTGCTGAACATTAAATTCCTGAAATGGATCTGTTTTTCCATGATGCTGTCATTCCCCACAGGGTGGATATTAATAAAACTGTTCCAGGGTGAATTTGCTTACAAAGCTGCTGTGAATGCCTGGCTGTTTTTAAATGCAGGGCTGCTGGCATTATTCACTGCCGTGCTTGCAATTACTTATCAAACCTGGAAAGCCGCATCGCGGAACCCGGTAGAAGCGTTGCGTTATGAATAAAATGAACCGTTGAACAAGAAATAACAGAACTCCACAAATCACATCGAAAAGAAATATGATCTCAATCAATATCAGGCAATCATTGCGCGGGATGCGTAAAAACAAGATGTTCACCATTCTGAACATTGCTGGTTTTGCTGTGGGCTTTTCAGCCTGTATGATACTCACACTTTATGCTTACAGGGAGTATACGGTTTNNGACCGTGAAGTGCCCGGAAGTAAAAATATCTACAGGTTAATTGATACTAAAGATCAAAATGCTTTGATCGATTATGATGTTCTTCCAAAACTCAGGGAACAATTTCCCGAAATACTGCTTTCGGTTCCTGTTGGATACTGGGGGAGTAGCAACGACCTGCCTTACCTCAAGGAAGAAGGTAAAGATAACTTCATACGAATCAGGGATTTAATAAGCACTACCAATGATTTCTTCAAACTATTTTCATTGAAAATTATTGCCGGAGACGTGAAATCTCCTTTCAACGGAAACAAGTCAGCAGTTATAACAAAATCTACAGCACTGAAGCTTTTTGGCACTACTGAAGCAGTAGGCAAAATGGTTGACATGAACCATTACTTTAAAGCGACAGTAACCGCAGTAGTAGAAGATATGCCATCCGATATGAGCCTTGGCGCCGACCTGTTTCTCAACAGTGAAAACCCCGATTTCCGCTTCTCGCAAAACTGCAACAACAATATTTGTTACAATCCAGTCCCTGCTTATCTTTTACTGGCCGAAGGTGTAAATCCGCGCAGCTTTCAGGAAAAAATGAGCCGTAATCTTCCGGTAAACAAAACAGAAGTAAAAGTTGTGACACTTCAACCCCTGACTGATATCTACCTGAACAATAATATTGAAGGGGGTGATCATAAATCAGGCAGCCGCAGTATGATCTGGATTTTCCTGTCGATAGCATTACTCACCCTCTTGCTTTCCGTTATCAATTATGTAAACTTCTCGATTTCGCGGCAGCTTTCAACACTGAAGGATTTCGGCATAAAACTGACCAACGGCGCCGGCATCAACCAGTTAAGAGCGTTTTATGCTGTGGATGTAGCCATTCTTATCAGCATTTCAGTGGTAATTGCAATTGGTATTTCATTGCTTGCCCTGCCTTATGCATCCGATCTGCTTGACACCCCTCTCAATGCAAGACTGCTGCTTCAGCCCGGGCTCCTGCTGCCATTCCTGGGAGTGATTTTCGTGGTATGGCTGTTGTCGACACTTGCACCACTGCTTATCCTTTCACGATTCGATATCCAGATGCTTTTCGGGAAAAAAGGTATGCGGCAGGGCCGGCAATACTGGCGAAATGTTCTTACCGTATTCCAGTTCTGCATTTCCATATTGCTGCTTTCCGGTTTGCTGGTGATACAGAAACAGCTGCATTATGTAAAATCATATGATTTGGGATTCACTGCCGAGAGGTTATTGCGCATTGACTTTCCGCAGGATTTCAATAACAGGCTTGCGCTGAAAAATAAACTTGAGAGCATGCCATTTGTCCTGAACATATCGATGACACATGCAGCTGCCGGAAGTGGCCGATTGTATATGGGAGATGAAGAATCGACAAAAAAGGGATTTTCACCGCGAACTATTTTCATCGATGAAAATTTCCTTAAAACATTTGGAATCAAACTGCTAAAAGGCAGGGAGATGCTTTCAGGCGACCTGAAGAAGGCATGTTACATCAATGAAACTGCATTAAAAAAATATGAATGGAATGATTTCGCAGGTAAAAAATTCAATAATGGTGACAATGGCAGCTACAGCGTAATTGGCGTTGTGAAAGACTTCAATGTAGCATCGCTGCATGATAATATTGAGCCTGTATGCCTTCTGTTCACTGACGTACAGGTCTCTTCGGCAAATATTCGGCTTGCTGCGGGAAATACATCAGACCAGATGAAAGCTATTGAAAAAGCATGGCATGAACTGGCAGGTGATACTCCTTTCAATTTTTCATTTTACGACAGCTACTTCGATTCGCTGTACAATAAAGAGCAGCGCCAGGCTGATACCGTTGCATTGTTCAGCCTGATTGCCTTTATTATTACCTGCATAGGTTTACTTGGGCAAATATTCCAGGCAACACAGGTAAAAGTGAAGGAAATCGGCATCCGAAAGATCAATGGTGCCGGCATAGGTGAGATTGTTGCAATGCTCAATTTCAGCCTCCTGCGCTGGGTTGTGATTGCTTTTGCCATCTCCTCTCCCATTGCCTGGTATGCCATGCATCGCTGGCTCGAGAACTTTGCATACAAAACCGAACTTAGCTGGTGGATTTTCACGCTGGCCGGTGTGTCAGCACTCCTGATCGCATTGTTGACAGTAAGCTGGCAAAGCTGGAAAGCCGCATCACGAAACCCGGTAGAAGCACTGAGATATGAATAGAATGGGAAACGGAGAACGGAGAACGGAGAATGGAGAACGGAGAATGGAGAACGGAAAACGGAGAACGGAAAACGGAAAACGGAGAACGGAAAAATGGAAAATGGAATTGGCCCCTTGCTCCATGCACCAAGCACCATGCTCCATGCGCCAAGCACCATGCACCAAGCACTAAGCACCATGCACCAAGCACTAAGCACTAATCACCATGAGCCCAATCAGAGAACTTAAAAACAACTGGCTTTGGCATGTAATTAATGCCATCGGTTTGTGCGCTGCATTAGCCTGTATCATAATGGTTTCACTTTATGTGCGCAGAGAATTGAGTTTTGACCGTTTCCACAGGCATGCTGACCGCATCTATCGTGTCACAATGAATACCAATACCGGCGCTACTTCGATGCATGCCGCACGTGTTCAGGGCAGCTGGCCGGCAGAAATGGCACGTACATACCCTGAAATACAGAAAATGGCCAGGCTAATTCCAACCCGGCGACCAATAATCAGGATAGGTGACAACATGTTTACCTCGGAAAGGGTATTTGCAACCGACAGTACATTTTTTCATGTATTTGATTTTAAAGTGATTGCAGGTGATGTGAAAAATAGCTTCAGGAATCCAAACTGCGCATATATTACACGGAGTATTGCCGAAAAATATTTCCACAGTACGGACGTTCTGGGTCGGGATATCAGCATCCTATGGCAACAGGATCAGCAGCCTGTTAATTTTGTAGTGGAAGGTGTGATGGAAGATATGCCGAAAAACTCCCATTTTCATGCAGATATTCTTGTTACCGGACCGAAACAAAAAGATGACGGTAGCTGGGCTTTCACCTATTTCCTTATGAAACAAGGTGCCGATGTAAGAAAAATTGAGCAGAAAGTAAGGCAGCAATGGATCAAAGAAATTAAAACCGGCGACCCGGTTCCGTTTATTCAGTTTCAGAAGCTCACTGATATTCATTTGCACAGCCATCTTACCCGTGAAATAGAGAGAAATAATGACATCCGTTCCATCGTACTGCTCCTGAGCGGGACATTTACCGTACTCCTTATCACACTTGTCAATTATCTGAATCTGAGCCGGGTGCTTTTTCTTCGCAGGGTAAAAAGCTACAAGGTAAAACTGATCAACGGAGCCACTAAACTTCACCTTTGCCGTGAGTTAATCATCAATTCCCTGTTCTCTTCACTTTTTTCAGCCCTGGTGGCTTTTCTGATCTGCCACCAACTCGACATCACACTGGGATGGAATCTGCTGAATGGAAAAATAGCTTTTATAGCTGCCATAATTCTTGGTTATATATTGTTGCTGGCAGCGTTGTCGCTCATTCCGTTATTTACTTCAAAAGTGAGTATGGACATAACCATGAAGCAGAAACTGGGCAGTCTTTACACGTACCCGCTGGTACTTCAATTCTGCCTGGCAATTATTGCCATTGCAGCTACATTCTTCCTCTCCAAGCAGATTGCCCACATCAACAACCTCCATCCGGCGTCACAAAACAGCAATATGCTCGTAATCAGATACAACCGATGGGATGTATCGAAACAGTATGACATTCTTAAAAGTGAATTACTTAAAAATCCGGATATTATTGACGTGACCTGTGCACTCGAAGAACCGGGTGGTGATATTAACGATTCATCCCCGGTTGAAATGGAAGGTGTACCGGTCAACGACAAACAACCTCTTAATATCTTCACAGTCGATACCAATTTCTTTACTTTTCTCAACATCAGACCGCTGGCGGGGACTACCAAATTTGGTGATATCCCGGGAGCAGCCTGGGAGCAGGAAGCCATAGAAATAAACATGTACAAGGATTATAACATCCTGCCTGATAAGGTTGCTGCGTTTGAAAAAACGCTTGAAAACCGGAAAGGAAAATATATCCTGAACATGAGTGCCTTAAAGCTGCTGGGCATCTCAAATCCCGAAGAAGCCATCGGGAAGAAATTCAGGCTGAAATTCTTCATATCCTACCTCACTCCCGATGGAGAGGTAATTGGCGTTGTCCCTGATTTTCATTATACAGATATGCACAAGCTTGAAAGGCCGCTGGTCATATTTGCAAATAAGAGTTTCAGTTCAAATTTTATTATAAGCTTCAATCCGGCCAGGCAAAAGGAGGCTCTCGCTACTATCAACGGTATGTGGAAGAAGCTCTTCCCTGATTTTCCACTGGAATATACTTTTATTAACGACTCTTATCGTGGAGTTTATACAATGGAATACAATCAAAGCCGTGTGTTATCCCTTTTTGCCCTTATATCAATCCTGCTCTCAGCCCTGGGGATATTTGCCATAGCATCATTCAACATTCAGCAACGCACCAAAGAAATAGGTATACGAAAGGTAAATGGGGCTAAAATTGCAGATGTGTTGATGATGCTCAACGGAACTTACATCCGGTGGATGGGAATTGCTTTTCTGATCGCTGTGCCTGTAACATACTATGCTATGAATAAATGGCTTGAGAACTTTGCCTATAAAACAGCTTTGAGCTGGTGGATTTTCGCACTGGCCGGCCTGTTTGCATTGATAGTAGCTCTGCTGACGGTAAGCTGGCAATCATGGAAGGCTGCTACAAAAAACCCGGTAGAGGCATTAAGATATGAATGAGAGGGAGAACGGAGTACGGAGAAGGGAGAACGGAGAACGGAGGAAGGAGTATGGAGAAGGGAGAAAGGATTACGAAGAAAGGAGAATGGATTTAGAACTTTAATTAAAAAACGATATGATCGCTTTAAAGAACATTTACAAATACTATGATTCGAAGTATCAGCGGACGTTTGTCCTGAAAAATATTAACCTGCAGGTGAATGAAGGTGAATTTGTCAGTATTGTAGGTCCAAGCGGATCCGGGAAATCGACCCTGCTAAATATAATCGGGCTGCTTGATTTCCCCAATGAAGGTGAATATACCTTTGATAGTAAGTCGATGCTGACACTCAAAGAAAAGGAAAAGACGGGTTTTCACCGCAACCTTTTCGGATTCATTTTTCAGGCGTATCACCTCATCGATGAGATGACGGTGTATGAAAACATTGAAACCNCGCTTATTTACAAAGGAGTGAAAAGCAAAGAGCGACAGGCCCTGGTAGCCGATCTGCTCGACCGGTTTAATATCGTAGCAAAGAAAGAACTTTTCCCGCCGCAACTCTCGGGTGGTCAGCAGCAACTGGTCGGCATTGCACGTGCAATTGCAGGTAAACCAAAATTATTGCTTGCCGATGAACCTACAGGCAACCTGCATTCATCTCAGGGTGAAATGATTATGAACGTGCTTAAGGAATTAAATAAAGAAGGAATGACAATTATACAGGTCACACATAATGAGAAATTTGCAAAATATGGTAAGCGCATCCTGCAGCTTGATGATGGCATGATTTCACCCGAAATATCATGATAATTTATAGCTTTTGATTACCGCAAAAAACTGGTTATGAATGCATTGTTCTTACAACTGGATCCTTTTCCACCCATAATCAAGTCATGATTTAAGAATTGATTGTTCCCCGGGATGTTCACAGGGTTTTCATTTCAGTATTACCGATAATTATGAAGGAGCCCGGCTACCAGTCAATGTAACTTCTTCATCAAACTATTCGTAGAAATTCCGTGGCTGATCAAATATTCCCTCTGATCATTTTCCGGTAATCCTCCGGTGTATTGATATTTCTCAGAATAGAATCATCGGTCATTTGAACCGCTATTTTTGGATATGAACCCAGAATCTCCTGAAGAGTTATATCCGGTGAATCTGATTCACGAACGTTTTGAATAATTAAGGCCGGCAATAAAACCGGATGGCCTCCTTTTCCTTCAAATTCGGGTGATAACCAGGCATGGGGATTAGCATTTTCCATCAGGCTTTTTACTATTCCCGCATGAATAAACGGGTTATCTACATTGTGAATAAAGCAATACGAATCATCCATCAATTCTTTTAGTCCCAAACGGACAGAATAAAGCCTGCTCCATTCCGGGTGTTCATTAAGCACAAATTTCACATTGGGGGATACGTTTAAATTGAGGCACATTGGCAGAATAAAACGATTTACCGTACAGATCACCTGTGTACAACCTGCTTCAATGAAATCTCCGGCGATTTTCTCAATGAAAGTCCGCGAGTCATCCCATTTAAGCAACGCCTTGGGTTGCCCCATTCGTTCCGACAGTCCGGAAGACAGGATAAGAGCGGAAAAGTTTGGTTCTATATTTGTTATTTGATTCAACCTGTTGATCTTTCGTGCTTAATTTTTCTCAAAGAAATCATCAAACTCAAGTTTAACCAGTTCCCTGATGTTTTCTTCCTTTTCTTCAAGGAAATAGATGCCGAATGCCAGCTGCTTCCTGTAATCGAAAAGGTGCTCATGCAACACTTTTGTAAACCGGGCTTTCAATTTATCAGGCCGNGGCCGGTGTTTTTGGGTATCAATGTTTTTCCCGTTGTATGCAATGAAAAAGGAAAAAACTATATCCTCTTTCTCCTTCCATAATTTATGCCAGTCCGGCTCGCGGTCCTCAAGGTAGCTCAGGAAAGGATTTACGCCCAGCGAATAATATACCAGGTTACATAACCCCATCCCGCCGAAACGCATACTATTGATTTCCACCGGGTATACCTCTCCGCCATGAATCTTCAGCTCCGAATGCATCAGAAAGTTCTTCACCTGCAGGGTTTTGTTCAGTTGACCAAAGAATAAGAGCGCTTTGTCATATACCTCATCAAAGGCAGCCTTAGATGAGTTGTACATCATATGAATGTATGCATCATTTACCGGTAAAGGGTGATGCATAATGTTCACAATTTTAGGCTGGCCGTCTGAATCGTAGAACATATCCACCGCGTACTCTTGTCCTTCAATGAAATCTTCAATGATAAAATCTTCGGCTGAGAGCACGGAACCGGGGTACACCTTCGCATTCTTCCTGATCTCTCCTCCCAGTTCCTTGCTTAACTTATCGAAATCAGTCCTCTCATCCACGATCCTGACGGCAGTGCCAAATATTCCCCGTACCGGCTTAATCACTGATTTTCTGCTTACCTGCACATTTCTGATTTCTGCCAATTTCACCGTCCTGAAACCGAATTCCGAATAGATTTCTTTTAGTATCTCCCTGAACCGGCCCTTGTCTTTGAGCGCTTCCACAGCTTTTCTCCTGGCCGGATCAAGCCTGTTCGTCACCGAAGAGAGGGAGTATTCGGAGGTGATACAGATTTTATCTGTATCAGCAAAATACCGTCCGTTTTCGTGCAGGGCTTCATGCGGCAGCAGTTCCATCTCCGGGGCAACAGGCAGGGTTTCCAGTGTTCCGGCTTCCACTGATGATGTGACAAGGATTACTTTTTCGGGCTTTGGCATGAAGGCAGCGCGTTTTATTGCCCGAAATTAGTAAAACCATGGAATACCGGGTGAAGTAAATCGGCGTGCAACCGGCGTTTCCCGCGATGAGTAAAAGGGTCATTCTCCCTGAATTGAACATTTAGCTCCAATCCTGGCGGAAGCATATCTGCCAAAAAATTTGCTTCTATCTCATTAAAAGAATCAATAATCAGGAACAGTCGGTTCTTATTCTCTGTCTGGATGAAGGCAGCGTCAAATCCTCTTACTGTCGTTATTGCGAAAAGTATTTCGTCGAGGTGATGAATGTTCATACGATGTCCGCGTGAGAGAAAGATATCATCCTCATAACGGCTGATGATCCTTCCCAGCCTTTTCAGGTTGGANCCGCAACTGCAGGGGGCAGCAATGAAATGAGAAAGATCGCCGGTGAGGTAACGAATCAGAGGCATTGCTTCATTTGAAAACATGGTCAAAACCACCTCGCCTGTTTGTCCGGGGCTGCAGGTTTGGCCTGTCAACGGGTCAATGATCTCAACCAGTACATCCGCATCGCGGGTGTGGTGGCCCTCATGGTACTCACAATCAACCGCATAACCAAAACCGACCTCCGTCATTCCATAATGGGAGAACACCTCGCAATGCCAGGTTTCTCTGACGGCTTTGATAATGCTTTCAGGAACGTAATCGGCAGTGAGAAGGATGCTTTTCGGCCTGAGGTCAGGGAAACTCCTGCACAAATACAATATTTCGGCTGGCATTCCCACCAGGCAATCGGCATTACGGGAAGCTCTAGCAGCAGCTTCGAATCCGGGCAGGTAATAATGAATCTCTGATGAAACGCCTGTTCTTCCGAGGGCTTCCCTTAGCAGATAACCCAGGCTGTTCAGCGTATCATCGGATATTAGGATAGCAGCATGCTGACCGGCTGTAGTCAATGATTTCATCCCTACGGCAAAGTACTGCCTGATCCTTTCAATATCACTTTCCGAAAAGAAGATCCGTTTCTTCGTGCCGGTAGTCCCTGACGTGGTGAGTGTGGTGATCCTGGCAACTTCGCTCTGCGGAATAGCCAGAAAATCCATCGGATGACGGGCANNAATATCTCCGGCTGTTGTATAAGGCAGATCGCTGAGGTTTCCTTTAAACTCCGGAAGATTTTGGTAGAAGCGGGTATTCTTCCTTGCATAATCAACCATTCTGCCTACCTGCTCAAGCTGCCAATCGGTAAGTACCTGGCTGCTGAGATTATCCAACAGCCCTGTCTTTTCGGCAATCCAGGTATGAACAGGCGATATCATTAAGTGTTTGTTTTCAATCGTAATTGTCAGTTCAATGAAGTAAATGTGGTGAATGGAATCCAGAAGTCAGGAGACAGAATTCAGGAGATTTTATAGTTACCTGAATTCAGGGTTCTTAAACTTATGGTGAAGCAATTTTCTTTGCCATCATCAAATAATAACCGCACTTTATCCTCTTCAATTCGGTAGGGTCAATGCCCACCCTGCAATAGAACTGCTCTGCACCCTGATCAAAAATCATTTGTCCCCACATTGATTGAAGTAAATGTGTGTGATCTTCAAATACTTCAACAATGAAATGACTTTTTTCAAACAAGGCGAGCATCTGTTCCCGGCTTTCCATCCGGCCAAGGCTGCCGGTCAGAACAGCGGTNTCTCCCCTGGCATACATATCCGAGATGATCAGTTTCCCGCCAGGCTTAAGTGTCCTGTGGCATTCCGCCAGCACCTTACCCGGATCATTCGTCAGCGAAAAGCTGCATTCCATCAGGATAGCGTCAAGGCTTTCATTATACAACGGAATATCTTCTGCAAGGGCTATAAGTATTCCGTATTTTCTTTGCTATAAGCATTTNTTGTCTAGGCCGGTAGCATCGACACCGTACTTCTCTTTAAGGTAAGCAATGGTACTGCCGGCACCGCAACCCAGGTCCAGTATTCTCATTCCCTGCCTGAAGCCGCCAAGTTCAGCAGCTCTGTCGGTAAGGACAAAGCCTCCGGGCCGGCCCGACAGGCAGGAGGCTTTCAGGGCTTCGGGCATGGCGATAAAAAATAGGAACAAAACGGAATGTGTTTCCCCTTGTCGTAAACATGCAGACTGCACTTTCTGAGCCTGGCAAGATCCAGGTTCCATGCATCCTGGAAGGCCATGGCGGTAATAGTAAAACCTTGACTTTTAACCTGCTCAAGGAAATTATCCATATCGTGAATATCATCGTTGCCATTATTACCCCGATGATTAACCTGTGAAGGCCTCAGCCAGCGTCGTGCGACAAATTCGCGGTTCTTATCGGCTGCCGAAGGCCCGCAGCAACAGGATGAGCCGGCTTCCTTTCTGCCCGAAAGGGCAAACAATTTTTCATGATGAACAAAGAAATCGCCATGCAACCCGCACAACGGATGGTCACAACCCGAAGGAAGGATATTCTCCTCCCTGATCATCCCCTGAGTTTGAACCTGCATCTCATGCAACAGTTCATCAAGCGTGAAACGATGCTCATTTTCAGGGACTACCGGAGTTCTGCCCAGGTAAGTCACCGGCTGGAAATGGACGCCTCTCACCCTGGGCGACTGTTTTACAGCATACCTCAGGATTTCACCGATATTCCCGGTGTTTATTCCTTTCACCAGGGTAGGCACGAGGGTGACGCCGATGTTGAATTCAGCACAATGATCTATCGCCTGCTGTTTGATTTTCATCAAAGGCCGGTTCCTGATCTTCAGGTAAATATCATCCTCAGTCCCGTCGAATTGCATGAAAACGAAGGAGAGTCCTGCTTCGGCAAGGTCTCTCACATATTGCCTGTCGGCAGCCAATCTTAGGCCGTTTGAATTGAGCTGAACATACCTGGCACCGGCATCTCGAGCAGCTTTCACTATTTCCGGAAGGTCGTCCCTGAGCGTGGGCTCACCTCCGCTAAGTTGCACCAATGTTTTCCCTTTTTCAATGAGTTGATGCAGTGATTCCCTGATTTCTTCGAAGGACGGGTCATTCGCGGTTGTGCCGGGGTCGGCAAAACAGTAATGGCAGTCGAGATTGCAGCCACTGGTCACATTCAGGATAACACAACAGGTCTTTTGCAGATGATCAGGACAAAGCCCGCAGTCATCAGGACAATGCGGATTTCCGGGGTCAGTGTTTTCTGATTCCCCGATCCACTCCCGGAAATCATAAAAACCCCGCCAGATAATGGTTTCAAAAAGGCCATGTTCCGGGCAATACTTACGTAAAAATATTTCTTTACCCAGACGGACACGCTCAGCCGGAAGCCTTTGCAGGCAAATGGGGCAAACACTAAATGTATGATTCAGGATGGTCTCGTCCGCCATTTATTTGTCTTCCAATTGCATTTCAACATCCGAAATCCTGCCTCTCACCAGTTCTTCCGAAATATATACCATTCCGCATTCGGGCATTTGGGTAATTCGGTGAAGAAACTGTGACCAAGGTAAGTGAAGTTGGTTTTCTTCATCTCCAGCGGTTCTGACATTTGAAGCAGATCAGTTTTTTTCTTCGGCCATGGCTTATTCCTCAATTTTCATGCGGTGACAGTAACCATTGATCAGTTCATAAACATCCCCGCCTTTCAGTTTGTACTCCACCCAATACGTCATGTTTCCAACCTGGTGGTAGCCTGTAAAAGTTTGTTTATCAGGGTCAAATAATTTCCTGTTGCTCTGTTCACAGTATTCAATCACCTGCAGGAGGTCCGATTCAAGGATATAGTTTTTATGCAGTTTATCTTTTAGTTCAAGACTGATTTCCAGTCGTTTACCGTGATCTTCCAATGTGATTTCCTCCTTCCAGATTTCGTTGAGCAGTTGTTTTTTTAGAACCAACCTGTTTGTTTGCCTTTCGGTAACGGTCAGGCCATTGGCGCTGCCGTCGCCGATGCCAAAGATAATATCAAGAATGTGCCATGCCTGCTTTCCGGCTGTACTAAAGATATCCCTGCAATTGGAACAATAGGTTATATATGGGGTATCCTTTTTTACTATCCTTTTATTGATCATGTGTTCAGTATAAGGCGGATGGGTAATGGCCACATGACCGCCATAGCTGCAGCATTCCGCCAGGTTCCCCTCCATCGGCAGAGGATCAAGTTTGAAACCGGCGGCTGTAGCAAGTTTCCTGATGTGATCCTGTAAAGCCGGTTCATGCCTGCTTGCACAGGGATCGTAAACCGAAGCTGTTATGCCCTCAAATTCCCGATTGCCTGACAGATCGGGCAATTCAAGGAAGCTGTAAAGAAATTCTGCCTGTACTTCCGGAAGGTACTCTCCAAACATCTGCCGGCACATGGGGCAGGCAAAAATAACAACCGGCTTGCCGGCCTTTATCCAGTTATCATGGATACCGTTAATAACATCCGAATGGATGTCTTCATCACCGGCCCATTCGGCAGGAGCGCCGCAGCAGCCCAGATAAATGGCTGTATCAGGATGACGGTCCAGCAGAAAACGGTAACTCCTGACCACATATTCCGGATTGGAGGCTCCCATCTGACAACCCGGGAAAAACAGGAAACTGCTTTTATCATATCCCGGCGGTATTCTGAAAAGGCCTGCTTCCTTAATGGAAAAGTCCATATCCCTGAGGTAAAATTCATGAAAAGCCCAGGGCATGGTTCCTTGTTTTCGCATGGTGCGGTGGCTCTGCAGGAGGAATTTGCCGGTATCGATATCCTTGGGGCACACTTCCTTGCACAGGCCACAATGAGTACAGGTGGAGATATAGCGTGTTGCCAGTTTTGCAGCCCCGTCGAGTGAGCTTGGGGTGAGACTCACCTGCACCTCCTCGGTGATCCGCTTTGGGAATTTCTTAAAGTAATTCATCAGCGGGGAATGCCGGTTGCATGCATCGCAGCAGCACTGCAGGCAGCGTTGTGATTCAGCAACAGCCTCTTCTTTTGTATACAATTTCCCGTCAGCAGGCACAATGATTCCGGCCGGCTTTACTTCCACCGCATCATAAGGAAGTTTGGTAGTAACGGGTGTGTAAGGATGGGCCATTGATCTGATCTTCAGCCAGGTTTCAATGGCATTGGCCGCATTGAGTCCATGATTGATAGCATTCATGGTATCAGACCCTGTCACTGATCCTCCTATAAAGGTTCCGGGCCGGGAGGTGGCAAACGGAAACTCATCTCCGGGCTCCAGTCCGAAGGCATTTCCACCCTTGCCGGTAGCAACATAAACTGCATCAAAACCGAGATTGTCAAGAACAATAATTTCAGTGTTCAGTCTGAGCTCATAAGATTCATATTTAAACTGAAGTTCAAAATCAGCCATGAAAACTTCGGGAGAAAGTATCTCATGCAAGTGTCCGCCAATTCTGCCGGTTTTCTCAAAAACAGTGACCTGGTATTTTCGGCTGGCAAGTCTTAGTGCACAGGCCAGTCCGCTCACCCCGGCCCCGATGATAGCAATCCTCTTGCCTTTTGACGGGACATTGTAATTGTCAGGATCAGTACTTCGGGCATGAGCCATAGATGCTTTCTCCAGTTCCCTGAGTGAAATGGCTCCCCCGGCATCCTTCATCGGACAAACCGGCTTACAAGGTTCCGGGCATAGTGCTGTTACTATGCCCGGAAACCCGACTGTATTCTGATAAGCTTTGTAGGCTACATTGAAACGCCCCTGCCTGATTTTTCCGATGAAGTCGCGGATATCAAGGTTAAAGGGACAGGCGGCGGTACAAAAAGCCTGTTCAAACTGTAAGCATTCAGCAACTAATTCATGAGTGAACGCCATAAGTATAGGTTAGAAGAAGCGCTCACCTGCACCGCCGAGTGGCTGGAAGAAGTCGTTACCGCCGAATGGCACAGGATTAGCCTTGATGTTTTCAAGTTCGTCGTAAAGATCGGAACCCAGGAAGTATTTTTTCGGGGGAAGTATTTTTCCGCCTTTCGCCAGGATTTCCAGACCTTCTTTTACCTTTTCCTTGGTGGCCGGCATTTCGAAAATTCTCACACCGCAAGCATTGTAAATGGCATTCAGCACGGCAACATGTCCCGATGCCTGGAATGCTTCTGATGCTCCCGAAGAGCCGAAGGGACCGGTTTTGTCATCCGATTCATGATACAGAAGGATGATCTCATCCGGTATATCCTTGATATATGGAACACCGCTTGTTGCAATATTGGTGTGTTTCTTAACGTCGTCGTAGTTTTCAGAAAGAGCGAAACCAATGCTGTGCGAAATTCCGCCATATGCCTGTCCGTTCACTGCATCAATATTCCCGATCTTACCCACGTCCGATACACATACGAAGCGGGTAACTGTCGTTTTGCCGGTGGCCGTGTCAACAGCGACTTCTGCCATGTTCAAAGCATAAGTAAAAGCAGGTGTCGGGTCTCCGATACCGGTATTGGGGTCCAGACGGCTCAGTCCCGGGGTGACGACTGTCATATATTTTCCTTCGAATTTCACGGGAAGTCCTTCTTTCACCATCTCATCATAAGACCTGAAGCTGCCATCGGCTTTGCGCATGGCATTCAGCATTTTTTCACCGGCTATGGCAGTGGCGTGGCCATTCATGTAATGCGAACGGCTGCCGGCCGACATCCCGCTGTCGGGGCAGAGTTTGGTATCGCTTTGAACCAGTTTAATCTGTTGAGGGGTTAATTTCAGGGGTTTCAGCGCTTCCAGGGTAACCATGATTGAGCCAACATCACCACCCTGTCCCAGTTCCTGCCAGGTATCATACTTGGTAACAGTATTATCGTTATTGAGCTCGAGGATTACGGTTGCCGTATCGGTAGGGCCTTCGGTCACGTTGAATCCTCCCCATGCAATACCAACTCCGCGTCGCAATTCAGGAGTATCTTTTTCCCTGGCTTCCTTCACCGCACGGTCGTAATAGGGTTTCAGCATATCCATCATCTTTTCCATGGGATATAACCTGTAAGGGCGGCTGTTAGTATTGGTTTGACCGTCGCGGGCTATATTCCTGTAACGGAAATCAAATGGATCGATTCCGGCTTTCTCGGCAAGCATATCCATAAGGGCTTCACTCATGGTATATGCCTGGGGCGAACCATAGCTGCGATAAGCTGTACCGAAGTTGTGATTGGTTATGGCGATGCGTGAAAGCCCGGCCACATTTGGCAGGTAATAAGGGAAGAAAGCAAAGCGCACCTGTTTGGTGATGATATCGTCACCACCGAATGTATATGCTCCCTGGTCCATTCCGAATTCAAACTCGGCAGCGGTAAGTTTCCCGTTTTCATCGCAGGCAACACGCCCGTTTGAGTGGCAGGGGCGACGTTTACCCGAGAAGTGCTGATGCTCTTCATAGGTCATCGATAATGCAATGGGCATTTGGGTGACCACGGCAGCGGCAGCAGCAAGGCAAAGGTCGCCAGCATTGGTTGACCAGCCGAAACTGGCTCCTGTCGGGTTCATGATGATGCGTATCTTATCTTTGGGATGGCCTACCGAACTTCCGATACGGCCAATGGATGAGTAAACTCCCTGCGATTTGCACTGCAGAGCCAGGAACCCATCCTCATCGAAATATGCCTGTACCGAATCACCTTCAATTGAAAGGTGAGGTTCGCGGGTGCTGTAAAAACTTCCTTCAGCCTGGAAAGGTGAGCTGTCAATTACCCCGGCCACCTTTGAAGGTTCATCCAGCCCGACTCCTTTAAGCACTGGCTGCATGGCAAATATGTTGGTTGTATCCTCATGGATGCGTATGGCATCAGGCATAACGGCGTCCAGGTAATTCAGGTATTCAGGCAGTCTTTCAATTTCAACCTTAACCTTTTCGGCAGCCGCACGTGCATGGTCTTTAGTATCGGCACACACCAGTGCTACCGCATCGCCATAACGGTATATTTTGTCTTCGCAAAGCACACTCCGGCTGGGGACCATGATGGTTGTTCTTTCATGGAAATGCCCTTCGGCCATAATATTGGTTCCACCGGCAGCTTTGATGTCTTTGGCAGTGACAATTTTTACCACACCCGGCATTTTTTCGGCTTCGCTGGTGTCGATATTCAGGATTTTCGCGTGATGTGCAATTTTTGGCTGAACCATCACTACTTTAAGTGTTTCGGCTGGCATCTTGAGCTCCTGATCATCGCCATAATCGGCGAGTCCGCACACCTTGGAGAGTGCTGTAGGACGTAGTACCGGTTTGCCGTAATATTCCCCGTCGGCGGGGTTCTTGAATGTGACTTCGTCGATGGTTTTTTCACCCCGCATGATTTCTGCTGCCAGCATCACTGCATCCGTGATCTGGACATAACCGGTACAGCGGCATACATTTTTATGTTTATGGAACCAGTCACGAACTTCTTCACGGGTTGGATTAACATTTTCGCTTAACAAAGCATAGGTTGAAACGATGAATCCGGGAACACAGAAGCCGCATTGTACGGCACCCTTAATCATCCACGCTTGCTGGATAGGATGAAGATTGGTCGGGGTGCCAATGCCTTCGATAGTTATCACTTTGCTGTATTCTTCCACTTTGCCGATTTTCTTAGTACAGGCACGGGTAAGTTTGCCGTTCAGGATGACTGAACAGGAACCGCAAACTCCTACATCGCATCCGACTTTGGTCCCGGTGAGACCCATTCTTCGAACAACATCAGCCAGGGTATCCTTTTCAGGATTGCAGGAAAACATTCGGTTAACACCATTGATGTTAAGCCACATTTTTTTCAGGTACATGAGCCACCTCCTTGATTTTCAGGTTTAGTTTCTTATGAGAGTAAACAGTGATCTGTTATTGAATTCATTATTTAAAGTGATCAGAACTTCAAATCATTCTGACTGGCAAATTGCCGGATTGTCTATAACAGCGAACGATTCCATGTTTGCCAGTAACGGCTCTGAAATTTGACCCTGGAGCAGGTTCAGTGGCATCACTTACTGCTAATCAGCACGTTTTCACATGACACTTTCAAACAACCTTACGGCTGGCAAAAACACTCGCTTGCCTAGCAAATGTATTAATATAAATCATTGGTCTTTTGCCGTATAGCTGAATTTTAGGTACTTTATAATTGTTTTAAATATTGACTTAAAACCTGATAATTCAATTACTTAGATATATTCAAATCCTGACTGTGTTTCAGCGCTGAACTTAGTGCGCATATTAAAGCGATTATTTATTGTTGAAATCCGACATGGTACGTGCAGCACCGGCAAGCACGAAACTTTTTATTGTGTCAACTGCAACTGCTATACGGGGAATCAGGATTTTTTCTTCGGCGGATGACCATCGGCCCAGTACATATTCAACCTGGAACCCCCTGGCATAATCTTTTCCTATTCCCACCCTTAGCCTGGCAAAATCAATAGTACCAAGTGTTTCGATAATGTGGTTCAAACCGTTGTGGCTGCCACCGCTGCCTTTTGACCGCAGGCGCAAAACCCCGAGGTCCAGGTCAACATCATCGGTGATCACCAGAATATTTTCGAGGGGAATTTCTTCCTTGTCCATCCAGTATTTCACGGCTTTACCGCTCAGGTTCATGTAAGTAGTTGGCTTGATGATAAGCAATTGCTTGTTTTTAAGCCGTGTTTCAAGAATTGAAGCGTGACGTCCGATGGAAAACTTTCCGTTTAGGTCGGCGGCTAAAGCATCAGCTATAATAAAACCGATATTGTGGCGCGTATTGGCATATTCGTCGCCAATGTTACCCAAACCGATGATCAGATATTTTCCGGGCATGCTTTTTTGGATTCCAAAGATATTGCGAAGATACTTTATTTGAGTTTTATTCAGTTGTTGATTCGGTGGTCATTCAGTTGTTGATTCGGTAGTTGATTCGGTGGTTGATTCAGTGGTTGATTCGGTAGTTGATTCAGTGGTTGATTCGGTAGTTGATTCGGTAGTTGATTCAGTGGTTGATTCGGTGGTTGATTCAGTGGTCATTCAGTGGTTGATTCAGTGGTTGATTCAGTGGTTGATTCAGTGGTCATTCAGTGGTTGATTCAGTGGTTGATTCGGTAGTTGATTCGGTGGTCATTCAGTGGTTGATTCAGTGGTTGATTCGGTGGTCATTCATTGTCAATTGACAATTGTCAATTATCCATTGTCAATTGTCAATTGTCAATTTGATAGTAATTCGGTGGTTTGGGATATCCATTCGCAAAATAGCTGCCATGATACGGAAATTGCATTGGTTCCAAATAAAAAAGCGCAAAGCTTTTCAGCCTGCGCCTTTTAACTGGTTACTATTGTCAGGTGTTATTTTTCCTGTCCCGGGGTTGATTCAACAGCACGGGTCGAAGCAATAGAAACAATTGTACTTGTAGGAATATCGAGCATCTGAACATGATCGAGTTTAACATCACTAACCCTGATGGAATCATTGATATCGAGTTCAGTGATATTGACTGCGATTTCATCAGGTAAATGTTCAGGCAGAGCCTTTACTTTCAGCTTACGGAATTTCTTCACCAGTTTACCTCCGCGGAGAACCCCTTTCGAGTTTCCTTCGATACGGATAGGCAATGATACTATTACCGGTTTGCCGGGCATAATTTCAAGGAAATCAACATGCAGAATTTCATCAGTTACAGGGTGATACTGAACTTCTTTCAGGATGGTTTTGTACTTGTTTTTCCCGATTGTGAGTTCGATCAGATGAATGTACGGGGTGAAAATCACAGGCCCGAAATCTTTTTCGTCGGTGACGAAATGCACTTCTTCCTTGCCACCGTACAACACGCAGGGGA
The DNA here is from genome assembly GCA_015657475.1 of Lentimicrobiaceae bacterium. Classification (GTDB taxonomy): domain Bacteria; phylum Bacteroidota; class Bacteroidia; order Bacteroidales; family UBA4417; genus UBA4417. The sequence goes on along the minus strand of JADLKF010000004.1, from coordinate 133,423 downwards.
TCTTTCCTTCAGCCCTGTTTTTGCGTGCATCCTTTTTCCCTACGTTCTCCCTGAGAGAACCGCTCATGGATACAGTTTTCATGTTTTGTAATGTGTTAGTTTTTAATTATTTGAATTGAAACAATGAAGAGATGGATTCAAAATTCTCCACTCTTTTTATTACGTCGGCCAGTAAATCTGCCGTAGTAAGCACTTTAATTTTTGAACTTGCCCGTTTCAGCGGAATGGTGTCCGTAACGATAATTTCATCGAAAGCCGAATTTTCGAGGCGGTCATAAGCATTGCCTGAAAGAATAGGATGTGTGCACATGCATCTCACGCTATTGGCACCGTTATCAACCATTATCTGTGCTGCTTTGGTAATTGTTCCGCCCGTATCAATGATATCATCCAGCAAAATAACATCCTTACCCCTTACATCACCAATCAGCTGCATAGTCTCCACCATATTGGCCTTGAGGCGCTGCTTGTAGCAGATCACAAAGCCTGTATCCATGGCCTTGGCATAGGCAGCCGCCCTGCGGGTACCTCCCGTGTCGGGTGATGCAAATACCAGGTTAGGAAGGTTCAGGTTTTTGATGTATGGGAGGAAAATCGACGAGGCATACAGGTGGTCGACAGGGAGGTCGAAAAATCCCTGGATCTGGTCGGCATGGAGGTCAATTGTGATAATGCGGTTAACCCCGGCAGCAGTAATCAGGTTGGCGATAAGCTTGGCGGTAATCGGAACACGCGGTTTGTCCTTGCGATCCTGGCGGGCAAACCCAAAATAGGGAATCACCACGATAATATGACGTGCCGAGGCGCGCTTGGCTGCATCGACAAGCATCAGCAGTTCAAAAAGGTTTTCGGCGGGAGGGAACGTGGACTGAACAATAAAAACATTGTGACCCCGAAGGTTTTCCTCGAAAGATGTGTTGAATTCGCCATCGCTGAACACGGTGACCTGCACTTCACCCAACGGTTGACCGTAAGAAAGGGCTATTTTCTCAGCCAGGTAGCGTGTCGCCCTGCCTGAAAAGATTTTTATTTGTGCCATGATGGAAATATTTTCACCGAAACCGCTGCAAAGGTAGAATTTTTTCGGTAAACGGCAAGGGATTAATGAGTTTGAAAGTTCGAAAGTTTGAGAGTTCGAAAGTTCGAAAGTTCGAAAGTTGCCTAAATGAGAACACATTTATTACTAGATCTGCATTTAGTTCACAAATAAGGGAATGATTATCATGCTTTCATCTGAAAACATGAAACATCTGGTCTGCAAAATCCATTCTATGTCAAATTTTCCTATTTTTGTGTACCTGTCATAATTTAAACTGAATACTATGAGCGAGACAACATCGGGCACCCGCGGTTATAAAATTACAATCGGGGTGATGGGCGTCATCATTCTTGTACTTGCTGCAATGCTTATAAATCAGCGAAGCAAGATTAACACGGTAACGCAAAACAGTGATGAACAGAAAATTGCCCTTCAGGGTGAACTTGATTCATTGGTGGCCGAACACGAAAGGGTGAAAGCAAATTACGGCACGCTGAGCGATTCTCTTAGCGAAAAAGACAGCATTATCAATGCCAAAAGCCAGGAGATAAAAAAATTGCTCGGAACCAAATATGAACTTGCCCAGGTGAAGCAGAAACTGGAACAACTACGCTCAGTAACAAGAGGTTACGAAAAGCAGATCGACTCGCTGTACACTGTAAACCGCGAATTGAAAGCCGAAAATGAGCAGATCAAGATCAGCTACCAGCATGAACAGGTAAAAACTGCTGACCTTTCTAAAGAAAAAGATGAACTGAGCAAAAAGATCACCACGGCTGCTGTTCTCAAAGCTTACAATGTACGTTGCTCAGCTTATAAAGCCGGCGACATCAGCAAGGAAAAAGTTACTGATAAAGCAGCCCGTACCGATAAAATCAAGGTTTGCTTCACGGTGAGCGAAAACCTGCTGGTACCAACATCATACCGCCGTTTCTTCGTCCGCATTGCCCGTCCCGGCGACAATGCCATACTTACCCGCGGCGCCAATTACACCTGGAATTACCAGGGCGAAACGCTGCAGTTCTCTGCCATGGAGTCGGTCAGTTACAGCGGCGAAGCCATGGATATTTGTACCTATTTCGAGAAACCTGCCGGCATGGGTGAACTCCCCAAAGGCCGCTACATGGTTGATGTGTTTACCGATGACTATGCCATCGGCCAGGGAAGTTTCGAACTGAAATAACCTGCTAGCCTGACGGTTATCTAACCCCAATCTCTGGAATTGCCGCTTGTACGCTGTAATCGACATCGAAACTACCGGGGGTAGCGCTCTACATGAGAAAATCACGGAGATTGCCATTTACCTTTTCGATGGTGAAAAGGTGACAGGTGAATATGTCACATTAGTAAATCCCGAGAAATCTATCCCCCCTTTCATCACACGGCTTACCGGCATCTCAGATGAGATGGTCATTAATGCCCCGAAATTCTATGAAGTAGCCCGTGATATCGTTGAATTTACTGAAGGTTGCATCTTTGTGGGACATAATGTGCTGTTTGATTACGGTTTCGTGAGGCAGGAGTTTAAAATGCTCGGTTACAATTACAAGCGTCCGGTGCTGTGCACGGTAAAGCTTTCCCGAAAGCTGATGCCGGGATTCAGGTCATACAGCCTGGGTAACCTCTGCAACAGCCTCGGTATAACTATTGAAGACCGTCACCGTGCAGCAGGCGATGCCAAAGCCACTGTAGAAGTACTTAACAGGTTACTTAATATCGATCCGTCACTCAATGGTGTGCCGCTTGATGGGTTACATCCTGCCCTCGACAAGGACATCTTCACCTCACTTCCTTCGACTGCCGGCGTTTATTATTTTCAGGATGAAAACGGCAATCTTCTGTACATTGGTAAAAGCCGCGATTTGCGGTCAAGGGTGTTATCACATATAAGCAATACCAATGGTTCCAGATCGCTAGAGCTTCGCTCGAGGATTGCATCAATCTCGTACGAAGAAACCGGCAGCGAGTTAATTGCACTGCTTCTGGAATCGGATGAGATTAAAAAGAACACTCCGCCATTTAACAGGGCGCAACGCCGGACTCTTTACAAGTACGGTGTTTATTCTTTCAACAGCCAGGCCGGGTATATCAACCTTCAGGTAGCCAAACTTAGCTCCTCCGGTGAACCGCATTATGTTTTTACTTCTTTCGAAGAGGCATCAGCCTTTATGACAAATCTCTGCCGCCGGTATTCGCTTTGCCAGAAACTATGCGGACTTTACCATAACCAGGGCGCGTGTTTTTATCATTCGGTGGGCCAATGCCGTGGAGCCTGCACTGGTGATGAAAAGCCTGATGATTATAACCGGCGAGTTGAATCTGCGCTTGGCTCAATGAAACTCCCGGGTGAAAATATGCTGATTATTGACCGTGGCCGTGATGACGAAGAAAAATCAGCAGTCCTGGTGGAAAAAGGACGCTACATCGGTTTTGGCTGGTTTAATCCCGAATATACAGGCAATGACCTTTCGGCCATCCGCGAGTGCATCCACCCTTATTCTGATAACCGCGACACACAGCAGATAATTCGCAGTCATTTGAAAAACAAAAAAATTCATAAGCTAATCCGCTTCTGACAGAAAAAAGTTATTATCGTCAGCTTATAACTTATGGCTTTCGTCTCTGCCCTTTTCAACTATCCAAAACCATGAAACGCTCCCCCTTCCCCCTGCTTACTTTAACCTTTGCACTTTGCACATTTACTTTCCTAAACTCATGCCGGACCACGATGCCTGCCGGACCGGCCGAATCGTACAAAGATTCCATCCCGCAACCCAAGCCGTCAATTATCAATATTCCGGTAGAGATGCGGCTTACAAATCTCGAAAGCCTGCTCAACAAGCAACTCACCGGCATCATTTATGAGGACTCGATTCTCACTGACGATAACCTGGCAATCAAAGCATGGAAAACAGAAAATATTAAGCTCGGTTTCGATAAAGGACAGTTTGTTTATCGCGTCCCGCTGAAATTGTGGATAAAAGCAGGTTGGAAAATTGAGAAGTTTGGTATCAGTCTGTCTGACTATCGCGAAGTAAATGCCGAAATCGCCCTTAAATTCAAGACAGCAGTAGCCATCAACAAAGACTGGACACTGGTGACAAAGACCGTTTCTGACGGGTACGAATGGCTCAGTAGCCCTGTTCTGAAGATCGGCCCGGTAAATCTGCCCATTACTTTCATTGCCGATATGATCATCAAAAGCAATATGCCGACGATCAATGAAGCCATTGATGATGGCCTGAAGTCGAGTCTCGACCTTAAAACCACAGCACAGCAGGCCTGGGAGGAGGTTCAGAAACCCATGTTGCTTGACGAGGAATACAAGCTCTGGTTGAAAGTATCGCCCCAGGCGGTTTTTGCTTCACCCATTACCGTAATCAACGGAACTGTCAGGCAAACCAGCGCCATACAAGGTGTTGCCGAATGTTATGCAGGCAAGATGCCGGCATTTATTGTCAACCCTACAATTCCAAACATCAGTCCCGATAAAAAACTGGCCGATAACTTTGTTGTGAACCTCCTCTCGTACACTCCTTTTGACTACATCGACTCTGTGTCGAAAGCCATGATGCTCAACACTACTTACACTTTCGGGAAGAAAAGCATCACCATCACGGGTATTACGGTATATGGAAGCAATGAGAACATGATCATTGAAACAACGGTGACAGGTAGTATTAAAGGAATGCTTTATTTCCAGGGAGTTCCGGCTTACCGACCGTCCGATTCAGCCATCGTTATGCAAAACCTGGCTTTCCATATCGACACACAAAGTTTCCTGCTGAAAACAGCCAACTGGTTGTACAACGGAGGAATTGAAAAAATCATGCAGAAAAAGATGATTTACCCCATTGGAGCTGACATTCGCGACACGTATGATCTTGTACAGGAAAGCATCACGCATTATGAACTCGGAGAGGGATTCTTCCTCAACGGCAAACTCAGCAGGATGGAGGTCCAGCAGCCGGTCCTGTCAAAAGGTTTCGTGGTGGCGCCCCTGGCATTCGAAGGTAAAGTGTCAGTGGTGCTGGAGGAAGCAGCGAAATGAGTTTGAAAGCCTGCCTGCCGCAATAATGCCTGCGCAGGGCAGGCAGGTTCGAAAGTTTGAGAGTTTCTGCCGTCAGCGTTCATCAATTCTATTAAAACTGGAACACGGAACTTTGCACTTTTCTACTTCTTCTGACTCTTGAGCGTATCGAGAAGTTGCTTTTCCTTGTCCAGGGCAGCTTTTTGTTTGGCCTGTTCCTGTTTGTTTTTCTCGATGTCAGCCTCCAGGTTTTTCATCTTTGTCACCAGCGATTCGCCGTCGCCGACAAGGTTCTGGTATTTCTTTTCGGCCTTGGCCACAACCTCAAGTTGATCCTGTATATCGAAATCGAGCTTTTTCTGATCAAATGCATCGGTGAATCCTTTGAGATAGGACTTGGTGGAGTCCATAACGGAGGGTTCATAGGCACTGGAAATGAACATATCGCTTCCTTTACTTATCAAAACCGAAACAACGCTCTTGCCTTTTTCCTTGTTCTTTTCGCTTACCTTAAAATAAAAATCGATCTTATCGCTGCTGAGGTATGGAAACAAAATGCCTTCGAACTTGTGGTAACCTTTGGTTTCACTACCCTTCCCGAATCCCCGGTATTTCATGTCATCCAGTAGCACAGCCTCTACGACTTCGGGAGAGTAGTTGAATTCTGCAATCACGGCAGGTTGTTCCACACGGTTGAAAACCGCAGTGCCTTCGGTAACCTGGGCTTGTAAAACTGTTGAAAGCCCGATCATGGCTAAGATGGTATTTAGTTTCTTCATGATGTTTGTGATTAAATCTGCTAATAAATTACAAATGCTATACCAAAGATAATGAATAGGATTATCTCTTCCAAAATGTCATAGCCGAACAAAATCGAAATCACAGAAAAAGCCTTGTAAGTCTTTCTCTTACAAGGCTTTTAATTTATGTAGCCCCACCAGGAATCGAACCTGGATTTAAAGTTTAGGAAACTTCCGTTCTATCCGTTGAACTATAGGGCCTTCTAGTTTTGGATGTGCAAAAATACAGATTTTTCTGTTAAATCTACCTTATCTCACTTCCATTGGCAAACGGTTCCGATGGCTCAACGAAACAAAGTTTCCCTTCACTGTTCTCAGCCATCAGTATCATGCCCTGTGATTCAATGCCCCTGAGGCTGCGCGGCGCAAGGTTTATGAGAATGGTAACCTTGCGGCCAATAATCTCTTCGGGTGAATAATGAGCGGCGATGCCCGAAACAACAGTGCGCTTGTCGAGGCCGGTATCAATGGTGAGTTTTAGCAGTTTATCAGCCTTGGCAACTTTTTCAGCGGTAACGATAGTTCCGATTCGCAGATCAAGTTTTGTGAAATCGTCAAAAGTAATCACCGGTTTCTGCGGTGAAGGCTGCCATTGAGCTGCTTCATTTGCTTTTTTGGTATCGAGCAATTTTTTCACCTGTGCTTCAACCACCGCATCTTCGATCTTTTCGAATAATAGTGCAGGTGTTTTTAGTGAATGTCCGGCGGCCAAAAGACTGGCATTCCCTGCATTATTCCATTTGATGCGACTGATATTCAGCATATTGGTCAGCTTTTCAGCTGTGAATGGCAGGAATGGCTCACACAATGCCGAAAGGTTGGCGCAGATTTGCAATGCAATATTCAGGTTGGTGGCAACTCTTGCCGTATTGGCCGGGAAATTTTTCCAGGGCTCCGTATCAGTAAGGTATTTGTTGCCGAGACGGGCAAGATTCATCAGCTCGCCCAGTGCTTCACGAAAACGGTAGTTTTCGATGCTTGAAGCGATGCTTCCCGGGTAACGGCCAATCTCTGCGATCACCTGTTGATCATAGTCATCCAATTCGCCAACGGCCGGCACTTTCCCTTCAAAATACTTGTGGGTAAGAACCATTGTTCGGTTAACAAAGTTGCCGAAAATTGCCAGCAATTCGCTGTTGTTTTTAAGCTGAAAATCCTTCCAGGTGAAGTCGTTATCTTTTGTTTCGGGAGCGTTGGCAGCCAGCACATAGCGCAGCACATCCTGCTTGCCGGGCAGCTCTTCGAGGTATTCATGCAACCATACTGCCCAATTGCGCGAAGTGGAAATTTTGTCGCTCTCCAGGTTCAGAAATTCATTGGCCGGAACATTGTCGGGNAGAATGTATGAACCTTCTGCTTTAAGCATGGCCGGAAAGATGATACAATGGAACACAATATTATCCTTGCCGATAAAATGTACGAGTTTACTGTCGGCAGATTTCCAGTAAGGTTCCCAGTCTTTTCCTGTTTTCTGTGACCACTCGCGTGAAGCTGATATATAGCCTATCGGTGCGTCGAACCAAACATACAGCACTTTATCTTCGGCTCCTTCAACGGGTACTTTTACACCCCAGTCCAGGTCACGGGTAACAGCACGGGGCTGCAATCCTCCGTCGAGCCATGATTTGCACTGACCGTAAACATTAATTTTCCAGTCGTCCTTGTGCGATTCCAGGATCCATTCACGCAGCCAGCCTTCGTATTTATCAAGTGGCAGGAACCAGTGCTTGGTTTCTTTAAGGACCGGGGTATTTCCGCTTAGAGCTGATTTCGGATTGATAAGTTCGGTCGGGCTCAGGGATGATCCGCAGCTTTCGCACTGATCGCCATATGCCTTTTCGAATCCGCATTTCGGGCAAGTACCGGTGATGTAACGGTCGGCAAGAAAGTGTTTTGCCTCTTCATCGTAATACTGGTCACTGTATTTTTCAATAAATTCTCCCTGGTCGTAAAGCTTACGGAAGAATTGAGAGGCTGTTTCGTGATGGATGGGGGCTGATGTGCGGCTGTAGATATCAAAAGAAATACCGAGTTCTTCGAACGACTTTTTTATCATCTCATGATACTTATCCACTACCTGCTGAGGAGTCAGTCCTTCCTTACGGGCACGGATGGTGATAGGAACGCCATGCTCATCGCTGCCGCCAATAAACAATACATCCTCTCCTTTCGACCTCAGGTATCGCACATAAACATCTGCCGGCACATATACACCTGCAAGGTGGCCAATATGTATAGGCCCGTTAGCATAAGGCAGCGCTGAAGTGACCGTATATCGCTTAAATTTACTAAGATCGCTCATGAATCAGGGATAAATCGTGAAAAGAGGTGCAAAGATACGGAATCCGCGAAAGTGTAAATGCAATTGACTAATAACTGTATCACTGTCAAAAGCTCCTTTTCAAGCAAAAAGACAGTGCTCACGGAGTTCTTTAAAAGGTTGGATTTATTCTTGATTGAACTTACATGCCTGAAATAAATGACTTCCTGATTTTGATTTTAGTAACTTTGAAAAATAATCGATTCATTATGCAGATTTTCAGAATAAAAATTTGGGCCCTGCTCATTGTAATCAGCATGATGAACCATGTGTATGCCCAGTCTTTCGGAAAAGCGTCAACTTTTTCGTCGGTTACTCACAGCAATCCGGCAATATCATTTCAACCCGGGTTATCATTCCCTGATTATCCGCTGCTCGAATTGCCCGAATCTTATCGCAACAGGCAACTTCCAGTTTCGGTTGACAACTCTGTGTTTCCATTCCTGAGACCTGTTTTTGAGCAACAGGGAGCATCCTGCGGGCAAGCCGCTAGCGTAGCCTATAATTTCTGTTATGAAATTGACCGGGCGCGAAACCTGCCTGCAGATACATCGGTTAACCAGTATCCGACTCACTTTACCTGGAACTTTTTAAACTATGATGACAATTGGGGAACTGGTGTGGGAGTGAGTTATTTCCGGAGCTTCGAAATTCTCCGAAACCTGGGTTGCCCTAACGAAGCGACTTACGGCCCGATAACCTTTGATGATCCATATTATTGGATGAGTGGTTATTACAATTACCTTGCTGCAATGCACAACCGAATCAAATCGGTTAATTCAATCAATTTGTCGACGCATGATGGACTTCTCACACTTAAAAACTGGCTGAACGATCACCTTGATGGCTCAGCGACTGGGGGTGTTGCTAATTTTTATACCGGAATAAATACCTACACTCCATTGCCGGCTAATTCGCCCGAAGCCGGTAAGTACGTTATTAAAAGCTGGAACCCAGATGCCACTCATGCACTTACCATAGTAGGTTATAACGATTCCATAAGATTTGATCTTAACCATGACGGAATTTATTCAAACGATATTGATATTAATGAGGATGGCAAGGTAGATATTAAAGACTGGGAAATTGGCGGGATAAAATTTGTTAACAGTTATGGTGACTATTGGGCTGACAGCGGTTTCTGTTATGCCCTTTACAGTTCACTGGCGCTGGAATACGGGCAAGGGGGCATATGGAATAATTCAGCCCATGTAATTACCGTTGAGCCTGATTATCAGCCGCTTCTCACCCTCAAAGCAAGGATCAGTCATACCATGCGGGGCAGGCTAAAAATCACTGCCGGTATTAATGCTGATACCAATGCGGCTTATCCTTCAGCAGTGATGGAGTTCCCGGTTTTCAATTACCAGGGTAGCGATTATTATATGTGTGGAGGTTTTAATAACGAGGACAAGGAAATTGAAATCGGTTTGGATATTTCACCCTTGCTCGGATCGGTTGTAAAAGGAATACCCTCACGATTCTTTTTCATGATAGATGAAAATGATCCCGTTGAAGAAGCTGACGGCTCTGTCCTACAATTCTCTGTTATAAGTTATTTTGATGATACCCTGGAATATAACAGTGCTGAAGCCCCTTGCAACATCATCAATAATGGCAAAACTACCTTAACGGTTGTGATACCCGGCCTTACTTCATCCATTGAGATAGAACCCGGTCAATTGCCGGCTGCTGTTACCGGATCACCTGTACATCAGCAATTGAACGCCTCATCCGGTTTCCCGCCCTATGACTGGCATTTGTTGATGAAATATTCGTCAATCGAAAGCCCGGCGCCATTTATTCCAGGGCAGGGTGAAATACTGGATTTTCAAAATGCAGAAAACGGGCTAATAAAATGCAAGTTACCTTTCGCCTTCCCCTTTTATGGAGAANATTACGATAGTGTTTTTGTCCATTCTTTCGGCTACCTTATGCTTGACTGCATCACAGGGCCATATCCATACCTGCAGGATGCAGCTCAATACCTGATGCAAACCAAAGCCATTGCTCCTTTTATGGCCATTGAGCATCAAATAGCGGGATCAGGAGCAGGACTCTGGTATGAAAGCACACCGGAAAAAGCAGTTTTTACCTGGGTACTCGACGGTAATGGTTCCACATCAGGACTGACTGACAATTTCAGCGCCACTCTTTTCCCCGACGGGAGAATAATATTTTCATACGGAGCACTTGATGCAGAGATGAGCCTGAAAGGCATAGCCGGAATCTCAGCCGGTGATGGTTTCAATTACCAATATTGCGATGCCTTTTTTACTGCTTCATCGTCATGTATAACTTTTATCCCTGAAGAATTACCTCCTGGTTTTTCAATAAACNCGCAGGGGCTTATTACCAGCGATACACTAGATGAAGATTTATCGGTAAATTTTGATGTACTGGTTACTGACAGCCGGCATCTGCGCAATGAAAAATCATACTTACTTACTACAGGGCCATTTGTCGGGACAACTGTTAATTCGGGCGCCGATAACATTATAGAACCGGGTGAAACAGCCACCATTTCGCTATTGGTTGAAAACAATACTGGCAATACCTTGCACGCTCCTCAATTCCGGCTGCAATCATTGTCTGCAGGTTTAATATTGGAAGATTCAAATGCTGTTTGCCAGGACCTTACACCGGGGCGGCATATTTCACTTCCCGAAGCATTTCGCTTTAAAGTGAGTAATTATCTTACTCATGATATGAACCTCATATTTAAACTGAAAATATCATGGGATTATCATTCAACGGAACAACTTTTATCAATACCACTGACAATAAGAAAATACCTGCTCGCAGGTCCGCTTATCGACGATGGCAACAACAACCTTCTCGAAGCCGGTGAATCAGCAATGNTTTCAGGTAAGGCTTACCACGGTGGCNATACAACCTGAGGATACTGTAACCGGAATTTAACTTCCGCCGATCCTTACGTTTCCATCTCTGGTCCCTAGAGAAACCTTTTAATAAAACCATTAATACCAGGTATGACCAGGNCCGAATGGCTTGTTACTGCAAATACGGCTACGCCTCCCGGCAGGATTGTGGCATTTGAAATCAAAGCTTTTACCGCTAACGGAGACACCTTGGCAGAAGTCATGAAAACGGTAATAGGGAAACCGTCAATTTTGGTAATTGATGCTGACAACAACAAAAATTCAGCCAGGCACATTATTTCCTCCCTGAACCAGGCGNGAATCAAATCTGATCAACAGGTTATCATCGACAGTAATATATTCGAATACAGGCAAGCCTTTGTGTGTCTGGGCACTAAACCTTTAAATCATGAACTGACAAGTGAAGAAGCAGATTATCTTGATGCCTTTCTTAACCAGGGTAACAACTTGTACCTGGAAGGCGATNCAACATTCGGTAGCGATGAGCAGTATCCCATCCATGAAAAATTCAGGGTTGATCCAGAAAAAAAAGCCTGGTATCATCCGGCTGATACTCTTTGCGGAGACACTCTTTCTTTTGCTTCCGGGATGAGATTTGATTACAGGGGTGATCATACGATGGCTTATGGATTGATCCCTCTGGTTCCGGCATTTCAGGTTTTCACTGATATAAATTCCGGATACCACTTCGTGGTAGCAAATGACTCCCTCAAATACCGGACTATTGCATCAACAGTTTNNGAATTTGGCGGGATATTTCCGTTCGGAGGGTCTTCAAGAGAAGAAATTTTAATCAAATATCTCGATTTTCTGGATTACAAAACGCATGCGCTGGCTGCCAACTTTTCCCCTGGTCAGAGCCAGGTCTGCGCAGGATCACCGGTTGAATTCAAGCCTCGCTGCGGAGGGTCACCGCTAACATATCACTGGACTTTTGAAAACGGTAATCCAGCTGAATCAACGGATGAAGTTCCTTTTGTAGAATGGGCTGATCCTGGCATCTACACCGTAAGCCTTACGGTTACTGATGATAATAACGACAATACTCTGGTAAAGGAGAATTGTATAGAAGTATTGAACTGCAGCGGCACCCGAATGAAACAGTATTTCAGGAAATGACGGCTTNTCCCAAATCCGGTATCTGACTGGCTGATCTTAAGTTTTAATTCCCCAACAGCAGGAAATGCAGTAGTTAATATAACCGACCTTTCCGGCAGACAAATTCTTAATTCAACCATTACCTTTCCATACGGGCAGTCATCTTACAAAATGAATGTATCAGAATTGAAAGCAGGCATCTATCTTCTCAGTTTTTCAAATAACCAGATCAGGAGAGTTGTGAAGATTGTAGTTCGTTAAATAAAATCCGACTCCAGATTTTACTTAAAGATGCAATCCGGCATTAAGATTTAAAGTGAGCGACTATCTTCTTATTACAGGTGTCGATTTCTACTGTCAAGTTATATAAGCAGCCATTTTGCCTATTTTTACATTGAAATTGCCCCAGAATGATCACTCCGCCTTTCCTTGAACCCGGCGATACGGTTGGTATTGTTGCTCCAGGCCGAAAAGTTTCTGCTGCCGAAATGGCGCCTGCAATCAATTTGCTGACACGCTGGGGACTTAAAGTTATTACCGGGCCAAATCTTTACAGCGCCAGTAACCAATATTCCGGTACTGACGAACAGCGGGTGTCGGATATGCAAATGATGCTTGATGACCTTTCAGTTAAAGCCATTCTGTGTGCCNGGGGTGGTTATGGGACTGCAAGGATCATTGACAAGCTGAATTTCGATACTTTTTGCCGTAATCCGAAATGGATTGCAGGATATAGTGATGCAACAGTTTTGCTTTCACACATACAGGGCAATTTTGGTATCGAAACCATTCATGCAACCATGCCTATTAACTTTTCGCCCGACGGAACGGAAAATGAATCCACCCGATCGTTGCACGATGTATTGTTTGGCAATCCTCCGGTTTATACTCTGGGGTATAATTCGCTGAACAGAACCGGAAGTGCAGAGGCTGAATTTACCGGAGGAAACCTGTCAATCCTATATGCGCTTAACGGAACTCCATCAGAAGTAAATTATGATGGTAAAATCCTCTTTATCGAGGACCTGGATGAATACCTTTACCATGTCGACCGAATGATGATGACACTCAAGAGAGCAGGTAAACTGGCCCGTTTAGCGGGATTAGTGGTTGGCGGGATGACAAAAATGAATGATAATGTTATCCCTTTCGGTAAATCGGCTGAAGAGATTGTAGCTGATGCTGTGGCTGATTATGATTTCCCTGTTTGTTTCGGGTTGCCGGCAGGTCACCAGGACCAGAATCTGGCCCTGATTATCGGGAGAAATGTAATGCTGGATGTCCGCGAAGATGCAGCCTCACTTACTTTCACTAAGAATAACNGAGCCCTGAAGGCTGATGGAATATTGGCACGCCTTCTGAAACCGGTCTTACTTTTTATATTATTTNTTCTTCTGATCTATCTCTTGTATTCGCTTCTTCTAAAACCATAACGCTGAAATGGCTGAGCATAACGAACTGGGCAAACTGGGTGAAGACCTTGCCGCGAAACACATCGAGAAGTTGGGTTACCCGATACTTGCCCGCAACTGGCGAAACGGACATGATGAAATCGATATCATCGCCCGGGATGGGGAGTGGCTTGTGATTGTAGAGGTGAAAACAAGAACTTCGGAATACTTTGGTGAGCCCGAAACCGCTGTGACCACTGCCAAACAAAAATCACTGGTACGCGCTGCCGAGGCCTACATCTTTGCGCACGATTTCAGGGGAGAAACCCGTTTTGACGTCATTGGTATATTATTGGATCACGGGAAAATAAATCTCAATCACATTATTGACGCATTTACTCCAAGGTTATAAGCAGAAGGCAAGTCATGCCATTGCGCTGGCATGGAATACAAGCAATGGTTTCCTTATCCTGCTGAATATTTTACGTGTACTGCTCTGTTCAAAGAACTTTGACGGAAATTCTTTTTTATGCGTGATGAGGGCAATGGCATCAATATGATGATCGCGGATATAGGTTTCGAGGCTGTTCAGCAAATCATCCCCGATCAGGTGACTGAATGTGATGTTCTGATCGCGGTATTGTTCGGCTAAGTGACGATGCAGTTGCTGGAACTTAGCCTGCTCCCATGATTTCTTCGTCCCGATGCTTACATGCACGCAATGTATCTTTGTAGCAAACACTGATGTCATTGCAATAAGCCTGTTGAGTGCCGAGAAATCGAAAAGGTCAAAATCGGTAGCATAGAGAATTCTTTTAATGTCGCGGATACTCTCAACAGAGTCATCNGGTACTGCAAGCACAGGATACTTTGCCTGGTGCAATATGTCATAAGTCACCTTACCGAAGCCTCCCTTTTTATCTTTCGATAACCCGCGTGTTCCCATTATGATTAAAGATGGGTTATACCTGAGGCTGTATTCAAGTATCTCCAACACAGCACGACCATTGGCAAAAGCCGGAACAATCTTTACGTTGCTTATCCTTGATTTTTTGCACCAGGCTTTCAAATCGCTCACCACCATCTCCATGTTTTCGCGGGACACTATCTCTATCTGATGCAACAACTCCGACAGTTTCAACTGGTAAGCGGCATGATCATTATAAGGGGCTACGTCAATGGCCGGATTATAAAAAACATGGAGCAGCGTGACCTCGGCTTTCATCTGTTTTGCCATGGTGATGGCAAGCCGGCATGCTTTCAGCGAATGGTTTGAAAAATCAACCGGGACGAGAATCCGTCGCACTGCCCGAAGGCTTTTCAGGGCTTTTTCTTTTAAAGCTCCTGATTCAAGAGGAGAAGATTCAATGATCCGCAGTGCTTTGGCAAAATCGCTTTCCCTAACCCTGATCTCTGCATTGCCCTCAGGCGATTGCATTTCCGGTTCCGTTACGAGGAAGCAATCAACCCCTTTGCCCAACAATAAACTTTGCAAAATGAGTGCCCTGGAATATGGAAACCGTCCGGCTGTGATAATGGTCTCTCTTGAAAGCCATTCTTCTTGGTTATCTTTTTTCATAGCAGCAGGAATTGTTATATACAAATATAATGAATATTTTGATGATTTGCTTACTTATTTGATGCTTTCTTATTCAGACTTTGCAAATTCGATTGTCACAACCAGCGATATTTTGCTGTAAATGAAATGTTTTCCCTGACCCTTAGGCTGATAGTTCGTACCTTTGCCGGAAATTGTAATATTCATGCGGAATACAAACAGAAAAGGCGGAGACAAACCCGGCAGATCAACGGGCAGAAGGCGCGAAGAAAGCAGCAGAAGCAATACCGGCAGAAGAACGGAACACGGAAATACAGAAGAAGAGAGGCCGGGGCCTCCCCGTAAATATGCGGGCAAGCCGGGTAAGCCATTCAAAAGAAGACAAGATGATAATTCACGGGAAACACCTTTCCGCAGGGAAAGAGATGACCGTTCGTATGACCCTGAATCAAAACCACGTTCGTATCGTAAAAAAGAAGGCGAACATTCTGACGACAAGCCCTTCCGCAGGGAACGTTCGGATCGTCCGTACGACCCGGAATCAAAACCGCGTTCGTATCGTAAAAAAGAAGGCGATCATTCTGACGACAGGCCCTTCCGCAGGGAACGTTCGGATCGTCCGTACGACCCGGAATCAAAACCGCGTTCGTATCGTAAAAAAGAAGGCGAACATTCTGACGACAAGCCCTTCCGCAGGGAGCGATCAGATCGTCCATACAACCCGGAATCTAAACCGCGTTCGTATCGTAAGAAAGAAGGCGATCGTTCCGATGATAAGCCCTTCCGCAGGGAACGTTCGGATCGTCCGTACGACCCGGAATCTAAACCACATTCGTATCGTAAATCAGAAGGCGATCGTTCTGACGACAGGCCCTTCCGCAGGGAGCGTTCGGATCGTCCATACGACAAGGACAACCGTAAGAATTCATACCGGAATGAAAAGAGTGATATGCCGGAACGTAAAACCAGGAGACCCTCGACCGGAGGACTTACGAGACTTAATAAGTATATCGCCAATGCAGGCATTTGTTCGCGCCGAGAGGCTGATGAGCTAATCCAGGCCGGAGTAATCAAAGTAAATGGAACAGTGATAACGGAACTTGGGTATAAAGTGGGGCCCGGAGATAAAGTCATGTATGAAGATCAGCTCATACGCAGTGAAAAGCTTGTATATGTTTTGCTTAACAAACCCAAGGGTTATATTACCACTGTTGATGATCCTTATGACCGCAAAACGGTGATGGCGCTTGTTGAAAGTGCCTGTAAGGAACGTATTTACCCTGTTGGCCGCCTCGACCGCAATACTTCGGGACTACTATTACTGACCAATGATGGCGATCTGGCCAAGAAGCTTACTCATCCAAAGCACAATATCCGTAAAGTTTATCACGCGGAGCTTGACAAGGCACTGACAAAAGCTGATATGCTCAGTATTGCCGGAGGCATTGAACTGGAAGATGGTTTAGCCCAGGTTGATGAGATTGCTTTTGCCGAAGGAGGCAGCAAGAAAGAAATAGGCATTGAACTGCATTCAGGAAAGAATCGAATTGTCCGCCGGATTTTCGAATCGCTGGGTTATGAAGTTGTGAAACTCGACAGGGTAATATTTGCCGGTCTCACCAAGAAAGACCTGCCTCGTGGCCACTGGCGTATGCTCACTGAAAAGGAAGTTAATTTCCTGAAAATGATCCGGTAAAATAAGATCCGTAGTTTAATAAGAAAGCCTGCGAATAAAATTCGCAGGCTTTTTAGTTGTACCCGGGGCCGGGATCGAACCGGCACGGACTCACGTCCATCGGTTTTTGAGACCGACGCGTCTACCAATTCCGCCACCTGGGCTTGACGGTGCAAAGATATAAAATTACTGCTATTTTACAGAGACCCGAAGTATTCAGAAAATCAGTTATCATGCAAATAATTCCGTTCAACAAATGCCCCGGCTTAGTCGCACTATAAAATTGACCTGATGAAAAATACAAAGTAAGACCTAGAACCTACAACTCAGGAATCTTGTATCCATTAGTTATTTTCAAGCTTAACTTCCCATTCACCGGGCTGGTTAATAGTAAAATCAAGAACACAGCTATACGTAGCTGTCCTTAACTGGTTACTCGATTCATACATGATTTTGCAATTGAAAGGAAAAATTACATCATTAAAATGATGTTCATTACCGATAATTATTTCAGAACCGTTGTTCACATTGATCAGGAGTCCTTTAATACTTGCATTATAGGTGCCTGCCATCATAAACTTTATGGATACTTTATTGCCTTCACCGTCTCTCGTAAAATCCACATTGGTAATGTTCTGTTTTGAATTAATAACCGGCTTTTGAACAACCGGCCCAATATATTTTCCCTTATTCCACACCCCTGCCAATAATGTATCCTGGTGTCCGGTAACATGTTTGTATTCGCCAACCCCATGCATTAATCCCCATTTCATTGCTCCTGTATACACACCTCCATACGACCAGGTGTAAGTACCCGATCCGTCAGGATATCCTTTTCTGAATGAGCCTGAATACTTGTCTATCCCTTTCGCCTCACCATGTCCATGGGCAAGGCCATTTTTACATTCACCGGAATAGCTGCCTTGCAGATTAAGAGGAACTACAGTACATGGTTGCTGAGCCAGGGACTGATGAAAAATAATCATCAGCAAAAAGAATATTAGAGTAACTGAACGTTTCATCGGGACTGAACATTTCAATAAAGATACGATGATATTCTCAGGAATTGCTTTGCAGATTAATCAAGCATAATAAAGTTCATAATATTGATGAGTTTTTCTGAATGGAGCGGAAAGGATTCTAACAGATAAATTCCCTTCGACTTTTCAACGAATTTCAACTAGGTGGAAAAAGTCCCTGTCGAAAATCCTGAAATAAATCCACCATGGATACCACCGGTAATATGGCCATAGTTTCTTAAATGAATTTTGCTCGGTGATATAAGCTTGCATGCAGGCTTTCCTGTATTTCGCATATTGAAAAATCCTGACCTGAACATCTGGTTGGGGCATCCCGTCAATTCCATATACCTTCCTGGCTTCCCTGTAAACCGGCATCCTGCTCAAAATCTTTTCAGATGTGGAAGGCGGGAAAACAGCCTGGTAAATCTTCCTGACAGAAAAACCGCTGTCGCTCCTGTGATGCATACAATATTGCCGCACAATCCTGCTGACAAGAATATGATCGGGATGGCCATAACCGCCCATACTGTCGTCGAGGGTAAAAATGACAGATGGCCTGAATTCTGAAATAAATGATTCAATGTACTTCTCAAGCGAATCGATCTTATAATTCTCGTCAAACTTATCATAAGACATGGGCATATAGGACTTTTCGGTTTGCATATCATTCCTGAAATTAAAATCAACAGGATTTACGCCGGCTAATCCCTGTATTGACGCCACCTTCTGAAGACATTGTTTTCGAATCGGGTTTTTCAGGGAATCTTTCACTGCATACAAGCCGCCTTGCTGATAAAAACACATCTCCCTTATTTGCCATCCTTCCTTACAAAGCTTTGTAATGGTGCCGGCACTCCCTGCCATATCATCATCATGAGCTACAATGATCAGGGCGGTTTTATTGGATTCCTGTCCAAGATAAATGTCGTCCGGATATTTCTCTTTCGGGGCCAATGATCTTAAGTAAAGGATGTGTCCAACAATGAAGAGCATCGCGACGGCAATAATACCAGCCATTATTTTGAGAAAATTCTTCATACGGTAAACAGGTGAGATGAATGGGAAATTTCCAAAAGTTCAACGTAATAATAACTGCCTTATATTCAAAATATTTCTTGCAGTCCAATTCTGAGAAATCAACAGTTACGAAACACGAACAGGCAGGTATAAAATGAAGCTGATCTGCACAACTTCCTTTTTTTGTGAACAACAAAGTATTCCGTCTGTTGCTTTCATAATTTCACTGTTGTATAAATTTACAAGCTACAACCCGGTGAAATTCCTTTAAACAATAAATCACTGCTATGTCAAAGCTTTTCTCTCCCATGCAACTCAGGGCCATCACACTCAAGAACAGGATAGCCATGTCACCCATGTGCCAATATACTGCTACTGATGGCTTTGCAAATCAATACCATCTGGTTCATTATGGCAGCCGTGCCATGGGCGGTGCCGGACTGATTATACAGGAGGCTACAGCCGTTGCCCCCGAAGGACGAATTACCCCGGGTGATCTGGGGTTGTATAATGATGCCCAAATCGAAAAGCTGAAGGAGATTACTGCTTTTATCAGGGAATATGGCGCTGTTCCCGGAATACAACTGGCTCATGCCGGCCGCAAAGCAAGCTGTGCAAAACCCTGGAACGGTGGCAAGCAACTCGGCCCGGACGAAGGTGGCTGGCAAACCGCTGCCCCGTCATCGATAGCTTTTGATGAAGGTGAACGAAATCCTGCTCAACTCGACCATCCAGGTATCTCTGGTGTAATCAAAGCTTTCGGCAATTCGGCAGCAAGGGCTTTGCAAGCTGGTTACCAGCTCATTGAAATACATGCTGCGCATGGCTATCTTATACACCAGTTCCTTTCGCCACTGAGCAATAAACGTATTGATGTATATGGCGGCTGTTTCGAAAACCGGATTCGCCTGTTGATGGAAATAGTGACAGCAATCCGGCAAAACTGGCCCGAACATTTACCCCTAATTGTTAGAATCTCGGCTACCGATTTTGCTGAAGGCGGCTGGAACGCTGAAGAAGCAGTTCAGCTGGCTTCCCTGTTGAAAATGGAAGGTGTCGATCTTATCGACACTTCTTCAGGCGGATTGGTGCCGTATGCCAAAATTCCTTTCGGTCCGGGCTACCAGGTCGCTTTTGCTGAAAAAATAAAGAAAGAATCCGGAATTTTCACGGGTGCCGTTGGCCTGATTACCAGTGCTGCTCAGGCAGAAGAAATATTGCAGCAGCATAGCGCTGATCTTATCCTGCTAGGCAGAGAACTGCTCCGTAATCCATATTTTCCCCTGCACGCAGCCCACATCCTGGGCGACGAAACCAAATGGCCTGAACAATACCGCAGGGCAAAATTGAAGTAAATGCATCCTGTTAACAGAACAAAATCTTAATTTTCAGGATCAAGTGAATAACTATTCCGGAATTCTTTTTGCTTCCATTTCAGCGCCGTCAACTATAAGTTTGATGGCATCGGCTTTCCCGGTATCGTCAATCTGAAAATTAAGCTTAAAGTTAATTTCCCGCGAAAAATACTCTGTATCAGAAAGAGGCAGCAATTCATAGGGTGGCAGCGTCATGTACTGGAAAAATAATTGATCTCCTGTTCGGGATATAACAACCGTAAACCCTCCCGGGACCTGGTATTTACCGGTGTAGTTGTCGAACAATGCTGACGAAACCTTCACTGGCACAAGCTCTTCAAGTTTTGGCGCTTCAATCACCTGTCCTCCCTGGTGGTGTATGGCTTTAATGACATTCCCTTTTTCATCTCTCACGAACTGAATGCTTGCCTCAACAACTTTCCAGGCAAATTCATCTTTCCCTGTGGAATAGATAGGGAATGCAGGCTGGCCTGTCATAGCAGCCATGAGCTGGTTACCTTCAACCGTGACGATAAGCACCGCTCCCTGCCCATAATTGTATCTTCCTGTATAACTTTTGAGGATATTTTCATCGGGTTGTTGCTGCGAATCGAAACTAGCCTGTGCCTTCATTTCGGGCCACAGCAAATACTCAGCAATCAACTGGGAGTATGCGCCGGGAACATCCGTTCCAGATTCAGGCGGTGCTGCATTGCTGAGAACAATAATATTCACCTTATTGTCAGGCTGTCGTTCGAGGTCGGCAAGGAATCCGAAAACTGCCCCGCCATGTGAAATGAGTTTCAAGCCTCTTAATTCACCGAAAGCCCACCCAAAACCGTAGTCTATTGTTTTGCCGTTATTCAGCATGGTCTTTGAAAACGCGTCTTTGAGACTTTCCTCTTTCAGAACTTTGCCATTAAAAAGCGCCTCATTCCATTTAAAAAGATCCTTTGTAGTAGAATACAGTGCCCCTGCTCCTGCCGGCCACGACATATCCATATACGCGGCCTTTTCAATCTTTCCGTCACTGTATCCATAGCCATAAGCTTCATTCTCAAGAATCTGTTGGGTCTTATAAATTCCGGTACTGCTCATGCCCAGGGGTTTGAAGAAGCTCTCATCCAGGAAATCGGCGAGATTTTTACCTGAAATCTTCTCAACGATATACCCAAGCAGCACAAAGCCTGAATTGTTGTACATATACTGCTCTCCCGGCGAAAAATCATACGGTGATGATTTAATCGTATCAATCAGTGCAGCAATTGTAACAGGGAGTGCGGCAATTGCCATGTTATCAGTCCTGTTGGTATAACTGTGAATGCCCGAAGTGTGGGTAAGAAGGTGACGGATTGTAACTTCATCACCCCGGGGAAAATCAGGTATATATTTTGAAAGCTTGTCATCGAGGCTCAATTTACCTTCCTCCCTTAGTTTCAGAATGGCTGATGCCGTGAACTGCTTGGTAATAGATCCAATCTTGAATTTCGTGTCAGGAGTAACCGGTACATTGTTTCCAATATCAGCCGAACCGAAACCTTTTTCATACACAATTTCCCCGTTCTTTGATACCAATACCGAAACACCCGTAGTTGAACCTGATTTGTAGTCTTTAAAAATATTATCGACAAGCTTTTCGAACGAAGGGATTGGAATATCGGTCTTTGCGCCCTTTTCTTTCAGGTAGTCCATAACCTTGTCCCTGCCCCTGAGTTGGGCACTTTGATACGCTGTTTGTTCAAGTTTGTTGCTGTAGTTTATTTCAGCGCCATGCTCAAAAAGCAATTTAACATTATCCAGGTTGCCTTTGCCTGCCGACTGAACCAGCAAGTCATTCATGATACTTTTTCCTATTTTGCGCATGGTAAACGACCAGCCATAGCTCATATTCTGGACTTTTACAAGCACCTGGTTACTGCCTTTTTGCAAATCCAGGACCACCAGGTCATCGTCGGCAACCGTTCCCCGTCCTATCCAGTTGTTGTGAACAAGTTTGCCATTGACAAATATTTTGATACCGTCATCGCTTCCAACACCAATCAGCACTTTAGCAGGAGCATCCATTTTTATCTCAGCAAGGGCATAGGCGGTTGCATAATCCCGCTGGCCGAAAAGGTTTATGAAGTCAACGACCGGTTCGCGGCTCTTTACCAGTTGCCAACTGTACGTGCTATCACCGATTTTTACAGGTGTGAGACTTTTTTTCGCATTAACAGCAACTGTGGTAAACTCATCCTTTTCAAAGAATTGTTTCTGGGTATTGTCATCGGGAGTACCGGCTGTGCGGCTGACCTTAACAGGACCTGCAACTAACCAGTTTTTCAGGAATTCATTATCGGTAAGCCCTGAATATGAGGCATCTGAATATCCCGGAGTAATAGCCGGTTTTTCGGTTTGGCCTTGTACAGCAGGCTGATTTAAAAGAATAAGTAACAGGCCGATCGTACCTGCAAGCAACAGTTTGTTCGTTTTCATGACAACAGGATGTGTATGTTTAATGCCGTTAAATTCCAACAAAGTAAAAAGATTAACCCTTTTAAAGGATTTCATGTAAAATTACAGCAGAATCCGGAATTTAAGTGAAATAGTAAAGAAAAGAATGCAATGAAACATGATTACAGATACCGCAGCATGGGTTCGGGTTACATAAACTTCTGAATACTTTATGTATTACGGCAGCATGTCAACGGTTTAAATTAAGTTTCTATTAACCCGGGCAGGATCAGCCTTGGATAAAAATATTGATATTACACTCTAAACACACTGTCTGGAAATAATGCAACTCGCTGCAGACCTCAAAGCTAATAAACGGTAAACTGCCGGATTTTCAACAAACAAAACCGACAAGAAACGGTCAACTTCCTGTCGATTTTGTTCAAACGGGTAAATAAGAAGGTTGGATTAAAACCTTTAGTACAGAGTATTACTGGTTATTGTTTTAGAAACTTCTTCACCTGCACTCCTGTATCTGTATATGCTTTCAGGATATATATGCCGGGAGCAAGGCCCGAAATTCCGATGGCTGATGGATTTGTCATCTCGCTAACGAGGAGGGTGCCGGTGCTGTTATAAATTTCAGCCTTGTTTATTGTCCTGCTGCTTTCAATATTGATCCTGTCGGTAGCAGGAACAGGATATAAATGCAGGGCAACTTCCTTGTCAGCGTCATCTGTGCCGACAATGGTGCTTGATTTAAAAAAGGAGAATTCGCCCCCGCGCTTTTTGTCATCAATCAACAGGCTGCCCACTTCACCTATTCCATTGGCATACCACGTGTATTGCTTCAGGGTGGTGAAACCGGTATTGTCGAAAACCCATCCCGCACCAGCCTGGTATTTAAAGGCGGAGTCGGTGATCTCGGTCTGCTGGTAAACCCTAAGCACTTCGAACGATCCTTCGGGAGTTATCATGGTACCGCTGGCGTCGGCATGCTGGCTCACGGTGGTGTGATTCACTGTAAGAGCAGAGTCATACATTACACCGCCAACACTGGAGGCGGCATATAATTTCCAGGTTGTGCTAAGGTTGCTCGAACTGTTGTAGGTAAACGGCAGCGGCAAAGTAACGGCAGGTGGTTCGTAAAACATATGCCATGCTATGGCTATTCCCCAGAATGATATCCTCAACTCCTGGCCTTGTACAAACCATCCCCAGGGCTTGGTTTCATAATAAATATAATTAAAGCCGCCGTCCATGTTGATATCCGAATCCAGATCTTTTTGCACCAGGTTGGTATTAGGATAATGTTGAATACCCGGTTGGCCTCCCGGCATGGTATAAAGTGTTGAGTCGTCGTATGAAGGCACGAGGTTGCTGAAATCCCACATCTGCCCTGTTCCGGCCGGTCCCGGTGATATGGCGGTTGTGGAATCTATGTTCCTGACAACCAGCATACCGGCATGTGGGAAATCGGCGGAAGTGATGGTGATCTGGGCCTTTAAAGTGCTAATGCATGATATGAATAAAATCAAAAGGGTAAGAGCGCTATTTTTCATAGGTTCAATTGTTAATAATAAGATGCGAAGATCAAGCATTGTAATATCTGAGTCAATCACACGAACGTGTGAAAATGAGCAGATGGAATGCCAACCGCGATTGCCGTCTGCCAATGTCCTGATAAGAGTTCAATTAACCTGATTCTGCAGGCGACAGTTTAATTCATACATTTGTCTCTGACAACCGATGCATATGCAATTGATCAGGTGGCTTACACTGATTATGGCGCTTTCTTCACCCTGTTTACTCTCAGGCAATAATTCCATTGATTCCCTGCTGAGAAAATTGGACCAGACAGTAAAAAACTACAGAGAATTTGATTCTCAAAAAGAAGACAGCATTCAAAAGCTGAAAAATTCACTTATATATGCATCAACAAACCAGCAGCAGTTCGAAATTTGTGGCCGGATCTTTGATGAATACAGATCCTACAAGTCAGATTCAGCGCTGGTATATGCCAGGCGAAAATTTTTCCTGGCAGAAAAGTCGGATAACGGCCTGAATATTACCGATGCCAAACTGAATCTTGCCTCTATCATGGTGGTCATGGGCATGTATAAGGAGGCATATGATATTTTGAAAAAAGTCCCTATAAGTCAATATCCCGATTTAAAAGCCTATTATTTTCATATTTATAGAACGATCTATGGTGCGATGGCTGATTATGCGCTTTCTATTCAGGAAAAAGCACAATATGACAGCCTTACAGAGACTTATCGCGATTCGTTGCTTATCGCCAATCCGCCCTCCTCATCACCTCACATCATGGTTAAATCTGACCAGTTAATCGTGCAGGGACATTATGACAGCGCACTTTTGCTGCTTCAGGCATACTTCCCTACAATCAATAAAGACAAGCATACAAGAGCAATTATAGCTTATAGTATTTCGATGGCATATCATGGCCTGAAAGATATTGATAACGAAAAGAAATGGCTGATCATTTCAGCCATTAACGATATTGAATCGGCCAATAAAGAATACGTCTCCCTGCGCAACCTGGCCTACATGCTGTACGAAGAAGGAGACATTAACAGGGCATATCTTTACATCAGCCGATCCATGGAAGATGCACTTTTCTGTAATGCAAGGCTTCGTACCATCGAGATTTCACAAATGATGCCTATCATTGATAAAGCATATCAGCACCAGATCAAATCGCAACAGCGTACACTGATGATTTCACTCTTAAGCATTAGTACATTGGCTGTTATGCTTCTGGTTGCCATAGCTTTGGTATTCAGGCAAATGCGAAAACTGGCAGCTGCCAGAAAGGAAGTCAGCAGCGCCAACGAACAGCTGAATATTCTTAACCTTGATCTATCAAGAATAAACAAAGAGCTCAGCGAAACGAACCGGACACTGAAAGAAGCCAACTTCATCAAAGAAGAATATATCGGCCATTATATGGATCAGTGTTCGGTGTATATCGACAAGATGGATAACTACAGGAAACTCCTCCACAAGATGGCAACGGCTGGCAAAATGGAAGATTTGTTTCACAGAATCAAATCTTCCGAAATTATTGAAGAGGAACTGGCAGAGTTTTTCCACAATTTCGACCTGACATTCCTGCAACTCTTCCCGAATTTCGTCGAAGATTTTAACCTGTTGCTTTCTGAAGGTGAAACCATACTGCTTAAACCCGGGCAATTGCTAAATACCGAACTTAGGATATATGCTCTTGTCAGGTTAGGAATTACCGACAGTGTGAAAATCTCCCATTTCCTGAGATGTTCTTTATCAACAATATATAATTACAGAACAAAAATCAGGAACAAAGCACGGGATAACAGGGAGAATTTTGACAATAAAGTCCTGCTTATAGGAACCATCTCGCACAATTAGAATTCACCTTTATTTATTCCCGGCAAGACAAAGTTCTGTTTGCCTCTCAATCCCGAAACAGCGTGTTGAAAATCTCTGCTATTACATGTGTGATACCATAAGTCAGGCATAATTATTCAATGATTGTTCTACATTTCAACTACATTTTTTAAGCTTCGGCAGAGTTATAACATTTTATATTTCAATACAATAACAGTTTCTGAACTGATTTTTAGCTACATCTTTTAAGCGCACCTGAACATACAAAATCCGGTATAATATATTTGCCTTGTCTGTACCGGCAAATTCAGATTCTTTTTATTACCAACAACCTCAAACTAACCATACGTTTAACATAAATGAAAAAAATGAAGACCTCTCTACCCGTCATACTGCTTTTACTATGCAGTATGTTTTTCACTATTCCTGATGCAAGGTCCCAGGTAAAGGGCAAACCGGTTACGGGAATAGTTGTCGATTCCAAAGGAGAACCCCTGACAGGAGTTACTGTCCTGTTGAAGGGTTCCACAACCGGAACAGCTACTGATGTTAACGGGAAATTCAACCTGAACATCGGAAATGTCACCAATCCGGTCCTGATTTTCTCATTCGTAGGGTACACAACCCGCGAAATTGCTGTGACATCATCTGAAGAACTCAAGATTGTTTTGACCGAATCGGATCTTCTGCTCAATGAAGTGGTGGTTGTAGGTTATGGTTCTCAGAAAAAGCGTGACCTCACCGGGTCTGTTTCTTCAGTTAATACCAAAGAGCTTAAAACACTGCCTGTTCCGAGCATAGGAGATGCCTTGCAGGGACGTTCAGCAGGCGTACAGATCTTATCGTCCGGCTCACCGGGAAGTGATGTAACATTGCGCATCAGGGGTACAGGCACAATCAACAACAGTGATCCTTTATTAGTTATAGATGGTATACCTACCAATGTTCCCCTCAACACGATAAGCCCCGACGATATTGCCAGCATAGAAATACTGAAAGATGCATCAGCAGCAGCTATTTACGGATCGCGGGGGGCCAACGGCGTTGTTCTTATTACCACCAAGAAAGGCAGCAATGAAAAGAACTCTCTGGAATTCAAGATGTTTTCAGGGGTGCAGTCAGCTGCAAATATGGTCGACATGCTTGATGCTTCGGAGTTTGCAGCACTCCACAACGAAATGATGGCTAACAATGGCCAGGCTCAGAACCCTGACTATGCTGATCCGGCAAGCCTTGGGAAAGGAACCAACTGGCTTGATGCCATGTTCCGCTCCGCTCCTATTCAGAACTACTCCCTTGCTTATTCTGGCGGAAATGCAAAATCTCATTACTATGTTTCGGGGGCGGTCCTCGACCAACAGGGTATTATCATCAATACGGGATACAGACGCTATACCGCCCAGTTTAATTCCGACTCTCAGGTCTTTGACTGGTTGAAATTCAGTAATAATCTGACCTTAAACCACGATGTGAAAAAGAGTGGTGACTACAGTATAAGGAATGCCATGGCTGCCCTGCCAACACAAACTATCTACAATGCTGATGGCACATACAGCGGCCCCGTAGGACAATCATCATGGGTAGGCGATATTGTAAACCCTGTTGGGAAAGCAATCCTCGTTGAAAATAGTACCACAGGATACAACGTGTTGGGTAATGTTTCAGCAGAAGTTTCGATCCTAAAGGATCTGAAATTCAAATCCACCGGAGGTTTGGAAGCAATATTCTGGGACAGCCGCACATGGTCACCAGCATACAACTGGCAGCCAACACCCCAGGCGAGCAGTTACCTGTTTCAGCGCTATAACAAAAGCCTCACGTATTTATGGGATAATTACTTCACTTACGACACTTATTTCAACAAAGACCATCACCTTACCATTCTGGCCGGAAGCAGCGCCCAAACCAACCGTGTTGATTATATGTACGGTTCAGCACAGGGATTCTCCAGCGATAACACACAACAATTAACAAACGGCACAACTTCCAAAACCATAAGCGGTGATGCCTATGAGTGGGCTTTAATGTCGTTCATCGGAAGGGCAAATTATGATTATAAGAGCAAATACCTTTTAACCGCAACTCTGCGTCGCGATGGCAGTTCACGGTTTGGTAAAAACAACCGCTGGGGCTGGTTCCCTTCAACATCTGTAGCATGGAGACTTTCACAGGAAGACTTCATGAAGGACATCAAATGGCTCGACGACCTTAAACTCCGCATCGGATATGGTGTTACTGGTAACCAGAACATAGGCAATTATTCCTTTGCTTCGGTACTGCAAACCATACAGTATGTATTTAACGGACAGGTAGTCAGCGCGGTGGTTCCGCAGGCTATTCCAAATCCAAGCGTACGCTGGGAACAGGTAGAGCAAAGCAATCTGGGCTTCGATGCTACACTCTTTAACGGAAGGATAAACTTTACACTTGATGCTTATATCAAGAACACTAACGACATGCTGGTTCCTATGAGCGTGCCTATTTCTACCGGATATTCCGATATTGTCGTTCCGAGTATCAATGCCGGGAAAGTCAGAAATAAGGGGATTGAAGTAAGCCTGACAAGCCTTAACACTAAAGGCCCGCTAGAATGGACCACAAGTTTTATTGTGTCCTTCAACCAGAACCGGGTAATAAGCCTCAACGACACCATTCCCCTCTACACAGGCAGCATTGGACTGAACCAGAACCTCTCGATCCAGAACAGCGGTTATCCTGTAAACGCTTTCTACGGATTTGTAACCAATGGCATTTTCCAAACAGAAGGAGAAGTTGAAAACTATGCTGTTCAGGTTCCGGGAGAAGACCCTTACAACCGTACTTCTGCAGGTGATATTAAGTTCAGGGATCTGAACAATGATGGTAAAATTGATGATAATGACCGCACTTACATTGGTAATCCGAATCCGAAAGTAATTTTTGCCATGAATAACAAACTGGCATGGAAAGGTTTTGACCTGTCAGTTTTCCTTCAGGGAGTTTATGGCAATGACATCTTCAATGCCAACAGAATATACCAGGAAGGTATGGCTGTCGCACAGAACCAGACAATAGCTGTTCTCGACCGCTGGACCGGAGAAGGAACCAGTAACACCATGCCACGGGCTGTTTTTAACGATCCGAATAAGAATACCCGCGTTTCCGACAGGTTTATTGAGGATGGAAGTTACCTGAAAGTGAAAAATGTAACCTTTGGTTATACTTTCGATAAGAAATGGATTGAGAAAATCAAACTCAGCTCAGCCAGGGTATACGTTTCAGCTCAGAATCTGCTGACTTTTACCGGGTACACCGGTTTCGATCCCGAAGTTCCTGCCAGTGGAATAGATTTAAATGTTTATCCGGTTACCAAAACAATCAGCGCCGGTGTTAACCTGATCTTCTAAAACATTTTAACATGAAAAACATGAAAATTCTCAAATATACCTTTGTTTGCCTGATGCTGCTTTCATTTGCTTCCTGTGAGAAGTTCCTTGACAAGGCTCCACTTGACAGCATCAATACGGCGAATTTTTTCAAGACTAAAGAAGATGCCATAGCAGCTATTAACGGGGCTTACCAGCCTCTTCAATGGCCGAAACTCTATAACATGCGTATATGGACAACCGATATATGGGCTGGAAACAGCGTGGTTGGCGCCGGAGGTGGTACCGATGGTATCGAAACCCAGGATATCGCCAACTTTGTTACCTCAACAGATAATGCCGCAGCTCTCGACATATGGCGTGGCCCGGCACCCGGAATACTGCGCTGCAACCTGGTTCTCGAAAACGTTCCCGGAATGGATATTGACCAGGACCTGAAAAACCGTATCCTCGGTGAAGCATATTTCCTCAGGGCTAACTATTACTTTATACTCGTCAGATTGTTTGGTGATGTTCCGCTGCTTACCAAATCCCAAACTCCCGATGACGATCTGAGGCCATACCGCACCAACACCACCATTGTTTACGACACCATTATCAGCGACCTGGAACAAGCCATTAACCTGCTCCCTCTGCGCGAAACCTATTCGGGTTCAGATATTGGAAGGGCAAGCAAAGGTTCAGCAACCGGACTTCTTGCTAAAGTATATCTTACTCTTGGCAATTATGAACAAACCGTAAGCCTGTGCCAGCAGGTTACAGCCATGGGTTATACCCTGAATGAAAACTATGCTGACAACTTTAATCCTATGAAGAAAAATTCCGCCGAAAGCCTTTTCGAGGTACAGTATTACGGTAAAACAAGTTACAGTTTTTGGGATAATGAAAACCAGGCCAGCTGGCTTAGTACATTTACCGGACCCCGTAACTCCGATTTTGCTGCAGGAGGATGGGGATGGAACCAACCCACTCAGGAATTTATCGATCAGTATGAAAACGGCGACAAACGCAAAGATATTACGGTCTTTTACGAAGGGTGCCCGTCATATGACAATAATACTTACAAAGCATCCTTTTCCACTACCGGATATAATTTGCGTAAATTTTTGGTTTCAAAATCCATAACTACTGATTATGACGGAAGTCCTGCCAACTGGCCGGTACTGCGCTATTCCGATGTATTGCTGATGGAAGCCGAAGCCTTGTGTGAACTTAACAGGATAAGTGAAGCCTACAGCCCTCTGAACCAGGTTCGTAACAGGGCTGGTCTGGGCAACCTGAGTGGGTTATCACAATCTGACCAGCGTGATGCCATAAGGAAAGAAAGAAGACTTGAACTGGCTTTCGAAGGTTCTCAATGGTTCGACCTTATCCGCTACGATAACGGCAATTATGCGAAAACCTTTTTCCAAAATATCGGCAAGTCCAATTTTACATCCAAATTCCTGTTGTTGCCGATACCGCAAAAAGAAATTGATGCCAATCCTAATTTAACCCAAAACACCGGTTATTAAGCCAAAAACATACTGATATGAAACGACTTACATACATAGCATTTTGCCTGTCGGTGCTGGCTTTGGTGACAGGCTGTAAAAAAGACAACCTTGCTGAACTCGACAAAGGAGATACTCCGCTTGTACTTACACTTTCGAAAGAATCACTTTTGCTTAACGAAAGCCAGCGCGATGCATCAATCCTAAGCATGGACTGGACTTCGGGCAGCAATTATGGAACCAATGCCGCAATTACCTATAAGCTTCAAATAGCTGAGGCAGGCACAGGTTTTAGCAACCCGCTTTTGTTTGATCTGGGGAAGACTATCTACAAGTACACATTCACGACAAAAACACTGAACGATGCTGTCAGAGAGAGCTTCGGCGGGCATGCCGGTGAAGAGCTGTCACTCGAAGCCAGGGTAATTGCAACCGTTCTCACCGATGGAGTTGAATCCCAGATATCTCCGGTTGTCAGCTTTAAGGTCACTCCTTATGAACCTGTTTCGGAAACGTTGTACCTCTATGGCAGTGCAACCAGCGCCGGCTGGGATAATACCAAAGCAGTGGCTATGACCGCGGGTGATGCTCCGGGCACATTTATCTGGCAGGGACAACTGGGTTCTGGTGAATTTGAATTCCTTACCATACTCGGACAGGATTTGCCATCATATGTTAAAGGCGGTAACGAAAATGTTCTGGCATTGCGTTCGTCGACTTCTCAGGCTGATAACCGCTGGACAGTTTCAGATCCGGGAATCTACAAACTATCTCTTGACCTGATCAATCTCTCCGTCACAACAACCAAGATGCCCGGACCTGCTTACAGCCAGTTGTTCATGGTTGGGAGTGCCGCACCTAACGGCTGGGACATCAGCCAGGCAACCGAACTGGTTCAGAATCCCAATAACCTGTATGAATTTTCATACACTGGTGTAATGAACCCGGGAGAATTCAAATTCCCGGTAAACCGCCATACCGACTGGGGTCAGGATATGTATATGAAAGTGGATGACTCCCACATGTACCTGCATCATGGCGGAGATCCCGATGACAACAAATGGTCGATTGATAAAAAAGGATACTACAAAATCACTCTCAACCTCCTGGATCTGACCATAAATATTGACAGACTTACGTTATACATGGTTGGCAGCGCCACACCGATTGGCTGGGATATCGGCAACGCCATTGAAATGACAGAAGATGCCACCGACGGGTGTATCTTCTCCTATTCAGGCCCAATGGTTGCAGGCGAATTCAAATTCCCGGTCAACCGCCATACCGACTGGGGTCAGGATATGTATATGCGTGTTGACGATACGCATATGTACCGTCATGTCGGCGGTGCCTCCGACGATAATAAATGGGTTCTGACAGAGGATGGCAATTATGTGATTATTGCCAATGTTGAGAACCTTACTATCAGCATTCAAAAACAATAGGTTAGGGTTAAGTGGTAAAAGAATTCAGAATTCAGACAGGGAGTAAAGGATAATCTGGTTTTAAGTAAGCTTTGGTTGATAAGGGTTAGTTCATCTGATGCTTTATCTCCTTCCCTCTGAATTCTGATTCTTTTATTTTTGATGAAGCATTAATAACCTGAGCTCCACCCGTATTTATGGTTCAACAGCGTTTCCCCGGGAAATTCAAAAAGGTAATCTGTATTCTAGGATTATTGATTCTCGTCTTTACTTCTGCCCAGGTCAGCTGTAAAAAAGACCCTTGCACCGGTGAAGACGGAACCGTTCCTGAGAACCCGGCTACACCGGCATTCCATAACCTGTCACTCGAAACTGATAAAGCCTGTTATTCACCTGGCGATGCAGTTGTTTTTACACTGACCGGGCAGGTGCCTTCAACCGCCAGGATAAGATATAAATACCTTAATGCCGTGCTCTCCGATGTTGCATTCACCGGAACACAATGGACCTGGACAGCCCCGGCTGAAGATTTCCGGGGCTATACGGTTGAAGTGTATGACTTAACCGACAATTTGGAAGTTATTTATGCATTGGTGGCAGTGGATGTATCGTCCGATTGGACCAAATTTCCACGCTATGGTTTCCTGAGCAGTTTCGGTATGTTATCGGATGAGCAAATACAACAGGTGATAGGGAGTTTAAACAAGTTCCATATCAATGGATTGCAATTCTACGACTGGCATAATAAACATCATAAACCGCTCCCGACTGCCGGTGGTACAGTGGCTTCGTCGTGGAAAGATATCGGCAACAGGGATACCTATTCGAGTACCGTGAAAAAATACATTGATGCTGCGCACGGCCATAACATCAAAACTATGTTCTACAACTTGCTTTATGGCGCCTGGAGCGATTTTCAGGACGACGGCATCGACAAGCACTGGTTCATGTATACCGATAATACGCATACCAATATCGATATTTTCGCACTCCCGAGTCCTTTTCTCAGCAGCCTTTTCCTCCTTGACCCGTCAAACGACGACTGGCAGAAATATTTGCAAGCTCAGAACGAAATCATATACAACACCCTCGATTTCGATGGTTACCACATCGATCAGCTTGGTGAAAGAGGGACCCGCTACAAATACGACGGTTCCTATCTGAACCTCACACAGGCTTTCGGTTCCTTTATTGAGGCCAACCATACAGCCTTTCCCGGAAAATATGCAGTCATGAATGCTGTGAACCAATATGGTCAGCAAGTTATAGCGCAAGCTCCCGTCGATTTCCTATACACTGAAGTCTGGTCTCCATATGACACATATAAGGACCTTGCTTCCCTTATCAGGCAGAACAGCATGTTGTCAGATAACACAAAAAATCAGGTACTAGCTGCATATGTAAATTACAATCTGGCCAATTCGGGTGACTATTTTAACGATGCATCAGTGCTATTTGCCGATGCTGTGATTTTTGCATTCGGCGGTGCGCACCTGGAATTGGGTGAACACATGCTTTGCCGGGAATATTTCCCTTACAACAAGCTGCATATGAGTGACAACCTCCAAACAGCCCTCCTGTCGTATTACAATTTCCTGGTTGCCTATCAGAATCTGCTGCGTGACGGAGGGGAGTTCAACACAGTTGCCCTGGACTCGCCTGATGGAAAAATTAAATTTGCCAACTGGCCGGAAGGAACGGGTTTCGTATCGGTGACAGGCAAACAGGTTGGCAACAGGCAGGTGATACACCTTTTCAATTTCACCGCATCAACTACAACATCCTGGAGGGATAACGAAGGCAAACAACAAACACCTCCGCTCATCAGCGGAGCAAGGATATCATTTACTCACCAGGGAGCTATCAAAGCATTATGGGTTGCATCACCCGACATTGCCGGCGGATCACCCCGTAAACTTAATTTCTTACAACAGGGAGATAAAGTAATTTTCGATCTCCCTTCCCTGAAATACTGGGATATGATTGTGATTGAATAAATATTAGCTGGTTCAGCCAGAATACCCACGCGCTAAAACCAACAAACTGCAAGATGCTACAAAGCCTATGACTAATTTTCTGAAAATACTCGCAATCTGCATACTGATATCAGGAACAACAGCATCAGCGGCAAAACCAGGAGAAAAACCAGTAACTCCCGGCAATAGCATCTCATATGAAGTTAAAGGGCCGCAGGTTATTTTCCATTGCGATAACAATATCAATGTAATGCTCAAACTCTGTTCGCCAGAGATTATCAGGTTCTGGTATGAACAGGGAGATTTCAGCCGGCAAAATGAATCTTTTGCCGTTATCA
Source organism: Lentimicrobiaceae bacterium (assembly GCA_015657475.1). Lineage (GTDB taxonomy): Bacteria > Bacteroidota > Bacteroidia > Bacteroidales > UBA4417 > UBA4417. The sequence goes on along the minus strand of JADLKF010000004.1, from coordinate 98,796 downwards.
GCGATGATATCGACAACCAGCTTACGTGGTCTGTTTCAGAACAGGAAACAGGCTATGAATTATACACCTCCTCGTTAATAATAAGGATCAAAAAATCACCTTTCCAGGTAAGTATTTTCGACAAATACCAGAAACTTCTGCTTGGAGACTATGGTGCACTTGGATTTGAAAAGTTAAAAGATACTGTCACCTGCAGTAAAATATTGCGTGATGACGAGAATATTTACGGACTTGGCGAAAAAAGCGGGAAACTGAACCGCCGGGGCAGCCGTTTCGTTATGTGGAACAGCGATAAACCCTGCTACGACATAAACGAAGATCCTTTGTATAAAAGCATCCCGTTCTTTATCAGCAGTGCAGGATACGGCATTTTTTTCGACAACACCTTCAGGAGCGTTTTTGATTTCGGGGCTTCGAAACATGACTGCTATTCTTTTTCATCACCCGGTGGTGAAATGCTGTTTTATTTTATCTATGGCCCGACGATTCCTCAGGTCATCAGCAGATACATGCAACTGACCGGAAGCCCGGTGATGCCTCCTGCATGGGCGTTAGGTTTTTCGCAGTGCAGGGGACTTCTTACCAATGAACAACTCACCCGTGATATTGCCAAAGGCTATCGCGAAAGGCAGATCCCCTGCGATATTATTTACCAGGATATCGGCTGGACCAATTTCCTGCAGGATTTCAACTGGAGAAAAGGGAACTATGATAACCCTGCCCGAATGCTGTCCGACCTTTCGGCACAAGGCTTCAAAGTCATTGTTTCGCAGGATCCTGTTATCTCGCAGAATAATTTAAAACAATGGGAAGAAGCTGATTCGCTGGGTTACTTTGCAACAGATAGCCGTACTGGCAAAACTTATGATATGCCCTGGCCATGGGGCGGAAACTGCGGAGTGGTCGACTTCACCAATCCCTCTGTGGCTGACTGGTGGGGCGATTATCAACAAAAAGCAATCAATGACGGGGTAAAAGGGTTCTGGACCGATATGGGTGAACCTGCATGGAGCAACATCGAAGATGCCGATCGCCTGTACATGAAACATTTCAGGGGAATGCACAACGAAATCCATAATGTGTATGGTTTTTCATGGGATAAAATTGTGACGGAACAGTTTGAAAAACACAACCCGAATAAAAGGTTGTTTCAGATGACACGTTCCTCCTTTGCAGGAATGCAGCGATATACTTTCGGATGGTCAGGTGATGCCGGCGACGGCAACGATGTAACCAACGGTTGGAAACGGCTCCGGTATCAAATCCCCCTGGCACTGTCATCAGGCATGTGTGGCATTCCTTTCTGGAGCTGCGATATTTCAGGCTACTGCGGTGACATTACCGACTACGATGCCATGGCTGAATTGTATGTCCGATGGCTTCAGTTCGGGGTTTTCAACCCGATAAGCCGCGCCCACCACGAAGGCAACAATGCCGTAGAACCCTGGCTTTTCGGGCCTGAAGCTGAAAGTGCCTGCAAACAAGCTATCAGCCTCAAATACTCCCTCTTTCCATACATTTACAGTTGCGCCCGGGAATCTCATGATGAAGGAATGCCAGTTATGCGGGCAATGGTGATGGCTTATCCCGACGACAAGGAATCTGCTAACCTCGATTCACAGTTCATGTTTGGAAGCGAACTGCTGGTAGCTCCGGTGACGCAGCCAAATGCTCAAATGACTAAAGTGTACCTGCCCGAAGGGGAATGGATCAGTTTCAATGAACCTTTTAATCGTTTCACAGGAAATCAATGGATCGATTATCCGGTACTGCTTCACACAATCCCGGTTTTTGTCAGGGCCGGAGCTGTAATTCCTATGATGCCTGTTCAGCAATTTATAGGTGAAAAACCAAATGCCCCTGTCTGGTTCACTATTTTCCCGGATGACCATGGAAAATCATCCGCAAGACTATACGACGACGATGGAGAAACCAATAACTATAAAAAAGATGTCTATTCCGATACCCGGATAAAATGCAACTTTCAAAACGGCGATATATCACTCACCATTGAAAAAAAAGATTTCAAAGGCGGGTATAAAATCCAGAACCGAAATTTCGGAATACGCATTTACACAGATAAAGCCCCATCAACCGTTACCGTTGACGGAATTAATGTGAAGCAGACTGCATCAGCCAAACTTCAGGAAGGCTGGTATACAGGAGGTGAAAAACCGTTTTGGTCGTATGATAAAAAAAGCAAAACGCTCTGGATAAAATTCACCGAGCCAGATAAAAAAGCTGAAATTATTATTAAAAACTTCCGTTAATGATTAAACGAATTATACTTCTGACCTGTTTCAGTAGTTTAAGCACAATGATGTTATCCGGACAGGAAAAAGAAAACCCCGTTTATCATTCTGATGCATATTCTGTATATAGCGACAGAGTAGTTCAGGGCGGTTTCACGGCGATTGCCAAATCACCCCGCGAGCTTGTTTCTGATTATAAAAGCCCAGAAGACGGCCGCTACAGCCCTGATATTACTTTCAAATTCAGCATTAACCTGCGTGATAATGAGATGGTTTCGGGTCATGATCACAAAGTAACCCTTCAGCCGGTGAACGGTACAAGCACGACAACAGTCCAGTTTGGTAAACAATACATTCATACTGAAAAAGTCCCTGAAGGAAAAAACCTTGAACCCAACACCCGCTGGACTATCAGACTTGATATGAGGGAAATCCTCAGCGCTTTTGATAAACAAGGTTATTTCACACTTTTCAATGGGGAAAAACTATTCCGCGACGATTTTAAAGGGGTATATATAGCAGGTAATGCAGCCCCACTGAGTTGGGATTTCAGCAACCTGAATTCAATGCCGGGGTTGCAACTCACCGATGCCGATCATGACGGTATCTATGAAACCACCCTTGTGATGAACTCACAGGAAAACAGTAAGCGGACGGCAGCATCCTGGAAACTGACAAAAGATATTTCGGATTTTCCCGAGTATCATTCCGATTACCTCATCTCTGATGCTCTTTATAACCTTGCCATCGAGGAAATGATGAAAGCTGTTGAACCTGACAGCACATTCAGGACAGGCAAAGAATGGGCCGGCGTATGGACCCGTGATATAAGTTACAGCATCATCCTGTCGATGGCTTACCTGCAACCGGAGGTAGCCAAACACAGCCTTATGCGCAAGGTAAAAAACGGAAGAATTATTCAGGATACCGGTACAGGAGGCGCCTACCCGGTTTCGTCCGACAGGATGATATGGGCTGTTGCCGCCTGGGAAGTGTATAAAGCCACCGGCGACGAGGAATGGCTGAAGCAGTCTTACGCTATTATCAGGAATTCCGTTGAGGATGACATGCTCAACATCTATGACAGCGAAACAGGTCTGGTGAGAGGCGAATCCTCTTTCCTCGACTGGCGCGAACAAACCTATCCGCGCTGGATGCAGCCTGCTGATATTTTTGTTTCGGAAAACTTAGGCACCAACGCGGTTCATTATCAAGCCAATAAAGTACTTGCCCTGATGGCAGAACGTCTTTCGGATAATGAAGCGGCTGAAAAATACAACCATAATGCCGAAAAAATCAAAGCAGGAATTAACAAATACCTGTGGATGCCCGATAAAGGCTATTACGGACAATATCTTTATGGCCGCAATTACCATTCGCTGTCACCACGGTCGGAAGCATTGGGAGAAGCCCTTTGTGTGCTGTTCGGAATCAGTGATGAGATCCAAAGCAGGTCGCTGGTGAGTAAAGTTCCTGTAACCGGTTTCGGAATCCCGTGTATTTACCCGCAAATCCCCGGAGTACCACCATATCATAACAATGCCGTCTGGCCTTTCGTCCAATCATACTGGGCGCTGGCTTCGGCTAAAGCAGGCAACGAAGCTTCTGTGTTAGGATCCATAGCTGCCATCTACAGGCCGGCAGCAATGTTTCTTACTAATAAGGAGAACTTTGTAGCTGCTACGGGCGATTTTGCCGGCACTCAAATCAACTCAGACAACATGCTTTGGAGCCTTTCAGGAAGCATTGCCCTGGTGCATAAAATATTGTTTGGCATTGATTTCCGGCCCGACAGCCTTACATTTCACCCATTTGTACCGCAGACACTCCATGATAAAAGGTCTCTTACCGGTTTCAAATACCGGAATATGGTTCTTGATATCGAAATAGAAGGTTATGGAAACCGGATTCTTAGTTATACTGTTGACGGAATAGCCGGCAATACTTATGCGATACCAGCTTCCCTCACGGGAAAACATTTTGTCAGGATCGTTTTAGGAGGCTTTACCGAAACCCATGCTGAAATCAACACCTGCGATGTTGTAGTATCTCCGGAGACTCCGNTGGTGAAATTTGAGAACGGAATACTTCACTGGGATGCGATTGAAAATGCCACAGAGTACATCGTGTTGAAAAACGGTAAAGTCTTCACGCAAACTTCAGCCTGTTCCTGCCCTGTCGTTATCAAAGGATATGCGGAATACCAGGTTATTGCTGTCGGCAAAAATCATCTGCAATCCTTTGCCTCCGAACCGGTGGTGGCTGCCGACGAATCATCGTTCCGCATATTTAATGTTGAAGATTATGCCGGTCCGTTGTACACTAATTACAAGAACTACACCGGTAATGGTTATGTAATGCTGAGCAAAACTGAAAACCGCAGGGTCATAATTCCGGTTCAAATTCCGGAANAAGGGACCTATGCTGTGATGTTCAGATATGCCAATGGTAACGGCCCTGTGAATACAGAAAACAAATGCGCAATCAGAACATTGCAAATCGATGGAAATNCTCCGGGGACTTTCGTCTTCCCGCAAAGAGGCAAAGAAGAATGGTCTAACTGGGGTTATTCCAATTCCGTGGCAGTAGAATTGGACAGAAGAGAACACAGTTTGCTGCTTGAATTTCAGCCTGCCAACGAAAACATGAATATTGACATCAATGAGACTGCAATTGACAGCATGATTCTCTGGAAAACAGGTGATTAGATTAGCTATTACCTAATAATCATTATTGTATAAATTCAACATGATGGCTCATCTCCTTCCTGTACATTCAAGTTTAATCATGTAATCAAATTTGATTTCTTAAGATTAATACCACGAAATTTGATAAACATCAGCCACTCTCCTGCTTTCATCACTCGCTTTCTCAAAATACAGCAACTGGTCGAGCGCTACAGGCAGTTCATAGGTTTTCCCTCCTTTCAGTATTTTACCTTCCGGTGTTTTCCATTTGCCTGAAGGAAGTGCCACGCTCCGCGACGGTTTCCCCTTTACAAGCATTGGTGCTACCAGAATATTGTGGCCAAGCATGAACTGATCCTTGTTATTCTCAAAACCCTGACCCGGGAATTCATATTCCATGCTTTTCATGATTGGCTCTCCTATAGCGGCAGCTTCGCGGGCCAGTTGCATGATGAGCGGGGTGAATTTTCCCCGCAGGGCAACAGCCTTTTTTACCGCGTCGAGATGCGCGTTATCAAGTATTCTCCACGGTGCAACTGAGAATTGCATCATCGGCATAAGGGCATGACACTGTGCTGAACGTACAACGAGATCCTGGTCAAGGGTTGAAGGATCAAGAAAGGATGTCCACTCGCCACCCCCAATCATATCGGGACACGAAAACGGGTATCCGCAAAGGCCTTCGAGAATCATGTTGGGGATGAGTTTCTGAAGATCGCCCCAACTGTGCGCCTTATCCTGCAGCCTCTGTGCCAGCGGTTGCCCTCCCATTTTCCAGCAGGCACGGTATTCGTTTAAAGGATAGTTTAAACCAAACTGAGCAAACAATCCGCATTGCTCATTGGGTGTGACGTTCCCCTGGCTGATGCCGTTGGCGGGATAGAAGTACATATCGCCGGCATCAAATTTGAACCCGTCGATTCCATAATCATTCACCAGGCGGCTCAATTGCCTGTTGAACCAGTCCACTGCCGCGGGATTTGAAAAGTCCAGCACCGCAGACTGCCCATTCCACCATTCCACCATCAGTGGCTTCGACTGCGACTCCCATGTATCGGTTTCTGACTTACGCTCAAGCAGAAAAGCTTTCTCACCGCTAAGTTTATTGTAGATCATTGCCTGGTCGGCGCTCACGAACGGGCAAACCCACAGCATCACCTTAAAACCCATCTGGTGAAGCTTGTCAACCATTTCTTTAGGGTTGGGGAAACGTCCCGGATGGAATTGCCACAAGCCATAATCTTCCTGCCAGGTATCATCGATCATGATTACACCGGGAGGGAACCCGTTATCAACAATTCCCCGGGCATACTTCAGCACATCAGCCTGGTTCTGGTTATAGGTAAGTTCTATCCAGGTGTTGTATTGCGGGCGGGCGAATAACAGGGTATCAGGAAGCATGCCTGATGCAGGGAAATAATGCTGACGGATATATTTTTGAGCCTCGGCCAGCGTATTGCCCGGTTTTCCCGTCACAACCGCATTGTACGGATCGGTAATGATGATTTCGCTGCCAGTGATCTCAAACTTAAACGGTTGTTCACTCCAGGCAAACTGTCCTTTGCTGGTAAGGATGAGCGGCTGCAACTGATTTGATTTGTTGTTTCCGTATAGGTCCATGGAATAATCCCCGGCAAAGGGCATCAGGTGCCCGTCGTTGATAATACCAGCCCACACTTTTTCGCCGGCAGCAAGGGTGATTTTAATGGTTTCAGCCTTATTCTGGCTTTGGCTGATGAAAGGAAATGCCACAAGGAAGAGACAGATGACAAGACGGGTGAGCATAGTTCGAAATCTTTGATTAGACGCCAGACAGCATCGTTGAATCTTTGCACAATATTGGGGGAGTAAACGGTTTTCGCCTGCCGCCGGCATTGCAAATATAAGGAATGCTTCCGGAATGTTTTTCAGAACTCTCCTACCAGGAATATCTTCTCTGTTTTCTGGTATAGGAAAGTAATGAACTTCAAGGATTTCTAGATCAATTAGTTGATGGCCCCGCATATGTATTGAATTTCCTTTACTCTCTTCCCGTTACTATCAGGATAAATGTAAAAGTGACACTTGCTGTTAGCATACTCAAGATAGAATGTGATGAAAATGATCCGGACAAAACAAACATCTCTAGTACAATCCGTTTGATTGGTCTTATCCTTTTTTAAAATGTCTTAGCTATCGAGAAAGACCTCCCTTCGAGCGGTAGCACCGATTCGCAAATCAGAAACTGTTTATGACAATCATGCAATTATTGTTCTGCTAATAACTAAAAGCTAAAAAATGACAGCTAAATGTATCAATCCGGATAAAAGCTTTCCAATATATCGAATGCTTTTCGGGCAAGACCAGGTTTGAAGGATATCCATACATAGAAGCTTATTTCAATATAATCAGGATCGTTCATATAGGCAAGGATAACCTGTGAACCCTGTTTATAACCGCTTATGAATGCACCATCATATTCTGTGTAAATAGTATCAATCAGGGCTACCGGGCCCGTCTCGATTGTAACTTCACTCTCTTCAGCCCAATTCTGAACGGCCTCCTGCATTTCATCTTCGTAAAAGTACTCGTCCATTTTAGGATATATAGCTAGATAGATACTATCGTTGCTTGCCGCAAATTTTGTCGAATCATTACTGATGAGCTTCATGCTGGCAGGGCATTCGAAGGAAGTACTGTATTTGCCCAGTTCCATTCTTTCATTTGCCCGTAAACATTGCCCGTACCCACAATCAACATCAGGGCTATTACACTCAGTGTCTGCTTTTTCATTTTCATCGTTAATAGGAAATCTTGGGGGTTGTTTAATAAGGCTTTGGTCAACTCCGGTGGAGTCTCCGGCTGATTTTTGGGGCTCAAATATACATGAAAATACATGCATTTGGTTCATCGGCTGAAACTTCATAAGAACCCGGAAAATGGCCGGCTGTGTGGAGCATTCCAACCTATCAATCAGTCTGCCGCCTGTCTGTTACTAAAATAATAAACCCGGAACAAATCCGGGATTATTGAAAATAAACAAAACGGGGGAGGGGACTATTCCATAACTGATTTCAAGATTTTGGCAACATCGGCGTTTTCGGGAATAAAGCTCATACTGGTGAAATCACACATCCATTTATTATCCTCTTTCGTGAAATGTGTCACGTTGCGAACAGGAATCTTTTCGGATAATGTTTTGAAAATGAACTGGTCGACCACAACGGCGGATTTGCCTTCTTTATCAAGCCTGATTTCGCGTTTGTCAATGTTAAACGTGGTGCTTTTAAATGCAGTGTCGGCAAACATATCAGTCATGAGCTTTGTGCAGGTCTCCTTGTTCCAGAACTCGCCCGGGTCAGTGCCACAGATAAGGCAGTCATCTGAAAAATTCGACATGTAGGCTTTCGCATCCTTCGCGGAGTAAGCGGCATAGAACCCATCGAGGCATTTGGCAATAGAATCTTTTTCGGCTGCAGGATCGAAGGCAACAGCAGTAGTTTTAGGCTGGCAGGCAATCATAAGCATCACGGCTGCAAACAACAGGCTGATTGAGTGTTTCATGGCTTTTGTTTTAAGGATCAAAAACATTGTTATTAAAAGAAATGTTATGTCAGACAGAGCGGTAAACGGCATTCCTAATCAGGATACATTTTGATTAGGCGCTGATTTATGAACCGCAAAAATATCAGGTAAGCCGCCAGTTGTCAATCACATTTTCGTGTGATTCTTTACCGGCTTGTCATCTGATCCTGATCGCTGTCAGAGCAAAATCATAAGTGTTCCGGGTGATGAGTATAATTGGATCACTGACACCAATGATTGGAATGGTGTGCACCGACCGGTCGTCTTCCTGCTGATTATCTTTATTCGTGTTTTAATTCTGCCTTATATTCCCATGATCTAACCGTTTCGATCTTAAATTCTCCATTCTATAAGCTATCTGCATCCAATACTCCCCCGCCCCTTTCAACAGACCATTCACCTTTCAGTCGACTTCTGCGCACCACACCATAGACTCTGCACCACAAACTCTGCTTCATTCTCCGGGCTCCGGACATTTCGCATCATGCACCATCCAATAGCCTTTTATCATTCTCCCTCCTTCATATCTCTTTAGCCCCTATCTTAGCATGACTTTTTTCTTCTCAAGGCTTTGCAACCGACTAAAATAATGTGCTGATACCATGAACAAAAAATACCGTCTTGATGGCCGCATATGGATCAACTGCGGCGAATACCCGTCAATCGGCCAGGGAAAGATAGAACTGCTCATTAAAATTCGTGAACATGGATCACTGCGGCAGGCAGCGCTGGAGATGAAAATGTCCTACAGGCAGGCATGGTTCCATGTCAGCAATATCAATCATTCACTCAGCACACCTGCTGTGATCCTTAGCCGGGGCGGCAAAGATGGCGGCAAAGCTGTTATCACTCCGTCAGGCGAAAAATTAATCGATACTTTTCTTACCATACAGGCTGATTTTGAACACTTTTTGAACGAGCAATCTTTAAAACCGGGCTTACTGGAAATTTAATTCTACCGGTGATTTGCCGAATATCAGAAGATTTCTCTATTTTCGCTTCGTTATTCCTGATAAAACATAACGATCTGAATTCCCTTATTCACACTTATGAAAACACAATTACTAGCTGGTATCCTGCTGTTTGCAGTACTGATCAGCCGTGTTTCGGCGCAACAGGCAACCGATTCAGTCAACGCAGACCTCAAAATTTACCACCTGGGTGAAGTGGTGATTACAGGTTCAACTGAAAAAGAAACGGTTACCCGCGAAGAGATCGCCAAATACAATACAGGCAATGCAGCCAGGGCGCTCAACGAACTGCCGTCGCTGGTATTCAGCACTACAGGGAGTCGCAACGAAGGCACTATCTATATGCGGGGTTTCGATCTCAGGGGAGTTCCGGTGTATGTCGACGGCGTTCCGGTGTACGTACCTTACGATGGCTATGTCGACCTGGCCCGTTTTACTACCGCCGGATTATCAAAGATTGAAGTTTCAAAAGGATATTCTTCTATTCTCTATGGTCCGAATGCCATGGGAGGAACCATCAACATGGTAAGCCTCAAACCGCAGAAAAAGCTTGAAATTGGCGCAAAAGCGGGCATGATGAGCGGGCAGGGATATGATACATACCTCACGCTGGGAAGCAACTTGGGTAAATTCTACTTCCAGGGATTGGTGTCGAAACTAAGCAGGGACTATATCCCCCTTTCGCAGGACGCTGATACGAGTAAAAATCAGCCTGACCGTAAACTGAATAATTCGTACAGCTCCGACTCAAAGGCCAGTGTTAAATTTGGTTATACGCCTAATCAGACCGATGAGTACAGCTTCAACTACATTTACCAGCATGGAGAAAAAGGAAACCCTGTTTACCTGGGCACCGATCCGTCGGTAAAAATCCGTTTCTGGCAATGGCCTTACTGGGATAAGGAAAGTGTGTATTTCATATCAAAAACCCGTATTGCTGACAAAACATTTGTCAAAACCCGCCTTTTTTACGACCGGTTTAAAAACCAGCTTAACAGTTACGATGATAACACCTATTCTTCACAAACCAAAAAATCATCATTTACCAGCCTTTACAACGATGAAACCTATGGTGCCAATGTTGAAGCCTCCACCTTGCTGGTGAAGAAGAATGACATTAAGATGGCATTTCATTTCAAAAACGACAACCACCGTGAGAATAACGTGGGTGAGCCGATAAGGCATGTGGCCGACAATACCATATCATTTGGCATCGAGGATGTTTACTCTCCTTTTGCTGCATTAACGCTGATTCCGGGGGTGAGCTACAATGTTCGTCAAAGTCTTGCTGCCGAAAACTACGATTCAAAAAACGATACGATCACACAATTCCCTTCCAACAGGAATTCAGCCATGAATGCGCAGGTAGCCGCTTATTACCAGTTTACGCCACAGTTAAAAGTGAATGTGGATATTTCGCACAAAACAAGATTTGCCACCATGAAAGACCGGTATTCTTACAAAATGGGAACAGCTATTCCCAATCCCGACCTGGAAGCCGAAGCAACCATGAATTATGAAATCGCGGCCAGTTATACCCTGGCAGATAAATTTACATTGCAACCGGCGCTTTTCTACAGCAAACTTGGCAATACCATACAGTCGGTGAGCAATGTGGAACCGGGGATTTCGCAAATGCAGAACACCGGCAACTCTGAGTTTATGGGCGGCGACTTCACAGCGGTTTATACACCGCTTGAATACCTGAGGTTTTACCTGACTTACTCCTATATTCAGCGGCACAACCTGACCAACCCGGATATCAAATTTACCGATGTGCCCGATCACAAGCTATTTGGCTCAGCTGAATACAAGGCGGTTAAAAACGGCACTATTGTACTGTCAGGGGAGTATAATTCAAAACGCTATAGCAGCAGTGACGGAAAAGATATTGCCCCTGAGTACTTTGTACTCAATATGCAGCTCGGGTATTCATTCTTAAAATACCTGAAAGCTGAGGCAGGAGTGAATAATATCTTCGATAAAAACTATTGCATATCCGAAGGCTATCCCGAAGCCGGGAGAACCCTCTATGTATCGCTGTATTTCAATCTCAACCGGTAAGGGAGTAGCAAAAATAGTGCGCGACAGGAATCGGAAGCGGCAGTTAATAAATGGAAATGCCGAATGATAACTGGCAATTGTAAAAGTGGCATTGATTGATGGGCATGATGGAACTTGGATATCGCAGATTTTACTAATCAGTTCTGGTGAGTGATTACCTGTACTATTCATGATCTAACAAAGTACTGCCCTTGAAGAGAACTTCATCATTCAGTATTCATACATTTAGCTATCAGGATCAATGTTACTTATCCATCTCAACCGATTTCCTAACGTGCTTCTTCGTGATCAGGGTGTCTTAGTGGTTTCCAAACGCTAATTTCCAGGTTCCAGATTCCAGGTTATCAAATTGCCTAAGCGTTCCCCTATCGCACAGGCGTTTAATTGTCAATTGTCGATTGTCAATTCCGCCACTAATCCTACATTCCTTTTTTCGCCAGTATTTTCTCAATCTCATCCATCACCTTATTCATCGAGGCAATGGCTTTGTCGAACGGTTCAGAGGTGGTCATGTCCACACCGGCCTTTTTAAGCAGTTCGATGGGATAATCGGAACCGCCGGCTGATAGAAACTCAATATACTTTTTAAGCGCCTGGGTATCACCACTCATCACTTTTTCGGCCAGCGAAATGGATGCGGTAAAAGAAGTGCTGTACTGGTAAACATAGAAGTTGTAATAGAAATGAGGGATGAACGCCCATTCCATATTGATGTAATCANNATCCACCTTGCAAACGCCTTTATCGTCGCCATAATAAGCCTTCACAATATCCATGTACATCTTCGAAAGGCTTTCACCGGTGAGCGGCATTCCTTTTTCGGCAGCATCATGAATTTTTAATTCGAATTCGGCAAACTGTGTCTGGCGGAACAGTGTTCCTTTAAAGCGGTCGAGCCAGCCCATGAGCAGCGATAGCCTTACATCGTCGTTCGTTTCCTTGTTGAGCATGTAGTTAAACAACAGCACCTCGTTGAAAGTGGAAGCCACTTCAGCGACAAATATCGGGTAATCGGCCAGGGGATACGGCTGCGTTTTGTTTGAGAGGTAGCTCTGCATGGTGTGGCCCAGTTCATGCGCCATGGTGCTCACATCTTCGTACAGGTCGGTATAATTGAGCTTAATGTAGGGATGGCCATCGTAATAGGCACCTTCGGAATAGGCTCCCGACTGTTTGCCGGGGGTGGGATAAACATCTATCCACCGCTCACCGAGGGCTTTGTTGATAATGGCTACATAATCAGACCCCAGCGGCTTTAAGGCTTCAGGCACTATTTGTGCAGCCTTGTCGTAGGGGTACTGCATGTCAATGTCCTTCACCACGGGTGCATACAGGTCAAGATATTTGAGAGTATCAACACCCATCATGCGTTTTTTGAGGGCCAGGTAACGGTGAAATGCAGGCAGGTTTTTGTTTACATTGTCGATAAGCCCGTGGTAAACGGCAACAGGAATATTGTTGGGATACAGGGCGGCTTCAAGCGAAGATCCGAAGTTGCGGGCTTTGGACTCAAAGATGTGCGACTGTACATTGCCCGAGAGCATCTCGCCGTAGGTAGCCTGGAACTTTGCATAGTTGTCCCAGAAAGCTTTTNNGAACACGATCTCACGGTCCTGGCGGTTGGCCGATGCCCTGAAACGGTTGTAAACTGCTTTGGTCACCACGATCTTCTCACCATTCGAAAGAGTGGCTTCGGGGGCGGGCATTTCGCCGTCGGAGAAAGTATTGTATACCGATGCAGCGGTGCCGTTGACCATGGCAGCCATGGCAAGTATTTTCTCTTCCCCTTCACCCAGGGTATGCGCCTTGCTGCGGAACATGTTGCCGAGGCTCATGCGGTAAACCTCCAGCTTAGGCTCCGATTTTATGTAGTTGTCGATCACTTTCCAGTCGGCGGTGAGAATTTCGGGCTCAACAAAGGATGCTGCGGCCCCGAAATCGGAAAACAGCTTCATCATCTCCTGCTTCATGCCGGAATATTTCATGTCGCGTGTGTCGAGGTCGGCATTCAGGTTGGCATAGAGGTAAAGTTTTGAGGCTTCTTTCATCAACTGTGAGTTGAACTCCATGTATGCCAGCAGGTCTTTTGCCGAACGGGTGAGTGTTCCTTTAAACGTTGGCACCTCAGCGAGTTTGAGGGTAAGTTTGTCCTTGGCGCTGCGCCAGTCGGCATCTGTTTTATAAATATCGGTAAGATTCCATTTGTACTTGTCGGGGATCTCATTTCTTGATTTCTGTCCAAAACTGCTCATGGCAGCGAAAGTTGTCAGCATGATCATAAACAGGACTTTTGCAGAGAGAGTATTGCTTTTCATTAAGGGATGGATTTAGAACAGCCAAAATTAAGGTAAAAATGTGAATGGCGAAGTGCAGGGTGCAGGGTGCAGGGAGGGCGCTTTAAATAAGTAATGTCGATTAACAAATGAAAATTTTAAGTGGTTTGTCAGTGGCTGGGGTTATACCGGTGCACGGTTGCTACTGATCGGAGGGATCAGACCGGATCGGTATTAATCTGCATCATCTTCATTATCCGTGTGCTGACAACCATCGTGAAAAAAATCAAAAAAACTTACCTGCCCTTCAACAGTCAATTGTTAACTGTCCATTTTCATTTGCCATTTGTACTTTCACAATTCTCCCGGATTATGCCCCCGAGTTCTGCAATGGATTCCGGATTGTACCCCGACTTTGAATAAATGATTTTACCTTGCCTGATTAGGTAAACCGTAGGATATGCCGTTACCTGGTATTTTTTTGCAACACTACGGTCGATGAATAATAGCTTATATTCAATTCCGAATTTTGCCATAAAACTGTTCAGCGTCTCATGCTTGTCAACCGGTTGGTCAAATGGATTTAGCCCAATGACAATCAGTCCCTTATCTTTGTATTTGGCATATATCCCGGCCAGTTCCTTCATCTCCTGTATGCAAGGGGAACAGGCAAGATACCAGAAATCGAAAAGAATAAGTCCTGAGCCAAGAGAGAGGGAATCAACGGTCAATATTTCCCCTTTTGTATCCATTGCTTCAAAGCCGATAACGGGCGATCCGTCAGGCAGATTATTAACCTTGAACACGGGAGGCGAATAATATTCCACTGAATAGTCAGCGGGAAAATCGTTTGAATTGAAAAAAGCTGCCTGCAAGGTATCTGCTGCTGACAGGTTATGTAAATCAAGCTGCCGGTACTCGTCCTGTATATCCATATACCGCGCATAGCTTTCGATACGCAAAGGAATCAGGGTTGCCTTATTTATATAAACAACCTTTTTGAAAAAAGTGATTTCTTGGTTGACGGGCAGATTATATCCCACCTTCAATACTTCCTGGCTGTCAATCAAAGTATCCGATACCAGCCAGTTAGTGCCTTCTGAAAGGTCGTTTTCAAAAGGATTATCGGAATAAAAGAAGGAGGGAATACATTCGCGCCGGATATTTTTAGCGGTGAAGTTCATTCCATTGATGGCAGGTATGTCAATGATCACATTTTTTTCACTGGCCCAAATAAGTGCGAAGCTTTTCCCGTCATAAATTCTCGCTCCCTCCTGGCTGCTTATACGGGCATAATAGTTCATGATGGTATCGCTTTCGGCCTTCATCACTTCACAGTGGTAACGCGGATAAACCATCGTGTCTGTCCTGTCGAAATACTTGATACGGTAATCGGCATCATAAATGAAAGAATGCCGTGATGTAAGCATGGCAGATGCCCGCCTCAGTATCTCTTTCACATCCGGCTGCGAGCTTTGAGCACCGGCTGTCATTGCTGTAAAAAATGATACTATCAACAGGCTGCTTCGCAACAATGAATATAACTGTTTCATTTAAAGAATGGTAAATAGCTGTAAAAATATAAATATCCTGGTTTGACAATGGAAATTTATAATCCCGAATTATATCGGCTTCAATTAAGAATTAGTTGAACCGGTCACAACCATGCCAAAACTCAACCTTACCATAAGCCTTCCCCCTTGGAGTACTTCGTTCTCCGTTATCCGTTATCCGTTTTTCGTCCTCCGTCCTCCGTCCTCCGTTCTCCGTTTTCCCTTCTCCGTCCTTCTCCAACCCAAACCAGCACCATTTTTAATTCTATCTTTGAGCCTTGTTACACGAAAGCCTTGTCATTTGCCGGACTTTCACCTAATTTGCTTGCTCTCATGCACTTCGGTACGCTGATTAAACAGTCATTAACCTGCCTTATCCTCATCACGGGGCTGCAGACGATGGCTCAGTCGCAGCGCATCCTGCCGACTGATACCAGCAGGCTTGTGAGTTACGAAGAGCTTTTCAGCGCCCTGGGGCAGCGCGACACCATCCTCTTTTATTACCAGCCGGAATGGTTTGCGGGTAAAACGGTTCATCCCTCTATTGCCTCCCTGACACTTACCGATGCGTTGCGGCGTGTGGGCAGCCTCTCGGGCCTCGACTTCGTGGTGATCGACAACCACTCCGTGGTTTTCGTCCCCCGCGAAAGCAGCGCTGAAAACCGGGTACAGGACGATGCCGGCGTGATGGTGATCGGCAACCTGCTCCAATCGGGAAAATTCCCGCGGGCCACTGTCACGGGAACAATTACCGACGGCACTACGGGAGGGCCACTGCCGGGAGCCATCGTGTCGGTTGAAAAGCTCCGTGCCCATGCCGTCACCAACCGCGAAGGGAAATATTCCCTGGTGCTGCCGGCCGGCCAGCATCTACTCACGGTGAAATATGTCGGCTACCAGGACCTCGCCGCCAGGATAAGGGTGGTAAGCGACGGCGAATGCAACCTCGACATCTTTGAGAAATCGTTGCAGTTACAGGCGGTGGTCATTACCGACCAGCGGGCAGGGATGAACATTTCGCGTACCCAGATGAGTGCTCTCCGCCTCGATGCCAAAACCATCAGGGAACTGCCGGTATCGCTGGGCGAAACCGATATCATCAAAAGCATCACCCTGCTGCCGGGGGTACAGTCGGTTGGCGAATTCGGTTCAGGGTTCATCGTGAGAGGCGGCAACACCGACCAGAACCTCGTGCTGGTGGAAGATGTGCCGCTGTTCAACTCTTCGCACCTCTTCGGGCTCAACTCAGCCATCAACCCCGATCTTATTTCGGGCGTCACCCTCTACAAAGCCGGCATACCGGCGCGCTACGGCGAGCGATCGTCGTCGGTAATGGCCGTGAAGCTTGGTGGCAGCAATTCCAAAACCATGAAGGCACACGGCGGCATCGGCCTGCTCAACAGCCGGCTGGCGGTTGAAGTACCCTTGTTGAAACAAAAAGTAAACATTCTGCTCGGCGGCAGAACATCTTACTCCGACTGGCTGTTGCAAAAGCTCCCTGATATTGACCTGCAGAACAGCTCCGCCGGTTTTTACGACCTCAACGGGGTGCTCACCATCGACGCCGGAAAACATGATAAACTCTCCTTCTCAGGGTATTACAGCAGCGACAGGTTCGCCTTCAGCCGCGAAACAAACTACAGGTACAGCAACCTGCTGGCATCGGCGCGCTTTACGCACATTTTCAGCAGCAAAGTCTCCACCTCGCTTATAACGGGGATGAGCCGTTACCTTTTCGGAATGAAGGAACTCGACACCCTCAATCCGTATGACGGCAACCGCGTTGACTTTGGCATCGACTACAACAATGTGAAATGGGCCCTCAACTGGTTTCCCGGCAACAGGCACTCGGTGGAGCTGGGCATCAACGGCATTCTGTACCGCAATCATCCCGGTGAGCTTCTTCCATATGGAGGGCAGTCGCTGGTATTACCGCGCCGTGTAAACGATGAAAAAGGGGTGGAAGCGGCGGTGTACCTCAGCGACGACATTGAATTCTCGTCACGTTTCAGCATTGAAGCAGGAGTGCGGGTGGTGCGCTTCAGCTTGCTGGGGCCCGGTTACGAATACCTATATGCCGGTGGACTTCCCCGCACTGTTGAAAACATCAGGGATACGCTCTATTTCGGCAGCAACACGGAGATAACCACCCATTACGGCATCGAGCCGCGCCTGTCACTGCGTTTCAGCCTCGACGAACAACGATCATTCAAACTCAGCTATACCCGCATCGACCAGTTTGTAAACCTGCTGTCGAACACCTCAGTAATATCGCCCACCGATACCTGGAAGCTCAGCGATACCTACCTGCAACCGGTGGTAAGTGACCAGTTGGCGGCAGGCTATTTTCATAACCTGCGCAACAACACGGTAGAGGCTTCAGCAGAGGTCTATTTCAAGAGGCTGCAAAACCTTCCGGAATACAAAAACGGGGCCAGCCTGCTGCTCAACGATCACCTGGCTACCGATGTCATCACGGCATCGGGCTACAGCTACGGCCTGGAACTGTTTCTCAAAAAGAACAGCGGCGACCTTACCGGCTGGATCAGCTATACCTATTCCCGCAGCATGGAAAAGACTGACGGCACGGCGCTGATCGAGATGATCAATGGCAACCGCTATTTCCCATCAAACTTCGACATCCCTCACAACCTGGTGGTGAACCTCAACTATCACTTAACACGAAGGTGGCGGGCTTCGGCTACATTCACCTGTCATACCGGGAGGCCTGTAACCCTGCCCGAACTGCGCTATACCTTCGACGGCAAGCAGATCATCTGGTACTCCGACCGCAACAAGTACCGTCTGCCGGCTTATCACCGGCTTGATGTTGCCATCACCCGCGACCAGAGCCTCAAACTTAACCGCAAATGGAAAAGCAGCTGGACGCTCTCGGTAGTGAACCTCTACGGTCGTAACAATGCTTATTCGGCCTTTTATGCCAGGGAAGATCCACGCACATGGAATTACAGCGGTAATTACAGCCTTTATAAACTCTATATCCTTGGCGTACCCCTGCCCACCATTACCTATAACTTCAACTTCTGATGCCTCACCTGACGAAATATAAACGGATACTCTTCATCACCCTGCTGGCCGCGCTGGCAGCAGGATGCCGCGAGGAATACGATCCCGGTATCGATGTCAGCCAAAAGGTGCTGGTGGTGGAAGGAATGGTCACCGGCCTCGACGAACCTGCAACGGTGACGCTGTCGATGGCTGAACCTTACAACTCCGGTTCCGGCGCAGCAGCGGTCACAGGTGCTTATGTTTATCTCAGGGACGACAAAGGAAAAATAGATGTGCTGAGAGCCGACTATGACGGGCATTATGTTAGCGACAGCTCCTTCAGGGGTGTTGCTGGAAACAGCTATACCCTGAACATACAAACCTCTGACGGTGTCGTTTACCGGTCGACACAGCAAACCCTACTGCCTGCCGCAGGTATCGACAGCATTTACGGGGAACTGTCGCAGCAGGAATTCATCTACAAAGATGTCTGGGGTAACACTACCGGCAAAATGGAAAAAGGTGTACAGACCTATGCTGATTTCCATTCCAGTGCCGGCGACAGCCTGCATTACAGGATAGGTACCCATATGCTCATCGGTTATTCCCACACCGACCCCACCACCAAACCCTTTGCCACCATTTACTATTTTTGGAAAAAACTTGAAAAGGACAGAACCATTAGCGTCACCGGCGATGACAATTCTATCAGTACCGGAGTGATGACGCGCTACTCAGCCCATTTCTTCCCTCTCAATCCTTTCCTTTACGGGATGGCCGACGACCAGAACCTCGAAAACTTTTTCCTGCAGGTAAGGGTTTACACGCTGAATGATGAAGCATTTGCCTATTACAGGGAATTAAGCAGACAACTATCCTCCACCGGCAAACTTTTCGATCCCATTGCCACGCAGGTATATGGAAACATCACCTGCCCGGGCGATGACTCAAAACTGGTACTCGGTTTTTTCGAGGCATCGGGCTGCGTGAAAAAAACTTACTGGGTGCAGCCACTCACCGGGGAAAACAGGGTAGCCTACGGACAAACCTACGATCTCGACGGTCTCCCGGAATCGGGAAAAACAATACAGGAAAGGCCCTATTTCTGGCATTTCTAAGGCAATAAACGATGAAGATGACCCGCACAATCGCACGATACCTGCTTGCCGCCTTGCTGATGGCTGCAACAGGTGTGCTTCATGCCGCAGAAATGAACTGCGGAAGGGTTGTCGTATTCACCGACAGGGATATTTATATTGCAGGGGAGCAGGTAATGTTTACGCTGCACATTACCGGGGGGATCGGCTCACCCAATGCCATGAGCGGTGAACTTGCTTACCTTTTGCTTCGCGACAGCCGGCAGGGACAAGTGGCAAAGGTCTGTATGAAAACCACCGGCGGCATGACATATGGAAGCATAAGCCTGCCCGATACTCTTGCCACGGGCTATTACCAGCTTGTGGCGTTTACCAACCGGATGAGGAATTGCGGCGAAGAATGTTATTTCACTAAGGAACTGATCATCGCCAACCTGTTCGACAAGGAACTTACTGCGCTGTCGCCAGGCAATTCGGTCAATGAAAAAGCAGGAGTCCCGGAGCAACTCATGTTTCAGTCAACCGCGGAGAGCCTGCTCAATATCAACGGGCTAAAAGCAACCTATGCCAGGGGTGAAGAAATAAGTTTCAGTGTGCCGGGAAACTCCGAATCCGGCAATATGGCTGCTCTCACGGTAAGCGTGGCTGAAGAGGAACCATGGCATGGAAAAACATCTGCATACAGTAATAGCCAAAACTGTTTCACACCCCTCACCGAAGTGGAATATCTCCCCGAAACCAGGGGACAGATCATCCGTGGAAAAGTCACTGACAGGGCAACAGGGGTCGGTGTGAGAAACTGCTGTGTGCTGCTCTCGGCAAAGGATACGGCCGTGAACCTCCAATATGCTTATACCGGCAGCAACGGCATATTCTGTTTCAGGCTCAGCGATTATTACCAGCAGAAGGATCTGGTGATTCAACTTCTTGATACCGTGTTGGCTCAGAAATCAGAGATAGAGATTGAAGACCGGTTTGTACTCAGGAACACATATGTGCCATCGGGTGAGGGGCTTTCTTCTGTCGTTGTGGAATACATCCGCAAGAGCCAGGACATTGTAAAGGTGCAGCGTATTTACGGGCAGTTGCCAAAGGTTCAGGCTGCAGGGCAGGAAACAGTCAATGCTATACGTCCCGCATTGTATTACAAACACGATCAGCAGGTATTTCCGGGGGCGTATGAGCCACTCGGCAATTTCTCTGAAATAGCAAAAGAGTTGCTGCCGACGGTCAGGGCCAGGAAAACTGCATCAGGCACTATTCTTGAGGTCATTGATAAAGCACAACAGGGATTTTTCAGTCAAAGCGCAGCCCTGTTTATCGACGGCATTTACCGGCACGACAACCACAGGCTGCTACCGATGGGTTCTGCCATGATACGAAGCATTGAAGTGGTAAATTCGCAAAGGGTTTACGGCACGCTCACTTTCCCGGGCATACTGGCAGTGGTCACCCAAGATTCCACGGGAGCGACGGTCACCGACCGTTCATCAGTCGTTTTCAGAACTGAGACTTATTCAGGAAACACTGTACTTCAGCATCAGCATCTTCCTGTGAATACCACGCTGCCCGATTTCAGGCAACTGCTCTTATGGCAACCTGCCATACAGCCGGACCAAGCCGGGAATAAGCAAATTAAGTTTCGGGCTTCGCAGCATACAGGAACATTTATTATCTCCATACGGGCTATTGGCGCCGGGGGTGAAATCACCAGGGAAGATTACCGAATCACCATCAGATGACAGGATCATGAATAGGCAACACATCATACGACCGGTTTTGATTTTGCTCATGCTCAGCGGCACCTTGATAAGCAACGGTCAGGGAAATGCAGCGGAAACGCTTTTCAGGCCTGCTGTGTGCGGCGAAGTGTACGTTGTGCCAAAGGATTTCTCAGGGAAACAGTACTACAACCGCGAATGGATACCGGGGGATATTGTGTTTACAAACGGCGACACCCTGCACGATATGCTGCTCAAGTACAACGGCTTTACCGATGAACTCATATGGCTCGACAGCAGCTCCTTTCGCCAGGTGAAGCTCGAAAAACACTTTATCAGCCTTTTCACAATGAAGTACCCTGACGGCAAGGTATCGCAGTTCAGGCGTATTGTGGAAAAGCAAGCTTTCACGGCTGATTCCGCCGATGTTTTCGTAGAGGTTTTGTGTGAAAATGTTGCCCGGCTCTTTGTTCAGCGACAGATTGCCTCCAGGGGTGTCACCACGAAATATATGGAAGGCAGGGACTATTCATTTGATGACCTCAGGTTGCAGCCGCGTTATATGCTGATCCTGCCAAACCACCCGCCTATAGTTTTCAGGATAATCAATAAGAAAACGATCTTACGATTATTGCCCGCTGCCAGTCGCGAACAGGCTGAAGCTATCATACGTGAGTATCATCTCCCGCTCCGCAACGAAAAACAGCTTATACAACTGGCCGGGAAGTTGAGGTGATGTTAAGCTCAACTATCAAAAACAAAATGTGAAGTTGCGCAGAGCAGGGTGCAGAGGATAACATTCAGCCCTTCGAGATTGACCATAACCTGAAACAGAATTCTTAAATCTTCAATTTCTTCTTTCCGGTTTCTCTATATAGTTCCATGTGCCAAGTGTCAGGTTCCGGCAATTCTTACTTCATTTGTTCAAATGTTTTTTTGCCCCCCTAACCTACTTCCTTAACCAATCCTCCCATTTTCAAATTTTCAAATTTCTTCATTTTCAAATTCTCAGATTCTTCTTTCCAGTTTCCCCGCTAATTAAGCCACCACCACCTGTATCCCTGCGTCTTCAAGCCGTTTTTTGTCTTCATCGGGAACACCGATATCCGTCACAACGGTATCAATGCGGTCGTTGGCACAGATAAAGGCGAGGCTTTTACGGTGGAATTTAGATGAGTCGGTCACTACGATCACTTCACGGGCAATGTCAATCATGATCTGGTTAAGATATGCCTCTTCCATGTTAGGTGTGGAAATGCCTGAGCGTGTATCGAACCCGTCGACACCCAGGAAAACCTTGTCGACATAAAAATTTTTGAAATTCCTTTCGGCCAGCGGGCCAATGAGTGAAAGCGAATTTTTGCGCAACACCCCGCCGGGAATGATCAGGCTGATATGCTGACTGGCAATGAGTTGATTGGCAATATTCAGTGCATTGGTAATAACTGTCAGGTTGGAGATATTGTCGGGTATGTTCTTCACCACTTCCAGTGTTGTGGTGCCTGAGTCCACAATAATGGTATCGGAATCCTTTATAAGCCTGGCGGCAGCCTTGCCTATCCTTGCTTTTTCGGCCATGTTGAGCTTATGCTTTTCGCCAAGCTGCTGGTCATAGCTCACCACGTGTTCAATGTTCATTGCACCGCCACGCGCCCTAACAAGCAGCTTTTTCAGCTCAAGTTGTTCAAGGTCGTTGCGGATTGTCACTTCGCTTACACCAAATTCCCTGCTCAGGTCCTGAACAAAAACCTGATGGTTTTCCGAAAGCAGCTTCAGGATATTCATCCTGCGTTCAACCGTGTTTTGCTTATTATTCTTAGCCATACCTGTTGTTTTCAAATCCCGGGATGCAACCATTTCATGCTATTGATTCACCATTTGAAACTCAATAATTTACCTAAAGGTTGCAAATATATCCATTAAAGATAACGAAACCTATTTTAAGGTTTATACAAAGGTAAAGAAATTTTTTTACTAATATTCGAAATGATAAAAAACATTATATATTTGCATCGAAAGCAAACGAAAGATCATTCTACAGATCTCCGAAATGAAAATCTGGAATTATACGACAGAAGAGCTGGAGCAGCTTGGTGCTTTTCATACAGCTGCCGAAATCTACGGCCAGCCAGGGCTTTGGAGGAAAGTCCATGAGAAAATCAGCTCTGAAAAGGGGTTAATATCCGCATTCCTTAATAAAGCCACAGCACATCAATGTCTCAGGGTTGTGCTTACCGGGGCCGGCACCAGTGCCTACATCGGGCTGTCGCTTACCGGCGTGTATTCCCGGCATGTAAAGAAATTTACTGTCGCTGTGCCCACCACTGACCTGGTGACCCATGCTCACGATTATCTCGACCGGCAAACACCTACCCTGCTCATCAGTTTTGCCCGCTCAGGCAACAGCCCCGAAAGCGTTGCCGCGGCAACCATTACCGATAAATATTGCGATACTGTTTACCATCTTATCATCACCTGCGACGCCACCGGTGCGCTGGCCAATTTCGAAACATCTTTCGAGAAATACGTTTTTGTCCTTCCCGGTGAAGCTAACGACCAAAGCCTGGCAATGACAGGAAGCTATTCCGGTATGTTACTGGCCGGATTGCTCATTAGCCGCCTTTCCGAACTCGAAATTCTCAGCAGTCAGCTTGTGTTTCTCGAACAATACGCCCGTAAGCTGCTCAATACTTACTGGGAAGATATCCGCAACCTTGCAAAAATCGATTTTCGGCGTGCCGTTTTTCTTGGCTCAGGGCCGTTGTACGGCACAGCCATTGAATCGCAACTCAAACTGCAGGAACTCACCGACGGCATTATCATTTGCAAGCACGATTCTTTTCTCGGCTTCAGGCACGGGCCTAAGGCGGTAGTTGATGAGAAAACACTGGTGTTCTTCCTGTTCTCCAATAACCGGTACGTACTTCAGTACGAACGCGACCTGGTAGATGCCATGGGTAACGGACACAAAGCTCTTCACCAGGCCGGACTAATGGAAAAAGGGGAAAAACTATCAAATCTCGACCAGACTTTTATTCTTTCGGAAAACGGGAACCATCTCGAAGAAGACTTCCTGCCGGTGGTAAGCATTCTGCCAGCTCAAATGCTTGGATTCTTCAAATCTCTGCACCTAGGCCTCAGTCCCGACCGGCCTTCGGTGAGCGGTGCCATATCGCGCGTGGTAAAAGGCGTGAACATTTATCCTTTTGAACAATAGTATATGAACGGGGCATTACGTAATAAAGCTGAACTTGAAGGCCGTCCGTTGATGGACTTCATCCTGCGAAGGATGGATGAGATACGGGCTGCCGACGGTATAAGCCGTACGATATTTGCCGCGTGCCCCAATTCGGCTGCCGTTATCAAAGCCTCGCTGCGTGCGGCACGGCGCTGGAACAGCCCTATAAAATTTGCCGCCACACTCAACCAGGTTGACATCGACGGTGGCTACACAGGACTTACACAGGAAGAATTTGTAAAAACAATTCGGATCGAAGCCGGCAGGCTAAACCTGCAGGTGCCGGTGATTATTGCCGTGGACCACGGCGGCCCCTGGCTGAAAGATGCCCACGCTGCCGCTAAATTGTCGTTCGATGAAGCTTTTAACGCCGTTAAAACATCGTTTGAAGCATCCATAAAAGCCGGTTACGACCTCCTGCATGTTGACCCCACGGTAGATATCACCCTTCCAAAAGGGGCAATTATACCGATAGAAACCGTTGCCGAGCGCACCCTTGCCCTTATTGCCCATGCCGAAACTTTCAGGAAAGCAGGTTGTTATAAACCAATAGCCTACGAAGTGGGCACCGAAGAGGTGCATGGCGGGCTGGCCGATGTGGCCACCTTCATGAAATTCCTCAGCCTGCTTAAGGAAGGCCTGGTGAAGCAGGGAAACAGCGATGTGTGGCCTTGCTTTGTTGTAGGCAAAGTAGGCACCGATCTGCACACCTCCGAATTTGACCCGGTTACTGCAGGAGAATTGACGAAGATTGCCCGCGAATACGGCAGTGTAATCAAAGGACATTATACCGACGGTGTAGTAAATCCTGAAGATTATCCTTCTTCGGGAATGGGAGCAGC
This sequence comes from Lentimicrobiaceae bacterium, assembly GCA_015657475.1. Taxonomy (GTDB): domain Bacteria; phylum Bacteroidota; class Bacteroidia; order Bacteroidales; family UBA4417; genus UBA4417. The sequence goes on along the minus strand of JADLKF010000004.1, from coordinate 73,525 downwards.
CAATGTTGGCCCTGAATTCACCATTGCTGAATACAACGGCCTGATGGAGCTCGAAAAACTCGAAAAGAATTTTTTTGGTGAGGGAAAAGTGGCTTCATGTTCCCGGATTGGATTACATTTACAGGAAGCAGTCATCGCCTCGGGAAGGTGGAAAAAATGGCTGCAGCCGGGTGAAGATGCCTCTGACTTTACCGGCATTAATGAAAAGCGCCGCCAATGGCTCATCAGCACGGGATGCCGCTACATATGGCAAACCGACAGTGTGCTGGCCTCCAGGGCAAAACTTTACGAAAACCTGTTACCCAACGGGGTTCCCGCCGAAGAAATAGTGCTTTCGGCCATCGAACATGCCATGGACCGCTACTTTGCCGCTTTCAACCTGCGAAACCTTAACGACTTGCTCTGAAATGAAACCTCTCGATATAATAGTCACCGGTGAACTCAATGTTGATATTATTCTCAACAGTATCAACGGTTTTCCTGAAATGGGAAAGGAAATACTCGCCGGTAGCCTCGATATGACACTGGGTAGTTCATCGGCAATTTTTGCCGGTAACCTCAGCTCCCTGGGCAGCAAGGTTGCTTTTATCGGCAAAATCGGCCGCGACGGTTTCTCGTCAACGGTGCTGGAAAGTTTGCAGAAACTGGGTGTTGACACTTCCCATATCATCCGTTCCGATGTTTTTAACACCGGCGCCACCATCGTTCTCAATTACGGAAACGACCGGGCTATGGTCACCTATCCGGGTGCCATGGAAGACCTCAAAGCTGCTGATATCGACCTCCGTTTTCTCAGCAACGCGCGCCACCTTCACTTCTCTTCAGTATTCCTGCAGCCGGGGATAAGGCCTTCGCTGCCCTGGCTGTTTGCACAAGCTAAATCTATGGGGCTCACAACCTCCCTCGATCCGCAGTGGGACCCTGAAGAAAAATGGGAAATCAATGCTGCTGAACTGTTCCCTTATCTTGATGTGTTTATGCCTAACATGGCTGAGTTCCTCAACATCACATCTTCTGAAACACTTGAAAAAGGAATTGAGAAAATAAAGAACCTTGCACCGGGCCTCATGCTGGTTATTAAGGATGGAACCAATGGCGCTTATGCCTGGAACGGCAGCCGGCTGTTACACCAGCCTTCGTTCCTTAATGAAAACCCTGTTGACTGTATCGGCGCAGGTGACAGTTTCAATGCCGGCTTTATCAGGAAATTTACTTCCGGAGCTTCGCTTGAAGAAAGCCTTGAATACGGTGCTATCACAGGGGCTGTTTCCACCACCTGTGCAGGAGGAACCGGGGCTTTCGCCGACATGAAAAAAGCGGGTGAATTTGCCCGTGAGCTTTTCAACAAAACACTCTGAACTGACGCATCATGAAACTGCAGGAAAAACTAATCCAATATCAGCAAAGCGGACGGGCAATACTGGCGGCCAATTTCTACAATTACGAGACGCTGGCCGGTATTCTGAGGGCTGCTCAGGCTGAAAACGAACCTGTGATCCTGCAACTCTCCGAAAGCTCAATCAATTACCTGGGACTGGAGATTGCTGCCAAACTTGCCCGTGCAGGATTGTCACAGTTCGGGGTGGAAGGATGGCTTCACCTCGACCACGGCGCCACGCCCGAACTTGCCAAACGATGCCTCGATGCCGGTTTCGACAGCGTAATGATTGATGGCAGCGAAAAACCATTTGAAAAAAATATTGAAATGACCAGCCAGGTGGTTGAAATGGCAAAGGCTTACAGTGCCAATGTGGAAGCCGAACTGGGCTTTATCGCCAAGCTGGGCCAGGACCATGACACCGACGGATTCACCAAAGCGGAACAAGCCTGTGAATTCGTAGAACAAACGGGGGTAAACGCACTGGCGGTTGCCATTGGTTCAGCCCACGGGTTTTACAAGCAGGAGCCAAAGCTGGACCTGGACAGACTCGCTGAAATAAGGCAAAGCACCCCGGTTGCACTGGTTCTTCATGGTGCATCAGGCATCCCCGATGAAATGCTGAAGGCTGCCATCAGAGGAGGAATTGTCAAGGTTAACCTTGCTACCGAATCGAAGAACGCCTTTATGAAAGAGCTAAAGACTATACTTTTTTCGAGCAACGAAATAGATCTGCGAAAAACATTCCCGCCTGCAATCGATGCCGTGAAGACAATTATCACGAAAAAGATCCGGCTAGTAAGCATGAAATAACCTGTTAAAAATGAAAAAAATAACACTCCTACTCTCGTGTACTCTGATGTTGATCGGCGCAGCCCTGGCTCAAACCGGGGGCGCCGGCCAACTGCTTCTGAGCAATTACAGGCCCGTTTCCATTTATAAGATACCAGTCAATATCCCTGAAAAAGCCAGATTCCCGCTCATCGACATGCACTCGCATCCTTATGCCAGCAGTATGGCTGACCTTGATAAGTGGGTGAAAACCATGGACAGGATGGGAATCAGGAAAACGGTGATCCTCACAATGGCTACCGGTAAAGAGTTCGATTCGCTGGTTGAAGTTTATGGAAAATACCCTGACCGTTTCGAGCTTTGGTGCGGATTTGATTACACCGGTTACGACAAGCCAGGGTTTGGTCCTGCCGCCGTGAAAGAGCTGGAACGCTGCTTTAAAAAAGGTGCAAAAGGAGTTGGTGAACTCGGCGACAAAGGCGATGGTGAACTTTACTCCAAACCGTTACCCGGCAAAGGAATGCACCTTGACGACCCCCGCATGAAACCTCTGCTCCGAAAGTGTGCCGAACTGCACATGCCTATCAATATACATGTTGCCGAACCCTACTGGATGTACCTGCCTTCCGACAGCACCAACGACGGGCTCATGAACGCCGCCACCTGGAAAGTAACAGCCGAACCCGGCAAACTCGATCATGACCAGCTGATTCAAACACTTGAAAATGCCGTGCGCGATAACCCGAACACCATTTTTATTGCCTGCCACTTTGCCAACTGCGAGCACGATCTATCAAGGCCGGGAGCCATGCTCGACAAATACTCCAACCTCTATCTCGATATTGCCGCCCGTTATGCCGAAACGGCCAACATTCCGCGATATATGGCAAAGTTTTATGAAAAATACCAGGACCGGCTGTTATACGGAACCGATATGGGCATGGATGAACATATATACCGGGTAACTTTCAGAGTGCTCGAAACAGCCGACGAACACTTCTACGAATCGCAGCTTTTCGGTTACCACTGGGCAATGAATGGTTTCAACCTGCCTGATGGTATTTTGAAAAAAATCTATCTCGAAAACGCACAAAAAATTGAGCGGTATGAAAATAAACAGTAAACATCTGTTCTTTATCCCCGTTGTGGCGTTGGTCCTCTCTCTGGCAGTATCCTGTTCGGGAACTAAAAAATCCGTTGAAAGCGGAGACCTGAAATTTGAGGTTAATGACAAGATGCACACTATGGTTAGCGGTAACCCGGACATGAAACCGCTCATGAACGGGTTCCAGGCATCGGAATATATTGTTGCCGGAAGCGACACCCTTCGTGATTTCACGCTTGAAAACACCTCTGCCGGTAAAGCAGATGATTTTGCAGGTAAAGGAAAACAGTGGACCTATTCCGGTACCGCTACCCTCAATGATGTTAAGATATCAAAAGTGCTATCAGTTAAAACTTACGATGAATTCCCCGGCTGGGTTTTCACGGATGTAGCTTATATCAACAGCAGCAATAAGGATATCATCATCAATGCATGGGGAAATAATAATTATTGCATTCTGAGTAATAATGATACCCCCGGTTTCTGGTCGTTCCAGGCAAGCTCCACCGGGATGCGTAAAAGCTGGGTGCTGCCGGTAGACTCCGGTTTTTACCAGAAGAATTATCTGGGTATGAATGATCCGGATTATGGAGGCGGAATTCCTGTGCTTGACCTTTGGCGCAAAGACGGAGGAATAGCCATCGGGCATACTTCCCTGGTTCCCGAAACGGTTTCGTTGCCGGTAAAAATGATGAATGACAACTCCCGTGCACAAATCGGGGTCAACGAGGAATTGCCTGAAGCCGTGACCCTGCGTCCCGGCGACACGCTGAAAACCCTGCCGACATTCGTAACTCTGCATCGCGGCGATTACTTCAACACATTGAAGGATTACAGCGCTTACATGCAGAAAAAAGGAATCGTGCTGCCTCCTTCAGAGCCGCTAGCTTTTGAACCGATGTGGTGTGCCTGGGGGTACATGCGCGGTTTCACGGTTGATGAGATTATCGGCACATTGCCCAAAGTGAAGGAACTCGGTTTCACCTGGGTAACAGTAGACGATGGCTACCAGCAGGCTGAAGGCGATTGGGAACCTAACCCGAAGAAATTTCCGGCTGGTGATGCCGATATGAAAAAATTGGTGGATGCTATACACGATGCCGGTTTCAAAGCTCAGCTGTGGTGGGCGCCACTGGCTGTTGATCCCGGGACAAAACTCCTGGCTCAGCATCCCGATCTTATCCTGAAAAACGCCGATGGCAGTCCGCAGATAATAAGCTGGTGGGACAGTTATTATATGTCGCCGGCTTATCAGCCAGTTCTCGATCATACCAAAGCCATAGTGGAGATGTTCATGAGCCGGTGGGGTTTCGATGGCCTCAAACTCGACGGCCAGCATCTCAACGCCTGCCCTCCTGATTTCAATCCTGTTCATCATCTGAAAGATCCTTATGATGCTCCGAGACAGATGCCCGGAGTGTTTAAAACAATATACGAAACCGCAAGAAGCATTAAACCCGATGCCCTTATACAGCTTTGTCCTTGCGGCGATGCCATGTCTTTTTACAATATTCCTTACACCAACCAGTTTGTAGCCTCCGATCCGGTTGGCAGCACACAGGTACGTTCAAAGGGTAAAACATATAAAGCAATTGCCCCCGGTACAGCATACTTTGGTGATCATGTTGAACTAAGTGACGGCCGCGATGATTTTGCCAGCACAATAGGTGTTGGCGGTGTGCCGGGAACCAAGTTCACCTGGCCTGCTGACAATCCAACTTCTTCGGAGAAAAACCTGCTGAAACCCGAAAGAGAAAGCGAATGGGCAAAATGGATAAAGATCTACAAAGCCCATATGCTCTCAAAGGGAGAATATCTCGGCGGGCTTTACGACATAGGCTACGATACTCCTGAAACGCATGTCATCAGAAAAAATGACACGCTTTTCTATGCTTTCTATGCCAAAGACTGGAAAGGCGATATTACGCTCAGGGGCCTCGAAAAGGAAAACTATGAAGTGGTGGACTATGTGAACCGGCAGTTCAGCGAAAAAGTGAAAAAAGAAAATCCAGTGATCAATGTTTCTTTCGAAAAATACCTGCTGCTGATGGCTTATCCGGCAGCAATCAAGCAATAGACATACAACCAACAGCAACAATTACATAACTAACCTAAATCCATCATTTATGAGAAAACTAACCATTCTGCTTGTTTTTCTCCTCATAGGAGGAATGCAGGCTGTGCTTGCGCAGAAAACAATAACGGGCAAGGTTGTGCAGGAGGATGGAAGCGGAATTCCCGGCGCAACTGTGGTTGTGACGGGAACAAGCACCGGGACAACTACTGACGTTTCGGGTAACTATTCCATCAAAGTCTCGGCCGATGCCAAATCACTGAAATTCTCCTATATCGGGATGAAAGCGGTAGAAATGGAGATCGGCCAGAAAAAGGTGATTGATGTCACACTCACCGCTGAAGCCACTTCACTTGATGAAGTTGTAGTGGTGGGGTATGGTACCCAGAAAAAGAGGGACCTTACTGGCGCCATCACTTCAGTAAAATCGAACGACATCATTGTATCGTCGAATGCCGATATAGGCCACGCTCTCAAAGGCAAAGCCGCCGGTTTGATGATCCGTGAAAACAGCGCCCAGCCGGGTGGCGGCCTCGATATCCTTATCCGCGGTGCCGGGTCAATAAATGCCAGCAACGCTCCGCTCATCGTTGTCGACGGATTTCCCATCACCGAGTTGCAACAACCCGAAAGCGGCAACAGGTATAACGCCGGTACACAAAGCGTGCTCAATACCTTCAATCCCAATGATATCGAATCCATTGAAGTACTGAAAGACGCCAGCGCTACTGCAATTTACGGATCAAGGGCTGCCCATGGTGTCATCCTTATTACTACCAAGAGAGGAAAGGAAGGGAAACCCCTGGTGCAGTACTCAACTTCCTATGCATACCAGAGATATCAGAACTCTTTCGACGTACTGCCTTTGAACGAATGGATGCAGGTACGCAACGAAGCCGCCTGGGAACAGTTCCTTTTCGAAAACAATGTTGCTCCCTGGGGAACAAATACCCTGGAACAGGCACAGGCAAACCCAGTAAACGGCGATTATCATAAGCTCTACACCCAGAATGCCATCAACAATGTTGGCAGGGGAACCGACTGGCTCTCGCTTGTTACCCGCGATGGTAGCATCATACAACACAACATCTCTATTACCGGGGGAACAAAAGCCACCAAATACCTGCTTTCGGGCAACTATTATGATAATAAAGGGATCATTAAAAATGCCGGATTTACACGTTATTCAGTCAGGGGCAATCTTGACCAGGAAATCAATAAGTTTATAAAAGTAGGATTGAATTTCGCAGCCAGCCGTATCAACAACGAAAACAGCAGTCTTGGCGGCGACAGGTGGGAAAATTCAGGCCTGATCCGTGCTGCAATGCAACAAGGCCCGCATATCAAAGCTATTGACGAAGACGGTAATTATCCTTTGAATCCGCAATTATCGCTTCAGCCTAACCCATATTCGCTGCTCACCGTTACCGACCTGGGACGTATCGAGCGTACAACCATCAATTCCTATGTAGATATCACACCTGTTAAAAACCTGGTTGTGAAATTCAAAGCAGGTATAGACCGCGGTATGACTGACCGTTGGACTTACCTGCCCAAAACTACCCTGCATGGAGCCCTTGAAAACGGGAAAGCTAGCATTGCCAGCCAGGATAAAAACTCATACCTCATTGAAGGAACGGCAAACTATTCGTTCTCAATCGCCGGCAATCACAAATTCAATGCCCTGGCCGGGGTTTCAGAAGAAAAATTTATCGACAGGTATCACAGCGAAGGCAATACCGGATTCATTTCCGATGCATTCCTCTGGAACAATCTGAATGCCGGAACCGGAACCAAGTCACTGAGTTCATCAGGACAGGACAATGTAATGGCTTCCTACTTCGGAAGGATTAATTATAACTTCAAGGACAGGTACCTCGTCACCATGACACTGCGTACCGACGGTGCCAGCGTATTTGCCCGTAACCACAAATGGGCTACATTCCCTTCAGTGGCTGTAGGCTGGAATCTTGCTGAAGAATCATTCTTCGGAAGCGCAAAAAATGTTTTCTCACAGCTTAAGGTAAGACTAAGCTATGGCCAGACCGGAAACGCCTCTATCGGCAGCAATGCCTTCGCAGCATATTCCGCATACCCGGCTTATCTTACTGCTGACGAAGTTAAACACATCGGTGTTTCATTATCGAGGCTCGAGAATCCTGACCTGAAATGGGAAACCACTACCGAAACCAACCTTGGTCTCGATTTCAGCATTCTCAACGATAAGGTGAGCGGATCACTGGAACTCTTCAACCGTATAATCTCCGACCTGCTCTCCATGAAACCCATCAACTCTTACCATGAGGTGAACGGCGTAATGGCAAACGTAGGTGAAACACAAAGCAGAGGGTTTGAACTTACTCTTGTTACAAACAATATCACACGCGGTGATTTCCAATGGAAAACGATGTTCTCCTTTGCCAGTTACCAGGACAAGTGGAGAAAACGTGCTGACGACTGGAAACCTTCGGTTTATGAGAGCACTACCGATCCTATCCGCGCTATTTACGTAAGGGAATCAGATGGTATAATGCAGGTGGGTGATGTTGTCCCTTCACAGCCTGAACTCGAACCCGGTATGATCAAGATCAAGGACATTGATGGCTACCAGCGCGATGAAAACGGCAATCCCGTTGTGGATGAAAACGGCCGTTTTCTCAGGACTGGTGCTCCCGATGGCATTATTGACGATGCTGACACCAAGCTCCTTGGCACTTCAGATCCGAAACTCATTGCCGGTATGACCAATATACTCACTTACAAGAATTTCAACCTGAGTTTCGATTTTAACGGCATGTTTGGCAGGCAGATGGCCGACCCGAACTACACTGAATACGGCGTGAGTGCCGAAGGTATCTATACTTACGGTTACAATGCTTTACGCACTGTTACCGAACGCTGGACTCCCACCAATCCATCCACAACTCATCCGAGTTCGTATTACGGCTGGTCACCTTACGGTTCTGGCGACTTCTTCCTTCAGAATGCTGGATTCCTCAGGTTACAGAACATATCCTTTGGATATAAACTCCCTTCAAACTGGTTTGGCAATGTGATACAGGAAGCACGGCTTCATATGGATGCCCAGAATCTCTTCGTGATCACCCCTTACACCGGTGTTGACCCCGAAACCGACTCTTACACGGCCGCTTATCCTAACGTGAGAACAATCACCATTGGTCTTAATGTTACCTTCTAACCCGTAAAATGTAAAGCCATGAAAATGAAAAAGATATTATCATTCCTATTGATTGTGATGCTTTTCGGTAGTTGTACCAAGGACCTCGTTCCGGTTGACTATTCCGAAATAAACCCAAGCATTTTCCCACAATCGGAAGCCGATGTTGATGCAATGGTTTATGCCTGCTATTACCCGCTGAGGGGATCGTGGTGGGATGGTATCAACACCACCTCCGAAAGAGGCCTCATGTTTGTATGTGACGCTACCACCGAAATACTTTCCGGAAAATTCAGCGTGCAACAATACGGACACCTCCTTAATTACACTCCTACCAGCGAAGATGTTACCTTCTTTTACGACTGGTACTATAACAAGATCAGCCGCATGACAATGACCATCAACCTGATCAACGAATCGAAAGTAAGCGATGAGATCAAGAAAAAAGCTATTGCCGAGGTCCGTTGTGCCCGTGGTATGATGGCTTATGACCTTTTCGACCTCTACGGCCCTATCGTGGTTGCTCCTCTTGATGTACTGATGCAGCCGATGGTTGAAAAACCTCTGGCCAGGCTATCAAACGAAGAAATGGTAAAATATATTGAAGACGACCTCAATGCAGCTGCAGCTGATCTGCCTCTGCCGGGCGAAACCGAGTACGGGAAATTCGATAAAGGAGTGGCCAAAATGCTGCTTATCCGTTTATACCTTCACGAAAAACAATGGGATAAAGTACTGTCAGCCTGTAACGATGTCATTGGATATAACCATTATTCACTCGATCCTGATTATGTTGGCATGTGGGATCTTAATGGTGCACAGAGCAGCCCTGAGGTAATCTGGGCTATCCCGTGCGACTATGAAGGAACCAGCGAAAACCAATGGCAGTTAATGGCATTACCTTCAAACTATGCTCCTCTGGGTGGCTGGGCAACGGTTCAAAGTACCTGGCATTTCTACGACAGTTTTGAAGAAAATGATGTCAGGAAAACTATGCTCATCACCGAATATACCGGTACTGACGGCAATGTTTACAACCGTGCAAACCCCGGTGATGTTATGGATCTCGGCCCTATTCCCTTGAAGATGAATCCTGACGATCAGCGCACAACCTCGCTGTCGACAGTGGATATCATCATCTATCGTTATGCCGATGTACTGCTCTCGAAAGCTGAAGCTATCGCCAATTTGAGCGGACCTAACCAGGAAGCCATGGATTTGGTCAACCAGATCCGACACAGGGCCGGCATTCCCGATAAAAACCTGGCCGATTACAGCACTCTCGATAAATTCAACGACCTGATACTGCTTGAGCGCAGCCATGAATACTGGTGCGAAAACGGCCAATATCGCGCCGATCTCATCAGGCACGGCAAATTTGTATCCCGCTGCATCGAACTTACCGGTTCCACTTATGCCAACGACTACAAAGTGGTATTCCCGTTCTCACTTAAAACCGTGAGCGAAGGAAAAGGATTATTCATTCAGAACCCGGGGTATAATTAGCAGATAACAGGGAAGCAGGAAATCGGTTATATCTATTCCTGCTTCCCTGGTTTTCTCCCAGGAAAAAATTAAGCAAAAAAAATAATAATTGCCTTGATGACTACACGCTTCCGCACGGTATTGTTCCTCTTGATGGTACTCACCATGTCATTCGGATGTAAAAAACCCGATGATGATGGCAATAGTGATACTACAATACAATACCAGCCTTCGCAGGAAATCTTCCCGAACCCCGAACGCGGTTTCATGCATCTGCTTATTGCCCAGTCCGAAGGTCAGCCTCTAAATCCTTACACACTTGCTTCCCTGAAGGAAGAGGGGCTCTCAATTGTTCAGCGGTTTTATTATCTGGAGAACTTCAAAGATAAACCGCTCAGCGCTCTTGAACTTGAACTGATCAGTAATGATATGCAACTGCTTCGCGATGCAGGTTTCAAATGTATACTCCGTTTTGCTTACACCGACGATATGAATGGTACTGATGCTCCCCTTGTCATTGTGAAGCAACACCTCGACCAGCTCCAACCGGTATTCGAGCAGAATCAGGATGTAATAGCATTTGTTCAGGCCGGTTTTATAGGTGCGTGGGGAGAGTGGCACAGCTCAAGCAACGGGCTTGCGACCCTGGAAAACGAAAAGGAAGTCATCAACAAATTGCTGAGCGTTTTGCCTGCCGGTATTATGGTGCAGGTACGTACACCTCATGCGAAGCAGGATATAGTCGGAACAACCCTGCCTGTTGACGGGACACTTGCCTATACCAGCGATATAAGAGCACGCATCGGTCATCATAACGATTGTTTTCTGGCAGGAGGCACCGATTATGGCACCTATAGCAACATCACTGCTGATAAGGACTATATAAGCAAGGAAGCGCTTTATGTCCCTACCGGTGGTGAAACCTGTCCGCCTGAAGGCGCTTTTCCTGATTGTACAACGGCCAAAACCGAAATGGCATTGCTCAAATGGACTTACCTGAACCTTGACTGGTACCAGCCGGTGCTTGATGTCTGGCGTAACTCGGGATGTTTTGACGATTTTCAACGCAATATGGGCTACAGGCTCGTGTTGCAGACAGCAAAATTCCCGAAGACGGTTAACACAGGCAATGATCTCACAATCGAGATCAAGCTGACCAACAAAGGTTATGCGCCGGTTTATAACGCGAAAAAAAGCAGCCTGGTACTTGTCAACACTGCAACTAACGATCAATATAAGCTTGACTTGCAAGCCGATATAAGGAAGTGCAAACCCAACGGCGTTCAAACAATCTCTGAATCCCTGTCATTGGCCGGAGTTCCTGCAGGTACATACAATTTATACCTGAAAGTGGCTGACAAAAATGAAAACCTGGCCGGCAGGTGCGAATATTGTATCCGTTTTGCCAACCTTAACCTCTGGAACGGGGAAAACGGTTTGAATGACCTTCTGCATCAAGTGGAGGTCACATCCAATTAAACAATACTTTACGACAAACAATTCAAAATCAATAACTATGAAAAAAAATCTCTGGATCCTGATGAGCATTGCCCTGACAATGCTTGTATTCACAGCCTGCGAGAAAGATGATTCTTCCAGCGATACCAAAGCGGTATTCAGTTATATAACCGATGGTTTCAAAGTGAACTTCACCAATTTCTCCACCAATGCCACCGATTATTCATGGGACTTCGGTGACCAGACGGAACCTTCCACACTTTCGAACCCGGTTCATGTTTACCCGCAAAAGGGTCAGTACCTGGTTACTCTCACGGCTAAAATGGGTGAAAAAACCAGTGCTTTTACCGATACTGTCCTCATCATTGGTCCCAATATCAAGATCGACGGCGATTTTACCGACTGGACTTATGTTGAGTACACCCATGTGAATGAAACAGGCACCGGTGGAACACTTACCGGAGTTAAAACCTTTGCTTCGGCCGGCTACCTGAACTTCTACCTCGAAGGTACTTCTGACTGCAGCCTTACCGTTCTCGACCTGTACCTTGATTCGGATAACAACCCGGCTTCCGGTTTGGTAAGCTGGATGTATCCGGCCGGATCAGGCGCTGATTACCTTTTCGAAGGATCAGTCCCCGGCGAATGGGGTGATGTTTATCAGCACGTTGGCCCGGGCAATGACTGGAACTGGAACGGTATTGCTTCGTTCAGCGATGTGATTCAGTTCTCGGCATTTAAATCCAAAGGAGGAAAAAATATGGTTGAATTTGCCATTAAACGCAGCGCTTTGAGTGCCATGCAGGGATTCGTAAACTTCGCCATTATCGAAAGTAATTCGGGATGGGCTGAAGTTGGCGCCATGCCTGCCGACCAGACCCCCGATTCGAAATTCATCGCCTTCAAACTCTAAACAGCCTAAGTATTCAGGACAGGCAGTATGAGCAAATCAACGGTTTAGCTGCCTGGCCTGAAAACTTGTATTAATTAAAGCCCTCTTTTCATAACTGGTTGAATATTGGAAGCAAAAGAGGTACCGCCTTTGAGTGTGTACCCTCTTTTAATTTTCTAAAGCCAGTGTTTCGAAAAGGTGCTTTGTGGTCTATTGTCATTAATACAACCCTATAATCCCCCTGTTACCTCAATCATGAAACATTTCAGCATCACCACAATTTTCTTTCTTCTAGTATCACTATTGTTTCCGGCTGCAAATATAAAAGCTCAGAATGGTAGTAATAAGCTGAAATATAATAAAATACAAGTCGAATACCTCCTCCCGTCACACCAGGATCATAATTACAGGATATTGCCACTAGCCAGCGAATCTTATTCAGAGATATCGGGTATTTCAACCTACCGTGATTCTCTTTACCAGCTTGTCATCAAGCAGTTTCTCCATGATGGTTATATTGAAATTAACAGCGAACTAGAATGCCTCAGCGGGCAAAACTCGTGCGTCACAATCCGTTTCTGTTTCGCTGAAACAGGGAAAAACCATGCATGGTACGAAGGTTTGGATAACAGCACAGCGATGGCTCCCGGCAGAATTTATTATGACACAGTGCCTGTTGCCACTATGCTGCCGCCCGACGGAGCTTTTAACGGTGCAACGCTTACCGAAGGCGGTTATGGTGACCGTGTCGGGCAGGGAACCATGTCATTTTACCCGCTGTGTGCTACCGGTGTTGATGGTAAAGGCAAAGCGCTGGGAGTAGATCCAGCATTGCCTGTTGTTTACAGACTGGGCGCCGAAGTGGCTAAAGGAATTATTGCAGAGTTCGATGTTGCCACCAGCCCTGAAGCAGAAAAATTTCCCAACAGAGCTTTCTTCAGAATGTGCAGTTTCGATTTCGACAACAACTGGGGAATGCGCTCAGCACTTGAACATTATTACACTATTTATCCGGAAGCTTTCAAAAAGCGTGTGCCTGTCGAAGGAATATGGCTGCCGTTTACACCCCTTCGATCAATAAAGAACTGGGAAGACTTCGGGTTTGCCTTCCACGAAACCGCATGGAACAGCCAGGATAAAAAAGATGGTCAGAAAATGTCCAACATACTTTCTGATAAGGGCTCCGGTGTCCTGAGCTTTCAATATACAGAACCCTGGGACATTCAATTGCCGATTTGGCGGAAAAATATCGCATACGACACATTGATATCTGATGCCATGATTCCTGAAGAACACCATACATATCTTGCAACAAGCGCTACACTTGACAAAAACGNNGGGAAAAATCAAACCCGCAGGCTCGAAACACCCTGGTTCAAATCAGGATGGGCGGTAAGCATCACCACCAATTGTGATCCCGATGTACCCGATTTTAACAGGTACCAGTATGTTCTTCAGGATGAAATTACTCCGGCAGTCAAACTTAATGTCGACGGTATTTATTTTGACTCCATGGAATGGAACTGGCACCATGACCTGAATTACCGTTCCGATCATTTCAGGTACACCGATTACCCGCTGACCTTTTCAGCTGACGTTGCCAGGCCTGCCATCTGGAACTTTGTTTCTGAATTCGAGATGATGAAAACTGTGGCTGACGATATGCACCGGCAAGGGAAACTTGCTATGGGAAACGGCCACGGCTGGAATCCTTTTGCCGCTTCAAACCTTGATCTTTTCGGGGCCGAACTCAGTTGGTATTATTCCGGCGACCACAATACCAAAGCCCTCGACTTCAAACGTGCTATTTCGAATCAGAAACCGATTGTCTTTTTGCTTAATGAAGGCTTGAACGATCCGGCTTTCACCGAAGCTCCTTTCAAAGGTTATGAGGTTNATTTCGAGAAACTGCTGGCCTATGGATTCTTCCCTTCATTTTTCAGTGTTGATGCCTCTAATGATCCTTATTGGCAGGATGAAAAGAAGATCGAAAACGGACGCCCGTTCTTTAAAAAATATATACCTATCATCCGTGAAATCGCTGCAGCCGGTTGGCAGCCTGTGACGTATGCAAACTGCAACAATGCCGATATCCGTGTGGAAAGGTTCGGCAGCCGGGCAAACCTTTATTTTACCCTGCGAAACAACGGAACCGCTGACGCAAAATGCATGATTCAACTGGAACCGGATAAACTGGGCCTGACTAGTCTCAAAGGGGCATCTGAACTGGTAACAGGAAATCAGTTGAAATCTGACGGCAACAAACTGGTGGTGGAAGTTCCTGCCGGAAGGACCAGAGCCATCCGGATACAGGAAAAATGATATTAATGCAATGCGAATTCCTGAGGTTATTACCATCATTAACCCGCCTAAAAGCCAGATTACCAGAATGCAGAAGAGAATTACCTCCCGGCTGTTGCCGGTAATAGTTTTTCTTTTTGTAGGCGGCCTGCTGCTTTTATTTGGCTGTAGTATCTCTGGGGAAATAAGAACAAGAGATAAAGCGCTCCTGGTATCACCTTATCACGCATTCGATAACTGGTACAAAGGTGAGTTGCATTGCCATAGCGACAGGTATGAGAATGGTGGCGCCGGGACCGGGGGTGTTATTGATCCCTCTGTACCCAATTTATCAGCATGCCGAATTGTTGAAAAATTCAGAGAATTGGGATATGATTTCGTGTTTGTGACGGATCATGAGTATTTCACCCCTCCGCCGGATATAAAAGGCATCCTGACCTTAGGTGCTGAAGAGGTGGGAACATACGACAGCGGCTATTATTCGCACGGGAATGCTTTTGATATCCATGAAACCATCAAGGGCGACAGGGTCTATATTCCCGATGGACCGGGATACAGCGAAAATGTTATTCCACAGGCTTATTCCGAAGAGGAAAAGGCTGCCGTATGGAAGGATGTTTTCAGCCGTAAGCGTCAGTATGCCCTGGACGCATGCAACAGGCAGGGCGGCTTCATGCAGATCAACCACCCGGCATACTATGGCATCGACCCAAACTTTCTCAACTCACTGAACGGTCTCTGGGGTATTGAAATCGTGAATTTCAGCTATATCCCGCGGGGAAAAGGATTTGCCATCGACCTATGGGACAGCCAGCTTTCGCAGGGCAAAAGGTTATGGGGAACGATCGGAAGTGACGCCCATTCCCCGGATAAAGCCGGACATACCTATGTGTTGGTCAATAGCCCGGACCTTCAAAGAAACAATATCATCAACAACCTGAGAAACGGGAATTTCATTTCCTGCTATCAATTCGGCAGTGAGTTGGCCCCGCGCGTAAGGATCGCAGTCAGAAACAATAAAATCAGTCTGGAAATAACGAACCATTATCAGAATGAGGTGCCGGCCATTACTTGGTACAAGCAGGGAATGACCGCTCTGAAAACCGAAAAAGCATATAACAGCACCCTCATTCTTCAGGGAACCGAGACCTTCGTCATAGCCGAAATAAGCGTTTTCGAAGGAGACAAAAAGAATGAAGCCCGGACTTATACACAGCCAATTTTCTTCAGTAGAATAATAAGCACAAATCCATGAGACAGAGAACTTTCAGATCACCCTTGCTATTCATTGCAGCATTTGCATTACTCCCTTGTTTCCAAGGCATGACACAGGACTGGACCCACTTTGTCCGCACCTCGGGACATGGCTGCGACATTGACCAACTCCGTGAAGTCATGAACGATGCCCGGCAAACGCACCTTTTCGGCATCGAGGTTGATAATGATATTTCAGGCCGTTACGAGAGCTTTCTAAATCCTGAAAAGAAGCTTCAGGCCATTAAAGCCATGGCCGACAGCGCACATGCTGCAGGGAATTATGCCTTCATTTATAATGCGGGACTCGAATGCATTACCGAAAATCTTCAGCCCGGATCGCGCTCCTTTCTCAGGGATCATCCTGACTGGGTGCAACGAAACCGCGAAGGGAAGCCAGCCGTATTCAGCAGCGGTGATGCTTTCTGGATTCCTGAAAACTCAGAAGATGTATGGATTACTCCTTATGCCCCTGAATGGCGGAAAATTTACATGGAACAAATCAGGAAAATAGCAGCTACCGGTATTGACGGCATTTACATTGACATTCCTTACTGGATGACACATTTCGAAGGATGGGAAAACACCTGGGCCAGTTTTGATGAATACACCGTGAAGGAATTCAAACTCAGGACGGGAATCGATGCCATGAAAGATTTTACACCCGGCGACTGGCATGATCCTGATTTTATTGCCTGGGTAGACTTCAGGATCAATACGTTAACTGAATTCATGGCTGAAATTGACCGGAATGCCAAATCAGTAAACCCCGCCTGCAAAACAATTGCCGAGATATACCCCGGTATCGGGGAAGAAGCTCCCAGGGTTGGTGCCGATGTCTTTGACATGTACCCGGCTGTAGATGCTATAGCCCATGAATACAATGTTGGAGAAAACAGTGCACGCCGCACTCCTGCCGAATGGATGGAATATATGATCGGTATGTACACTTTCAGGGCTTTTGCCGATGGCAAACCTTCGTGGATGCTCAGCTATAGCTGGGACGGAGAGGAGAAAATCAAACCTGCGGATGCTATTGAAAACCTCATGATGAGTCAGGTGGTTGCCGGAACGAACTCATGGGACGCCCGCAGGTTTGTAATGTCAGGATCTAATGATTATGAAGCCCGAACCAGGATTTATCAATGGATTGCGGCCAACCAGCAATTGATCTATGCTCCGCGGGAGGGTGCTTCACCGGTAGGTGTGTACTTTTCGCCAAAGACCAGGAATTATTTTTCCTGGGATTATACCGATTCATACCTCGGGATGATGAGCCTTCTGATAAATCACCACATTGAATTTGAAATAATTACACCTCGTACCATTGATAAGGCAAAAAGCCGTATTATCCTGTTGCCGGATGTTCGTTGTCTGAGTGCTGATGAAACTGAGATGCTATCAAAATGGGTAAAAGAAGGAAAAACACTGATAACCACCGGTGAAACCGGACGCTATAACGAGAAACGGATTGCAAATACAGGGGAAAAACGTTTTTCAGATCAGTTCAAAGGTCAGAGCCTGACTCATTTTATTAAAGGCGCTCCAGAAACGGATTACTTCAGATCGCTGAAGAAATGTACGAACGACTCGGTATTCAGCACAGGATTCACTGGAAGTAACAAAAAAGGTGTTGAAGACCTGATGAGATCAATAGTGGAGGATGCTAATTATAAGCCTGCCATCATGGTTCAGAATGCAGGCGGCTGCATCACCCAATCGTGCCTCGTCAAAGGGAAACCCGCTATATTCATTGCCAATTTCTCCGGCCTGAAAAGTCGTGAAAATGCTGTTCAAAATCCTGCTAAAGATATCGTACTGACCTTTGAAAAGGCAGCCAAAGCATCAAAAGTGACTATGATACCCTTCGCCGGGCAGCCAATAGAACTTAAACCATACATGATCAATGGTAAACTTACGGTTCACCTCCCTGAAATACTGCGGGGTGCGATAGTATTTCTTGAATAATTGTTAGGGTTGGCAGAAACTATTATGTTCTGCCTGATTGTTGACTCCGCCATTTCAGGCGGAGTTTTTTGTTTCTATACGATTATAATGACAGGATAAACATCGCGATAACCGCCAGAACGAGACCGATTGTGAGCATCATTCCCGGGAACACAGCATAGAGTATCAGCGAAAGTACGATGGTGATCACGGGTGCAAGACCTGTCATGGGCACGACAATGATAGCTTTGCCATGGCGCAGCGCATAAACTAAAGTAAGAGCCCCGATTGAGTTGAGAATATGTACCAGCGCAGCTAAGTAGGGGCCTTTAAAACCCCAATTAATTGGCTGGCTGAAATCAGTCATAAAATATGCAAAAGGTGATAGAATCAGCGCTGTAATAGCCATATAGAAGAAGATACTTTCGGCTTTCATCGTTTCGTTTGAGAATTTCATCACATAAGCCTGTAATCCCCAGGCTGCGAAAACCAGTAATGAAAGCGCCAGCCAGAGATATCCGCGTTTGTCAGAAGCTCCCGGCTCCTGGTACGAAAGAAAATAAATGGCAACCAGCGCTAATGCAATCCCTATCCATTTTAGAAAGGAGGTCTTTTCTTTCAGAAATACGACCGATAACAGAATGGTAAGTGTAGGATATAAGGAAATAAACGGAAATATGATGTAGGCAGGGCCTTCGCGCAGCGCTTCAAAAAGCAGAAGTTGACCTCCCGCGCCCAGCAACCCTACTGCCGAGCCAAGAAATATTGAACGTTTATCCGTTTCAACTTTCCAGTCAATGATGTACAAAGCCACCAGGGCGCAGGGAATCATAGTGAGTGACCATACTATATATCCAAGGGTTGGCGGGAATCCTGCTTTCTGCGGTACTTCTATCAGGGCTCCCCATATACCCCAGAATACAGTCGTAATGATGGCATATATAAGCCATGTGCGATTTGATTTCATTTGTCAGTCTTGGTTATTTTTCACAACCAAAAATAAGGCAAATAGCTTTTGAAAACTTATTTTATTGAAATATTATTATCATTTTCCTTTCGATTCGGGTGGAAAGATAATTATACGAAAGCCGGAGATTGTCAGTAATGCCAGTATGGTTCACTGTTGGTTAAATAAAGCCGTAAATAACCTCAGTCTTATTTTTTCATCGCCCCTTTTACTTTAAGCATGTCGCCAAATTTCGCCTGCATTTCCTCACGGCTCAGGTTTTGTTTGAATTCGAAGCTTTTCAGCTGTCCGTTCACAGCAAATAGCACATTCACGGTATATCCCATGTCGGAAAAGAAAAAATCATCAATCTCAGGCAGTGGCATATTTCCTTTTAAACCTGAGATTTGCAACTGTCCGGATTCCTTTGCCTTACTCATAATTACTTCCTTGCTGGCTTGTGCATAAGGAATGATTTGGTTATAATTTTCTCCTTTTAAAAATTCAGTAAAACGGGCTGCCAGGAACTTTGCCGCCGGGTCACCGGAAGCATAATTACAGTATATGACAGGTTTATGAGGATCAAGGCAGTTCAACGGAGCTGAAAAAACAATGTTTGCATTCTCCAGCCCATCTGATAAGTCCTCATATTTCCATCCAAGCGATGAATACTCCCGGATGGCATCATCAAGGTCGTTGTAAACATTTTTGTTGCCGCCTCCATATATTCCCATGCGTTCAACCTGTTTCGCAATATAGATTTTGTATTGCGGATTGCCCGATTTCTTTATCACGATAGGGGTAAGAAAATTCAGACTGTTCTGTATCGCAGGGCAGGCGCCGAACTCCCATCCACTGGCCGAAAGTTCAAACGGGACTATCCCCGAGGACTGTATGATCCTGTATTCATATGTGAGTCCTGCCCCTTTTTCTTTCTTCATGATATGAAGATCGCGCATAATACTCAGAATATCCCAGCCCTGTTTGCCGTAATCGTTCAGGAATGCTTCGGCCGATGCGCGGTTTGCACTGAGTTCCTTTTCATCGTCAGCATAATTTGGCGGACTGACAATCGTATATTCCCATTTTTTCTGAAGTGCCGGGTTCGCGGGGCGGCTGAAAGTGGCTCCATATAGCTGGAAGTAAACCATCTCCCATCCTTCATTCCCCAGGTTATTGCTCAATTGTACCCCATTATCACCTTTCGGGAACATCACGAATTTATGTTCCCAAACTTCTTCATCACCCTCTTTTCGATAGACTCTGGCCATAGAAAAATCACCCTTTATATGCCAGCTGGTTTTGTTATAGGGTGCAAGCAATTTGTTAATATCGTCTTCTAGCTGTTCTCTCGATTTGAACTCAACCGTTTCAAGGGTTTTATAGATGTATTTTGAACATAAAAGCGGAAATGGCTCCCATCTGTCAATAATGGTATCACGCTGATCAATGATTTTTGAGCCGACATTGATCTGAATCGTATCGGCTTTCACCGGATTAGGATCGGGTTTAACTGGCCAGGGATCATCTTTGAGGGTTGTTTCCGAAGCAATTTCCTGATGTATAGTATCAACCGGAATACTGTCATATTCAAAAATCCAGCCAGCCAGCAGTTTCATTTCTATGTCACTGATCGCTTTGTTATATATCCTGAGTTCATCCATACTGCCGTAGAAGTTGCTTTCACCTTCAAAATTGCTTTTGCCAATCAGGCACATCGGGCGGTGCACTTTATCCGGAGAATAAAAATTGCCGACCTTGTTGATCTCGATACCATCAAGATAAAGCGTAGCCATACTTCCTTGCAGGGTTGCTCCGATCTGATACCACTCCCCTTCTTTAAGCCGGTTATTCTCCTTTCCCCGTATCTGGGTTATGTCGGAACCTGCACCTTTGTAAATGGCCATGCCGGGTATTCCGCTCATGGAAGCAGAATTTGAAAAAACAATATTTGAATTGTTCTGCCCTATGCCAAAATCAATGATCCTGCTCCATTTGCTGATGGATTCCACTTTGACAAAAACAGTTATCGAAAAATCACCATTGATATAATCTTCGGGCCTAGCCTGCAACCCGTTATGTCCGGCAGAGAAAACTATAGCGTGCTCCTTGTTTTTATTTCGGTCGTCACCAAAAACCACACTGCGGCTGCCGACGAGTTTATGGTCCCAGCCCGGAACATTATCACAGGGCAGGTAAAAAACCAGGTTCTGGTTCGATGCTAGATATCGCTTGGCCTTCTGGACAATTTCCCATTCTTGTTTGTTAACTTTTTTAACATTGGAACGGACTTGAGCATGTGTAGCTGCCCCTGTGAAAACACAGAGACTGATGAGTAATAATAAACGTTTCATATTGATTGATATATTTATCAAAATTAGTAAAATAGAATATATCGAAGAAAGATAACCTAATTAATCTCTGGTTACAATTGCAGAATTATAAATTGAAGCCTAATTGGCCGAATTTTTCTTTTTCTTCAGTTGTTAAAAAACCCGGTTGAATTGAATACGCATGAAACTCCCTTCGAACGGGATAATTGTTTCGCATGTTTTCAAAGTCAGCCGGATGTTCACGAAGCAGGTTGTTGTCTTTCAAAATGTTATAAGAGTGTAAAACCGCCCTTTCAAAAAAGGCACCTGACGATTCATCATAATCTTTTTCAAGTAACTCTTCGTTAAAAGGTGGAGGCAGCATCCCGGGATACCATGAAGTGAGAGGCAACCCGAAAAACGAACTCAGTGCCCTCACTGCCATGGCAGTGCCATTGGCTTTACCATCGATTGAATAACCAGCAATATGTGGAGTTGCAATGAAAACATTCCCCAGGAGTTCACGGTCAATTTCTGGCTCGTTTTCCCACACATCAAGCACTGCGCCGGCAATATTATGTTTGTCAATAGCCGATTTCAATGCAGGTGTTTCCACCACCTCGCCCCTCGAAGTATTGATAAGCCATGAGGTTGGTTTCATCAGTGCAAGCATACCGGTGTTGATGAGGTGGTGGGTTTTATCTATTCCATCCGTTGTATAAGGGACATGCAGTGTCACAAGATCCGATTGACCAAACAATTGTTTTAATTCTGTAAACTGTCCTGTGCCTTCCGCCCGTTCCCTTGGAGGATCATTCAGAAGAACATTCATGCCAAGGATTCCGGCAAGTTTTTGTACCAGTTTCCCAACATGTCCTGCACCCACAATCCCAAGTGTCTTGCCATCAAGTTTTATCCGGTTTTCTTTCTGAATCGTGATCAGAACTGAGGCCATATACTGCATCACCGATGAAGCATTGCATCCGGGTGCATTGGTCCAGGCAATACCGGCTTTGTTACAAAATTCCTTGTCAATATGGTCGTGGCCGATGGTAGCTGTGGCAATGAATTTTACCGGCGTACCTTCCAGCAAACGGCGGTCGCAACGGGTGCGGGTGCGGATAATGAGAGCATCGGCATGTAGCAGGCTTTCATTCGAAATTGCTGATCCCGGAAGATATCTTACTACTGCAAAAGGTTCGAGAACACCTTTCAGAAAAGGAATTTTATCGTCGGCGACAATTTGCAGCATTCGAAATCCGTGTGTAATCAGAAATGTTTGTCAAAACTATGCATTTCCTTAGATTCAGGTTGTTTTTTTCAACAATCACCCGGTCGGCGAATACTAAAAAGAGAAATGAACTATTTTAGCATTCTCAATTAATATTATTCTTTACATGGACATTACCGGAAGAATTACAAGGGTATTACCCCTCGTTACAGGACAAGGCCGCAATGGTGAATGGCGCAAACAGGAATTCGTGATTGAAATTGAAGCCGGCGGGTTTCAGAAAAAAGTGTGTTTCTCGCTGTGGGGCGATAAAATTGATCAATCGCCACTGGTTGAAAACGAAGTTGTAAAAGTGTATTTTGATCTCGAAAGCCGCGAATATAATCAGCGCTGGTACACTGAAGCCCGTGCCTGGAAAGTTGAAAAGCAGGCTGCAACTGCTACCTCCGCTCCAGCCGCTGCTCCGGCTGCACCGCCATCAAACGGAAGCCCCTTTGATGAGCCACTGGCAGGCGACAGTGCCGAAGTGAACGATCTGCCGTTCTAAGATTCGTATAAGTTGTTGAACCTGTTGGATTCCCAGGATCCGGCAGGTTTATTATTTCCCTTCAGGCACCTCACCCGGGCAGCGCAGTACTTCAGAAGGAACTTCCCCGAACCCGTTTATCTTGACCCTGTTTTTCGAAACTTCGGTTATGGCAAAGTTATAACCCTGCGGCGAGTTGCCTTCAACCAGCGATTTAAGTGTGTAATACGGTATATTATTGAAGCACTGAAAGTACCCTTCGTGGTAGTGCCCCTGGAAAACAACCTTAACATCACCGTTGTGTTCAAGTATTCTCCTGACGGCCGGTGCATTCTTTACGAAATAGGCACCTGAGCCGTCGAGGCGGTGATGAATAAATACCAATGAAGGCAACCGGGTATTTTTCAAATCTTTTCTTAGCCACTTTAATTCNCGCCCGGGTATTTTTGAATCTTCCCATTTGTAATCGCCGCTGTTATAATCAGCGCCGGCTGAATCAAAACATGCATCCATCACCACACAGTGAAACCCTTTCATATCAAAGGAATAATAGCTCCTATCCTGACTAATGCCCGTGTTTTGAATTACCGAAAGGAATTTGGACTTGGGAATGCAATCCATATCGTGATTACCGGCCACATGGAACCTGGGCCCGTTGAAACCGGCAAATGTCCTTTCTGCCCTGGCAAGATAAATCAGGGTTTTGGCAGGTATCGGAGGAGTGTTCATGTCTTTAAAATCGCCCAGCTCAATCACAAAATCTGGCTTCAACCGGTTCATTGTATCGACAAATGCCTGCAGTTTAACCAGAGAATTACTGTATGTACGGCTACTATTATCGGGAATATCTGCATAATGAACATCTGTCACCATACCGATTCGTAAAACATTTACTTCGGTTTGAGCGTTTAACCCATATGGGCTACCGGCAACGGAGAGGAGGATCAGGATACCGGCAAACAGGAGTTTATAGCGTTTCATAATTCGCATAGCTGGTTCAATAATTACCGCTAAAGATAGTAATAGCAGGGATATTCCCGCATAACTGGAGTCTACACTCCCTGGTTGTCCTAAAAGCCTGCATATCCTGATTTTAGTTACTTTTACCACCACTTAATCATCATCATGAAGAAACTCCTTTTACTGGCCATGGTTTTGTTCACGGCCTCCTTATTATACTCTCAAACCAATGTACAGGCAGAGAAAAAACCGGCTATCTATAATCCTGATGCTGATGCCGCGAAAGATATAAGACTTGCTGTGGAATCGGCTTCCAAATCCGGTAAACATGTTTTCCTCCAGATAGGCGGCAACTGGTGTCCATGGTGTCTCCGTTTTCATAAAATGATTGAAGACGACCATCAGCTCGACAGCCTGGTAAAAGCCAATTATGAAGTAGTACTGGTGAACTTCAGCCGCGAGAACGAAAACCGGAAAATCCTGGCAGATTTGGGTTTCCCGCAACGATTTGGTTTCCCTGTATTCGTGATCCTTGACGGAGAAGGGAACAGGCTTCACACGCAGGATTCAGCCCTGCTCGAAGATGGCGGCAAAGGATATGACAGGGCCAAAGTGGTCAGCATGTTCACAATGTGGTCGGCTGACGCTATCAGGAAAACTGCTGAAAAATACAATTTGAATTAACACAGTATTTGATTACCAATCATTTATGAATCAGAACAACCGTTCAAATATTTATCTGCCGATCGCCTTTGCACTTACCCTGGCGACAGGCTTACTGCTTGGTTATTACCTCATGCGCGTTTCGTTTGTTTCAAACCACATGTTTCTTATGGGTAAGAAATCGGGAAATTCGCTGGAGCAGATTATACAATACGTAAAGCAGAATTATGTGGATACCGTGAATGTTGAAAAGCTGAACGAAGAGGCCATTAACGGCATGTTGTCAAGCCTTGATCCGCATTCGCAGTACATTCCGGCTTCTGATTTTCATGAGGCCACCGACCCGCTGATGGGAAAGTTTGACGGTATTGGGGTTCAGTTTCGAATTGAATATGATACGATTATCGTCATGAATACTGTGCCGGGCGGCCCTTCCGAGAAGCTCGGCATACGCGGGGGCGATCGCATCGTACAGGTTGATGGAAAGAATGTTGCCAAAATCAAGACCACCAATGAAGAGGTGATGAAGCTGCTCAAAGGCCCGAAAGGCACCAAAGTAAAAGTTGGCATCAAGCGTAAAGGTGTCAGTAAAATTATTGACTTTACCATAGTACGTGATGCAATTCCCACCTGGAGCATTGATATCACCTATCCTGTTACGAAAAACGTGGGTTATATCAAGCTCAGCAAGTTCTCTGCCACCACACACGATGAACTGGCCGAAGCACTCAAAAAACTTAAAGAACAGGGAATTAAGAAAGTAATTCTTGATTTGAGGGGCAATGCCGGCGGCTATCTGAACGAAGCAATTTCAGTTTCTGATGAGTTTCTGCCGGCAAAAAAACTGATTGTTTACACAAAAGGCCTTCATCGTTCCAAACAATCAGCCTATGCTACTTCCGAGGGTGAATGGGACAATTTGCCGGTAGTTGTATTAATTGATGAAACATCGGCATCAGCCAGTGAAATTGTCGCAGGCGCCATTCAGGACAACGACCGCGGAACCGTTGTCGGCCGGCGCTCATTCGGCAAAGGCCTTGTCCAGGAACAACTCAATCTGGACGACGGCTCAGCTATGCGACTGACAGTGGCCCGTTACTATACCCCAACCGGCCGCTGTATACAAAAACCTTATACTAACGGTACCGAAGACTATTACCTGGAATATTATCACCGTTTCGAAGATGGCGAACTTGAGAACGCCGACAGCGTGAAGCTCAATGATTCACTGAAATATACCACACCCGGCGGAAAAACAGTATATGGCGGAGGTGGCATCATGCCCGATGTATTTATACCTGTTGACAGGGATTCTTCGCTTTCGTTTTTCAACGAATCGTTTAACAAAGGTATTCTCTACCAGTTTGCTTTCGACTACTCTGACCATCACAGGGCTGAGATTGCCCGTTACAAGGACTGGAAAACCTTTGATAAGTCATTTATGATAACACCGGCTATTTATTCCGCGTTTGTTGCCGCCGCTGAAAACAGCGGAATACATGCAACAGCTGCAGCAAAAGCTGCTTCTCAATTCAGGATTTCGGAAATGCTGAAAGCCTTTATCGCCAGGAATATCTTCAATGATGATGGTTTCTACCCTATTTATCTGCGCACCGATAAGGCATTTCTTAAAGCACTCGAAGTCATCAATAAATGATTTTCCCGGATCATAAAATCAGCCAAATATCATGATACTGGTTACAGGCGGCACAGGTTTATTGGGATCACATTTGCTTTATGAGCTCTCCAAACGGGGGATGAAAGTCCGTGCACTTGTAAGGGATACAAACCAAACCAGTCATGTTAAAAAGCTTTTCAGCGTGCTACCCGGCACATCCGAATCGCAATATTCATTGATTGAGTGGGTAGAAGGTGATATTACGGACATTACTTCCCTTGACCAGGCCATGGATGGTGTGGATGAAGTGTATCATTGTGCGGCTATTGTCTCCTTCTATCGCGGTGATAATGCGCTGATGATGAAAATTAATGCAGGTGGCACGGCCAATATTGTCAATGCCTGTCTGAAACACAACATCAGAAAACTTGTACATGTAAGTTCCGTGGCCGCGCTTGGAATCCCCGAAACGGGTGATATAATTGATGAGAAAGCATTGTGGAAACCATCCAGGAAAAACAGCGGCTATGCAATAAGCAAATACTCAGCTGAACGCGAGGTTTGGCGTGGCATTGCTGAAGGGCTTACAGCAGCGATTGTTAATCCTTCAGTAATACTGGGAGTATCCTTTAAAAACACTTCTTCCAACCCGGTTTTTCAAAATCTCAACCGACTACACCATTTTTATACCAGGGGTTCCAACGGCTATATTGATGTGCGAGACGTTGCCACAATAATGATACTCCTGATGGAAAGTGATATAAATGCCCAGAAATTCCTGCTCACGAACGAGAATCTTTCCTTTAAGGAGTTTATCAGTACAGGTGCCGGAATTCTTGGAAAAAAGCCGCCATTCATACCTCTAAACCGGGCCTTGCTCAGCCTCTTTTGGCGATTGAATTATTTGTACAGCTTCATAACGCGTACCAAACCGTTATTTACCCCTGAAATCGTCAGGCCGTTGAGCAGTATGTTAAAGTACTCTTCGGCTAAATTTCTGGGTGCTTTCCACTATGCTTTTATCCCGGTAAAGCAAAGTCTTGCCGACGGGTTTCACTTACTCGGCCTTTCAGAAGAAAAAACAAACCGGTAACCGGGCTTTATTTGCGCTGTGCCGGCTCCTTGGTCCAGTAGGCAGTCTTACCCAATCCCATCCAGGAAGCGCCGATATAACCCCTTATTTTGATCTTGGTGGGCGATTCGAAGTTGATGTAACAGTTATAGGTTTTGCCGCTCGATGGGTTATAAATGCTTCCATCGTTCCATTCTTTGGCATCTTTGTCGAAAACAAATCCTTTCAGTATTTCCAACCCGATGATCGGACGGTTCTGAAGCTTTACATCTGGGTTTTTATCGTCAACCTTGGGTTTACCGTTTTTTAGCGGTTCTTTCAACCATACGATTTTCCCATAGTATTTGCCATTGGTGGATTTGAAAATCTGGACTTGTGATTTCTCTGCTCCCGTGTCATCATCATAAGTTAAATAGAAACCTACAATATTATCGGGTTTAACCTGAGCCTTCGATTGCTGAGGCCATAACCATGCAAGCATGGCAATTGAGGCAATTAAGATGTACTTCATGGTTAATTAATTAGGTGTTAAGGTTCAAGTATTTATCGGATTATTTTCATATCTGAATAACATGCAGCGCATTATTTGCTCTGCTTGTTAACCACAGTAGTATCAAAATCGGTATCCCAAAGTATTGATTCGAGTTGTCTTATGTAACTTCGTTTTTCCTTGTTAGGCCGGTAGATAAAACCATCAAGCACAACAACTCTGTGCCTGGATTCATCAATTACAGAAATATTAACGAACGGCCCGCCCATAAAATCTCCTTTTGTATACCATAGTCCGCGGGTTTCAATTGCGAACATATTCTTGAATTTGATGTGCTTCGAAACAGGTTTTATCACATCATCACTTATCAGCATATATGATCCTTGCGACGGACCGGGAATGTACTGCGATGTTCTTTGATTTCTTTCAGCACAAATTTTATCCATTGAAACCTGCGAAGTATCTGTATACGGGTATGCATAAATGAGTATTCCCAGGCTCATTTCACTTGTTTCTTTACGGAGCCATATAAATCCGTTTTCTTGTTTGGCAAGGTAAAAATCTGATGGGATAACCATTTTCAACCCGAGTGTTTTTGCAATTTCTGCTTCAGCCTTACCGTTGCGGTTCAAACTGTTTACTGCATGATTGCAAGCCAGTTCGTTTTGTTCGAATATCTCGCAAACAGCCTCTCCGTAACGATGGAAATAATTCACAAATGCGGTATCGCTGGCTGCTTTAATCTCCACGACCCGTTGAGGGTGCGACCAGACATCCTGGCGTACATTGGCCTGTGTTTTACCATTGCCCGGTTTCACATCCACGATAAAAACATTGCGGTGTGGCTGAAGGTAACGTGAAAAACTGTTGTAAGGCACATTCACCATGGCAAACCTGGCTTCTGATTCAGGAAGGCCTTCCATTTCGGCACCAAACACATCTTTGATAGATTTTCCAATGATACCATCCCACTGAGTCTTCTCACACACAACCAGGATTTCGGAGCTTTTGCCTGTTGCATTGGCTTTGCCTTTGTTCTTTACATCGGTACAGCCGTAAATTAACACGGCAACTATTATCGGGCTTAGGGAAAGGATGAGTTTTCGCATAATAAAAAAACTAAGGCTGTTAAAGATTCAAATGTCATGAAAAAAATGAAATCTTTAACAGCCTTTTAAAAAAGCTTTGACAGGGATCACCCCCGGGCAATATGACCTTTATTTTTTGACCTACTTTAAGATTACTTGATTTTGACATGTTGTTCCATTGCCTGATTTGCTCAACCGTTACGCCCTCGTATTTCTGAGCAATACTCCAAAGAGTATCACCTGCCTGAACGGTGTAGATTATATTTTTTGTGTTTGACGCCTTTTCAGTTCCTGTTACCTTGGCAGATGACGATTTAACTGTTGTGTCAGGCAAATTTGACGCCAACGTGTTTTGAGACGGATCGCTGACCCTCAGTTTCTGACCCACATAAACCGTGCTCTTCCCCAGGTTATTCCATTCTTTCAGCTGATCAATCGTAACATGATGTGCTGTAGCGATTTTTGAAAGGTATTCACCTTTTTTTACAATGTGATAGACTGGTTTTGAAGGCTGAGTTGTATTGCTTTTTACACTTGACGAAACCGTTTTTGGTTTTTTTACATGAGTTTCATTACTGGCAACGGTTCCATCATCGCCGCTAAGTGTATCAGCGTCGGCAATGGAGGTATCGACTGTATCAGGGACCATAAGTTCCTGCTTATCTTTCGCTTGTTGTGCCTTCAGCGCCAGGCTTGCTTCATAATCCGGGTTCTTTACCCTGGTGTAGATAGCCAAGTTCTGCCCATATTTTAGTTTGGTACTTTTAAGCCGGTTCCATCGCTTGATCTCGGTGGTAGTACAATGATATTTGCGTGCAATGGTAGCGATGGTTTCTCCTTTGTGAACTTTGTGCGTTTTCTTTTTCAGGATAAATTCAGGTTCATCAGTAGAAACAACCTGTGAAGGTTCGTAAGGTTTAAGCTGGAAAAATGCGTAAAGAGCCTGCTCGTTATTCACAAAATCAGCCACTGATTTTTGAGGCAGCCTGATGTAATAGGGACTGGCGTCAGTAGCTGGAATATACCCTTTAAGAAAATTTGGATTAAGGAATTCGAGGTCTTCGATAGGAATCTGCAGTTTTTCGGCTAACAAAGCAAAATTAACAGGTCTCCGGATAGCTACCGTATCAATTTCGTGATAAACCATTCGAGGCATGACTGGGTAAAGGTTATGCTCGGCAGCGTAACTCATCACATAATTCACGGCTATAAATGCGGGTACATAATCACGCGTTTCGGCAGGTAGAAATGGCCTGATTTCCCAAAAAGTTTTCTTGCCTCCTGAACGGCGGATCGCTTTGTTAACATTCCCGGGGCCTGAATTATACGCTGCAAGTACCAGCAGCCAGTCATTGTATATGTTATATAAATCAGTGAAATGCCGGCATGCAGCAACAGTCGATTTAATGGGATCGCACCTGTCATCTACATAGGAATTTACTTCAAGTCCATATACTTTTCCGGTGCCGTACATAAATTGCCACAGACCGCTGGCACCAACTCTCGATCGTGCATCGGGACGTAGTGCCGATTCAACAATTGCAAGATATTTCAGTTCGAGTGGGAGGTTATACTGGTCGAGCTTCTGCTCAAACATCGGGAAATAGATCTGCGCCAGGCCCATTACCCGCTCCATGAGTCCCCTTCGCCGGTTGGCATAAAGATCAATGAAGTTCTTTACATAAACATTGTAGGTAAAGTTGATCGGTGATTCTACATTGAGCCGTTGCAGGCGATAGTAGTAAACCGAATCGGGGTATGACGGAACAAAGTTGGGCAGGAAATTATACTTGTTTTGCGATAACTGTACCCGTAACCGCTGGCTGTTTTCAAAGTATTTAAGATTACTGAGACTGTCGAGCGCGGCAACCATCGGATCATCGTATACAATAACGGGCGCTGTTGCAGAAGCTGTAGATTCATTAACGGGCTGTGTTTGCTGAGGATAAGCAACATAGTCCGTTAACAGGAAAAGCAGTATCAGTACAGTGAACAAATATTTCATTATCGGTAGTAAGTAACTTATAGGTTTAGTAGCAGGTTATTTGAAGTCGAGTAATCACACTATTCGGGTAACAGATCATAAAAATATAAAAAACCTGGTGGGTTAATAGCCGGTTTTTTATAAATAATTCACAATGGCCTGTTGAAATGTTTCCTATGCCCAGCCAGCCGGTATTAAATTATAACCGGCTCTTTATGAGCTTTTAGAGCTCCCATTGGATCCTGAGGTAATTCCTGTTACAACCAGAGAACCGGAAGTTGATCACTTTGAGGAATTATCCCCGGGTTTTGAAGGTTCATCGTCAGTTTTCATCCCTTCCTTGAATTCCTTGACACCACGCCCAAGCCCGCGCATTAATTCGGGAATTTTACGTCCACCGAAAATTAACAGCACAACTGCAACAATCAGTATTATTTCCCAAGGTCCAAGCTTGCTCATTTTCTTTTTCTTTTAGTATGTGTGACTATTTTCAGGTTTAACTGGAGACAAAGATACAAATAATGACATCTTTGAATGAGAAACGCTTTTTTTAACACAATATTATCTACATCGTTTCCTGTTATCGGACTGGTTATTTTGCAATCCAGATTTCAGGATTCTGAGCGTATGTATTGTGCCAAAGCTCGAAATGCAGAATGGTTTTATTCTCTTCAGGATCAGTATATAAAGTACCTATTTCTTGTCGGATTTTAACTTTATCCCCTTTCTTTACTGTGACGCTTTTAAGGTTCGAATAAACAGTTAAATAGTCACCATGCCTGATGATCACAACATAGTTGAGGTTTACAATGGAAATAACGCTTGACACTACACCGGGAAAAACAGCCTTAGCCCTGGCATCAGCAGATGTTGCTATATCAATTCCATTATTTTTCACTTTAATGTTCTTAAACTCCGGATGGGCATGTTCGCCAAACGAAACTGCAACCACACCCCTGTCGACCGGCCAGGGCAACCGTCCCCTGTTACCGGCAAAGTCGTTCGAAAGATTTACTTCTTCTGCCGTGACGGACATGCTTACCGGCTCTACAACAGGAGATGGTTTAGGATTTGTTTCGGCAACTGGTTTAGTGACTGGTTTCGATGCAGGATTGCTTCCCGGTTTAGCGGTAGTTTTTTTGGCCGCAGCCTGACGGGCTTTTTCTTCTTTGGCTTTTCTGACCTCTTCGGCCACCACCGCTTCTATGGCAAGTTGAAGTTTACGAAGTGCTGCCTGGTTTTCCTGTAGTTTACGCCCCAGGTTTTTTTCCTGTTTTGTAAGACCTTTGATGGTCTGGTTCTTCTCNTTCCTGCTCTGTTGTAAGTTTTTGTTTTTCAACCTCTTTATTATGAATCAGAACCAGCTTTGTTGATTTCTGCTTTTCATATTCTGCCTTTTTTGCCCAAAGCAGGTGCTGGGCTTTAAGGATGCTTTCCGCCTGTTTTTTTCTGTAATCGCTGTATTGCTGNNCATGTATTTCAAACGGCGGTATGCCTGGTTGAAATCACGCGAAGAGAAAATAAACATTAGCCGGTCGTATGCGTTCCGGTTTTTGTAAGTATTATAAATCAGCTGGGCATATTCCTTTTTCAGACCTTCGATGGTTTGCGACAGTTTGTTGATCGTATCATTCAGTCGGATCACTTCCCTGTCGATGCCGGTCACCTCGTTGCCAATTTCCCTGATCAGGTCTTCCCTCTTGCCTATTTTCTTGTTGATGAGATATAACTGATTGAGGTTGGATTGTTTGCTTTTTTTTGTTTCGGATAACAATTGGTTGGTATAGCTAATTTCACGTTCAATCTTTGCTTTACGTTCCTGCAACGTTGTTTTATCCTTTTGGGCTGATAACGAACCGCTAAATCCCATAAACAGAAAGAGGATTAAACCCGTAGTCAGAATATTTCCGTAAAACCTTAATAATTGCATAATCATTCTTTTTCAGCAGGTTTCTGATTCCATTCCTGGATTTCAGTATAGTGCTCGGGTACTCTGAAAGGGAAAGAAATCTGCTCCGGGTTAATGGAAATTTTTGAATAATTAATCCTGATCCTCACATTATCCTTGTTGGTTTCAACCTTGTATTCAAATTCCGAAGGAACCATTTGTCCGTTAACGGTTTCAAATTCATTGTATAGAGAGGTGAAGCGCCGGTTATCTTTGTCCGTTTCGTTCAATATTACTTTTGTTATTTTGAAGTTATCTGGATTTAACCATATGCTTTGGATGGGAATACTGATTTCCGGATCATTTTTCCTGACCGACCGTTTGAGTTTTAACCGGTTTATTGTATGCAACTTGTATTCCTGCCCGTCGACCTGGGCTTTAAACCTGCTGTTTTCGTAAAATGAAAAATCATTTCCCGTGAGAAAAGCCTGGGCCATATCAAAATCAATCGTTTTATTGAGCATTTCGTTGATATAGCCAAAGTTTTTCTGTAGAAAGGTGGAATTGATCCTGTTGAGATATTTGATTGAATCGTTGGTAAGCATGAATCGCGCCATTTCGATTCCCAGGAGAGGTGTCACCGAAATCCAGATAATACTGTCACGTTGTATTCTCAACTGCCCTTCAAATGATGTCTCCTTTTTATTGTTCTCAATGACAGCTGAAAATTTAGCGGTGAAACTGTCGAATTTTAGCTCGTGTTTTTTCAGGTTATCAAACAGATAATCAGCTCCTTCTTCTTTCAATGGGTGTCGAATGGCTTTTCGTGAACTCGTACACGAAGTAAACGAGGCTATTGCCAAAACAACCATCAAACAATAAAAAAGTGTGTGTTTATTATTCATTCAGCTTCCCGTCCTTAAGTTTTTTCAATAATTCTTCGGTGTTCCCGCCAGTGTCTTTTGCCTTTTGCCACAACTGCATCGCTCTGGCCTGGTCGCCCAGTTTGAAGCAGACATCACCCAAATGTTCCAACAGGTCAGGATCTTCCTTTGTGCTGAGCGATACTGCCTTTTCAATCCATATTTTAGCTTCATCAAATTTACCAAGTTTGAACAAAACCCAACCATATGTGTCAAGATTGGCAGGATTATCAGGGTCAAGTTCAGCTCCTTTCTTGGCCATTGTTTCAGCTTTTTCGAGATGTATGCCCCTGATTGACAAATAATAAGCATAGTTGTTCAGCACATATGAATTATCACCGTTTATTTTCAGGGCTTTCTCATAATTTTCGTCCGAAAGCTGGAATTCTTTCAGTTCGTGATACGTGTCGCCGAGCGATGAATAAAACTGGGCAAGTAGCGGGTCGTTGCCAGTTACAAGTTTCACACCTGCATTCAGCGCTTTCACCGCACGTTCTGGTTGTTTTAGCTGCGACAATGCAATTCCTTTGAAAAGGTATGGAACAGCTTGCATTGGAAACAACTCCAGAGCCCTGGAACTTTCATCCAGCAAAGCATTCCAGTCCTGTAACGAAGCTTCGGCCTGCAAAAGGCTTTCCCAGCCGGAATATTTGCTGCTATCTATTTCAATTACTTTTCTTAATTCCTCGCGTGCAGCAAGATACTGTTTGTCCTGCAGCATAAGATCGCCATACAGCGCATGAGCCTGGGGCTCGTCCGGATGTGTTTTTACCAGAATACCGGCAAGTTCAAGAGCATTATCTTTCTGATTGACATAAATGTCCTGAACTGTATAATATGTAGTTAACACCCTGATTTTGGTCTCTATATCAAGCGAAGGGTTCGAAAATCCTTCTTTAAGTTCTTCAAACGAACGGGCTTTATCGCCTTTCCGCTTGTAAAAATCGGCCAGTGAAATATGAATGTAAGGATCGTTGGGATCGGCTTCTGCAACTTTTTGATAATACTCCGCTGCCTTGTCTTCCTTACCTGAAGCCATGAAAGATTCCGCCAGGATTGAATAATACCTGACCTTTTCTTCGGGAAAAGCCTGGACTAATTTTATCATTTCTGCTTCAGCTTTATCCGTCTTATTCTGAACCAGATAGATACGCTGTTTCTGCAACGAAATTTCCTCGGTTACACCGATGATACTTTCTATCTCGTCATAGGTATCAATGGCATCCGAAGCCTTATTCATCATGAGGTATGAATTGGCCAGTTCATAGAGGTATTCAACGTTTCCGGGAAATTGTTTTGCGAGTTGCTGGGTTATTTTCAGCGACCCTTCTTTGTTTCCTGATTTGTTGTAAACATCGTTAAGCAGCAATTTATACCACACATTCCCGGGGTCGATTTCTGATGCCTTTTCCGCTAATTCTCCTGCAGTCTTAAAATCGCCCTGCTGATAATACAATTGCGAAAGCTCATAATATGCAGCATCTGAATTCGGATCTTTTTCAATACATAACTGGAACAAGGCCAAAGCTTTTGGAAGATCACCGAGAATTTTTGCCTTAGTGGCATCAATAAATACCGCTGTCACCATGTTGCGGTCGATCGCGGTAACTTGCTTATCCTGCTTGTGGCGTTTCTTCTCCTTTTTGCCCTGAGCCCCTGCAGGCTCAAAATACTGCAGGCAATATGAAAAGGAGAACTAATATGAGTATCTTTTGCATTCGTTAGTTTTAATTAATTAGTGGTTTGGCTTGAAGTTGCTTTGTGTTTGAATTCTCTGATTCCCGGGATATTACATTGAGAGCTTCAACAGGTTAACAGGGAATGTGTTCGAATTTAGCACCGGTTACTCCCGCATTTCTTTATTTCTGTTCTTCTTCAGTATACTAACCGGAATCAGCGATTTAAGGCTATTTAAACGAATTTTTTCAGTCTTTAGCACAAAGCCGATATAAATCATGAGTAATACCGTATTCACAGCAAACCGAAGCCAGGCAGTTTGTCCTTTGAGTAAAAGGCTGATACCGAACAGTCCAAGGCCTGCCACGAAATATAACATGATTGACTTGATATCATAAGGAATAGGGTAATATTTTGTACCAAGCCAGTAACTAATCACAATCATGACAACATAACTGAAAAACCGGCTCCAGGCCGATGCAAAATACCCGTGCACCGGCATGAAAAGTATGTTAAGTACAGTAGTGACCACTAGCCCTGCCAGTGTAATGTAGATAGCATACCGGGTATGATCGGTAAGTTTGTACCACATCGACAGGTTAAATGTAATGCCTAATAAAATATTGGATATCAGCACTATTGGCAGTACTCCCATTCCCGAACGGTAATCTTTACCCAGAATAAGAGCAAAAATATCAGCGTAAAGCACTATTCCAAGGAAGATAAGGATACAAAAAGCTACGAAATATTTCATTACATCGGCATAGGTCTGCCGTATATCCTTCTTTTCAGCCGATGCAAAAAAGAATGGTTCTGCTGCATATCTGAACATCTGCACGAACAGCACCATGAACACCGCAAGCTTCATAACAGCATTATACACACCCAACTGATCCTGCCATGGCGATGAACCCGGTGCAAAAAAANNCCTGAACAATGGCCTGTCAATAAAATCATTAGCTACTCCGGGAAGGCCTGCAACCATTAACGGTAACGAGTATGCCATGAGCCTTTTCCATAACGAACCGGAAAATTTAAATGATGTTCGAAGCAGCCGTGGCAGGAAAAGCAGCATAGCCACAACGCCGCTTAACATTATGGCAAGCAGTATATAACCATAGTCTGGTTTTGCAGGAATAAAATTCAAGATAAATGAATCGGGGTGTTTCGCAAGATATGGAGGTAATACAAAGAAAAGCAGCAAGTTAAAAACTACTTCTGAAATTATTTTTATCGACCTGAGCAACGCGAAATTCCAGGGTCTTTGCTCAAACCGAAGTTGGGCAAAGAAAATAGCAGTAATTGAATCAAAAGCCAGAATCAGAGCAACATAAACCAGATAAAGAGGAGGGTGTCCCATCGCTTTGCCCAATGAAGGGGCAACAAGCCAGATGCCAGCTACCAGTAAGAGCGAAACAAAACTTAAAGTCACTAAAGCCGTAGAGAAAAGCTGTCCTGCTTTTTCTTTTTCTTTGTTGGCATAGCGTAAGAAACCGGTTTCGAGTCCGAGAGTAAGAACCACCTGAAGCAGAGCGATATAACCCATCAGCTCACTGAAAAGGCCGTAATTACCTGTGCTTATAATGCGCGTGTAAAGCGGTACGAAAAAAAAGTTGATAATGCGAGCAACAATGGAACTGAGGCCGTAAATAGCCGTTTGGCCGGCAAGTTGCTTGATAGGATTCAATTCGGGAAATTTTGGTGCAAAAATACGGAAAATCCTTAGTGCGAAGTTATTCGCCTGCAACAGGCAATTCTACTGTGAAGGTTGTACCGTTGTCGGGCACCGATTCGAACCATATCCGGCCGCCTGAAATATCAATGATGTTTTTTACCATGGCCAGCCCAAGGCCCATTCCGGCTGATTTGGTGGTAAAATTCGGAGAAAATATCCTGTTATGCTGTTCCGGCAAAATACCGGTTCCGTTATCGGTAATGCTAATCAGGCAGCTGCCTTGCGAACTACTTAACCTGATAACGATTATCCCTTCGCGACCAATAGGAATGGCCTGAACAGCGTTCTTTACCAGGTTATTAAATACCCGGAGCATTTGATTTTCATCTGCATTTACATAACATCTTTCTGTATCGGTTTTAAACTCAAATGTGACATTTGAAAAATTGGCAAATAAACCGATTGAATGATGCAGCAATGGAACAATATCGAAACGCCTCATATCCGGCTGGGGCATTTGTGCAAAATCGGAAAATTCGGTCGCTATCTCGGATAGCGTATCAATTTGCAGAACGAGTGTTTGAGAGAATTTATTCAAACGTTGTTCCCAATCCGGCGCTTTATCATTCCACGCCCGCATCAGGTGTTGAATGCTAAGTTTTATGGGTGTTAAAGGATTCTTTATTTCGTGTGCAACCTGGCGGGCCATCTGCCTCCAGGCGCTCTCACGTTCCGATTGTGCAAGCAGTTCAGCTTTCTGTCCCAACTCGTCGATCATGCGATTATACTCAGCCACAAGAATGCCAATCTCATCCTGTCCATTCCACTCAATTTTTGCATTAGCCTTCCCCAGTTGAAGGTTTCCCAATTTTGAACTGATAAGCTGCAAAGGCTTAGTGATATACTTCGAAATAAGCAGGGCAAGCAAGATTGCCAGTGCGATCAGTATGATGAAAGTATTGGCAAATGTGGCTAAAAAATTGTACAGTTCCTGTTTTTGTTCTGTCTGACGCGAGAAATACGGAAGGTTTATGATACCGATCACTTTGTTATCGTAATTGCGGATTGTAGCATATGCCGACAAGAATTTGTAGTTGCCAATGGTTTCATTATGAAAATAATACGACTTATGATTGACCTGAACATTAAACCTGCTGACCGGGTTTATCTGCGTTGAAATAAGTTTATCATCAAATATCTGCTGTCGTGAGGAAACCAGCAATTCTCCATTGGTATTGTAAAGGTTTACATCAATAAACAATGCATTGGCTATCCTGTCGATAATGTCGGCAAGCATATTTTTGTCATCCGGCAAAATTTGTTGATAATCAGAAAGCAGCAGTTCAAGTTCGTATCGCACGGAGTTCATTTTCTCCCTGACCGTCTCCATATTTTTTGTTTCATTAAGCCTTACAAGATTAAGTACCGTAACAGTACCAATCAGAACTGACGAAGCAAGGATAATGCTGATAAGCGCCGCCTGCAATCTCATACTGAAGGTTATATCTTTNTTCCTGATAAACAGGTTATCAGCACTAATAAGATGAAAGAAGAGCAGAAACAGGGACAGGAAAAGAAATATGAACGAAAAAGGTGCAATTTTTTCAGAAAATGTAAGGTTGCGATGACTGATTATCAGCACGGTTGAAGCATCGATCGGAAAGAAAAGATGGTTGTAACCGTTATAGTTATAGTTTGTCTTGCCTTTCGAATTATTGAAATAATTCAATTCGTGCAAATCATAGGAGTAGCTGCCGGCACTCTTAACCAGGTCTTTTTTATTATAAATGGCATAGCTGTAATCATTCAGATAATCAGGCTCTGATGCACCTTTCTCTAGCAGTAGTTGGGGGTAACCAACTGCAAAAAAGTTGTTTTTAGATATAATTTCGATGTAAATAAAGATAGGAGAAGTCAATCCGGACATAGCAGGTTCAAATGCAATTCGGCCTGAATAATACATCATATCCAGTGCATTGTCAAAAAAGTAAAGACCCGAAACAGAGGTCTCCTTTCCATGGTTTAATATCAGGTTATCAAAATAGTCGCAACATTCAATAATGGTATTATTCGGTTTTATCTCTAGTTTTTTCCCGGGATAACATAGGGTAATTTGCACCCTGTATTTTGTCCAATATCCATTAAAGTGATTGTCAGTCAGGTATTTAATCACATTATCCTCAGAGGTCGCATTGTGTTGAAATGAGTTGAGTATCCTTATAAATTTCTCATCAAGCAGTATATCATTACTCACTTGTCCGAATTTGTATTCAGCAAGACTGTCGCGGTACTCTGACAGATGCAACGCCATAAGTCGTCGTTTCTCATTCTCCTTGTGGCTGTTATGCAGATTTAGTGAAAAGTTGGCGAGTATAGCAAGCAGAAAAACGAA
Source organism: Lentimicrobiaceae bacterium (assembly GCA_015657475.1). Taxonomy (GTDB): domain Bacteria; phylum Bacteroidota; class Bacteroidia; order Bacteroidales; family UBA4417; genus UBA4417. The sequence continues at coordinate 34,216 of JADLKF010000004.1, read as the reverse complement.
TAAAAAGGTTTGAGATAGCTTGATTTTTACATCCTGTCCGTTATGATGCTGCAGATAAAAAGTCACAAATATCGCAGCAAGCAAACAAGAGTGCCACACAGTGAAATCATTTCTGACCAGATTATAAACCAAATCAACTGCTGAGATGGCTAAACCCGAAATTAAAAAAGCAACCGGTTTATTCCCGCTGCTATAGGTCAGTTTGCTTAATGTGTAAAAAAGAAATAAGAATGCAAATAATATTGCTGCAATTATCGAAAATCCTGTGATAGATAAAAACGATACCCTGAAAAGACCGTCGAATCCCAGGCTGATGCTGCTGTTGAGGACCAGGCTCCTTATATAGACGTTGGCAAAATGATATGATAAAGCAATGACAATAGCTCCGGTAACCAAAATGAATGTCTTCATTACCGGCTTCCCCCTGAACTGAATTTCTTCTTTTTCAAAACCTTTGAAAGAAAACCATGAGATTTGTAGAATCAGGACTACATTGATAAAATAATCGCCTAACGAAGGAATGATGCTAGAGGAAGCGTAATAAATCGGGCTAAACAGCTCCGAGTCGTATAGGACGCCGGGAAATTTGAAGTAAAACTGAATTGCTCTGACAATTATTACATCAATAATAAATGCCAATATTAGCCATCGTGATCTGAAGTATGTATAAAGAGTTCTGTATAATTCAAAAAGTAAAGCAACAAGAAAAACCAGGCTAATAATAAAGAGAATGAAAAGCACTGCAACCAATTCCGGCCCCGGTCGGGGCAAGCCATTGAAAGAAATGTAAAAAAGCACGTTCCCTTCTTTTGACCTTATCTTGCAGAGCTTTTCATCCTTGGTCTTATTTTGCAAATGGATCTCTGTGTTTTCAGGCAATGAAATTTTCCCGAAAAACGATTCCGGTAAGTAATCATTGTTGTATTTAAAACCATACTTTATCAGTTGTATACCAGCGACAGCCTGGTCTTCATGCTTTTCTATATGGAGCAGGTACCACCCGTTTCCTTCATTTAAAATTCTCTTTGAGAAAAGTATTGAATCGTACTGGTCAGGTGCCGGAAAAGAATTGTCAGTCCAGTTTGTTAGCTGGCCTTTCTTATAAACAAGAAATATTTGCCCTTTCTCCTTATAATAATCGGAGTAATTATTATTTAGAAAAACTTCAGTGGAATTTTCATTCGCCGAAACCTTTTTTAAAATCTTATTCGATTCTGATTTCAAATCCGAGTCTGATTTCCAAATATAGTTTTCCAATCTTGAAACAACTCTTTCGGGTTGGTTTTGGTATCTGAGTGTTTCAGATAAAATAATGACAACAAGGATTGAACATATGAAAGCCGCCATCATAAAAACAGTACGACGGTTTAAAAAATGAGGCATTTTATTGTCTGAACTCTTCTTTTGCAGCATTGACAAGCCTTTCAGGGTTTCATCAAAATTATGCGTTATATGGCGTTATTTTGAAAATTAAGAGGTAAAGTATTACAGAAGGCACAAAATCGTTTTAAACGCTTTATTTTAGGTTTTCTCCTTTTTCACTACAAAAATCATGCTTGAATAGTTGTTTTTGCTTCTTGCACATATATTAGACCTGATTCCGGACCAAAATGCAGCAATCCATTTTCGTTTTCCATGCAAATACTTTTCACTAAGCAAGCTGACATAGAATGAATCGATCTTCATCGGAATTTCATTTTCTACCTTCAATCCATAATTTATTAAAAGTTGATGCATAGATTTTTTTGTAAAATGATGCAAATGTCTCGGAACGTCATAACCAGCCCAATACTTTCCATAATAACCGGCGTCCCAGGAATCTGGGTTCGGTACCGCGATAAGCAGTAATCCGTCATCCTTCATTACTGACTTTGCTTCTTTTATCCTGGCATTAATATCCGGCACGTGTTCCAGCACATGCCACATGGTAACGACATCAAACGAGCCAGGTAATGCCTCAACCAGATAATTTTCATCTTCTATCTGTAATTGGTATTGTTCCCGGGCAAAATGGCGGGCCTTCTCATTGGGCTCAATTCCCATAACTTTCCATCCGCGGTCAGCAAAATAATGTATTAGTTCTCCGGTAGCACATCCGATATCAAGGATTGAATTACCTTTTGATAATCCTGATATCATTTGAAATTTTGTGCGGATGGTTCGACGGCGAATTGATTGATACATTACGCTGAATAGCCCGCTCTTAGTATTTGAATGCGAAATGTATTCCTGCGATTCGTAGTATCGCCCCAGTTCATTGTTCTGGGGTCGGGGATTGGTGAACCTGAATGAACATTGATCACATTGAACAATATCAAAAGTTTCGCCGGAAAGGAAATAGTCGCACAATGTAAGAAACGGGCTGAATTGTTCATACCCACAAACCGGGCACTGTTCAATTTTAACCATGGTTAATCAATTTCTGGATTATTTTAGTTTATAACAACCGACTGTTTCACGTGAAACAATTGTTAGCGCCCAATGTACACAAGCAATACAGAGATATCGGCGGGTGACACTCCGCTTATTCTTGAAGCCTGACCTATGGTCCCAGGTTTTGCAGAAGTTAGTTTTTCACGGGCTTCCCATGATAAAGCATGAATGGCTTTATAATCAAAGTCAGGTCTTAAAACCAGGTCTTCAAATTTCGAAAGTTTTTCAACAATTTCCGTTTCCTTTTCGATATAGCCTTCATATTTCACCAATATTTCTGTCTCTTCGAGTATTTCGACATCCGATCCGAACTCCTTTTCAACCAGTCGTTTCAAATCGGGGATATGAGTTATCATTCCTTTAAGGCTTATTTGCGGTCTCAGAAGTATTGAAGCCATCTTTACTTTTTGCTGTACTGTTGCAGTATCTTCCTTTTCGAGTAATTCGTTTATCAAATCTGGTGAGATACTTTCAGTTTTCAGGTAACGAATGAGAGATTCAACTGCCGTCTTTTTCCTGTTAACTCTTTCGAATCGATCATCAGAAGCCAAACCCAATTTGTGTCCTGTCTCTGTTAGCCTGAGATCGGCGTTATCCTGGCGGAGCAATATCCTGTATTCGGCCCGCGAAGTGAACATCCGGTAAGGTTCATCAACTCCTTTCGTTATTAAATCGTCAATCAAAACTCCGATATATGCTTCTGACCGTTTTAAAACAAAAGGTTCTTCTCCCCTGCAATTCAGGTAGGCATTAATTCCTGCAACCAAACCTTGTGCTGCAGCTTCCTCGTAGCCGGTTGTGCCGTTAATCTGCCCGGCAAAGAAAAGGTTTGAAACTATTTTTGTTTCAAGCGTTGGTTTTAATTGTAACGGAGGAAAATAATCATATTCTATCGCATAACCTGGCCTGAAAATTTTCGCTTTCTCAAGCCCGGGAATAAGGTGTAATGCCTTCACCTGGACATCTTCAGGCAATGAAGAAGAAAACCCATTCAGATAGTACTCCACCGTATCCCACCCTTCAGGTTCAACAAATAACTGATGCCTTGTTTTATCGGTAAAACGATTGATTTTATCTTCAATGGACGGACAATACCTTGGACCTATTCCTTCTATTCTTCCAGTAAACATCGGCGACTGATCAAAACCCGTTTTCAGGACTTCATGAACCTCAGGGCTGGTGTAAGTGATATAACAACTGCGCTGCTTCTTTAACGGCCGAGTATCTGTATAAGAGAATTTTCCGGGCTGTTCATCCCCTTTTTGTTCCTGCATCCGGCTGAAATCAATACTTCTGCCGTCAATCCTTACCGGAGTACCAGTTTTCATTCTGTTTGATTCAAATCCTATATTAACGAGGCTTTCCGTGAGTCCGTGAGCAGCACGTTCACCTATCCTTCCTCCACCGAATTGTTTCAGCCCGATATGTATTAATCCGTTCAGGAAAGTACCGTTGGTCAGTATAACCGTTTTTGCCAATATTTGATGGCCCATTGAAGTTTGTACACCTTTAACTCTCCCATCCTTTGTCAGAATACCAGATACAGTGTCCTGCCAAAAATCAATATTGGCAACTCTTTCAAGTGTTAACCTCCATTCTTCTGAGAAACGCATTCGGTCGCTTTGAGCTCTGGGGCTCCACATTGCCGGACCTTTTGACCTGTTCAGCATACGAAACTGAATCATGGTTTTATCAGTAACAATACCTGAATAACCACCCAATGCATCAATTTCCCGCACAATCTGGCCTTTAGCAATTCCACCCATCGCGGGATTGCAGGACATCTGGGCAATTGTCATCATATTCATGGTTATAAGCAATACCGATGAACCAAGGTTTGCCGCTGCCGCAGCAGCTTCGGAACCTGCATGACCTGCTCCTACTATTATGACATCATATTCTTTAAACAAATCTTTTGTGTTTCACGTGGAACAAAAGCTGAAAACCAGTACTGACAAAGCTTCCAATGATTATTAATGTTCTTTATTAAAATTTCTAATGCACTTATCCTCTTGTTTCCTCATCTCCAGTTTATCTTTTTCTGTTTTATCTTTAAATCCTGCAAGGTGTAAAACTCCGTGTATCATCACCCTGTTTAACTCATCATAGAAATGTTTCCCGAATTTTCCAGCATTTTCTGCAACTCGCTCAACGCTGATAAATATATCACCAGACAATTTTTTACCTTCAGAATAATCAAAGGTTATAATATCAGTGAGAGTTTTATGAGCAAGATATTTTTCATTCAACTCAGATAGGAAATCGTCGTTGCAGAAAATATAATTAATATTCCCGGGTTTATAACCTAAAGCTACTATTTCGGATAATATCCAGCTCCTGGTATTTTGCCTGGAGATAAGTTTCAGCTTTATATCCTTTATGGTGAACGTTATCATTTTTGAGATTGTTATTCAAATGTTAGAAAATATGCGTTAGCTTTCTTTTTATAAAAAGGTTTAAGTGTAGGTGGTACTACCCTGATCATTTCAGATTCCTTATCTTTTAACTTGTTATATTCAAAGAAAGCAGCTGGATTTCCATACAGTTTATCCTGACCTTCATTAGATTCGCGTTTTTGATCGAGTTCCCGCTGCTGTTCAGCCTTTTCACTTTCTAGTAATCGAGTTACTATTTCCTGCTGACGCAACATGGTTTCCCTGGTGATTCTTTTATTTACCAGGTCTGTTTCGGTTTGCTCCATTTGCTGCATCATTTGCTTGATGCTCTTTTCAACACCGGTCCCCTGTTTTTGCATCTCCTCTCCCATTTCCTGCAACTGTTTACGAATAGCTTCCTGCTGTGCAGCCATTCTTGCCAATTGCTCACTCATTTGCCTGTTTCCTTGTTGACCTTGTTTATTCCCCGACTTATCCATGTTACTTTTCATTTCACCAAGCTTCTTGTTCAATTGCTCCTGAAGTTGCCGCAATGAATTCATTTTCCCGCTCTTTCCTTGTCCCGGCCTGGGATTATTGCATTGAGACTTTGACTTCCCCGAACCTCCGAAAGGCATATTCGATTGCATTTCTTTCATAGATTCGGCCAGCATGAGCGCAAGATTATTTACCGAAGTCATGACATATTGCTGTTTTGACTTTGCTGCCGGGATTGTTCTGTTGTTAAGTGCATCGATTGTCTCTTCCATGTTATTATCAATTGCACTAATCTCCCTCATTACAAAAGGTTGAATGGCTGATTGCCGTTTGCTGAGCTCTATCAGCGAATCTTCAACCATCCTGAGATCATCTTTCAGGTTCTTTTGATCCTGAATAGCTTGTATATACTTTGGATTGTTTACTCCAATTGTATTTAACCTGTTCATCAATTCTTCCTGACCAAACGAAATATCAACTAAATTCTCGAGAATCTGCCTTAATGTTTCAATATCCTCAGCAGCATTTTCTTTTTCCATTTCCTGTTGCATATTTTGCAGCTTATCACCAAGTTTCTGCATTTTATCAGAAGCTTTCTTTTGTGATTTTGAAGCGTTCTTCCCATCGTTGTTTTCAAGCTGATCCTTGCTTTGGCTCATTTCCTGTTCAATTTCTTTTTCAAGGTCATCAGTATTTTCCAAGTTATTGGGATCCGAAAGTTCAGAATTCAATTTTTGTAAATCATCTAAGTTTTTTCGTATATTATCAAATTCCTTGTTTAAGTCCGATTGCTTCTCCTTCACGTCATCCAATTCCTCTTTCTTTGCATTTCCTGTCTCTTCAGAAATTTTTCTCTGGCTTTCAGCCAGTTTATTAACTTTATCAATGGCATCCTGCAATTTTTGTTCAAATTCAAGTTGTTTAAACATTTCCAGGTTTCTGTCAAGTTGCTTCTCAAGGTCATCATTGCTCATTTTCATCTTCTCAATCATATCCTGAACTTTCTCTTTATCAACCTGTTCAAGCAATTTCTGTAACTCTTCAAACATTTTCTTTACCTCGTCGGGTAAAATCTGGTTGAATAGTTCTTCTAACTTTAATTGCTTTTCGATGATTACAGGATCCGTGTTTTTGTACTGCTGCTCCTGTAATGCTTTCTCTTTATTTTCTTTTTGAATTTCTTTGATATCATTCTGTAAGTCCTGCTGTTTCTGCATCATTTGCTGCAGTTGTTGCTTTTCCTGCCAACCAATCTCTTCCTTTTCAATAAGCTTTTTGTTCATGTTTTCAATCTGCATCTGCAGCTTTTGTGATTGCATGATAGCTTGTTCCATTTTGTCTTTAATATCAGAATTCTTCTTTTCTGTTTGCTTTTCAATTTCATCGATAGTTGGAATTCTAAATATATTCTTTTGTGAACGTGTTGATTTATAATTATTTATGGCATCATTATCCCAAACTTCGAAGTAGTATTCAATAACATCACCAGGTGATAATTCAAGTGTTGCAACATCCATGAAATAGTAAAACGGCTGTTGTAAAGAACTCTTTTCGATCGCAATTTCTTTAATTTCAGGTTTCAAATCTTCAGCAGACTCACCGGCTTTTTTCAACGAATAACAAAATGTGAGCCCGCTGAAGCCGTAATCGTCTTTTATGTTTCCTTTAAAATAAAGACGGTTATCATAAACCGAATCACGGAATTCTTCAACCGCTATATCAGGATAAAGATCGGGTATCACATTAACATTAAACTGAAGTGAATCAGGGTTTTTGAAATATTCATTAGCAACACGGATTGAATAAGCGGATGATTCAAGTAACCGGGAAGAAATCACAGCAACATTGCTGTTCTGCGGTGATAACCTGTGTTTTGAACCGTTTAAACTGAAAAATACTTCCTTAGCATCCCGAAGGTAAAATTTCCAGGTAAGATATGTACCGGCCGGTACAGTAACATCGCCCGTATTGCTTAATTTCTCAGGTTTTCTCCCGGTATATGCAGGGTAGTCTGCATCTATATCAAACGACAGAATGATTGGTTTTGGCAATACCTCAAGAGTGTATTCTTTTGAGGTGTAATCTCCGGACTGGAAACTAAAATTGATTTTCTGCTGAATATTTCTAAAAGTGTATCTGAATTCTATCGTGTTTTCCTTTTCCATACGATAGATAGCATCGCCTGATTTGATAAGCAATTCAGAAGGCACTTCATCACCCTTTAACTTAATTTTCAAAGTGAAATCCTCCTGCTGCATAGCAGTGAGCTTATCATTAAGAATTTCAATCGAAAAAGGAGCCGGTTTTTCGAATGTGGTATTATGATAAATGATACGTTTTGCCGGCGCAGTTACCAAAGACGGTGAAATGGTGAGAGCGGCTATAATTAAAATAGCGGGAGGCAAAGCATATTTCAGATATTTCCTGTTTTGCTTTAGATCAATCGCATTTGAAAATGGAATTGGTTTAAGGCGGTCGATTCTCTGGTTAATGCTTGCATCAATAAGTTCCCTGCTTATGACATTATTGTCAGTAAGTTTATGAAGCTGCAGCGTGTTTAAAAGTACATCCTTCACTTCGCCAAAATGATGGCCAATCACTTCAGCCGCCTGTTCGTGGGTGATAACTTTCCCTATTTTCCGCAGTTTAAGTAATGGAACCACAATCAATTTACCGATGATGACAAGGGCGATAACCAAGTAAGTATAAAACAGTAATGTACGGGTTGGGGTATTAAACCATGAAAAATATTCAAGTAAATTGATCAGTATAAAAAACAAGGCTAGTGCTGCAAGAGAATACAGCGATCCCCGAAGCAACAGGTTCTTATAGTATTTCCGGATAAATTCATCAATTTTCCGGATCAGTAATGAATAATTGTCTTCCATTTATTTTATCACATTGCTGGAAACCTTATCGGATGCAAATAATATATGATTTGAAAATTCATCATGTATTCATGATACTTTTCCAGCACGTTACAAAAGTAACAATTAGCAACGGATTTCGTTTGAAATAGCTGTCGTGGCGCTTCCGGCTGATTCGTATCTTTGCAGCATCAAAAAAATACAAGTATATGCGTGAAGTTCGGGTGCGTTTTGCTCCAAGTCCTACCGGGCCCTTGCACATAGGAGGTGTAAGAACAGCTTTATATAATTACCTTTTTGCAAAAAAGAATGAAGGTAAGTTCATTCTCAGAATTGAGGATACCGACCAGGGAAGGTTTGTTCCCGGTGCTGAAGACTATATTATTGAATCACTTACCTGGTGCGGAATTCATTTTGATGAAGGTGTACACATCGGCGGGCCTTATGCACCCTACCGACAGAGCGACCGTAAAGAAATTTACCATCAGTATGCGCTGAACCTTGTTAATTCAGGATATGCATATTATGCCTTTGATACGCCTGAAGAGCTTGACATATTGCGTAAAGAATACGAGTCAAGAAAAGAGACTTTTCAATATGGGCCCTTGTCCCGTAAAGGACTGAAAAATTCCCTTATAATTTCACCACCAGAAGTTGAAGCTAAGATTAGAGCCGGGGAACCTTATGTAATCAGAATCAAAATTCCCGAGCAGGAAACTGTTACAGTCAACGATCTCATCAGGGGAACTGTACAGGTAGATTCGTCACTGCTTGATGACAAGGTTCTATATAAATCCGATGGAATGCCAACCTATCATCTGGCCAATGTGGTGGATGATTTCCTGATGAAGATTTCACATGTAATCAGGGGTGAGGAATGGCTTCCTTCAGCGCCTCTGCATGTGTTACTATACCGGTATTTAGGATGGGAAGAACATATGCCTGAATTTGCCCATTTGCCTCTTTTGCTTAAGCCAGACGGAAATGGAAAACTAAGCAAGCGTGATGGTGACAGGCTTGGATTCCCCGTATTCCCTTTAAAATGGACAGATCCAAAATCAGGTGAAGTTTCATCGGGTTATCGTGAAAGCGGCTATTTGCCTGAAGCTTTCATCAATATGCTAGCATTCCTTGGATGGAATCCCGGAACCGAACAGGAGCTATTTACAATGGATGAATTGAGTGAAGCATTCACGATAGACAGGGTGAGTAAATCGNGGGCTAAATTCGATCTTGAAAAAGCACATTGGTACAATCACCAGTACATGGTAAAGAAATCACCAGCCGAACTTGCTGATTTCCTCATTCCCATTCTGAAAGAAAAAAACATAGAAGTATGTTCGAATTATGTTGAACAGGTTTGCTTGCTCATTCACGACAGAATTGTACTAATAGCCGATCTTTGGACACAATCTCATTACTTTTTCATTGATCCTGAACAATATGATGAAAAGGTGGCAGCAAAAATATGGAAGCCCGAAACAGCCGGTGTTCTGAGTGGTTTAATTCCTGTGCTCGAAGCCATTGATCCTTTTACAAAAAAGCACCTTGAAACAGGTATCAGGAGTTATATTGAGGAAAAAGGAATTGGTATGGGTCAATTGATGAATCCGTTTAGGCTGACTATCGTCGGAACCAATGCGGGTCCGGGAATGATGGATATCGCCGAGGTAATTGGAAAAGAATATATTATACAGCGCATCAAACGAGGTATTGAGAAAATTCCTTCATTAGTTTCCTGACAAAGGATTTTCTCATTTTTAAATGATTTGATTCTGAATAATAACAAAAAATCCCGCAATAAGCGGATTTTAGTTGTCCGACCAGGGCTCGAACCTGGACTCTTCTGATCCAGAGTCAGACGTGTTGCCAGTTACACCATCGGACAATTGAGGTGCAAAAGTATTAAAGATTTCTAAATCTGAAATAATCTTACTTCAATTTTATTCTTTAGATGCAATTTTAGCCCAGTTATCTTTCAGGGTTGCTGTACGGTTGAGCACTATTTTGTTTTCAGCAGAATCGGGATCCACGCAGAAATAGCCAATCCGTTCGAACTGTACCTTATTACCCGGCTTATATTGCTGAATTGCAGGTTCGCAATAAGCATCCACAACTTTAAGAGACCCTGGGTTCAGGTTTACCTTGAAATCCTGGCCTTCTTCAACATCTTCAGGGGTTTCCTTGCTGAACAGGCGGTCATATAAGCGTACTTCGGCTTTAAAAGAATGATCAGCCGATGCCCAATGCAGAGTACCTTTCACTTTTTTATTGCTGTTTGGCATTCCGCTGCGGGTGTCAGGCTCGTATGAACAGTGTATTTCTGTGATTTCACCCGTAACCGGATCCTGAACATAGCTCTCACATTTTATAATGTAAGCATATTTCAGCCTTACTTCCCCACCAGGTTTAAGTCTGAAGAATTTACCCGGCGGATCAATCATAAAATCTTCTCTTTCAATGAATAATTCGCGTGAAAACGGAACTTTACGGAATCCTTTTTCAGGTTCTTCAGGGTTAATACCCGCATCCAGGTATTCAACCTCTCCCTCCGGATAATTATCAATAATAAGTTTTACAGGATTCAGCACAGCCATCAACCTATCGGCCTTTTTATTCAGATCTTCACGAAGGCAGAATTCTAGCAGTGAAACATCAATAACCTGGTCGCGCTTTGCTACGCCAATAATGTCGGCAAACCGGCGTATACTTTCAGGTGTAAAGCCGCGCCTGCGTAAACCGCATATAGTAGGCATCCTCGGATCGTCCCAGCCTTTTACATGCCCTTCATTGACTAGTTGTAACAGTTTTCGCTTGCTCATTACCGTATAGCTCAGGTTTAGGCGTGCAAATTCAATCTGCTGCGGAGCAAATATTTCCAGTTTTTCAATGAACCAGTCGTATAAAGGCCGATGCACTTCAAATTCCAGGGTACAAATTGAATGAGTGATTCCTTCAATAGAGTCGCACTGGCCATGAGCAAAGTCATACATCGGGTAAATGCACCATTTATTACCGGTATTGTGGTGTTCGGCGTGTATGATGCGGTAAAGTATGGGGTCACGCATCAACATGTTCGGGTGAGCCATATCAATTTTTGCACGCAGCACCCTTGACCCATCTTCAAATTCCCCGGCACGCATTCTTCTGAAAAGATCCAGGTTTTCTTCAACAGTGCGATTTCTGTATGGACTCTCAGTACCAGGCTTTGTAATTGTCCCGCGTTGCTGACTTATTTCTTCCTGGGTAAGGTCACATACATAAGCCAACTTTTTGACAATCAACTTTTCAGCATATTCGTAAAGGGTGTCAAAGTAGTCGGAAGCATAATACAGACCGTCCCATTCAAAACCAAGCCATCGAACATCTTCCATGATTGAATCAACATACTCTGTATCTTCTTTTACCGGGTTTGTATCATCGAAACGAAGATTACACTTGCCACCAAATTTAGCAGCTGTTCCGAAATTAAGGCATATGCTCTTTGCATGCCCTATATGCAGATAGCCATTTGGTTCCGGCGGAAATCGTGTATGTACTTTTCCACCGTTTTTATTATTTCTGATATCTTCCTGTATTATCTGGTGTATGAAATTAGCAGGAACTTTTTCTTCGTGTAACGATTCTTTTGTGTTTTCAGCCATTCTGAATAAACTTTGCTATTAATTAAGCGTTTGTGAATGAAGGTGCAAAAATAGTCAGTTTTAAACTATCCGTCAGCGAAATAGAATATCATAGTTTCATTAAATGCATCAACACCGGTTTATAAATATCTAATTTTGCAGTTGAATCCCTGTTTTTCTGTCTTCAAACAAGCATGTATGTCTACAATAACAATAGAAGGAATGGAATTTTTTGCCTATCACGGCTGCTTCAAAGAAGAGCAAGTTATAGGCACCCGATTCTCGGCTGATATCATTATCGAGACTGATACTTCCAAAGCTGAAGTTTCCGACGATTTAAGGCAAACCATTAATTACCAGTCGGTTTACAGAATTGTAAAAACCGAAATGGAGCAAAAATCACATTTGCTTGAACATGTCGGGCGCAGAATTCTTGATTCAATATTTCAACATTTTTCTGAAGTACAACACGTTACTGTGAAAATAATCAAATTAAATCCAGCGCTGTCAGCTGGTGGAAAGGTGAAACAAGTGAGCGTAACTCTTCACAGGTAAATTATCACTTAATGGAAAAATTAGAAACCGGCATAAAATTTTGTCCGCGTTGCGGAAACAAATTCAATTGCAGTTCTTCTTCCAAGTGCTGGTGCCATGAAATTTCTTTATCACCTGCAGCATTGGAATTCATTGAAAACAAGTATGATTCATGTCTTTGTCCGCAATGCTTAGCATTGTATACACATGATGAAAATGGGCTGTTGTTGGAAAATTGAAAAACTTAAGTAATTTTGCATCTATAATCGGTATCATGGCCGAGTGGCTAGGCAACGGTCTGCAAAACCGTGTACAGCGGTTCGACTCCGCTTGATACCTCAAAAATTAACCTCCTTACACAGGAGGTTTTTTTTATTTCTTTTCAGTATAAACAGCACTTTTAAACATTATATATATAATTTATTTTAAATAATTTATTGTGATTATATATTAGCTGTTAATTGTGTTAATAGAAATATTGGAAAAGAGTTGCATTGTTTATTATTACAGCTTTTTTCACAATTAATAAACAATTTAGAAAGTCTTAATTAGTTGATTTTGTATTTTATATGAGTTTATTAACAAAACTGTGAATAACCCGGGTTTTTATAAATCATGAAGTATAAACAACCATTGTATTGTTTAAAAGGGCGTTTTTTACAAATGAAAACTTTCAATAACTTATGACATTATTGAGAAAATAGACTCATTTGTTCACTTTTGTTAATAATTGGTTTTTTTTATGCACTGTAAAGTATTGCAGTCAAACAATATTAACAACAATAAGTGCAAAAGCTTAATTAGTTCTAAATGAGCGCGTACTAGCAAGTGAAATTTATTAATAATTGATTTAAAATATTGAAAAACTGATAATTATGAAAATTTGAAAAATATATAAGTCAATAATTTACAAACAAGTATTGCTTTTTAATTAATTACGAATATGGCAAAGTTTGATATTATAGATTAACTAGTGTAATCCTTTTACATGCGGTTTCCCTGCAATGAAATCTTTAAGATAAAAAGGTTCAAAATAGGCAGTATTTTCAAGTTCATTATTATAAAATTTTTCCTCTGCCAGCACTGCTATTGATTTTGCTGTTGCTTTAATATCATCAATAAAGTAAATATTATTTTGCCCGTTGAGAATTGTTTTGCATTTTTCAGAACCATTGCCAAAAATAAGAACTCTGTTATGGCTAGTTTCTTCCCTGAAGGAATCTTCGTTAATAATTATCGCCTCTACAGGAACTTTCTCCTTTAGATTCCAGTCAAAAACAGCCATATAAACTTCCATTCTGCGGGCATCAATCATGGGACAAAGAAGGGTATTGCTATTGGCAGCAGTGTTTTCACCTGAATGATGCAAAACCTGCCAGGCCATAGCTTTGAGAGTACTAATGCCAATAAGTGGTTTATCCAGTGAAAAACATAAGCCCTTGGCCGTTGAAACACCGATGCGGAGTCCCGTATATGATCCCGGGCCCATGCTGACTGCTACAGCATCAATTTGCGATAAGGAAATTCCGCTTTCTTCGATAACCAGGTGTATAAAAGGAGTAAGTAAACGGGAATGTTCGTTATTTCCTGCTGATTCTTTAACTGCAATAATATTCCTATCATGCAATAGTGAAACCGAACAAACTTCAGTTGCAGTTTCTATTCCCAGAATAGTTGCCATATTAGATCAATATTCGTGAGACAAAAGTACGATGCAAAAACAAAACAGACCCTTAAAAAAGGGTCTGTTTTGTTGAGATAAATGATTATCAATTATTTCTCGTCTTTGTAAAGGTCTTTGATATCAACTTTTTTCACTTCATCACCATCCTTTAGTTTCTTAGACACAGCACGATAAGGAGCTACAATAATTTCATCATTTTCCTTAAGACCTTCAGTGATCGTGATATAAGTATTATCCTGTATACCCGTTTTCACATTTACTTTTTTTGCTTTGCCATTGTCGTAAATGAAGACAACTTCCTGTATTTCTTCATTCTTTTTCTTGGCTTCATCCTTGTTATTTTCACCTTCGGCTTCGGGCTTTTTGTCTTTATTTTCAGCATTTTTTAGTTTTATTTGTGTGCTGTCCTGCCTTGTTGTTACAGCTTGAATGGGAACAGCCAGCACATTAACAACTGATTCTGTCTGGATATCAACCGTAGCCGACATGCCAGGCCTGAAAGGCGATTTGTTAGGGAGTTTCGGATCTATCAGGTCTTTGTAAGAATCGGGAAGTATACGTATTTTGACATCGAAATTAGTAACCTGGTCAGCACTTACACCGGTGGTGTTAGCCGAAGTACTGATTTCGGTAACCAGCCCTTTAAACTTACGGTTCTGGTAAGCATCAACTTCAACCAATGCAGTATCGCCGAGATTAACGCGAACAATATCATTTTCATTTACACTTACATTAACTTCCATTGACTGAAGATTGGCAATGCGCAGAATTTCGGTACCTGATGAGAACTGTGAAGCTCCGGCCACCCTCTCCCCTTTTTCGACATTGAGTTTTGATATGGTTCCGCCTACAGGAGCATAAATAGTGGTTTTTGTCAGGTTTTCGCGGGCTTCCTTCACACCGGCCTGGGCGCTGTTGACAGAGAATTCGGCAGCACGCACACTTTCTTCAGCTGCATCAACTTCGGCCTGGGCAACTTCGTATTGTGATTTTGCATTATCAAATTCAGCCTGTGAGATGGTTNNTTTTGATCAAAAAGCTTTGAACTGCGTTCGAAAGAGGTTTTGGCATTTACAAACTGGGCTTTCACCTGTGCATACCTGGCTTTGGTATTCGCCAGGTTGGCTNTTGGCAGTGTTTAATCCGGCCACAGCCCTGTCGTTGGCTGAAATATAAAGTTCAGGGTTGATTTTGGCGAGAAAATCGCCGGCTTTAACCTGATCGCCTTCCTTAACGAGCAATTCAATAATTTCACCTGATACGTCAGGAGATAGTTTTACTTCAACTTCAGGCGCTATTTTACCACTGGCTGAAACGGTTTCGATAATGGTACGTTTCTTTACCATCTCGGTTGCGATTTTGGTAATATCTGGTTTGCCGATCACGCCCTTTTTCTTTGCTACGGCAAATACGATGATGAGCAAAACACCAAGGATAACCAGAATTCGGATTAGATTTTTCTTCTTGAACATCGTTATAGGAATTATGAACTTATCGTGTTAAATCTTTCAGTTTTGCGTTGTTACTTTCTTTTAAGTGTGATGGGTTTACCCATATAAAAGTCGAGAACTGTCGTTTTGAAAATGAATTCATATTTTGCCCAGATCATATCCGAGTCTGCTTTTTCATATTCTTTGCGGGCATTGTTGTAATCAACTGAATTCATGAGTCCTACATTGAATTTTTGCTCAGCGTAACGAAACGATTCACGGGCGGCTTCAACACCGGTAAGCGAGGCCTGGTATTTGTCGAGAGCGCCATGAGCATCGGCGTAAGCCTGCTGAATGGTTTTACGAAGTTGCAGCTTACTTTGATCGAGGTTATATTTCGAATTTTCGACATTGATTCGGGCACGGCTAATAGCTGACCGGGTTGCCCATCCATTGAAAATCGGGATTGATAAGTTGAAGTTTAATGATCGGTTAATGTTATCACTGATCTGATCGCCGAAAGGTTTATCCTTATAAGTAGAATAGAGGTATGAACCATAAACCAGCTCGGCTGGCATACCGTTTATCATTGTGTATCCGATCGGAACAACCTTGGTCATTGTATCGCCAAGCATTTGTGCAGCACCGGAATACCCTGTGGCCAGGGACGCACTCATCGAAAGTGTGGGTGACTGTGCGCCGCGTGCCAGCATTAAACCGTATTCAGAACTTTTTACCCTTAGTTCGGCACTTTTTATAACAGGCTGATTTTCCAACGCATAGAGGTATACCTGTTCAGGGTTTGCAACAAGTGCAGGCTGACTGCCAATATCCAGATCAGGAACTTCAATCTCAAATCCATCGGTCGAAGGTAAATCCAGCATCTGGGCAAGTGTCAGATAAGCCAGGCCTAGGTTATTGCGTGCGTCAACGACTGAAACTTTTGCCGAAGCCAGTTGGGCCTGGATATTGTAAAGATCGCCCTGAGCTGAAGCGCCTGCATCGACCATCTTTGCAAGTCTGTCAGTCTGTTGTTGTGAAATATCCACCTGGTTCTGGGCTGTTCGTAGTACCTCTTTGTAATAAAGAATCTGGAGATATGCCGTTGCTATATTCAGCGAAATATCATCCATATATTTATCAGTATCGTAATTCGAGGCTTCCAGTTCAGCTTTATTTCGCTTCATTTGGTTGATTTTCTGAAAACCATCCCACAGGGTGAATTGCGAACCCAGGTAAAAGTTATCGGATTGTACACTGTTTGAAGCAAACTGGTTTGTATACCGGTCAACGGTTTTACCGTAATTGTATCCGTGTTGTGCACCACCGTTGAGTGATGGCAACAGGTCGAGTTTGCTCTGTATCAATGTTGCTTTATTGGCATCGACCTGCAACATTTGCTGTTTGATCGATATATTGTTTGTAAGAGCATGCTCAATGCACTTTTCAAGGGTCCACACTTCCTGCGGAAATGCCATGACCGAAGCCATCAGAGCAAATAAAAGGAGAAATAGTTTTTTCATATGCGGGGAACAATTAACCGGCTTTAACCTGATTATGAGTTTGCCGGGAGATATGCTGTTGACTGTATAAACGACGGAAAACGGTTTTGTATATATCTTTACAAAGTTATTAAGTTATTGTTCAGGAAATAAACTTTGGTGAAATGAAGTTTTGCGCAGTTTTTCTACTCAGTTTGACACTACTTACCGGAATCAGCATAAAGGCACAAAACGCCATAAAGGCCGACATATCAGCCTTATACAGCGATACAATTGACGTATTGCACTACGATATTCATCTCATTGATATCAATGTGACGCAAAAAACATTGAAAGGTTACACCGAAGTTACTTTCACTCCGTTGATGAATGGTATATCTGCTCTGACTTTGGAGTTGATTAACCTTACTGTTGATTCAGTTACCGTGGATGGAAATATTGTACAAAATTTTGTTCATGAGGGCGTTTTGCTGCGAATCCCATTACCGGTTACGATGAATCCCGGTGACACGGCTGTTACAGGTATTTATTATCACGGAACACCGTTTACCGATCCATCAAACTGGGGCGGTGTGCATTTTTCAGGGGATTATGTTTTCAATCTTGGGGTAGGATTTGATGCAGATCCTCATAATCTTGGAAAAGCCTGGTTTCCGTGTATCGACGATTTCCACGACCGGGCACTGTATGATGTTTATGTGAGAGTAAGCAATGATAAAAAGGCGGCTTGTGGTGGCGAATTGGTCGAAGTTACTGATAATGGCGACAATACCAGCACATGGCATTGGAAAACGATATATTCACTCCCTACTTACCTTATTTCTTTTTCTACCGGGAAATATGAACTTAAAACCGGCACCTTCAACGGAATAAACGGTCAGGTCCCGATTACCTGGTATGCAAGGCCCGTTGATACTTCAAAAATTGCCGGAACGTTTGTACATCTCAATGATATACTTGAAAATTTTGAAGAGCATTTCGGGCCATATCCTTTCGAAAGGGTTGGTTATACATCTACCGCCCAGGGTGCCATGGAACATGCAGCCAATATTTCATATCCATATTCCGGCTGGAATGGTACAACAAGTAATGAATGGTGGTACGGGCACGAACTTTCTCACATGTGGTTCGGTGATATGGTTACCTGTGCTTCAGCAGAGGATATGTGGCTCAACGAAGGCTGGGCGCGATGGTGTGAATCACTGTTACTTGGAGGATTATACGGTGAGACTGCTTATAAAGATGATATGCGGGTCAAACTTAAGGATGTGCTGCAAAATACTCATGTAACGGATGGTGGTTATTATGCACTTTACGGTATTCCTTCAAATTTAACCTATGGGAGCACTGTTTATGATAAAGGCGGACAAGTAGTCCACACCCTGCGTAATTATCTGGGCGATAATTTGTTCTTCAATGGTGTAAAGGCGTATCTCACCCAATATGCTTACAACTACGCTTCATCAGAAAACATGCGTGACTTTCTGAGTAATTATACAGGAATCGACCTTCATGATTTTTTCCAGGCATGGGTGTTCTCACCTGGCTTTTCGCAATTCTCGGTGGATTCGTTTTCGGTTCAGCAGGTTTCGGGGTATTACGATGTAATGGTTTATGTCAGGCAGAAACTGAAAGGTACAACTACACTTGCCAATTCCAACCACCTGGAAATCAATTTTATGGGGAGCCAATGGCAGCAATATTCAGACACCCTGCATTTTTCGGGTCTCACCGGGAGCAAATTGTTTAGTGTTCCTTTCGCGCCTGTTGAAGTAATGGCTGACCTTAACCAAAAAATTTCCGATGCAACGACTGACTATGCCATGGTAATAAAAACCACGGGGGAAGTAACTTTTCCGGAAACTTATGCCAAGGTAACCACCGAATCAGTTGATGATTCTGCCTTTGTGCGTATTACCCACAACTGGGTTCCTCCTGATAGTATGCAGAGCCCTCTGCCGGGATTGCGGCTTTCTGACTATCGTCATTGGAAAGTTGAAGGAATATTTCCAGCAGGATTCAAGGCAAAAGCAAAATTCTTTTACAGCAAAGCAAACAATCTGGATAACACACTTTTAACAAGTTCTGCCGATTCGCTGGTAATTTTGTACCGCACTGGCCCGGGGCACGAATGGTATGGTGTGCCTTTTACAAAAATCGGGGGCTGGAACGTTGGTTACCTTGAAGTGCAAAACTTAAAGAGGGGTGAATACACGTTGGCTGTTTGGGATGAACAATACGTTGGGCAGGCAGAGAAAGAGAAAAATCTGAAAATGCACATTGCTCCCAATCCCGCCCGCAATTTTTGCGACATATTAACTTCTTTAAAGGAATCTTCTCAACTGTGCATTTACAATGCAAATGGTTGTCTTGTCGAAAAACAACATCTCAATGCAGGGGAAAATATTTTCAGATGGGAAACAACCCAAACTGTAGCCGGGACTTATTTTGTCCATCTTAAAAACCCGGGTACCACGGAAGAAATAGTCAATAAATTACAGATTGTCAAGTAGTAATGGCAAGAAAGATGAGAAATTCACCTGAGATCCTTCATACATACGCCGGTCCGCTACGTTGCAAATTTGATGCATCAGCAGATCCCGTAAAGGCTTCAGGGGCAAAAGCATACATGCGCAATATTTCAGAGTTTTATGGAATCTCGTCACCACGCAGAAGGGAAATACTGGCCGAACTGAAAAAAGAGACCGGATTTCCGAATGTTGCTGAAATTGATTTGTTTGTGAGATATGCCTGGGAGCAGCCACAGCGAGAATGGCAGTATGCTGCTATGGAGATGATGGCGCCGCTGACACGGAAAGGTGAATTCAAATTAATGGATACTGCTGAATTCATGATCATTACCAAATCATGGTGGGATACTGTTGACTATATTGCGTCAAATATTTCCGGTCAACTCTATCAGAAAAACCATGATAAGATTGAGTCAAGGATCGAAGGCTGGCTGCAAACCGAAAACCATTGGCTGTGGCGGACTGCTCTGCTTTTCCAGCTAAAATACGGGCATAAAACCGATCAGGAATTGCTGTTTGGGTTGTGTGAACGATTATCCGGTGAACAGGATTTTTTTATCAGGAAGGCAATTGGTTGGGCTTTACGCCAATATTCCAAGTATCAACCTGCTGCCGTGAAAAAATTCGTGGAGACGCATCCCCTTTCAGGCCTTAGCCGCAGAGAAGCGCTAAAAGTGATTGAAAGAAAACGGTGATGTATTTTGTTGCCGGTAACTTTATATCCCGTTATTGGTGACCAGTTTGAAACCGATTCCATGAACATTGATAAGCTCCACTGAATCATCCTCTTTCAGGTATTTGCGCAATTTAGCAATATAAACATCCATACTACGGGCATTGAAGTAGCTGTCGTTTTGCCAAATACGGTTCAGCGCGAAACTGCGGTCCACCACCTGGTTGATATGATCGCAAAGCAATTTCAGCAATTCCGCTTCTTTTGAAGTTAGTTTCTGCTCAATGCCGTTGATTATGAGTTGCTGGTGATTGTAATCAAAAACAAATTTGCCAATCTCATAAATTCCTTTACCGCCGGTTGAATTCTGGATCATTGACGCACGTCGCAGGATGGCTTCCATACGAGCCAGTAACTCTTCCATGCTGAAAGGCTTGGTGAGGTAATCGTCGCCTCCGGCCTGGAATCCCTTGAGCTTGTCTTCTTCAAGCGACTTGGCTGTGAGGAAAAGAATGGGGATTGTCGCATCGATTTTCCGGATATCCTTGGCCAATGAAAAACCATCTTTCACAGGCATCATTACATCCACAATGCAGAAATTAAACGGCTCTTTTGAAAAAATATCAAAGGCTTCCTGACCGTTAACAGCAAGTCGTGCAGCATAACCTTTAGCTTCGAGATAAGTGCGTAATATATTTCCAAGGTTACGGTCGTCTTCGGCCAGCAATACTTTTATTTTGTTTTCCATTGTTCAGTGATATTGAAATGGTTGTCGTTAACTACGTTTATCTGACGAATCACTTTTTATAAGGTTACAGGGCAGGTAGATGACAAAGGTGCTTCCCTTGTTGACTTCGCTCTCAACTGTGATGGTTCCGCCGTGTTTCTCCACTACAAATTTAACATAACTTAGTCCCAGTCCGAATCCTTTTACATTATGCACATCTCCAGTTGGGACGCGGTACAGTTTGTCGAAAATTTTCTTCTGGTTGGCTTTGCTTATTCCTATTCCGTTGTCTTTTACTTTCACAATCAGTCCGTTCTCAATATTTTCGGTTGTTATGAGAATAGTTGGGCGGCGCGGGGAATATTTGTTGGCATTATCAAGCAGGTTGTAGATCATGTTCGACAGGTGAACTTTATCGGCTTTCAGGAATGGATTTTCAGCCAATAACTCTGTAGCAATGCTTCCATCGCGAATTTCGACCTGGATGCCGATGTTTTTAACTACATCCTGTATGAGTGTGTGAAGATTAATTTTTTCGAAACGCAGATTAAGTTTGCCCTGTTCCAGAATTGCAGTCTGAAGAATTTTTTCAGCCATTAAACCCAACCGCCTGTTTTCTTCACTGATGATATTGATGTAATTACCGATCAAATCAGCAGTCTGTGGTATATCTTTATCAGAAAGTGCCTGGCAGGCCAGTGATACTGTTGAAATAGGCGTTTTAAACTCATGCGTCATGTTGTTGATAAAATCATTCTTCAGTTCCGAGAGCTTTTTTTGCCGGATAATAGTAAACATCGAATAAACAAACGACAGCACAATGACAAGAAGCAGTCCGGCTGATACGGCCAGCAATCCCCAAAGATTCATGAAAATAAACCTTGACCTGTCAGGGAAATATACGAGAAGGTAATTCACAGGCGATACTCCGGTACCTCCAAAAACAGGAAATGTATACCCTTGTCCGAGCAGGTAATCATGATAGCGGCCTGTCTTTTCAAGTACTATTTTATTTCGGTAAGTATTATAAATACCGAATTCAAATTCGATGGGAATGCCTTTGGCAGCAAGTTCTGAAGTAAGGAGTGTGTCGATCAGCCCGGTCGAAACGTAATTCTCTATTTCGCGAACACCTGCAGGGCCAATAAGTTGCGAAAACATCCGGTGAATAATTGAAGGCTGCGACATTTCAGGTGCCGGTCTGAAAAGATCATCCGGCTTACCCATGGGACGGTCTTCAGGTTCCGGGCGGGGTTCGTTCGGAGGGGAAGACATTTTTCGAAGGCTTCCAGGCTCATTGTGCGATGGGTTAATAGTGATGAGTCGGGCGCCGTCAACAAGAGAATCACGATACTGGCTGTCAGAAACTGGTTTATTGCCGCCGCTATTGGCTGTTATTATCTTCTTTTGATAAAAATACAATGAAGAATCATTGCTGTTGAGAATACCTTCGCCCCTGGCGAGCTTTCGCGAAAGTTCAATATACTCCAGCTTTGCAACTGCTGAATTTACCGCTTCATCAACACTACGGTTAAAATTGCCTTCGCGGAGCCTGACTGCACTTTTGATCCAGTACACCTGCATACCGATGAGTGTGGCAATGGCCAGGGTAATTATGGCAATAAAGAGGATGAATGCGCTTTTCTTCATGACAGGCAAAGGTAATGGCACTCATTTATATGCTTTTGCAAGGTTAACAAATTTTAACGTTCGTTATATTTCGTTAACAACCTGCTTCAAAGGCTCATATTACTTTTGTAGCGGTTAGTTAAGTTAAGCTATACAAATTTTGCATAACGGTATTATTCACGCTTGTGAATAAACTAAAGGTTACCTGGTTTTGTTGTTTGTTTGAAAAATGCGGTCCTTGTCGGCCGCATTTTTTGTTAGGAAATTGTGCAAAACATTAGTAATTTTATAGAACTTCTTATGTATTATTGCCAATCATAACAAACAAAATATTGTATGACTAATTTATCACTTAACAGGGAAGCCCTGGCACAGTTTATCGCTGATGAGGAAATTTTTGCCTTCCAGGACGAAATAGACCAATGTCATTCAAAGCTTATTAATAAAACAGGCAAAGGCAACGATTTCCTGGGTTGGGTCGATCTTCCCGATCAGATAGATGAAGATTTATTAACAAGCATCGAAAATGATGCCCGCGCTATACGTTCCAAAGCAGAAGTGTTCGTTGTCATAGGTATTGGCGGTTCTTACCTTGGTGCAAGGGCCGTGATTGAGGCTTTGCAGCACCCGTTTAATGCTTTGCTGGAGGATGAAAAATCGAAATCACCGTTGATCGTATATGCCGGAAACAGCATAAGCCAAACATATCATGCCCAGCTTCTCGATCTACTCGATAAAAAGGAATATGCGCTTGCCGTAATTTCGAAATCAGGAACAACTACTGAACCTGCTGTTGCTTTTAGAATTCTGAAAAACCATATTGAAAAGAAATATGGCAGGGAGGAAGCCAAAAGCAGGATAATAGCGATCACTGATAAAAGCCGGGGTGCCCTCAAGAAACTTTCGGATGACGAAGGCTATAAAACATACGTAATCCCCGATGATGTTGGTGGCCGTTTCTCGGTACTCACCCCTGTCGGACTGTTACCAATAGCGGTTGCCGGTTTTGACATACGCAAACTGGTTGACGGAGCCGCTGCCATGCGCAGGTATTGCCTCGAAAACACATTGATAAGCGAAAATTATGCTGCAATGTATGCTGCTATCCGCAATTCGCTTTACCGCCAGGGAAAACAAGTGGAAATACTTGTCAACTATGAGCCTGCCCTTCAGTATGTTACAGAATGGTGGAAACAGCTGTACGGCGAAAGCGAAGGTAAGGAAGGTGAAGGCATATTTCCGGCTGGCGTCGGCTTTACCACAGATCTTCACTCAATGGGGCAGTACATCCAGGAAGGACAACGGATGTTGTTCGAAACAGTTATCAATGTTGGCTCTCCGTTGAGGGGGCTTAATATTCCTCCGGATCCTGCTGATCTGGACGGGATGAATTTCATTGCCGGCAAATCGTTACACGAGGTAAACCAGATGGCCGCTCTAGGAACTTCCCTGGCTCATATTGACGGAGATGTGCCCAACATAAGTATAAATATTCCGAGAATTGATGAAACCGCCCTTGGTGAACTGCTTTACTTCTTTGAATTTGCATGCGGGCTTAGCGGATACTTGCTTGGTGTAAACCCATTCGACCAGCCGGGTGTTGAAGCATACAAAAAGAATATGTTTGCATTACTTAACAAGCCGGGATATGAAAAGGAGTCGGAAGCAATACGTCACCGGCTTGGCCAGTCGCAATACTGATCGTTCTTAAAAAGGAGGTTATATGCCTGACCTTTTGTCAGAATACATGCTGAGACGCATTGGTGAAATGCGCGAGAGCATAGAAAAACGAAATGATCCGGGGCCTGTAATCACATTTTCGCGGGAAACCGGATGCAATGCTTCAGCGGTAGCTCACGACCTGAGTATCAAATTAAATGAACATTCCGCTCAATTCAGTATGAGAGGAGGGTGGCAGTTTATTAACCGCGAAATCCTCGAAAAATCTGCTGAAAAACTCCATCTCGATACATCGCATATCAAGAAAGTGCTTTCCGATAAGGATCGCGGTGTAATGGATGAAGTGGTCGAAGCTCTGTCAGGCAAGCGACATATGAGCGATCTGAAGATCAAGAAAACAACGCAGGATATACTCAAAGAGTTCGCCGAAAGAGGGAATGTAATTCTTGTAGGGCGCGGAGGCGTAATCAGCTGCAGGCATATCCGGCGGTCTGTGCATATAAGGTTTGAAGCCCCGCTTGAATGGCGCATCAATGAAATAATGACAAGGTTCGGTTACGATAAAAAGTTTGCCCGTGAATTTGTTCTGAAATCAGACAAAGAGCGCGAACAGATGATAGGTTGCCTCACCGGAGAAAAAACATGTAATACACTATTTGATCTCATTGTTAATTCCAGCAGGTTTAACAAAGAGCAAATGACTGAACTTATCTTTCAGCTGGTGCTGACAAAGGATATCCTTAAATAACGAGACCCGGCCCCGGTTCTTTCTATGGCCAACTCAATCCAACTGTCCGTTTCGGACCTTACTGTTGATTTTACCCATGAAAACGGTGCCACCCGCGCGGTTAACCATATTTCATTTAATCTCACTCCCGGGAAAACGCTGGGAATAGTCGGAGAGTCAGGATCAGGGAAATCAGTGACTTCGCTCGCAATAATGCGGTTATTATCACCTAATGCTAAAATTTCGGGCGGACAAATCCTTTTAGAGGACAGCGACGGAAATTCAATGGATATGCTGTCTCTCTCCGAAAAAGAAATGCGTTCATGGCGAGGCCGACGAATTTCAATGATTTTCCAGGAACCTATGACTTCTCTCAATCCTTCGTATCGTTGCGGACGACAAGTCATGGAGATGATTTCCGAGCATGAGAAGATTTCGAAAAAAGATGCGAAAGAGAGGGTCCTGAAACTTTTTGAAGAAGTGATGCTGCCGCGCCCTGTTGAAATGTTGAGGGCTTACCCGCACCATCTCTCGGGAGGGCAACGCCAGCGAGTGATGATAGCCATGGCTATTGCCTGTAACCCAGGCTTGCTTATTGCTGACGAACCCACAACCGCACTGGATGTTACGGTACAAAAGTCAATTCTGCTACTGCTGAAAACTCTTCAGCAGAAACACAGGATGAGTCTGATGTTTATTTCGCATGACCTGGGGGTGATTGCTGAAATTGCTGATGAAGTCGTGGTGATGTACAAAGGGAAAATCGTAGAAAAGGGTAATGTTCATGACGTTTTTACAAAGCCGAAACATCCTTACACAAAAGGACTTATTGGCTGTCGTCCGTCACCGGGAGCCCGGCCGGCTAAGTTGCCGGTTATTGCTGATTTTTTGAACGGTAAACAAATTGTGAACGACCTTATTCCGGCGGCCCCAAGAGATGAAAACCATGCCAGATTGTATGCANAAGCCCCTTTACTGAAAGCAACTAATGTTGTGACCCGTTATATTACGAAAAGGAATATTTTCGGAAAGCCAAAGCAATATATTACGGCTGTGGATGGGGTGGGTTTCGAAGTTTTCCCCGGTGAAACTTTAGGCCTTGTTGGTGAATCGGGATGCGGAAAAACTACCCTTGGGCGATCTGTTCTCAGGCTTATTGAACCAGTTACTGGAGAAATACGTTACAACGGTTATGATGTAAGAGCTTTCAATTCAACAGAAATGAGGGCATTGCGTAAAAAAATGCAGATTGTGTTTCAGGACCCGTATTCGTCGCTAAACCCGAGGATAACTGCCGGTTACGCCATCATGGAGCCTATGAAAGTTCACCATCTTCATGGTTCTGCTGCTGAACGAAAGATCAAAACCATTGAACTGCTGAAAAGGATTGGTCTTGAAGAAGAGCATTTTTACCGATATCCGCATGAATTCTCAGGAGGTCAGCGGCAGCGTATCTGTATTGCCCGTGCCCTGGCCGTTGAACCCGAATTTATCGTTTGCGACGAATCGGTCTCGGCTCTGGATGTTTCGGTTCAGGCACAGGTACTTAATCTGCTCGATGATCTGAAAAAGGAGCTTGGGCTCACTTACATCTTTATTTCGCACGACCTAGGAGTGGTGCGTTATATGAGCGACCGGCTGTTGGTAATGCAAAATGGCAGTATATGCGAATCAGGTGAGGCCGATGAACTATACAAGCATCCGAAGTCGGATTACACCCGGTCCCTGATTGACGCCATTCCCCAAGGTATTAAAATAACTGAATAATTTAATCATAAATCTCTATATCAACAATTTACCGATGTCTAAAAAATCAAAAAAATCCCACTGTCAATATTGCCCGCAATGCTTTAACCAACCAGGTCTTTAATCTGTTTGCCGAAAATCCTTCTCACAGTTTCAATTTCAGACAAACGGCAGCTCAGCTTTCGGTTACTGACAAACGAGAAAAAGAGGAGATCAAAACGATTCTTCACAGCCTCTGCATGCAGGGATCGCTTGTTGAAATGAACCGTGGAAAATACAAACTCAATCCCGAGCTCATTGTTGCTGTTTCGAAGGCCAATACGATTACCGGCATTGTTGATATGAAGCAAACCGGCAAAGCCTATGTGATAACACCCGACCTGCCCGAAGATGTGTTTATAAATGCCGGGAATACGTTGCATGCACTCAATGGCGATAAGGTGCGGGTACACCTGTTTCCGAAACGTGCCAACCGCAAGACCGAAGGTGAAATCGTGGAGATACTTGAAAGGGCGAAGAAACAATTTGTTGGTATAATACACATTTCCAAGGGATTTGCTTATCTGGAACCCGATAGTACCAATGTACCTATAGATATCTATATACCGCTGGGTGCGCTCAAAGGCGCCAAAAACGGTGAAAAAGTTGTAGCCTTAATTACCGACTGGCCCAAACGGAGTGCCAATCCGGTAGGAGAGGTCATCCACGTGCTAGGGCTCCCCGGCAATAATAACGTGGAAATGAATGCCATCCTGGCCGAGTTTGATTTTCCTCTTACTTTTCCAAAAGCGGCTGAAGACGAAGCCAGGAAGATTAAAAATGAAGTTCCGCCCGAAGAGATTGCCCGCCGCCGCGATTTCCGTGATGTATGGACCTGTACTATCGACCCGGCAGACGCCAAGGATTTTGATGATGCACTTTCACTTAAGATACTGCCGGGCGGCAACTTCGAAGTTGGTGTTCATATTGCTGATGTTTCGCACTACGTACAACCCGGAACCGCAATTGACAATGAAGCTTTTGAGCGGGGGACCTCAATTTATCTAGTCGACCGGACCATCCCAATGCTGCCCGAACAGCTTTCGAACCTGGTATGTTCGCTCCGTCCTGATGAAGAGAAACTCTGTTATTCGGCTGTTTTCAAAATGAATAACAAAGGCGAAGTGCTTGATGAATGGTTTGGCCGCACGGTTATCAAATCGAACAGGAGATATAATTACGAAGAGGTTCAGCTCATTATCGAAGGGGCTGAAGGCGATTTCAGGGATGAACTGATGACCCTGCATAACCTGTCGTCAAAACTTCGAGACGATAGATTTAAAAAAGGCTCTATCGCTTTCAAATCGCAGGATGTTAAGTTTAACCTTGACGAAAATGGCAAGCCGCTGGGTGTCATCATCAAAGAACAAAAGGAGGCCAACTGGTTGATTGAGGATTTCATGCTATTGGCAAACCGGCGCGTGGCAGCCCGCATTGGTGACCGCAAAGGGGAAGGAGAAAAAAAGACTTTTGTATACCGTGTACACGATGAACCCAATCCCGATAAACTGTCAAATTTTACGGAACTTCTGCGTAAGCTGGGGTACAAATTTCAAACAAACAGCCGCAGAAATATTTCTACCTCGTTCAACCGGCTCTTTGAAGACATTGTTGGAAAAGGTGAGGAAAACATGATTGAGACTGTGGCCATACGTACAATGGCGCGGGCCGAGTATTCAACCCATAATATAGGTCATTACGGGCTGGCATTCAGTTTTTATACCCACTTCACCTCCNCTATCCGCCGCTATCCCGATCTCATGGTGCACCGCCTGCTCGACTGGTATCTGAAAGGTAAACCATCAGTCAACCAGGAAGAATATGAAGGATATTGTGTACATTCAANNAGCGAAATGGAACGTAAAGCCATGGAAGCAGAACGTGCCAGCGTAAAGTATAAACAGGCTGAATACCTAATGGATAAGATCGGGCAGGAATTCGACGGGTTGATATCAGGAGTAAGCAAATGGGGAATCTTTGTTGAACTCACCGAAAGTAAATGCGAGGGAATGATTTCGCTCCGCTATCTCAACGACGATTTTTATTACCTCGACGATGAAAACTATCGTATCATAGGTCAGCGCTGGGGCCGTGTCTTCAGGCTTGGTGATACTGTAAGAATTAAAGTCAGAAAAATAGACCTTCAGAAAAAGCAGATGGATTTTGAACTGGCAGATAACGGGAATTCGGACAAAAAGAAAAAGTGGTAACCTTTCAGCACAGCTAAGTCATAAACAAATTAGTTGCATACATAAATTTCATGACGTATATTTGTAAGTCACCGGAAATTTTCGTCTTTCCTTCTGTATAATTCAACCAAATAATAAACCGGTTATTCACCCAAAATCCAAGCGTATGAAATTCTGTCCTAATTGTGGCGCCGAACTCAAAGAAGGCGCAAAATTCTGTGCATCATGCGGCTTTCAGATCCAAAGCCAGGAACAAACTCCTCCCCCAGTGCAGCAACCAAAGCCGACTTTCGAAACCAGGGAGGCTACCAATGCATTTACCGATGCAATTTCCGGTAAAACGAACATCATTCAGCGGGTTATCAACATTTTAACCAAGCCGAAGCTTGAATGGCCGGTCATCAATAATGAGCAGCCCAATACAATGAAATTGTTGTTCGGATACGCACTTATTCTTGCTCTCATTCCTGCTGTTGCTTCATTTATTTCTTATGGACTCATAGGAACTACTGTTATGGGTTACACTTTCCGAAGTGTATCANGCGGGATAATGCAGGGATTGATTCAACTACTCTCAGGAGTTATTGGTGTTTACCTCCTGGCATGGGTAATTGATATGCTGGCACCATCATTTGATTCAACAAAAAACTTAGGCAAATCGTTGCAACTGGCTGTTTATTCATACACAGCTTCATGGGTTGCAGGTATCCTGCTGCTGATCNCCGGTGTTCGCTGGCTATCATTGCTGGTCGGCTTATATTCTATCTATTTGCTGGCGGTAGGTTTGCCAATTCTTAAAAATACTCCAAAAGAAAAAGTCGTTGCTTACGTTATCATTACTCTGCTGGTGATGATAGCTATCTCATTCCTGCTTGCCCTTATTTTAGGAGCAATCCTGGGATTATTCTTTGTTGGAAGTGGTGGTTTTCGCGGGATGGGGCTGTAACCTTTTTCATCACTAGCAATAAACAAACACAGTCCGCCCCCCTGGTGGGGACAAGGACAAATATGTTATAATTGACTGCATTATACCCATAACGACCCTAGACAGCAAATAAATCCACTTATGAAATTTTGTCCCCAATGCGGTACTACGCTCATTCCCGGCGACCGTTTTTGCCAGGAATGCGGTTTCGACTTATCGACAGTTGACTCTGCTACGATACAATCACCGGAAGGAGAGATAGCTGCTTCTGAGCCGGCGAATATTCCAGTCTGTCCGCAATGCGGCAAGAAACTGGTGCCGGGCGATCGTTTTTGCGAAGAGTGCGGTTTCGATACCGCAATTATCAAAGCCGAAGCTCCTGTTATTGAAGAAAAGGCAACTCCTCCACTGCCACCTGTTCCCGAACCGGAACCTATTCCCCGGGAAACCACGCCCACCGAAGCCAGCCAGTTTTGTCCCCAATGCGGTAAACCCATAATAACAGGTGACCGTTTCTGCCAGGAATGTGGTTTTGATACCATGAAACCCGCAGCTGCAGTCCCGGAACCCGCCAGGGCTGAGGCCAGACCCGTGTTTGCAGAGCCACCGGTTACTGCATCTTCACAGCCATCTGTTAAGAAAAATAGCAAGGCTTTGTTTTGGATTCTGCTTATCGCCGGATTAGCAGTTTTAGGAGCCGGGGATGGTTGGGCTACAACAAATTCATCAATTCACCGGATGACGAGGTTGTCGTTGCCGATACAATGGTGCAGGAAGAACCTGCAATCGCCGTTGATACAATGACAACAGCAATAGCAGAAAACACATCCATACCGGAAGAAACAGTAACTCCGCCGGCCGAAAGCAAGCCTCTTGTTGTTGACAAAAAGAAAGAAAAACAGCCTGCCAAAACACAAGCCAAGCAAACGTCGCAGCCTGCTAAACCCGCACAGACCACATCACAGCCAGCACCCCAGGAAACCAAACCAGTGATTAAGATTACTCCCGGCGAAACGACTTCTTCAGCGAAAGCAGGAACCATTTTCTTCATTGGCACAAAGGATAATCCGAAAAACCAAAACCCGAAAAACCCGACTAAGTTTACGCTTAACAAGGAAACGACTATCACACGGATAGTTACTGACCATTACAACGATGGTGACGGAGATGCTGCGGGCGGGACTATAACGCTTAAGGATAAAGGCGGCTCAGTGATCGGGCAATGGAAAGCTAGGCCATCAGCCAATAAGAGCGGTGTTGCGAATGCAAAATGGATCAGTGATATGAATGTGACAGTGCAACCCGGCACTTATTATATTCACGACAGCAATCCATCCACATGGTCGAAAAATGCCCTGGGAATTGGTTTCGTGGAAGTGATAGGCATTGAGAAATAGCTTTTCAGCATAACTGATATCAACTAATTAAAAACCCTAAAACACAGCATTATGCCATTTTGCAGTAATTGCGGTACATCACTTAAAGAGGGAGCCGTTTTTTGCCACGAATGCGGTACAAAGAATACTTTTCAAGGTCCGGCACAGGCTGCTCAGCCGGCACAGGCACCTCCACCTGTTTACCAGGCACCTGCAGTTCCCCCTCCTCCCCAGCCACAGGCCCCTCCTCCCGCACAACCCCAGGTTCAGATGGGGCCAATAAATTTTGAAGTTGTCGAGAAGGAAACCCTTAAATTTCTGAAAGCAGAATTATCGAACAGCGCCATCCGTTATGAATCGGGAGGCATGTATTATATGCAGGGCAACCTCGAAATGGAAGCAAACCTGCCATCTGCGGGGGGATTCCTGAAATCGATGGTAACGAAGGAAGCAGCAGTTAAACCGGTAATCCGCGGAACCGGCACGGTATGGTTTGAACCCACTTTCGGTAACTTCACCATCATGGAGCTCAAAGGCGACGAATGGATTCTCGACAAAGGAGCTTACTATGCTTCGGAGATGGGAATTGAAATTGGTTTGTTCACCAACAAATCAATGTCGGGGCTATTTTCAGGAGAAGGATTCTTCCAAACAAAAGTCAATGGTTATGGGAAGGTAATAGTACTTTCGAACGGACCGCTTGAAACGATAGAACTTAATAATGGCAAGCTTGTAGTGGATGGTTCAATTGCTGTTGCCCGTCAATCGACTGTACAACTGACTGTTGCCAAAGCAAGTAAAGGCATTTTCGGCTCGATGATTTCGGGTGAAGGTTNNATTGTAAACACATTTACCGGTACCGGAAAAGTGCTTATTGCACCCGCAGCCAACCGTTACATCACCCTGATAAATTATCTTTCGAGTATTCACCGAAGGGTGATGCAGTTAAAGAATTCCTGATGAATAATTTACGTCAGAAGAGAAAAGGTGCTAATGCAGCACCTTTTCTTATATTAATCGGATATTTCGATAATTCTAATTAATGAGACAGAATCACTTTCCCTGTGACCCATGAATTCTCAACCCGAAATCGTAAAAAATAAATTCCGGAGCAATAATTGCCTAAATCAAGTTCGATCATTCTTTTCTTTTTAACCTCAATTTTCGAAATAAGTTTCCCCGAAATATTCAGACAGATACAATTCTTCAATATCGTAATTGATCTCGACCGTTAATTTCCCGGATGTTGGGTTCGGATAAAATTTGATAACCGGATTATCCGCCAATAATCCTTGTCCAGAATGTTCAGAGTTTGTTTGATCTGTGTTTGGATTAAATGTTGAGTCATCTAGAGTAATATCTTCAGCAACCTGAGTAAAATCTTCCAGGTTTTGTTGGGTACGATGCTTTGTTTCCTGCGGTTGAATCAATTATTTCATGAGCTATAACAGGGCTCCTGAAAATAAAGGTCGTATCATCAACGCCCTGATTATCTGTTTGTCCAGTACATTTCACCGAATAACAATACTGGAAGATCAAACGTTTGATCAGATTGTTTAATAACTCCACATCATATTCATCTGTCACCGGTTTTGCATGGGTGTTACCGATTTTACTATGGTCAGTAAGAAATACATATGTTCCATTGGTTGCCAGAGCTATGCTGCGCATCAGGTATTCGAGATTAGAACCATTTTCTCCAGAAGCACCACTTGCAATGATTGGAATAATCCTAATCCCTTTTCAGCAGCTATTTCAATTGAATAATGAAGATTCTTTATTACTTCAGGATTCTTGTGAGGAGGGGCATCAAGAATCATAAACAAAAGCCTTGACCTTGCATTTTTGCTCCATTTAAGATTAATGACCGCTTCTTTGAGAGCTTCGTCAACGGCTTCTTCAAAGTCACCTCCTCCGATTGCTTCCTGATCATTGATAAATGCCAGAGCCGGGGCATACAGTGCGAACAAAAATCAAATTTTCGGTAAGATATAAATCACCAAAGTCTCTGTAAAAAACCGACCCCATATTTATAGAAATCTCAGAATTAACGCCTTGAGCCATCAGTCATTATATCAAGCAATTCCTGTTGCAGGTATTTATCTCATCAGCCATGGATCCTGTTGCGTCAACCATAAAAGCAATATCAACTGTGTCGGAATTGCACACCCCGAAGGAATTTTGAACACATTAATTCCTTTGTTAAATATGGTTGGTCCTTTCTGGACAAATTTCGATCCCTTATATTGTACGATGATTTTGAGTTTTTCTTTTACAGGCTTATTGAAAATCCCGGCCCATAATTCAGCTTTCCCTGTATTGTCGGTCCTGGCTTTCCATAATGTTTCGCCAGTTGAATTTTCCAAGGTAACAGTAGCATCAATAACGGGTCTGTAATTTTCCGATACAACCTGAACTGTATATCTCATTTGAGGAGATATGCCCCACACTTGACGGAAATATTTCAGTTCTTCCTCTTGTATATCTTTCCAAAGCTCCCATTTACTAAATCATTTAATTCAGAAGCTGTCAATAATCCCGCTCTGACTTGTTCCACATCTCTGTTGCACCTGATTTTTCATTCGGATCAATCAAGATCGGGTTTTCTCAGGTATTGATGTCTTCTTTTCGAAGCGTTGCTTTTCTTTCCACGAAAACCTGGCCGGCGCGACATGCTCATATTTGCTTCTGTTTTACAGTAACGGTTGCTGCCCTGAAACACGGTTTTTATCCTTGTCCGATCAAGCGGCACCTTATAATCATACTACACACACACCTTCCAACCTCACCGAGCTGTTGGTCTCAGTTGCAACATATCTCTTGTTGATAGTGCCACCTTCTAACTATATTTATTGATATCCAATTGTCGTGGTCAGGCTCATTACCTTAGAAATCTACTGCCTGGGGTGTGAATGAATAAACCCCTTGTGGCAAGGAAGAAAAACTTAACACCGCCCCTCAAACGTCAGTTATTCGAAGGAATTCACCATTTCCACCATTATGATTCTGAAATTAGAAACTATTACTC
>JADLKF010000016.1 GCA_015657475.1 Lentimicrobiaceae bacterium | reverse complement strand
TGGTTGTGGTATCTATGTCAAAGATACAATCTGAGAGCAAATCACAACGGTAATGACTCGGTGAATTGGCTAAGATGTTGTGGTATCTATGTCAAAGATACAATCTGAGAGCAAATCACAACACTATGATTTGACATGAGAGTTGAAGTATGTTGTGGTATCTATGTCAAAGATACAATCTGAGAGCAAATCACAACAGCTATTACTTATGACTGCGAAGATGTTGTGGTATCTATGTCAAAGATACAATCTGAGAGCAAATCACAACAGTAAGTTTGAAAGTTTGAAAGTATAAAAGTTTGAAAGTTGTGGTATCTATTTCAAACCTGCCTGTCTTTCACAAGCCAACATTTGTCAAGCAGGGGTACAATTTGAACTTAGCGAAACAATTTCACGAAGCGAAGTAGGTAAAACAAATCGCAAGTTCCAGAAACAGTCAGGCACTCCCGGATATTTTCCATTACTCCCAGAAACTTTCCACAAGTCACAGAAACCTGACCACTACTCCCAGAAACTGAACCACTGCTCCCAGATACCAGTCTGGTACTGCCAGAAGATTTCTGACACTCCCAGATAAAGATCAACCTCTCCAGAAACTGAACCACTGCTCCCGGAAACCGAACCACTACTCCCAGAGATCGAACCACTACTCCCAGAAAAAATCCACTGCTCCCAGAAACCAGACTACTACTCCCAGAAACCAGACTACTACTCCCAGAAACCGGACCTCTACTCCCGGAAACCGGCCAGGTACTGCCAGAAAAAATCCACAGCTCCCGAAAGCTGACATGTACTGCCAGATAAATCCACAAGATCACTATAAATATTCAACTGCTCACCGGAGACTGAAAACGATTCCTTCAGCCGGGAAGGTTCCTGCCTTAACATGAATGCTGTTTACAGGTGATAATCTTAGATCCCCCGATAGTTTTAGTACAGTGTCCGGAAAAAAGAATGCAGGGAATGAGATTGTCATTCCTGAACAGGTGAGAACTGATGGGTATGTAATAAGATGGATTACTAATGGTGTTCAAAATACCAGTACACATACTGAATCATGCTTATTTGAACATATCCCATGTAATTAAATTGCCACCAATACACATCTTAGAGTTACAAAAGTTAGCTTTACCCGGATTATAGCAGTAACAAATCAATCAGAAATATACTTTTATATTTTATCTATCATGCTTATTATTAGCACTTTAAAATTTCTTAAAATTATCCGGGTTCATAATCTTAAAATATTTTTTATAAAAGTGTTGCATGTGTGTTCAAATGCACTATCTTTGTAGCGCATTTGAACATCATAAAAGATCAGACAAATAGCTATTAAGCAATATGGACAGAATGAAAGAAGTTTTCGGAAAAAGGTTACTCAATGCAAGGCGGCAGGCAGGCCTGTCGCAGGACCAACTGGTCGCACTAATCAACGGAAGGGTGAAAAAGACGGCAATTGCCAAATATGAGAGAGGTGAGATGATGCCCGAAACCGAAGTGATAGAAACCCTGGCCAATGCATTGGGCAAATCTGTTGATTATTTCTTCCGCCCCTTTTCAGTTTCAGTGAGCAGCGTGGAGTTCAGGGCTAAATCGACCCTCGGCAGTAAAAAAGCAGAGAGCCTTAAAAATATTATCGTATCCAGAATAGAACGCTATCTGGAGCTTGAAAAACTGTTGAACATGAACTCAGGGTTCGATAATCCACTCAGAGGCATTACCGTTAGTACCCCCGAAGATGTGGAGAATGCTGCAGCGCAACTTGCCGCCGCCTGGAACCTTGGCACCGAAGGCATGTGGAATGTCATAGGAATGCTCGAAGACAACGGTATAAAAGTGATAGAGATTGAAGCCGATGAGGACTTCGATGGTTACTCGCTTATGCCAACCAAACCATTCCGGNTGATAGTGCTGCGCAACAAGGGTAATACCACCGAAAGAAAACGCCTTACAGCCCTTCATGAAACATCCCATCTGCTGCTTTNNCGATTTGATGAGAACCTCACCGATGCTGAAAAAGAAAGGTTTTGCCACCGTTTTGCAGGAGCCATTCTCATGCCGGCTACGGCATTATACAGGGAACTCGGCAGGTTCAGGTCGTTGATAACCAAACGCGAACTCGGGTTGCTTAAAGATAAGTACGGTATATCAGCCAAAGCCATCGTGGTAAGAGCATACCAGCTCAACATTGTTTCGAAATATCTGTACATAAAATTGCTTGGTGATATCAATGCCGATAAATATGAAAGACATATCGGATCAAACAATAAACATGAAAGGTCAATCCGTTTTGAGATGCTGTTATCAAGAGCGCTGTCGGAGGGTCTTATTTCGCACGGTAAAGCCGCCGAACTGGCAGGCTTGTCAATTGATGATTAATTAATAACTTAACAACCAATGATTAGCAATGTAGGAATCGACTTTATTGCCGTCAGGGATCTCAACCTTGTTGGGTTGCTGACATCATTTTGAAGGACTTAATGTCCGCTTGTGTACTACTTCAACCGCCTGCAACAGGAGTAAGTTTCAATCGGTACCTTTTACCGTGTCTCCCGACGATAGTGGTGGCATCTACCTCATAACCCTTACCACCGGTGAGCTGGAGGAAGTTTACGAAATGTCGCTCACTCACAGCGAGATAACTTTTACCGAATGCACCGTGCTGTATATGGCTGCAAAATACTGCCAGGCCATAGTTACTGCCGATCCGGGAATGAAAAAAGTGGCCGGTAAACTACACATTACTGTCTACGGTTACGAATGGATACTGGAACAAATGGTCATGTCAGGAATTATATCCGCGACAACAGCCATTGAAAAATTCCGGGAGATAAAGACCAGGATTAACCCGCCATTCTTCAGGGCATCGGACACAGGCATCAGTTTCAGGTTACAACCGGCAGAGGAGGTAAAATCATGAGCGCTGTGCGGTTTATCTTAGGTCTTAAACCAATTACCATTGAACAATATATGGAGGAAATTTCCTCTGTAGAAGGATTATACTTCCAAACAGAAGAGTATACTCCGGTATTTGCTGTTGTAAAACTTAAGAAAGCAATAAAACGCAGACGCAATCAGCGCAAGAAGGTATATTATACCGTTGAATTCGTTGAAGATTCGTTTGCGGTTGATGTTGTTAAACCCACAGGTCTCCGCTTTCCTCTTTCAAAAAAGGTAAAGTTATCAGAACAATATTCATTTTGCATTGACGAGCGTATTTATTACCGGCGGCTAATCAGTAAGCCGGCTCTCGGGCCATCTCCCCCATTTTCCCTTGCTAAGACTTCATTTATAGCTAATGCAGCATAGCGCCGTTTTGCGGCCAGGTACCTGATATCATTTCGTATAACAGGTTTGTTGCAGAAACTCGCTGCACTACTGCATTTTAGCTGTAACTCCGGCATTGAATATCAGTATGCCTTTTACACTCCGGCAATACCGGAACAGGGATAGTATGTTTAAATGCCGGCCAATAACCAAAAAGTTAACCATTAAAAAAGAAAAAAAATGAAAAAACTCATAGACAAAATAGACCGGTTCCGTACGATTGCCAGGGTTATGGATAATAACTCAGCCGCTTTCGAAGGATTTACTGAGATAATTGTCACCCGTGACAAGTATTTCAACCATATGACCCGCATCAATGAACTTTACTCGGAACTTACAGTGCCGCTTAAAGACATTTACGGGATAAAACGCGACAGCGAAACCAGGCTGAGGACTGCCCTGAAACAGGCCATCGGCACAGGAATCACCGTTGCTCTCAGGCAAAACAATATTCCCCTGCTTGAGTCATTAACGCAGTNNTACAAATCAAATGTATTTGTCACTCCCCAGCATGAACTGCCCGAAGTTGCCACGCGAGTTTACAATGAACTCGCCAACAGCAGCGAGACAGCTTCAAACCTGGGTCTTACAACCCAGAAACTTACTGAATTGCAGGATCTCATTTCTGCTTTTCGTGAGGTAATGGAAGTAACCGATTTAAACCTGAGCACTCGTAAAACTTCACGCAACACCATGGAAACTCTGGTAGCAGATTGTCAGAACATGCTGCGTGACGAGATCGATGCTTTTGTACAACATGGGAAGGATGCCTATCCTGATTTCTACAATGCATATTTTACTGCAAGAGAAATGAAACGCCGCAGGAAACGCAGAACCGGAAGCAAAACCGGTTTATGCGAAATCACCGGTACCGTATCCGATGCTGTAAGCGGTGAACCGCTGCAGGATGCAGTAATCAACCTCATCTCGCCTGAAACCATCGTTGATACCGATGAAGATGGAATGTATGTGCTTGATGAACTCGAAGCCGGTGAATATACCGTGAGTTGCCATCTCGAAGGCTACGAAGTGCCTGCCGGCGTCACGGTAACAGCAGTTGCTGGCGACAGCCTTGTGGTAGACTTTGCCCTGGTGCCTGCGCAGCAGCAGGTTGCGGCGGCTTAACATCTCACGCTTAATTGCGAACATTAAAAACGGGGCGGCTCAGCGATGAGTCGCCCTGTTTTTGTGTAGGGACTGAATGGCAATGGACAATTGAAAATTGACAATTGAAAATTGAAAATTGGCGGTAGCAGCGGGCGGAACCCTTCAGGGACAAAGGGGCGGGGAGGTGCGGGTGGGGCAATGGGAAATTGAAAATGGAAAATGGAAAATTGAAAATTGGCAGTAGCGGCGGGCAGACCGTTTTCCGGTTTCCGTTCTCCGTTCTCCGTCCTCCAGTTTCCGGTTTCTAGACGGGTTTGCTTCGCCCGGCAAGCCGGGCCTCGCAAAGTAAGGGTTTCCATTTTCCGTCCTCCTTCCTCCGTCCTCCTTTCTCCATCCTCCGTCCTCCGTTTTCCGTTCTCCGTTCTCCTATTTTTTACACTGAGCTTGCCGAAGTGCCAGTTTCCTACTTCACCAGTACCACATCCATAATCCCGAATCCCGGCAGGCTGATTTCGTCGCCAACCGGCTGGCTCTCGTAATTCCCTCCATTNGTTTTAACCCTTAATGCGCTGGGAGTGAATATTCCGGGAATCAGATGAAAACTCACCGGGGCAGCACCCATGTTGAAAATGCGCACAGAATATCCTCCGCTNGAATAGCTTATTGAGGTTACAGCCACTGCATTGTTACTCAATGAAAATAATGATCCGTTGGCTTTGCTTTCGGCCGGAATTGCCAGCAATGGCTGGTTAAATGATAATCCTTCTTTCTGTACATCAACCACATTGAAAAGCCCGTGAGGTACCAGTGCATAGGTAAATGTCACCGGCCCTTCCTGATCAGCTTTAAAGTTGGTATGCCAGTAATTGTTCATCACATAGGAATAAAGCGTTGGATCAGTGTCAGGCTTTGTTTTCCACACCTTAACACCATAATCACCAAGCTGCTCATCCAGCATTTCACCGGGTTCAACGAGACAGGCTTCGCGCAGCAACAATGAAACACCATAATCCTGGTTTGATACATCGCACCAGTGCTGTACACAATAATAATCCTGGTTGGCGCCGGCAAGCTGACCGGCCCCGGGGCTAAAGATGCCACCCCATCCTGTGTTGTAACGGCTTACCGCATCGGGAATTCCGAAAGGAAATGCAAAATGAACCGATTCCTTATCCCGCTCAGGTTTCTTATCAACCGTATTGGCCAGTTCCAGGCGGTTCAAGCCTTTATAAACGGTTATTTCACGCAGCAGCGAATTACACCCGGGNGCATTGTTTTTCACCTCCACGACTGCCAGCACAGGACCGTTTTCTTTCAGCCTGACAACGCTTTGCTCATCGCTGGTAACAGCCTTTTTCGGGTCACGTCCGGGCACATAGTAAAACTTGTTCAGCCCTTCATTGCTGCCGGCTTTCACCAGTTCGGCATTCAGCGGCTTCCACACCATGCTGCTGATGTTTCCGGTCGACCGGTCGATTTTCACGCTGAAGAATTCATTCTCAAGTTTTTCAGTACCTGTATTAAAAGCCTGGTTGTCAGTCAAAGGCCCTTTGTTGATAAGGTTATAGCGTTTTGACCCAAGGGCGGGAACGGCCGTCGCTATGAATGCCAGCCTGCCATCGGAAAGCTTCTGGCACTGAACTTCGTTTCCGGCATCATCCGTAACGAAATTGGCTGAACCTACGGTAGCAGCATTTATGTATACCACATCGGTACGTGGCCAGGAGAGTGTGTTGAAAACATCAACCTTTACAGCATTGGCTGGCAGGATAAATGGTTCAGCGAGCTTTTTCACCATAGCATCCCCGTCGAGTGCGTACTGCCGTTTGTAGTTCCACTGGTCAATAACAAAAGGAACATCCGGATCAGAGATACTGTTATAAGCCCCCCAGGTGTGTTCGTCGAAGAGCAGAACCTTTTCCCATGCCTTTTCAATGGCATCCACAGGGTAATCGTGTCGTCCGGTGATCGCGTAGAGATTCGACAACTGTGTAAGTTTTTCGCTGTTGCCCCGGTTCATGGCCA
This sequence comes from Lentimicrobiaceae bacterium, assembly GCA_015657475.1. Classification (GTDB taxonomy): domain Bacteria; phylum Bacteroidota; class Bacteroidia; order Bacteroidales; family UBA4417; genus UBA4417. Next base: position 158,015 of record JADLKF010000016.1, on the reverse strand, counting down.
TTTCGGCAGCGGTGGAATATGCGCCATCTTCCCAGTATGGACTAAAATCGCCGGTAAAGGAGGGTAGCTGATCGCCATAACGTTTTTCGAATTCACTGAACATACCATCGACAGTGCTGAGGACAATTTTTGGCGATTTATACTTTGTATTCCAGTCGGCAACAAATTGCGAAACCAGGCTGTCGGTAGGGCCGTTATCGGCCACAATGCTGTATCTCCACTGTACCATATCATATGGATAATCTTTGGCATCAAGTTCCGACATATAGGCGGCAATTTTCTTCTTGCCTCTTATAGCGATGTCTCCCGGTTTCATTCCATGCCAGGATGAATAACCTTTGCCGGCCATCCAGAAAAGTAACTTTTCCTCACCCGATGGCGACACCCACCAGAATGGCCTGTCAGCCCAATTATTGTTTGAATGTCCTACCCGGTCGCCCTCATAAGGCAACGAGCCGGTATAATTGGGGCCGTCGGAGAAATACCTGATGCCTGTGCGCGCCAGCGCAGGGATGGCGCCCCAGGTAAGCCCGGGTATATCAGTAATCATGGCAGCAGGGATACGGATACCGAATTCTCTCTCCAGTTTTTGTGAATACATCGTAAGCCTGTATAATTCTTCCGGCTGACACAGCCCGGTGGTGATGCCTGCGTACAGCCCTCCCACCGCGATATTACCGTCTTTGATGGCTTTGATAAGTTTGTCTTTTTGCACTGGTGTGCATATTTTCAGGAAATTCTCAATGGCCATTGAAGTTTCGATGTTCCATTTGAATTGCGCTTCACGCGGAAGGTTGCGTGTTTGTTCGATGTACCTGAGAGCGCTGGCAATATTATTGTTCTGTATCTGTTCCACTACCTGCTGCCTGTCGGAGTAACCGACATCGTAATGCGAATGATGGATAAGGTATATTTCCCTGTACTTAACAGGTTTCAAAACGAGTGAAAACTCCCTGTCGGACTGGCCGGGAATTATTGCCACAACTTTTACAGGCGTTTCTTCCTGAACAGCGTCGTGGTATATTTCGAAATTGTTCATCCCCGGCTTCAGGGTGAAACGGTAATTCTCCTTGCCATTTATAATCAGGGTAAGAGGTTTCTCATTGCCAAAATGAGTGGCAATCACGTTGATTGTCTGCCTGTTGTTTATCGAAAGCAGTGCAACGGGTTCTATTTCAATGCTTTCTGCAAAGTTGAATTTGAATGTCATGTACCAGTCGTTGCTGTTTTCGTTACGGCCGACAACTTTCAGTTTCAGCGGCTTACCTTTTTCGCACATAGCCGCGGGTACCCGCAGGTACATGTAGCCGTGTGCATCGGCAGCAGCATCATCCATTTTCCACTCAAATACCAGCTGCTCCCCGTTGTTTCCTGTGTATGTCCAAAAAGGAACATTTCGTTTCTCAAAGGTTTTAAAAGTGATTGAAGGCCGGTCGTTTATAAACAGGTCGAAGCTGCGGCCGCCATGGCTTGTACCTTTGGAATGTGCTGCAAGCCAGGCAAAGTACACATATTTACCCTGAAAACCGGCAGAAACGGCTTCCGTTTCCCATTCTATCACCTTTTTCCCATCGGTACATCGAGTCAGCAAGGCTGTTTTGGCAACATCCGGCAGCGCCGAATTGTAACTTATATTCTCCCCGCTGATCTCCCTGGCATAGCCTTTCAGATAACTGATTTTGCCGAATACGGGAACTTTCACCTGCGCTGGCAACAGAAACGGAACTATGGCCAGGCTTATAAGTAATAGTCTGATTTTCATAAACAAAGGATTAAGAGTGGATTATTTGCCCCTAAGGCGAAGATACAAATCTATTTGAATGATAATGAACCTTCTCCGGGAAATGATTGTTGAAGATGATGAAAGTAAATTTCCTATTTAGGTATTGACTTACCTGAATAATTGCTACTTTTGCAGTCACAATAATGTAACTTAAAACTTAAAATAATCATGGCAGTATTAGTTGGCAAAAAAGCCCCTGTTTTTGAAGCGGATGCCGTAGTAAACGGCGGTGAATTTGTAGAAAAATTTTCTCTTTCGCAGTACATTGGGAAGAAACATGTTGTTTTCTTCTTCTACCCGCTTGATTTCACTTTTGTATGTCCGACCGAAATTCTCGCATTCCAGGAGAAGCTTGGCGAATTTGAAAAACGCAATACCGCTGTTGTTGGTTGCTCCATCGACAGTAAATTTTCGCACTGGGCATGGCTCAACACCCCGAAAAACAAGGGTGGAATTGAAGGCGTAAAGTTTCCATTGGTTTCGGACCTCAGCAAGACCATCTCCGAAAATTACGACGTACTCGCCGGCGATTGGGAATACAATGAAGACGAAGACTATGTTGAATTCAACGGCGACCCGGTAGCATACCGCGGTTTGTTCCTGATTGACAAAGCCGGAATCGTTCGCCACCAGGTTGTAAACGACCTGCCACTTGGACGCAGCATTGATGAAGCTCTTCGCATGGTTGACGCGCTCCAGTTTTTTGAAGAGAACGGTGAAGTTTGCCCCGCAAACTGGCACAAAGGTGATGAAGGTATGAAAGCTGATGCCGATGGCGTTGCCGATTACCTGAGCAAACACTAAATCAGACCCAAACAAAATGAAAGCCGGTGAAAGCCGGCTTTTTTATTGCTTTGAACGATTGCTGTTTATTGTCAGCGTTAATGAAAGCATTGAATAATCGTCGGCTAAAACCGGGTAGACTTTCACAGCCTGATTTCGTTTCCATATAAACCTGCCGGTAGCCCACCCTAAAGCTGAACCGATGAATACATCGCTGGCCCAGTGCTTGTCGTGGTAAACCCTTGAAATGGCAGTCCCTGCAGCCAATGAATAAGCGACTGCCGGAACCCAAACGGTTTCGCTGTATTCAGAAGCAAGCACTGATGCCACTGAAAATGCCAGCGTTGAATGTCCGGAAGGGAAACTTGTGTGATGCCGGTTCCCGAATGGACCATCCCAGTTCGCGGGATCAGCCGGGATATCCTGGTAGGGCCGGTGGCGGTGAACGGCCTGCTTTGCAACATTTACGAAAACCGCACTCACGGCTGCCGCTTTGCCTGCTGTGAGAGCTGTAGCCGATAACCGGTTATTTTTCAGCAGGCGGCCACCAACATATAAACCGCCGAGCAATGGTACTGTGTAATAACCGCTTCCCCAGTGCTCAAAACCATACCGGAAGAACTTATCACCGGATGTTGTCCGGTGCTCCTGCACAAAATCCCTGACAGCGGCATCCTGTGTATAGAGCAAAACGCCGGTGCCGGTGATGGCTCCTAATGTTATCCACTGCCGGCCTTTCCAATGAGCCGGTGAAACAACAAGACTTTTCGCATCGCTGAAATAGGATTTAAAATAGGGACAACTGATCCTCGCATAATTAAAACTGAGAGAATCAGCATTCTGAGCGCGCAGATAAACCGCACTCTCAAGAAATATAAGCAGAAATACGAAGGTAATTCTTTGTTTTTTCATTGCACCCACTGGTGATGAACTCTGGCAGATCAACCAATTATTCGAAGCTTTTCGCCTGGTTCCATATCTCATCCATCTCGGCCAGTGTCATTTCATGGAGTCTGCGCCCCTGTTTGGCAGCCTCCTGTTCAAGGTACTTAAACCGCCGGATAAACTTACGGTTGGTTCGTTCGAGCGCAGTTTCCGGATTTACATCGATAAAGCGTGAATAGTTGATCAACGCAAACAGAAGATCACCAAATTCATCTTCGCGCCTTTCAGGAGTATTGCCGTTGGCCAGTTCGTGGTTCAGTTCACCGATTTCTTCTTCAACTTTGGCCCACACCTGGTCCTTATTCTCCCAGTCGAAACCTACGCCACGGGCTTTGTCCTGGATACGGTATGCCTTCACCATGGCCGGCAGCGACATTGGCACACCCTCTAGCACGGAAGTGCGGCCCTCGTCGAGCTTAATTCGTTCCCAGTTGTCTTTCACATCGTCGGCTGAATTCACTTTCACATCACCGAAAATATGCGGGTGGCGTCGGATCAGTTTCTCATTAATGCCTTTGAGAACATCAGCAATACCAAACGAGTTGGCTTCCTCACCCAGCTTGGAATAAAAAACAATGTGCAGCATCAGGTCGCCAAGCTCTTTTCGTATCTCAGGGAGGTCCTTTTCGAGAATGGCATCTGAAAGTTCATAGGTTTCTTCGATGGTAAGGTGGCGAAGGCTGTCGAAAGTCTGCTCCTTGTCCCAGGGGCACTTTGTCCTGAGTTCGTCCATAATATCAAGTAAACGTGCAAATTCGGTAAGGCGCTGATCCATGAAAATAAAGATTTCTGCAAAGGTACATGAATGAATGATTGCGGCCGGTCTTTTGCCCTGATGTCAATAAATATCAAATGATTAAAAGATTGGTAGTACTTTTGCGTTCTTAAATGGCCGGCAAGGCCGTTTTTTTATGAGCAGAGCGTTGAAAAATATATCCCGGATATCGCAGCTAAACCCCAGGGTAATCATATTGCTTGCCTTTGCCAGCCTGTCGTTTCCGCTGGCTACAAGGGCACAGCACAAGCTTTTCAACTCGAACCTGTTGCTGGAGGGCAGGGTCAATTATGGCTTCCTGATTAACCATCACCTTGAAATGCAGATTTACAACGCTCATTTCCCGGCATTTGAAATTAACCTGGGCAAGGAAACCTGGGGCAAACAGCATTGGGAAGCTGTGTATGGTTATCCGATTATTGGTGTTGCGTACTGGTACTCCACGCTGGGAAATTCTGAGTTTTTAGGACGATCAAACGCCGTGTTCCCGTATATCAATTACCCCATTGTCAGGGATTTGAAACATGAACTGAACTTCAGGCTTGGACTAGGGCTCGGCTATCTTACCAAATGTTTCGACCCGGTAACCAACTATAAGTATCTTGCCATCGGGTCGCATGTAAATGCTGCCATTAATCTCATGGTTGAGTACCGCTGGAGAATGAGCCCGCGAGTGCAACTTGCCGGTGGCATAGCTATGATGCATTTTTCGAACGGCTCGACCAAAACTCCAAATTATGGCATCAACACACCATCGGTAAACCTGGCACTGGCTTACAGGCTCAGTAACGAGAATGCCTATCAGAACAGGAAACTGATGCCGGAATTGTACAAGTTTGAATTTGACGGTAAAAAGTCGGTTGTGCTTAACCTTGCAACAGCAATTGGGTACAAGGATATGGGTGAAGAATACGGCCGGACTTTTATGGTCTACAGTTTTTTCGGTGATATTCTGGCTCCAATCTCTTTTAAAAGCAGTGCAGGAATTGGTTTTGATTTTGCACGCGACCAATCGGACCCGTATTTTGCCGACCTCGATAATATTGAAATCAAGCGTAAGATTGAACTGTACCGTATGGGTGTAAGCCTGGCATATCAGCTGAAAATGTCAAAATTGTCGTATATGTTTAATACGGCTCTTTACATCTCAGGTAAAATGGCTCCCGGTTTCGGTTACTTCAAGTTCGGATTGCAGTATCTCGTTTACAAGAACATATTTGCGACTCTCACATTCCGTTCGCACCTGGCACGGGCTGACTTTATCGGGCTGGGAGTCGGTTACAAACTTCCGCTGTATGTTTACAAACCTCACTAGCACTGACAATTAAACCTGAAAACCATCAACCGTAGCATGATCAATGTACATCGTCAAGTAGCCAAAAATAAAACCTGCAGAAGCATTGTATCGCTTTTGTCGGCGGTACTGGTATTGCTGAGCATCACCTCATGCTACAAAGATCACTCCCTCGATTTTACCAAAAGCTGGGGAGACGAAAAGACAGAAACAAGAACAGTTACCGGTAACTTCACAAGAATAAGGTTAGAAAATGACATTGATCTCAGCATTACACCAGGTAATAATTACAGTGTTACCATCACAGGGNGTGAGAACATCCTGCCGGGCATCATCACCGAAATCAGCGACAGCACACTCATTATCAGGAATGAGAATAAGTATAACTGGGTGAGAAGTTACGATAAGAAACTTCTTGCAGAGGTAACCCTGCCCCACCTTNTTCAGCTTTACTACGAATCAACCGGGACCGTAACCTGCACCGATACAATACGCGAAGACTCCCTTTTTATCGACTCCCATGGCGGAAGCGGATATATTAACATGCTGATAAATACAGGGCTTGCGCACATGTCGATTCACCGGGGATCGGCGGATATAAAGGCTGTTGGTTATTGCGGCAGCAATTTTATCTATTCGGCCAGTTACGGAGTATTCCATTGCGAAGATCTTGAAACTATAAACACCTACATGCATTCCAAGGGAACAGGAAATTGCTATATTCGTGTGCTTGAAACCCTCGAATACCAGCTTGACGGCAAGGGCAATATTTATTACNTGGGACAGCCGTTGAATGTGAGCGGAACAGATAACGGAATAGGGAACCTGATTCCATGCAATAGGCTTTTTTCATAATCTGAGAATTATGGCATCAATCATGAACAGGATTTACAGGGCAATGCCGTGGATCATCATCCTGTTCACGATGTGGGTGATAGCCAACATCAACCTGAAAAAGGATTATGGCACCGGTGTTATTGAAGCCGACGGCAAGGGATACTTTTCATACCTGCCGGCAATATTTATTTATCATGACCTGAATTTCGGTTTTTTTTACGACATCGAACGGGTGAAATACTACAGGGAAAACCTGTACTACAACTATATCCGTGTTCACAACAACCACATTTTCAATAAGTATTATGCCGGGACAGCGCTGGCGATGATGCCTTTTTACCTGCTGGGACACGGGATGACGCTTGTCACCGGCTTCGACCCCGACGGATACAGCTACTGGTACACACTAATGGTGCACCTGGGAGCCTTGTTTTATCTTTTTGCAGGACTTATTGCCATTAGAAAACTGCTCAGGGCATATGGTATCAGTGAAATTTATATTGCTTTCACGCTGGGCTGCATCGTCTTCGGGACTAACCTGTTTTATTACACGGCTGTGGAATTCAGCATGTCGCATGTTTACTCTTTTGCGTTCATTGCATGGTTCGTTTTCATCATACACCGTTATTTCGAAAAACCCAAAGGAAGCCTGATCATCATTTCAGGAGTTTTGCTGGGATTANTAGCCCTTATACGACCGGTGAACCTTGTCATTTTGCTTAGCCTGCCGTTCATTGCCGGAAGCAGGGAAAAATTCGCTGCAGGTNTTGAAGGTTTATTGGACAATAAAGCATCAACTGTTGCCGGGATCATAGCCTGCGGAGCTATAGGCGGGCTGCAACTCCTCATTTACAAACTGCAAACCGGCAGTTTCTTCGTATATTCATACCAGGGTGAAGGTTTCAACTTCCTGAAACCACACATTTTGGAAGTGCTGTTCAGCTACCGCAAAGGATTGTTTCTATATACACCTTTGCTGTTGTTCACACTGATCGGATTTAAATTCTTATACCGTCAATCCCGCTTCTCAGCATGGTGGCTGGCAATGTTCTTTATTGCTCTTACATACATCATTTCCTCGTGGCATATGTGGTTTTATGGCGGCAGTTTTTCGCAGCGTGTTTTCATCGATTTTTATGTTTTCTTTGCCATCCTGCTGGCCTTAACATATCAATCGATTCGCCCGCCGGCACTGCAGAAAGCCTTTATCACACTCACTTTTGTGCTTGTGCTTTTCTGCCAGTTTCAGACTTACCAATACCGTCACATGATCATTCACTGGTCGGATATGAATAAGGAGAAATACTGGGATGTGATGTTTAAACTGCCGAAGTAACCACCATTTTTTTGAAGCATCGTTGTATCCCCATTGCAATTTATTCAGAGCAAACCGAAAACACTCATACGCTTTGATAATGCCGTCCCTACGGGACTTAGCAATTACAGGAGTTTCTTTCCTTCACCATAATGACGCCCCTTAGGGGGCTTTCCCTGCAGAACAAAATTTGGATATAGAAAATTTTTACATTTATATTCAACCTAATGCCAGGTCAAAAAAAGCACTAGCCGAGATGTAATAAAAAAGATTTGTTTTTCAGGTCGGGTTTGACGAATTTTACTGATATAAATCACTATATTGATGATCAGCAGCTTTTCGTATAAATATTAGACATTATGCGAATTATGAAAGATAATAATTATTTGAAGATCATTTCATTGTTTATCATAGTTTTAGCTTGTAAGCTGATACTGCTGCCATTTGCTCAGGTTGATGATTCTGATGCTGTTGCACGGATTTTTTCAGGTATCTCGTGGAAAGAAAACCCTGAATGGATTCTCTCAAATTTCTGGTGTCCTTTTCATTTTTATCTGATTGGAATAGGGCTTTTCATTTGGAACGATCCTGTATATATGCCGATGCTGCTGCATGTCGTGATCTCAGCGTTCACGCTTATACCATTCTACTTTCTGGTAAGGAGAGAATTCAACGAAAAAGGCGCATTTATAGCAACTGCGTTTCTTGCCATTAGCCCCATTATATTCCGTAACAGCTACCTTGCATTATCTGAAACGCCCTACCTGTTCCTTCTTGTTCTCAGCCTGAACTTTCTTTCAAAGGGGCTTAGAAACAATTCTTACAAGTACATTATTCTCTCGGGATTATCTATCACCATTGCTTCGGGATTCCGTTATGAAGCTTGGATTATGATTTTTGTAATCAGCCTGATAATCATATTGGTAAAAGAGTGGAGATTTTTACCTGCGTTCCTTATCCCGGCATTACTATTTCCTATTTCATGGCTGTACACCAACTGGCTTGCAACCGGCAATCCATTTTATGGTATCCAGGGTAATTACTTCTGGACAATTGTTGAAATGGGTAATAATAAGAATTTGCAGTTTAGCAATTACCTGCGCAGGATATGGTTTTTCCCGTTTTCGTGGATAATAGCTGTCGGGATTCCGGCAGCAGTTGTAATTGTTGGGACTATCTTCAAGCAGTTTACGAACCGGCCTGTGAAGAAGCTGAGCTTTATCCATATACTCCCGTTACTTGTAATGTTCATGGTGATGCAATATAATGCATTCAAAGGAGTGTTGCTGCTCCAGCATCGTTTTATAGGCACTCTTGCAGTTCTCAGTTTACCCTTTGTTTCTGACTATTTTAAAGAGTATACACCCAAAAAGGTCAGGATGGCCTGGCTGTTCGGCATTATAACGGTTGCATTATCTTTTGTTTACAACACACCAACCATAAAACCTATTCCGAGGCTTCAAAATCAGTCATTTGTAGACATATCCAAACTTATCGATAAAAACGTAAGCCCGGATTCATACCTGGTCATTGACAACATTGGTTGGAACAATACATTCTACCTCGCGCTGCACTCCCGCATTCCAAATAGGAATATAATATTGATGGGTGATGCCATGAATTCTTATGTTCCTATTAAAGAGATCAAGCAGAAATTATACGGTCAGGATGAAGGTGTTCTGCTTCTCAGGAAAAATTCGGAAATTTATAATAGCCTGTATTTAAAAGACCTGAAAAATTCCTGTAATGGAAAATCTTTCATAGAACTATTTGCTGACGACAAAATATTATTGTTGAAACATTACTTCCCAAAGAAAAAGTGAAAAACTAAACTGCCTATTTTTCCACTTTCAATATTCCTCTCAGCCTGATATCAGTTGACGAAGCACCAATCATAATCCTGAATTCACCGGGTTCGATAACCGTTTCCATGTTTACATTCAGCATTGAGAGAAGGTCGGGCGTGATTTTGAATGTAACTTCTTTCGTTTCACCCGGAGCCAGGCTGATCCTTGTAAACCCTTTGAGTTCCTTAACAGGACGTGCAACTGATGACAGTTCATCCCTGATGTATAGCTGGCAGACTTCATCACCGGTTGCCTGGCCAATGTTTGTCACGTTGAATCTGACGGTTGCCGTTTCTCCTGCCGGTATTTCCATCCTGTCGAATTGCAGATCGCTGTATTCAAACCGTGTATAACTCAATCCGTAACCGAACGGGAATAGTGGCAAACCTGTCAGGTCGGTATAATCATCGCCCCTGCCGGTAGGTTTGTGGTTATAAACCAACGGGAGCTGCCCCTCGATAACAGGGAAAGTTATTGGTAATCTGCCTGCCGGGTTGTATTTGCCAAACAACACTTCGGCAACTGCATCACCGCCTGCTTCTCCCGGATACCACACATCGACGATTCCGTTTACTTTCTCAATCCAGTTGCTCATGGTTATGGCGCTGCCACCGACCAGCACAACCACAACCGGTTTTCCTGTTGCAGCCACAGCATTGATCAACTCCTCCTGTTTGCCGGGAAGTTTCAGGAATGCCCTGTCGTTAAACTCGCCTTCGTTGATGCCTGCCACAACGATTGCTACGTCCGATCTGCGGGCAAGTTCAGCAGCTTCCCTGATTTTCGCCTCACTATCATCATTCACGCCAACATTCCACACGAGGTTAAACCGTACACTACCTGAACTCTCAAAATACTCAACTCTCAGGTCATACGTTCGGCCTTTTTCAAGGTTCACTTCAGCAAACCGTGTTGAATATGATCGCTTAATCCAGTTGTCAAGGATGAGTTTACCGTCGAGGTAAAGCCTGTATCCGTCATTGCCATCAATGCCGAGTTTAAAGCTGCCGCTTTCGGGAGCGACAAGCTTTCCGGTCCAGCGCACTGAATAAAAATCGAACGGAAGTTTGGGATCAGGTGAGTAAAGTGTCCAGCCGAAGGCCAATTGTTCATCGGTTCTCACAACGACGGGCTCACCGTGCAGAGAAATATTATCAAAATACTCCCCTTTCATACCATGCTGCCCAGGCTGGCCCTCAGCAGGAAGAAGGCATTCAGAAGGCACTCGTACAAACGGCTGGTAATATCGGCCCGGGCCTTCGGCATAGCTCACGGCAACTTTTTTCCCTGCCTGATTTTTAATCCCATCGAGAATCGAAACTTTATTGATTCCCGGCCCGCTATAACCACCTAATCGTGCTTCAACAGCATCGGTGCCGATCACGGCAATTTCCCTTAAGGACTTTAGCGGGAGAATATTTCCGTCATCTTTCAACAGCACAATCGATTCACGAGCTGCCTGGAGCGCAAGTTGCCTGTGAGATGCATTCCCGTTCCATCTTTCAGCATCCCTGATATCGACATAAGGATTTTCGAATAATCCCAGTTCGAATTTCGCCCTGAGCACACGTGATACAGCGTTATCAATCACATAATCAGCAACAAGCCCTTTGTCAAAGGCATCCTTGAACAAGGTATAATGATTATAATCCGTCTGGAAGATGACATCCAGACCGCCATTCATCGCATCCATAGTGGCTTCGGTATAATCCCGGGCTGTATAATGCAACACGTTGGCTCCGCCGACGGCACAGGCATCAGATATCACAAATCCTTTGAATCCCCATTCCTTTTTGAGCTTTGTGTTCAGAAGCCAATTATTGGCAGTGCACGGGCTGCCATCGAGTGAATTGTATGCCGACATCACCGACCTTGCACCCGCTGTCCGGAATCCTTCTTTGAATGCAGGAAAATATATCTCTTCAAGCAGTCGCTCATTGTAATGAATTGGGTAACTGTCGCGGCCACCATCGCCTGAATTCACTGCAAAATGCTTGGGTGTAGCAATGACTCCGAGTTTTTCAAATTCATTCATATAACACAGCCCCATCCGGGTTGTAAGAAACGGGTCCTCGCCATAAGTCTCTTCCACCCTTCCCCAGCGTACGTCACGGGCTATGTTGATAACAGGATCGAGTACCTGTCGTATTCCCCTCGAACGTACTTCGCGGGCAATGGCTCTTGAAACGTTATTCATCAGCGAGGTATCCCATGTAGCTGCCAGCCCGATTGACTGCGGGAAAGCTGTGCTTCCGCCCATTCCAAGTCCGTGCAGCGACTCAGCAAACGGGATAATTGGAATTCCAAGCCTGGTTTCAGTGACAAAATACCGCTGAATTTCGTTCACTTTACTGGCATATAAACCTGCATCAGTGGATCCACCATATGTGAGCATCTGTCCGGCGGCATCTTTCGTTTCACCCCTGGCATCCACTTCGAGGCCGAAAATTCCGTTTTTCAGCTTTTCCTTGCCGATGCCCAGGTCGCCGGGAATCATAAATAGCTGCCAGAATTTTTCATCCGGAGTCATCCTGCTCAGCAGATCTTTAGTCCTCGTTTCTACACTGAGCGATGGATCCTGATAGGGTAGCCTGTTTTGCGAAAAGCCTGTTAATGAAATAGCTGACAATATAACGCTGCTCAACAAATAAGCGGTGGCCGTGAATAGTCTCATGCGGGTGAATTTGATGGTTTGTAAAAATATTAATAAAGTTCTGAATAATACATGAATCCATAATGGTTGTATCGGGCATAGCATAAAAAAAGACCTGCATTGCTGGCAGGCCTTTCAAAAATTAACCGGAAAAGATTAATCTTAGTACATTCCACCCATGCCGCCCATTCCGGGATTAGGCATCGGGGCTTCTTTTTCATCTTTAATTTCGGCCAGTACGCACTCGGTTGTGAGCAGCATTCCGGCAATTGAAGCGGCATTTTCTAGGGCGACGCGGGCCACCTTGGTCGGGTCGATAACACCTGCTTTATAGAGATGTTCATATGTTTCGGTGCGGGCATTGAAACCGAAGTCATCTTTGCCTTCTTTAACCTTCTGAACGATAATCGAACCTTCGAGGCCTGCATTGGCAACTATCTGGCGCAGTGGCTCTTCCAGGGCACGGCGAACGATGTTGATACCGATTTCTTCATCTTCATTGTCAGTTTTCAGGCTGTCGAGTGATTCGATAGCACGCAGGTAAGCGACACCACCACCGGGGATAATGCCTTCTTCGTTGGCAGCGCGGGTTGCATGCAGGGCGTCGTCAAAACGGTCCTTCTTTTCTTTCATCTCAATCTCGCTGGCAGCGCCGACCTGAATAACGGCAACACCGCCGGCCAGTTTGGCAAGACGTTCCTGCAGCTTTTCGCGGTCGTAATCCGACGTGGTGGTTTCGATCTGGGCTTTGATCTGATTAATGCGAGCCTGAATATCTTCATGACTTCCCTTACCACTTACAATGGTAGTGTTGTCCTTGTCGATGCTCACTTTTTCTGCCTGACCCAGGTAAGAAAGGTCAGCATCTTCAAGACGGTAACCCTGTTCTTCGCTGATCACGGTACCACCGGTAAGGATAGCGATGTCCTGGAGCATTTCCTTGCGACGGTCACCGAATCCGGGAGCTTTAACGGCTACGATCTTGAGTGAGCCACGGATCTTGTTTACGACAAGTGTAGCAAGCGCTTCACCGTCAACATCTTCAGCAATAATGAGAAGAGCTTTACCTGTTTGAACCACCTTTTCAAGAATAGGCAGTAAGTCTTTCATTCCGCTGATCTTCTTGTCATGGATGAGAATGAAAGGACTTTCATAAGCAGCTTCCATCTTTTCAGCATCGGTTACAAAGTATGGTGAAATGTAACCACGGTCGAACTGCATACCTTCAACAACCTTAACGGTAGTTTCAATACCTTTAGCTTCTTCAATGGTAATAACTCCTTCTTTCTTCACTTTGCCCATTGCTTCGGCAATGAGTTTACCAATGGTTGAATCATTGTTGGCTGAAACGGTAGCTACCTGTTCAATTTTTTCCAGGCTGTCGCCAACTTCTTTCGAACGTTTTTTCAGGTCAGCAACAACGGCTGCAACTGCTTTATCAATACCACGTTTCAGGTCCATCGGGTTGGCGCCTGCGGTAACGTTTTTCAGACCTGTAGTAATGATTGCCTGGGCAAGAACAGTAGCTGTGGTGGTTCCGTCGCCGGCAACATCTGAAGTTTTTGAAGCGACTTCCTTCACCATCTGGGCACCCATGTTCTCGATCGAGTCTTTCAGTTCGATTTCTTTCGCAACGGTAACACCATCCTTGGTAACTGCGGGAGCTCCATAGGTTTTTTCGATGATTACATTACGTCCTTTGGGTCCAAGGGTAACCTTCACGGCATTGGATAAGGCGTCAACACCTTTTTTCAGCCGTTCACGGGCTTCAATATCAAATACTATTTCTTTTGCTGCTTTCATATGTTTGAGCTGTTTTTATTGATTAAATAATTGCCAGAATGTCCGATTCGCGCATGATAAGATAATCTTTACCATCAACATTGATCTCGGTTCCTGAGTATTTTCCGTACAGTACGAGGTCGCCTTCTTTAACGGTCAGGGGCTCATCTTTTTTCCCTGTGCCAACAGCAACTACTGTTCCGCGCTGGGGTTTTTCTTTTGCAGTATCGGGGATAATGATTCCGCCGGCAGTTTTTTGTTCGGCTGCAGCCGGTTCAACTAAAACGCGGTCTGCCAAAGGCTTAACTTTTAACTGTGCCATACAATTAATTTGTTTTTATGTTAGTGATTATTGATAGATTAATGAATGTGGACAACTGATGTCACATTTCGTGCCAAAAGTCAGAAGTCAGGCTAAAAGGGACAATTTTGCATAATTACATTCACTATTTACAATTGACTCATCATCTCCTTCAAATATTAATGATTCATCAAACTGAATATCAGCATCTTGTGACTTTTACACATTCCTGGCAAATATCAGAAAAGGCAAAAAAAATGTCAGAATGATGTGACATTCTGACATTACAATTTTTTTTAGGTATGGCGTCTGACTACTTATCTTTATCTGAAGGGCCTGGCTGGTAATCCTGCACCGGCTGGGCATTTTCATCAACCCTGCTCTGAATTTCACTTTGTTGAACATTCTGAGTATTCCTGTTGCGCGGGATTACAAAAATTGAAAGCAAGCTGAGTGCAAGCAGGATAATTGCGAGTGTCCAGGTTGTTTTTTCAAGAAAGTCGGCAGTCTTACGAACTCCCATAAACTGGTTTGAAGATGAAAAGTTGCTGGCAAGCCCGCCGCCTTTTGAATTCTGAACAAGCACAACAAGCGTCAGAAGAACACAAGCTATCAGAATCAGGACCGAAATAAGGATGTAAGCGGTCATAGGTAATATTGTTAAGTTATTGTAATTGTTTTACTTAGTTTTATTTTTTAATTCTTCGATGCGGGCTGCAAAGTAACTACTTTTTTCGGGAATTAACAATACAAGTTTTTCATAAATCTTTATAGCCTTTGCATATAGTGCCTGCTGTTCATAAATCCGGGCCAACGTTTCGCTCACAAGGTCTTCAGGTTCGGCCAGGCTTTGCCGTGCTTTATCCTCCGGACTGAAAAATTCACGTTTAGGAGCAGAGATGCGGGGTTCTTCGGTTATAAACTTGTCAATGAGCTCCTGTTTCGAAAGGGCATTCTCTTTTTGCTCCTCTCCAATATTTTGCCTTTCATCCTTTTTACGGCTTCGCTGCGCTTCTATCTCTGATAAACTGCCACGAATCAGCCCTATTAACGGGCTCACAGCCGTTTCCTTCTGATCATCATGAATGTTGGTTTGTTCCTCTATTTCCGGCAGCGTGTCTTTCAATTCAACCATCATGTCATCAGCAAGATTGATATCCTGCATCGCTAGAGGTGATGATGGCATTTCTGCAATGTTGCCTTCAATAAGCTCTTTAAGCCTGCTGCGATCACCGGCATAAGCGGCTGCCAGCCGCAATGCGGGAGTGAACTTTTCTTCACCCTGCTGCTGCAAACTCCTGGCAAAAAGCAGATATGCTGTTGAAAAATAAGGGAACTCAAGCGTCAACTGTTTCAATAACTCAGAATCATCAGCCGAAATCAGCGAAACATTTTCCAATAGTCTTTCAAATTCCCTGCGCTGAATCATAACGAAATTTTACCAGTTAACAACCGCTTTGTTGAACACATCCTGTGCAAGAGCATCGGTAATGGTTCCGATAAGTCCTTCCTCCACTTCCGAGAGCCGTTTCGACGCATCAAAATCTTCATACCGGCTGAAAGAAGTTTCGAAATTCTGCTTCTCATCTTTTTTGTTGGTAAAACGAACGCTGATTGTAATTTTTAACCGTTGCAACGCAGCCTGCTGATCACCTTGAATTGCAACCGGTTCAGCACCATAACCGGTAATTTCACCTTCAATATTCAGGTCGCCACCACTGCTCACCAGTTTCAGATTGGTTTGATTGGTAAATTTATCACGCAAAGTTTCAGTGAAAGTATTGCTCAATGTCGGCTGAACCAGCAGTGCATTATTCGGGAAATACTTGATTGAAATCGTTTTGACATCAGGTGAAATGGAGGCTCCGGTAAATGAGT
Organism: Lentimicrobiaceae bacterium; assembly: GCA_015657475.1. Taxonomy (GTDB): domain Bacteria; phylum Bacteroidota; class Bacteroidia; order Bacteroidales; family UBA4417; genus UBA4417. Next base: position 141,822 of record JADLKF010000016.1, on the reverse strand, counting down.
ATATGCCACAACCTGTCCATCCAAGGAATCCGGCAATCAGAATTGCTGAGATAAGAAAACGGAACCTTTTATTTTGGGAAGGCCTCATTTGCGAAAACCGGATTTTATGCATTGATACCATACTCCTTGATCTTGCGGTATAAAGTTCTCTCTGAAATTCCCAATTCTTTGGCAGCATTGCGCCGGCGTCCTGAATGCTTATCCAAAGCACGGCGAATAAGATCCCTTTCCTTCTCCTCAATCGACAATGATTCGTCAACGACTTCGCTGTGTGAGAACAATTCGTCGTCATCAACCGGATGCTGAACAACGTATGGCTGAGGATTGTTAACAGGCCTTTCTACGGCTACAAACGGATGCTGCTCATTACCTGCAGCCGCCATGGAATTGAGGTGAGCCGTGAAACTGTCGTGAACCACTGTCTCGCCGACAAGTTTTTTNAATTCATTGATATCGCGGCGCATATCAAACAGCACCTTGTAAAGTAATTCCCTTTCCGAAAATTCGCCTCCCGGTTTTGCTCCGGTGTATAGTATCGGCAACTCACGGTTGGTTGTGTCGGGAAGGTATTTATGAAGTACTGGCGCCGAAATAGTCCTTACATGCTCAATAATGCTGATCTGCTCGGTTAGGTTTCGAAGCTGCCTGATATTGCCCGGCCACCTGAAATTAAGCATAAGATGTTTGGCATCATCTTCCAGTTCGAGGGGTGGCATGCGGTATTTTTCAGCAAAGTCAACGGCAAACTTCCTGAATAGCAGCAGTATATCTTCTTTACGCTCACGAAGCGGCGGAATTGAGATGGGAACGGTGTTTAGCCGGTAATAAAGATCCTGCCTGAACTTTCCTTCATTGATAGCAGTCTGAATATCGACATTGGTAGCTGCCACCACGCGGACATCAGTTTTCTGAACTTTTGAGGAACCCACGCGCATAAATTCTCCGGCTTCGAGTACCCTTAGCAGTCTTACCTGCGTTGAAAGCGGCAGCTCGGCAACTTCATCAAGGAAGATCGTTCCGCCGTTCACTACCTCAAAATATCCTTTGCGGGCTTCGTGAGCGCCGGTAAATGAGCCTTTCTCGTGTCCGAAGAGCTCTGAATCGATAGTCCCTTCGGGGATAGCGCCACAGTTTACAGCAATATACGGGCCGTGTTTACGGGCGCTTAGCTGGTGAATGATTTGTGGAAAAACTTCCTTCCCTACCCCGCTTTCCCCGGTGATTAAAACAGTAATATCTGTAGGCGCCACTTGTCGGGCTATATCAATAGCCCTGTCGAGGCCGGCTGAATTGCCAATAATACCAAACCGCTGCTTGATTGAAATCAGATCTATCATTAACTTAGTCTCTCTTGATAATAATGCAAAATTAACGCTAATATTGTTAGCGATGTTTAGCATTTAACGATTTTTGGCAGACAAACTGACAAATTGGCAAAAAGAAACTTCCCGGAATCACTCCATTAAGTAAGAACACGGGAAGAGAATAGATGTCAGCAATTTACTCAGGGTACTGAAAATCGGCTAACCACGCAGATCAGCCTTTTCGTTTTTCCTTTTTCACTTCTTTTTTAATACGCTGAATGTGGCCTCTGCCCAGTGCTTTTACTTCACAACCCAGTTCAAAGTACCGTTTAATATCATCGTCGTTCAACATTCCGAAGCAATCAATGACCGCAAGAGGCTGTCCGGCCCATTTTACCACATCATCGGGCTTCAGGTTTTTATATTCCGAGTGAGGTACAGCAAGTATCAGGGCCTCAGCGCCTTTTAATGCTTCAGGCAGATCTTGCACAACCCTCGATTCGGTAAGATGTTCCTGATTCCTGAAAAACCGTTTCCAGGAATGTCCGGGAGCCGGGTAATCGTCCTGGCTTTCAAGCTCATACCAATGCTCAACATAAGGATCATGGATGCGCATCTCAGCACCCATTTCGGTAAGTTTACGAACGATCAGTTCGCTGCCGCTGTAACGGGTATCGCCAACATCCTGGCGGTAGCTTGCACCGCAGAGTAATACGTCGGCTCCGGCGATGTAGCGGGCCATATTGCGGAGTGCATCCCTCGTTAACGACGCCACATGCAGCGCCCTTGTATCGTTGATATCAATGGCCGCAGGAGTAATTTTGAATATATCGTCGCCATCGTCAAAACCAAGTATATGCCTGTACGACCAGTAGCCAAGTCCTCCGTCTTTCGGCAGACAGTAACCACCGATTCCCGGCCCTGGAAAAATGATGTTGCTGTGTGTCGGGCGCATTTTGATGGCTTTAATAACTTTCACCAGGTCGACTCCGTTGCGCTCGGCAAAGAGGCTCCATTCGTTGAGATAGGCAAGGATTGTTGCCCGGTAAGAGTTTTCAACAATTTTAGTGGTTTCCGATTCAATCGGCCGGTCCATCACGGTAAGCGGGAAAGCCTTTGTATTGAGTACCTCATGAAGAAACTTCTCAACCCTTTGACGTGCTTCTGTATCGCAGCCTGCACAAACACGCCAGAAATCACGTATACTGGAAACATATTCACGACCCGGCATCACACGTTCGAAACTATGTGCCAAAAGTGGTACTGAAGCTATTCCGCGTTTGGCGAATGCCTTTTTCAGGATTGGCCATGCGACAAATTCAGTGGTACCCGGAGCCACCGTGGTTTCAATAAGTGTAAGGCAATGTGGCTGAATTTTCTGTCCGATAGTTTTTAATGTAGCTTCGAGGGCAGCCATATCGGCTTCTCCTGTTTTCATATTGCCCAGTTCGCGTTTGCTAAAATCGCACTGAACATCAACTACCACAACATCAGCCAGTTCCAGGCAATCGCTATTGTAGGTGGCAATAAGCGTTTTCCTATCGTTGACACAACGTGAAATAATCTGGTCTACCTCAGGATCTTCAGCTTTCACCGGCGACTCACCACGATTAAGCATCGGGATTTTCCAGTAACTGCGTGCACTTGGACGCTGGCATCCGATGACGAACTTCGTGGGATTTCCTTTATCGTCAACTGTATCGGCAATGATAGCTGCCATTACAGCACCCACAAAGCCGACACCCATCACAACCACAATTTCTTTCCCTTCACTGCGGGCTGTTTGTGTAAGTTTACTGAGTTTTTCCAGTTCAGTTGCATATTCTTCCTTTAGCGGAAGTGGAAATTTTTCACCTGAAGGGCTAATTGAAAAGGTTACCTGAGGCTGCATAATACTTTATAGATATGATTAATGATCTGGTTATTTCCTGATTACTGCCCCCAGCTCCCTGGTGAAAACATCAGCGAGCTTGTCCATCAGTTTTTCTATTTCTTTGTCAGTTAATGTCTTAGTTTCGTCAAGAAGCGTGAAACTAACGGCATACGACTTTTTATCTGCTCCGATCTTTTCGCCTTCATAAACATCAAACAGGTTGATACTCTTCAATAAAGAACCCGCTGATTTATAAGCCAATGCCTCAATTTCGTCAAACTTAATTTTTTTATCGAGCAACAAAGCCAGGTCACGACGGACTTCCGGAAAGCGTGGAATATCCTGCTGTTGTTTCGCACCCGGCTTAATCATACTTAACAACATCTGCCAGTCTATTTCTGCAAAATAAACATCCTGTTTAATGTCAAATGCCCTGAGAACCGAAGATTGCAACTTTCCCATCATCAAAACCTGCCGGCCATTTACCCAAAGGGATTCTCCTTCAGTAAACAAGCGGGTATCGGCGGTTTCGGTCTTCCATTGCCAGTATGCCACGCCGGTTTTTCTCAAGAATAAATAAACAAAGGCTTTCAGCAGGTGATAATCGGCTTTCTGCGAATTATTGTACCAGCTTTCACTCAGACGCTTTCCAGTAATTATGATTGATAAATGTTTGCTTTCGGGAAACCTTCTTGTTACTTCAGCATCAACAGGTTCCGAGCCATTGTAGCAATAAACATTACCAAATTCATAGAATTTAAGGTCAGTTTGGCGCCGGTTCAGATTGTATGCAACCGACTCCAATCCGCCAAAAAGCAATGTTTGCCGCATCACTTCCAGCTCACGGCTTAATGGGTTGATGATTTTAACGCATTTGTCAGCTGTGAAAATTTCTGACTTTTCGTAATATGCACTGCTTGTAAGCGAATTAGTCATGATTTCACTGAAGCCGTTAGCTGAAAGCAGACCCGCTATGTTATTCAGTATTTGTTCGGGATCAGGCTTTGGACTGTATGAAAGCGATGCATGCACCGATTCATTATACTCAACATTATTATAGCCATATATGCGAAGAACTTCTTCCACGATATCAGCTTCGCGCTCAACATCCACTTTGAAAGGCGGAACCGATAATGTTAACTGGTCAGCGGATTCGCTGATCACTTCAATTTCAAGCGATTCAAGGATGTTTTTGATCGTTTCCTTTCCTATGCTCTTACCAATCAGCCTCTCAATACCCGCCACTGAAACCTCCAGCATTTTATTATGAAGAGGATTCGGGTAAACATCAACAATATCTGATGACACACTACCACCGGCAACTTCCCTGATAAGCATAGCAGCCCTTTTGAGCGCATAGATAGTCATGTTAGGATCAGCTCCACGCTCAAAGCGGAAAGAAGCATCCGTTTTGAGACCATGCAGGGTCGACGTTTTCCTGATATGACCGGGGTCGAAATAAGCGCTTTCGAGGAAGATTGAAGTTGTACCGCTAGTAACACCAGACTTTAGCCCGCCAAAAACACCACCGATACACATGGCTTCAGCCGTATTACATATCATCAGGTCATCAGCGCTTAAAGCTCTTTCAGTCTCGTCAAGCGTGACAAATTTTGTACCTGCCGGCTGCTTCTTTACCAGGATTCTATTCCCTGTAACCTTTTCAGCATCAAATGCATGAAGAGGCTGCCCGGTTTCCATCAATACATAATTGGTAACATCTACTATGTTATTGATAGGACGGAGTCCTATTGCTTTCAGGCGATCCTTAAGCCATTGCGGCGACTCTTTCACGGTTAATCCATCAAGCGTCACTCCTGAATAGCGAAAACATGCTTCAGGGTTTTCAATAATAACCCCTATTGGCAGGTTGTGATTATCGACTGAAAATTTATCAACCGATGGTTTAACGAATGATGCAACAGGATGGTTTTTCTCCCTGTTGTTGATGGCTGCTGCAAGATCGCGGGCAACGCCAAAATGTGAAGCGGCATCACTTCGGTTCGGTGTAATGGCTATTTCAAGAACTGTATCATGATAAACCCCAAAGTATTCAGCAGCAGGTGTTCCCGGTATAGCCGATTCGTCAAGAACCATGATCCCGGCATGAGAATCGCCCAAACCAATTTCATCTTCAGCACATATCATTCCTTCACTTGGTTCACCGCGAAGTTTGGCCGCCTTTATCATAAATGATTCATCACCTTTGTATATAATAGTCCCCACTGTAGCAACAGGCACCTTCTGACCGGCAGCCACATTGGGAGCACCGCATACTATATCAAGGATTTTTTCACCTCCTGTATCAACCTTGCAGCAGGTAAGCTTGTCGGCATTGGGGTGTTTGCTTGTTTCAAGCACTTTACCAATTACAACTCCTTTGAGGCTGCCTTTAACCGATTCATACTCCTCGATGGATTCCACTTCGAGGCCGCAATCTGTCAGTATTCTGGCTATTTCTTCAGGCTTCAGGTCAGTTTTAACATATTCATTGAGCCATTTACACGATATTTTCATCTCCGCACAGTATTGTATTAACTTGCAAAAGTAGGTGAGTTTGAGGAGATATGGAAATTGTGGTGAGGAGAATGGAGAAAGGAGAATGGAAAACGGAGAACGGTGCGATGGTTAATGGTTAATAGCAATAAGCAAATGGTTAATGGTTAATAGCAACAAGCAAATGGTTAATGGTTATTAGCAAAAAGCAAATGGTTAATGGCTGAAATATATCAGTCTATCAATACCAGGATCGGTTGAGTATGGTAACAGGGAATCGATTGTAAGTTGCTAATAATACAGGAGATTTGGCTCTAGCTGATCAGTGACCAATCGGAGGTTTTCCTTCCGAGATATTTTAGCTGTTCGGCAAGCGGACGATTTTTCTCCATTTCGAGCAGGGGATCTTCGTCCAATAGTTTGATCACCAGGTTCCTGGCATATCTTAACAATCCTTCGTCCCGGATAATATCTGCAAGTTTCAGATCGAGCACACCACTCTGACGGGTACCTTCAAGATCGCCGGGGCCGCGAAGCTTCAGGTCGACATTCGCAATTTCAAAGCCATCGGTTGTTCGCACCATGGTATCTACTCTTGTCCGGGCATCTTGTCCGAGGTTGTAACCGGTCATAAGTATGCAATGTGACTGGTCGGCACCCCGCCCTACCCTGCCCCGTAACTGGTGCAATTGTGACAGTCCAAACCTTTCGGCGCTTTCAATCACCATTACTGAAGCATTCGGAACATCTACACCGACTTCAATCACCGTGGTGGCCACCAAAATGTTCGTCTCGCCCCTTGTGAAACGCTGCATCTCTGCATCTTTCTCCTCCGATTTCATGCGGCCATGAACTATACTTACCTTAAATTTTGGTGGAGGGAAAGCGTCCACAATATGCTGATATCCTTCTTCAAGGTTTTTCATGTCGATGGTCTCCGACTCCTGAATTAACGGGTAAACCACATAAATCTGCCGCCCTGTATGTATCTGCTGGAGCATAAAATTGTAGACTTTTTCACGCCCAGACTCATAGAAGTGGTAGGTCTTTATTGGTTTGCGACCTGGAGGCAATTCGTCGATAACCGAAAAATCCAGGTCACCATACAGTGTCATGGCAAGAGTTCTTGGTATTGGCGTTGCCGTCATCACGAGGATATGGGGCGGATCTGAACTTTTGCTCCACAGCTTTGCACGCTGGGCGACACCAAACCTGTGCTGTTCATCAATCACAACCAGTCCGAGGTTGCTAAACTGAACCGTATCCTCAATGAGTGCATGAGTTCCAATAAGTATATGTAGTTCACCGCTCTGAAGCAATGAATACATATTTTTCCGTTGTTTCTGCTTTGTGCTTCCGGTAAGCAAATCGCAGGTTATACCAGTCCCGTCGAGCAGCCGGCTTATTGTTTTATAATGCTGGTTAGCCAGAATTTCGGTCGGAGCCATCAGGCAAGCCTGGAAACCATTGTCAAGGGCGATGAGCATACTCAGCAGTGCAACCACTGTTTTGCCTGATCCAACATCTCCCTGGAGCAGCCTGTTCATTTGCTTTCCGCTTCCCATGTCAGCCCTGATCTCCCGGACAACTTTCTTTTGTGCACCGGTTAGCTCAAATGGAAGATAAGTCGAGTAAAATGTATTGAATTTTTCTCCAACTACTGAAAACCTGTGGCCTCTCACTGTGCGCGATCTGTTAAGTTTGAACCTGAGCAGCCGCAACTGGATAAAGAACAACTCCTCAAATTTGATACGGGCTTCGGCTTTCGCCAGTATCTCATTGTCCGAGGGGAAATGTATATTGGCCAGGGCTTCGTCGCGCGATATCAGCCTGAGTTCGCCTGTTATTTCAGGAGTAAGCGTTTCAGGTATCATACCATGAACCTGCATTACCAGCGTCTTCGCCAGTTTTGCAATGGTACGGCCTGTAAGGCCGATTAGCTTTGTCTTTTCAGTAGTGTTGTAAAGCGGGTGCAATGGGTCAGCAGGCTGTGCTGAAAACTCGGCTGCTGTTTCCGTTTCGGGATGCGGAATGTTATAACGGCCATTGAAAAGAGTCGGTTTACCGAATATTATTAATTCAGTACCTATAGAAAATTTATCCTTGATCCATTTTATTCCCTGGAAATAAACAAGGTCAATCTCACCGCTGCCGTCAGCCACGGTGACAACATACCTCATAGCAACTCCCTTCCCTACAAGTTGAGTACTTGTCACTTTCCCGCGGATTTGCACCCAGGCAGCGTCGCTGTTGATCTCGGATATCGCGTAAAACCTGCTTCTGTCAACATAACGGAACGGGTAATACGTCAGCAGATCGTAGAATGTACCTATTCCCAACTCCTTGCGCAGCACTTCAGCCCGCTTTGGGCCAACGCCTTTCAGGTACTCAATCGGGGTATCGAGAATTTCAACGGTCATTATATTCAGGCTGCTAACATGACAACAGGAGTCAACAAAGTTAACAAAACAAAAACAGCCCTCCAACCGGAGAGCTGCTGTTGTAAAATTGTATTACAGGGAACAAACTAATATTCCCAAAGTTGCTGTTCAAAATCGAAAAGGCTTTCCTTGATACGCTCCGATTCAAGCATTGCGTCAATACCCGTGGCATATTCCGAAATTTTTCGATCGTATACATTCTCTTCCTTGTAGATATAGGAATTAAACATGCGTTTCCAGAAAAGGTCGTCATATGTCATACGCGCAGCATTATTAAAGCGGTTGAAAACCTCAGCACGTGCAAACACCGGCCTTGCTTCAGGGAAATAAATCCAGAACAATGGTTCGAAAGCGCGGAAGTTACCGTTCTCATCGTAATTGTCGCGAACAGGGCATATACCCAATATGCGAACCTCAAACATTGACCTCTGTTTATCAAAATACCAGTCCTCTTTGATCCTGAAACGTTTCACATCGAGTGGTGAAAATTTCTCTGTCATGATCGTATCGTACCAATCATAAGGCGGATATGGGCGCTGCATGGGCACAGTATCTGTGCGTTCGAGGCGCATCATCAATTCCTTGTAGGTAAGTGGAACTATGAATTCATCAGTAGGTGAAGCTGCATCATAAGCAGTAATACTGCCTTCCTTCAGGGCATCCATAATAACGGTCATAAAATTTTTCCAGTTATTATGCGGTGTTTCAGGATAGTAGAAAGTCTGGTTTATTTTCTCACGAACATCTATCATTCGCCAGATGCGCTTTTTCCAGACGAAATCAGCATACCTGACCCATGGATAAGGGATCGGGTTCTTTTCCAACCTGTCAGCTTCATCAACTACACCATCCCGCGGAGGTGTATTGAGAAGTTGTTGTGCTGAGGCGCCTGTTGCTATGAACAACACCAGGAGTGCCAATATTATCAAAGATTTCTTCATTGCAGCGATGTCAAACTTAGGTTATTGAATCGTGAGCACAATTGAATTGAGTTTACGGGTACCGTCAGGGCCTTTGGCATAAATATCTTCAAACCATATTTTCTCACCCTTTTTGCAGCCACGGATAAATTCCTTCATTTCTTCTGTAAGCCTGTTACCACGTCCGGGNCGTGACCAGAAATCGCCACGTCGTACGCCGGAACATGTGAACCCTGTCACTTCAAAAGTAAGGTCAAAATCAAAGTCGGCAGGCATACGGGGTATGATAGCCGATGCAATGATCATCTGAGACGAAACCGTACCTCCGTCAGTATTAGCTATGTAGGCTTTGGGGTCAGGTACACGTTTAACCCTGAACTCAGTTGAGCCTAATGATTTGGTACGATCACCAATTTTAGCTGATACGTTTACGACAGCTTTTCCTGCTTCGTTAACCCTTACATTCCAGGTTTTGCCTGCACGGGCAATACTCCCATTGGTAATGGATGCCTGTATCTGTGCATCTGAAACGCCGCCGGCTGAAATTGAAACAGGATTATCAACACCGATGTAAAATACATTCATCTTCACGGGAGACACAGTAAGTGTAGGAGGTGCTACAATATAATCGACTGCAACAGGGTAACTTTTTGTTTCTCCTGTCGGTGACAATACGTTTACACTTCCTTTCAGAGAAACCGGGCCGGGAGTGGTAGCCGGAATCGAAATCTTTGCGACACCGGCAACTGATGCAACACCTCTTCCGCCAAGATTTGCTGTGAAGTTTTGCTTGGTATCGAATGCTGTAACAAAAATCTCAGCCTCATAATTTTCGCCAAGGAATACATACTGGCTCTTGGGAACAACTGCTGCACCTACCTGGTCAAATTTATAGTCCTCGGCGCTGATTTCAGACATCAGGTGTGAAACAACGTCCTGCTCTGCATTCTGAATTTCAGCGATTATTTTATTAAGAATTGTAACGTCAGCTGCAAGAATTGTACGGTAGAAGTTATACATCTCCCAGTTCTGTTTGGCGCCACTGGCATTGTAAAACGGGCCATCAACATCCAGTCCAAGTTTAATCAGATTACGCTTTTCAGGAGCTATAACCTGCAGAATATCCTGCTTAAATTTGATGATTTTATCTTTCATTTCACGACTACGACCAGCTGAACCGTCTTCGGAATTACCGATAAAGAAGGTGGTAGTACGGTCGTATTTATCCTTGCTGGCTAGTTGGCGAAGTGGAGTAGAACGTGCCTCTTCCATTGAAATCCTGTCGGAAAATGCAATAGCTTCATATTTTGTTTTCTCAACATATTCGCGCATTTCCTGAGCCATTTTTTTCACCTGATTGGCTTTTTCGTAATATGGACCAACCTTTGCAGGATTTTGCTGATTTTGTATTTCAAACTGGCGATAGAGGTTCTCAGTTTTTGAACGGAATACACGGTTTGTCGTTTCCATGCTTTCGTTCACAACGAGAAAGGCATTTAATATCTCCACCGACACATTGAGTGCCAGCAGGGCTGTCAACACCAGGTACATCATCGCGATCATCTTTTGCCTGGGTGTCTCTTTATATCCAGCCATAGTTTAAGGTTTTCAGAGTTAAACAGTTATATTGATTGCGATGTGTACTATTTATTCATGTTAACGTTCATGGCGGCGAGCATGTTGCCATAAACCTGGTTGAGGGCAGTAACCCTCTTGGTCAGCTGATCTATCTCTTCTTTGTATTTATCCATATTGCCCGATGTCTCGTTGATGCTGCCAAGGAACGAATTGAATGAGGCGCGCAGTTTGTTGCTGGCATCAATCTGTTCGTTTGAGCTTTGGAGTTGCATTTCGTACATTGCATTCAAAGCCGACAGGTTGTGAGAAATCTTCTGAAGCTGATCGTTATAGGATTTGGAATCAAGTGCTGTGAAGTTGAGTGAGTCAGCTGATTTTGTGAGCATTTCGGCTGCCTTGGTGTATTTCTCAGCCAGGCGGTTAGCCGATTCAGTAGCCACCGACATTGTATTGGAAAACTGTTCGGTAGCGCTCATTTCCTTTTTAATGGAAGCCGAGACTTCATTGTAAACACCAGCAAGGTTGCCTGCTGATTCAGCTGCTGATTTTACGCTGGACGAAAATTCGCCAACTGTGCTCGCATCCTGGTTAAGCGCATCAGCTGTCTTCTTGTAAGATGAGGCTAAGTCACCGGCTGATTTACCAGCTTCTTTTACTGATTTTACAAAATCTTCATTGGCAACGGCAGCGCTTGTCACATCTGACATTTTTGAGACGTTTTCACTCATTTTACGCATGCCTTCACCAAGACTTTCGATTAGCTCAGGACCAATTTTTGCTTTTGAAAGCATGTCGTCCAGTTCCTGGGTTGTCGATTTTCCGGTGCTTATTTTATGAGGTGCAGCGGCTGGTGTTCCTTTGCCACCATGGTACATACCTGCCAGCTCAGGATATACAATACTCCAGTCCGGTTCAACATGAGGAGGTTCAAAAGCTGAGAAAAAGAAAATGATTGCCTCGGTGCTGAGGCCGATAATCAGCATATAATCGGCTCCGGCATAGTGGTTAATTTTGAAAAGTGCGCCAAGAATAACGATGGCGGCTCCCCAGCCATACACTTTCGACATGAAATTTTTGTATGCCCTACTGCTTACAAAACTTGTTAAACCCATGGTTTTGTGTGTTTATTAGTTGATATTAACGTTTATTACTATATGATATTTATTGATGAACCTTAATGAGAAAGGTTATACAATAAATTGCAGGTTATTTTCGGTTAGTTGTAGATACGCGAAGCTCTAGAAGGATTGTCGTCTTTCTGCCTTCCCATGAAATCCTGGACACAGCGGAAACCAATGTAGCACTTCGATGAATCCTGATATTCATAGGCGCGAGAAGATACCTGGATATAGTAAGAAATATCTTTCCAGGAACCACCGCGGACAACTTTGCGTTTCAGTGCGGGAGGATCGTCCTCCTTGCTGTTGTACTGGTAGGTGGGATTCATATCCCAGGTGAAATTTGACGATGATTCATCCCATGCATCGGAGCACCATTCCGAAACATTGCCGGCCATATCGTAAAGGCCGAAGTCGTTAGCCGGGTAATGAGCTACAATAACAGGAGTAGCGCCACCGTCGTCGATATAATTTCCGCGTAAAGGCTTGAAGTTAGCGAGGAAACATCCTTTATCGTTGCGGGTGTATGGACCACCCCAAGGATACGGACTGAAAGAGTTACCGCCACGGGCTGCCCATTCCCATTCAGCTTCGGTAGGAAGCCTGAATTCGCTGGGTGAAGCATTGTTTTTCTTGGCCAGGTATGATTCCATGAGGCGTGTACGCCAGATGCAGAATGCGCTGGCCTGTTTCCAGTTAACACCCACTACAGGGTAGTTGTCGTAAACCGGATGCCAGAAATAGCGCTCAACCATGGGGTCGTTATAGCTGTATGCATAGTCGTGCAACCAGGCGAGTGTGTCAGGATATACATTGATGGTTTCCTTACGTATGTATACCGAACGGTCTTTCATGCCCTGGGGACGGTTGGCAAATCCGGCATTTTTTGAATCAGTCTGGCCGGAATAATCTTTACGTGAAGCTGCTTTTAAATCAATGTAATAGTATTCATAAAAAAGTTTGCGTGTATCAATTTCCTTTTTGCGGAAATAGCGCTCATGTTCAGGGAGATACATCGACTCCAACTGGTCGCGGTATTCTTCAGCCTGCCAATCGATTTCCGTTTCCCAGTTAAGGAATGGTGGATCGTAGGTTTCACCTGTTTTTTTATTTTCAGAAATCAGGAACTCTTCAGCGTTCACATCACCAAGAATACGGCGTGCAATTGAATCACGCACCCAGTAAACGAACTGACGGTATTCATTGTTGGTGATTTCCGTTTCATCCATCCAAAAGGCTTTTACCGTAATAGTACGCGGCGTATTGAGGTGAGCATACGGAACGTCCTGGTCTCCGNNGCCCATCGTGTACGAGCCCATTGGAACATAGGTCATTCCGAAAGGATCGGGCTGATAGAACCGTTCCCTGTTTTGCACTCCAATAAGTTCTCCATTGCCAGTGTTACGGCAACTTCCTAAAACTAATGCCACGAGTGAAAATAAAAGCAGTTTTTTCATTGTAGGTTGGTTTTGTTGCGACTCCTTTGCCATCTTGGTCTTAATGCATAGGATTACTCCTATGGGTGGCAAATTATCAAAGATGTGAAACCTTTTGATAACCAGGCAGAATCGTGCAGTATGCAAATAACGGTTATTACGTTGCTTTATTATTCAAGTCCCGGATTTTCAAGGCGCAAATGTATAAAATACACTTTAACCACAAAAATTACAGGTAACGGGTATTTCGGTATCCGGTTCTGGCTTTTTCGCGTTCTATTTTAAAAATGTACCGGAGTATTATTTCATGGCTGCCAGTAGCTCCTACCCTGCTGGTAGGAATATCATATGCATAGCCGAATTCAATTTCTTTCATATTCATGCCCACCAAAAGGGCAACGGCATCGGTTAGCCTGTAAGAAACGCCACCCCACACTTTTTTATTGTATGTGACCAGACCGTTGAAGTCGGCCTGTACCGTACTGCCGTCAGATTTTACGAAAACTGATGGCGTTAGTGTGAATGCCGGGAAAGCAGGGGAAGAGATGGTGTATCCTCCTCCGGCATAATAATGTCTTTTTAGAGTGAATGTACCTACTCCTGTGGCCCCGCCAAGGTCTTTTGCTGACTCAAGCAGCTGAGTTGACGACAGAGAAATGTAATAATTGGGCTTTTTAAGGAAAATCCCTGCAGACATATCTGTAATGACAACTCCTTTGGAAGATTGCCCGCTGAGAATCGGATCGCCGTCATCAATCTGGATAAATTTACTAAAATCAAGTGTCTTATTCAGGAACTGGGCGTTTACACCTATACCTAATATACCGTTGCCGATAGTAAGATGATAGGCATATCCCAGTTTTACGGCCATATCAGTGAANAATCCGTATTTATCCTGCACAATATTGAGCCCTAAGCCTCCGCGTAGAAACTTTACAGGCGCATCAGCTCCGATAAGGAATGTCTGTGGATTGACTTTATTGCCTTCTTCGTCTTTAAATCCNAGCCATTGTTCACGCATTATGCCGGTAACACAGATACCTTCTGACAGACCATAATGACCCGGGTTAACCGCAGAATAATTGAACATATTATGAGTGAACTGCGGCTCCTGCTGGGCAAATGCTTTTACCGACAGCAGAATAACTACCATCATCACAGCAGATGTGAAGCAAAAAATTGCAGGTATTTTCTTGATTGCAGGCACTCTTTATAAAATCGTTGCTAAAGTAGTAATTTTTTTTCTAGTCAGGCTATGTTTAACAAACAAGCAATTATGTTTTTACGCTACTTATTTATTGCTCTTTTTTATTAAAGTAATTCTCTGAACATGAAATTAATGTCCAAAATCATAACAAGCTGACAAGTAACGGCGGAAACACTGGAGTATTATATGTTTCAGGTAAAAAAACTTTTTTTGAATTTTTTATTCAGGAAACGATTACTTTTTGCAGTTAGATCAATAAATGTATGATGAAAAATTTGATCTTTGCACTAATTCTTGTAAAACAGTAGAAAACTAATTAAAACTCGTTAACAATGAAGATTGACCGTCTTAAAACTTTTGCTTATTTATTCGCGGGATTCACAATTATTACAGCATGTTCAAAAAGCGGGAACCAGGAAGTAGCGGTTTCGCAGCCTGAACAAATCGCACAGCCAGCAGAAAAACCCGGAAAACTCCCTCAGATGGATGAAATTGACATGGCTAAACTCAACCAGTTTGACCCGTCCAAATCATCTTAGAAATTCTTACAAAGAACAGCGCCGAAGTTTATACCGGTGATAACGGCAGGGCTTTTGCCTATAACGAAGTTCGCAACAATGCTGTTTCGTGCCTTATTTACGGCGGTGTTTCGGAAGAAAAAAATCTCCTAAATGGTTTAGTCAGAAAATTTTACAATGGATGCTGGTTCGCATCAGTGGAAAACATATTTCGACAGCGGTGTCAAATATAACTCAGTGATCGCTGAGGATCACAAAGTAACTGCCGGTTCGTGGTATTATACCGTGCAATGGTTTGGGACCCCACTACAAACGACTGGATAAAATTGACGCCGATCTGTTATTTAATGCAACAAATGGTTAGTGGAAGCTTTGGTTAGGCTTGTGTTAATTGATGGGAGGCGTAATGCTCTCCTTTTTTTTATATCTTTTTTTCAGACGCAATTTTCCGAACTTTGCAGCCTCAAACAGCATCTGTTTAAAATACTGTATATCAATTAATTGATCATGTTATCTTTTCAGCTAACGAAAAATTGTTTTCAAGGAAATGGTTCTTCAATTACGGCCTCATTGTCCTTGGCTCCCTGATCCTGGCTGCAGGGTTTGTTTTTTTCATCTCTCCATACAGAATTGTCCCGGGTGGAGTCTACGGGATTTCGATAGTTATTCACTATGTTACCAGGNGTTTGTTATCGTGGNCTCCTGATGGTTTCCCCATAGGACTGATGGGACTTATCCTGAATATTCCGCTTACAATCATGNGTATCAGGATTCTCGGGCCGCGTTTCGGGGTGAAGACCGTCGTCGGCTTCATTCTCTCCTCAGTTTTCATGGATGGAATTACCTATTTCTGGNGAGAAAAACCTTTGGTCGCTGGTGATGCATTGCTTTCTTCGATTTTTGGAGGAGTGCTGATCGGANTTGGGCTGGGACTAATTTTCAAATCGAAAGCAACCTCTGGCGGATCTGATATCATTGCCATGATCATAGCCAAATACACCAACATTCCTCTCGGTCAATTGCTCATTTACGTTGATTCCGTTATTGTTTTGCTTGGCCTCGTAGTTTTTGCCGACTGGAAAATACCTNTGTACTCATGGATCGTGATTTTTGTTACAGGCAAAACAATTGATATAGTGCTTCAGGGTATTAGTGTCGATAAAACCCTCTTTATTATTTCCGACAAATTCGAAGAAATTCGTGACCGCATCATCAATGACCTTCAGCGTGGCGGAACTTACATCCCCGGGTTTGGAATGTACAACGGAGCTCAAAAAACCATTATATTCACGGTTGTAAATCGTCGTGAAATGGCAATCCTCGAAGAATACATACATTTGATTGATCCGGATGCATTTGTTACGGTTCTCGAAGCAAATGAAATACTGGGTGAAGGATTTAAATCACTACGTGAGAAAATAGCCGATTAACATCTCCCCGCCTTCCAGCTTCAAACCATTAAAGACCAGGAACATAATGAAAAATACAGTTCTACTGCAACCCGAAAAGATTTTCTCCGCAACATGGTTCAGGTCTTATTCCTTCATAATAATAGGCACATTCATCATGGCTTGTGGTTATGTGCTGTTTATCAGTCCTGAAAAAATAGTCCCCGGCGCANTCTATGGCATTTCCATCATGCTTCACCATCTTCTCGGATTACCAATCGGGCTTACTGCTTTGGCGTTCAACATACCGCTCACAATCATCGGCACTAAAATTCTGGGTCCGAGGTTTGGGGTTAAAACTGTAGTAGCTTTTGTACTAACCTCGGTTTTTGTAGACCTGTTGTCATATTTTCATGGCAATGATCCATTGGTTAAGCGTGAAACGCTGGTATCCGGAATTTTTGGCGGATTACTGGTTGGCATTGGTGTTGCATTAACATTCAAGGCCAAAGCAACCAGCGGTGGAACAGATGTGGTAGCCATGATACTGGCAAAATATACCCGCCGCCCCCTGGGACAACTCATGATGATGGTTGATTCATCGATCGTGTTGCTCAGTTACCTTGCTTTTGGCGACTGGCGTATTCCGCTTTTCAGCTGGATAACGATTTTTGTAATGGGAAGGGTGGTTGATACCGTGATGCACGGGTTTTCCTATGACAAGACACTTTTTATTGTTTCGGACAAATACAGGGAAATACGCGACAGCATCATTACCGATCTGCATCGGNGCGGAACATTCCTTCATGGTGAAGGCATGTACAACCAGGCTGATAAGCAGATAATATTCACTGTTGTGAACCCAAGGGAACTATCTATGCTCCAGGAATATATACACCGTATTGATCCCGATGCATTTGTGGCAGTGCTTGATGCTTACGAAATCCTTGGAAAAGGATTTAAATCACTGTCAGAGAAGGTAGAAGACCGATGAAATAACTTGCTTTCTGTTACCTGAAAGCCGCAGGATATCGTTGCCGTTGGCGAAGATCAGCAACGCGAAAAGCAGCACCATTCCTACAATCTGCGCATACTCCAGGAACTTATCACTGGGTTTGCGTCCTGTAACAATCTCAACCAGCACAAACAGTACATGTCCGCCATCCAGCGCGGGAATAGGCAGCACATTGAGAATGGCAAGCATGATAGACAAGAAAGCTGTTAACGCCCAGAAGGCTTCCCAATCCCATGTGGATGGGAATATTTTACCNATTGTGATGAAACCGCCGACTGATTCGTAAGCTTTTACATCTTTTGAGAAAATAAGCTTGAGCTGTTTCCAGTAATTATCAATGCCTTTCCATGTTTTAGTAAAACCAGCCGGTATAGCCTGGAGAATATTGTAATGCCTTTCACTAAGTTTAAAATAATCAGTTAGTGGTTTAGGGGCAATTCCTATCAGTCCTTTTTCGGGAACTTTCACAGCAAAATTCAAGGTATCGGCTCCACGCAGCACAACAACGGTAACCTGTTGGTTTTTATGCTTCTGAATTTCAGATCTGAATATATCAAAATAAGGCGTGGCCAAAGTGTCCAGTTTTATAATCTTATCGCCTACCTTCATTCCTGAATCTTTTCCGGCAGAAGTTTTTGCAAAATCGCCTATTTCGAAAGGTATTCTGGGTCCTATAAAATCAGCTGACTGGCTTTTGATCATTTTCGAAAGAAAACCATCAGGAATATTCACATTGAATGGTTCACCGTCACGCTCAACCTGGATAGTTTTTGCCTTTTCGAGAAGAATGTGCCCGGGTATTTTCGAGAAATCCTCGACTACCTGATTGTCGATGGTTACTATTTTATCACCGTTGCGAAGGCCCATTTCATAGCCCAGTGAGTCTACATAAATACCATATTTTACTTCAGAAGTCGGGAGATATTGTTCACCCCAGGCGGCCAGTGTCACGATATAAATTCCTATAGCTAACACGATATTCATGATAACACCTGCCAGCATGATAATCAGTCTTTGCCAAGCCGGTTTAGCACGAAACTCCCACGATTGGGCAGGCTGCTTCATTTGCTCGGCATCCAATGATTCGTCGATCATGCCTGAAATCTTAACATAACCGCCTAATGGCAGCCACCCTACACCGTATTCAGTTTCCCCTTTTTTGAATTTGAAAAGTGAAAACCATGGATCGAAGAAAAGATAAAATTTTTCGACCCGCGTTTTGAAGGCTTTTGCAGCAATGAAATGCCCGAGCTCGTGAATAATAACCAAGATCGACAGGCTGAGAAGCAGCTGGGCTGTTTTTATAAGAATTACCATTGTTTGTCTATGTTCTTCTGTATCTGTTTACTTACTTTTTCAATATCTGTTTTATAACAATTTCAGATGTTAATGCATGAGTGGTATCAATTCCTGTGCCATATGCCGGGTTTCAGAATCGGTGGCCACATAATCGTTGTATGATGGTGAAGGCACAAAGCTTACTGCTGCCATGCATCTCTCAACCAGTAAGGGAATCTGCATGAAACTTATCTCATCTCGCAGGAAGGCATTAACTGCCACTTCGTCAGCCGCATTCATGATGCAGGCCATGTTTCCGCCTTTATTCATAGCTTCGTAAGCCAGAGGAAGGCATCGGAAAGTATCAGTGTCGGGCTGCTCGAATGTAAAGGTAGGATAAGCTGCAAAATTGAAACGCTGAAAATCGCTTGCCAGGCGGGATGGATATCCAAGGGCATACTGTATTGGAAGCCGCATATCAGGCAAACCAAGTTGAGCTTTCAGCGAACCGTCAGCAAACTGAACCAGCGAATGTATAATGCTTTGCGGATGTACTATCACTTCGATCTGAGAAGGCAACAACCCAAAAAGCCATTTGGCTTCAATAACCTCAAGTCCTTTGTTCATAAGGGTTGCAGAGTCGATGGTAACTTTGCTTCCCATACTCCAGTTAGGATGTCTGAGAGCATCTTCCTTTGTAACTTTTGCCAGGAATTCAGGCTTCTTTCCTCTGAAAGGCCCACCCGAAGCGGTGAGAATCACTTTTTCAACCGGGTTATGAAATTCTCCTGCGAGGCATTGAAAAATTGCCGAATGTTCTGAATCAACGGGGAAGATATTTACACCTTTCAGGCTGGCTAAGCCAGTCACCAGTTCTCCGGCTACAACCAGCGTTTCCTTGTTTGCAAGGGCTATTGTTTTGCCGGCATTGATCGCTGTAATAGTGGGCTTAAGTCCCTGGAAACCAACTAAGGCCACCAGCACCATATCAATAGTGTCCATTTCGGTAACCTGGCTTATTGCCTGCTGACCAGCGTATACTTTTATATCATAAGGATCGAGTTCCTCGAAAACACGCTGATACATCGATTCCATGCCTATTACTACCGCATTGGGTTTAAAATCGATAGCCTGCCTGATCAGGAGTGCAGCATTAGAATGAGCAGTAAGCACTTCTACATCCAGCTCGTGAGGGTGGTTGCGGATAACATCCAATGCTTGCGTACCGATTGACCCGGTAGATCCGAGAATGGCGACCTGGCGCTTTTTAGAAGGAGTTGGATTGCTCGACACTTCTTTGATACAATTAATTCTCAGAAAACAATATAATCTGCCGGATTCACCGGATTGCCATTGATCCAAAGTTCGAGGTGCAGGTGCGGGCCAGTACTCAGTTCACCGCTTTCACCAATGATAGCAATCGTTTCGCCGGCACGTACAACACTCCCTTCTTTCTTGAGCAGGACTGAATTATGCTTGTAAACCGAAACAATGTTCCCGGGATGCGAAATAGCAATTACATTTCCGGTTTCAACCGTCCAACCTGAAAATATGACTGTTCCATCCTGCACTGCTTTGATGGGTTCATTGCTGTTTGCAGCTATATCGATGCCAAAATGTTTCAGCAAAGGATTGAATTTGCTTGTAACCACACCTTTAACCGGGCAAAAGAAAGTATAGCTGCGTGCCGCCGGAGAACTCTTTTCGGAAGGTGAATCGGAATAAAACAGGTTGTATTTACTTTGGTTTTCATAATCAATACGAAGCAGTGAATCTTCGGGTGATCTTTTATCGAATATATCGGTATAGCTCTTTCTGGACGAGGTATCAGGTGCTGCATTCTTCAGGATGGCCATTGAATCAGTTCCGAGAACCAACCTGAGGTTTTGCAGGTACAATTCGTTGCTTTGCAAAGCGCGTTCAATGCTATCGCTGCGCATTTGAAGCTCATATATCCGTCGTTGCATTGCCACATCAGTGTATCCCGGAATATACTCCCTGAGTGGTGTGAATGCAATTATGTAAGAAGTGATAAATACAAGCAACATTGAAAGCAATCCCAATACCACAAATACATTAAGACGGGTTAACTTAAATGATAGCTTCTCCTCAAAAGTCTCTTCGTTGAGGATAACCAACCGGTATTTGTCGCGGAGACGGTTCAGCAGCAGTTGCCAAACTTTTTGGCCTTCTTCTTTAACACTCATGTTTATTATCAGGCACGCAGGTAAATTTCTGCAAATATCGGAAAAATCGGCTTCAAGATGATCGTTGTATTCCTAAGCTTCAAATTTGTTTTGCTGAAAAGTGCTGTGTGCCTGATTAACGGCTTGCCGGTTGCTTTAGTACGCATGGCCGGTGAATTCATTTGAATCCTTAACAACAGACCATCGCTCAATTCAACCTGTCAGCCGCAAACCATTATTGCTACTTAATTAAAAATAAAATATTTTTGCATTCTGTGAGTTATTAAGGTTGTACTGCCAAAAGCTGCATTCATTTAAACAAGTTATCTTGAGATTTAGCCGTTTTACCAGGTTTATAATTATTGCAGTTGTGCTTGCGGGCACGGCATTAATGTATTCATGCAGTACCAAGAAAAATACTTTTACGAGGCGGACTTATCACAACCTCACTACTCATTACAATGTTTACTGGAACGGTAATGAAAGCTTCAAACAGGGCGTTTCCGACCTGAATGCAGCCATTCGCGACAACTATAACAAAATACTGCCTGTTTTCAATTACGGAACACCCGAAGAAGCCAAAAAAGTTTCAACCCGCATGGACAGGGCTATCGAAAAAGCCACCATCGGTATCCGCAGGCATTCCATGGTTTTCAAAAGCAAGGAATATAACAAGTGGATTGATGACTGTTTCATGCTGATTGGCAAAGCGCAGTTTTACAAGCAGGACTATAACTCTGCCCGCCGGACATTCGGGCAGGTGATGACTGAATACGCAGGCAAACCGGTTTATTATGAAGCGTTGTTATGGATTGTGCAGTGTAATCTGCAGCAAAAGAAATACGAAGAAACCCTCGTTAAGCTTGAAGAGCTCGACGGCCTGGCAACCAAAGAGCCCGTGCCATTCAGGGTACGAAAAATGCTGCCACTCATATATGCTGATTATTACCTGAAGACAAACAACTACAGTGCGGCCCGGGTCGCACTTCAGCAAGGCATCGAACTGAATACCAGTGGCAAAACACGCGTCAGGCTTAACTATATTCTGGCCCAGATTTACCAGCAGGAAAAGAACTACTCCATGGCTACCGAGTATTTCACAAAAGTAACCAAGGGTCCGGCTTCATTTGAGATGGCGTTCAATGCCCGCATCAACATGGCAAAGTCGTTCGATATATATGGCGGCAACAAGGCAGGCCTCGAAAAAGAGCTTCGCAAAATGCTGAAAGATGCTAAAAACAAGGATTTTCGCGATCAGATATACTATGCTCTGGCTGAACTCTCACAACTGGACCATAATGACACGCTGACCATGAGCTACCTGAAACAATCAGTGGCAACCAGTACGCAGAACGATTTCCAGAAGACGACCTCTGCTCTTCAGCTGGCAGGCATGTATTTCAGCAGGCAGGATTACGAAAACGCCCAGCATTATTACGACACCACGCTCCAGGTAATGCCCAACGACTATCCAAACTTCGATGCCATAAGTACCCGCACGCTTACTCTCACCGAGCTCGTTCAAAACCTGCAGGTCGTAAAATATGAGGATAGCCTTCAGCGCCTTGCCAGAATGCCTGAAGACCAGCTAGCTGCTATCATACAGAAACTCATTGACGAGTATAAAAAAGAGGAGCAACGACTGAAAGATGAAGCTGAAAGACAACAGATGGAGATGTCAATGGCTTCCAACATTCCGAACATGCGTAATGAAAACATACAGAACATCGGTGGCGGGGGCTGGTATTTCAATAACCCATCAGCAATAAGTTTTGGTTACAGTGAATTCCTTCGTAAATGGGGCCGCCGGAAACTAGAAGATAACTGGAGGCTCAGCAACAAACGGCAGGTTATTTCAACGGATGAGACAGAACTGACTGAGGTCACACCAGTAGATTCAACCAAGGTTTCGGACACTGCTGCAATCAAGATGGAAAAGAAAAGCACTGATCCTAAAGACCCGAAAACCTATCTGCAAAAAATTCCAAAAACGCCTGAGGCAATTGCTTTATCGAATAAGAAGATTGAAGAAGCCCTTACTAATATGGGCTACATTTATAAAGATGGCTTGAAAGACACCGTCAATAGCATTAAGACTTTCGAGAACCTGATAGAGCGTTTCCCCGACAGTAAAAATGCAATCCGCATTTACTACCAGCTTTATCTTACTTATAACAGTATTCCGGATGCTGCCAATGCAGAAAAGTACAAAAACATCATTCTTAATCTGTTCCCTGACAGTGAGTATGCCCTAACATTAAAAGATCCTGATTATCTGGCACAACTTATTGCAAAAAAGAACAGGGCATCATCACTTTACGAAGAGACATACCAGGCTTTCGAACGCGGTCAATACAGGATGGTGCTGCTTTATTGCGACGAAGCCACCAGCACCTTTAAGGACAAAGACCTGTTGCCAAGGTTTGAATATTTAAAGGCTGTTTCCCAGGGGAAAATTATATCGACAGATACAATGATTGTTTCATTGAACAAGCTTCTTCAAAAATATCCTTCGAGTCCGGTAGCGCCGCTTGTGCAGGAAATCCTCCAGAAATACAGCAAACAAACAACTTCTGCCACAGCCCAGGCAACCAACACCACCCCGGCTTCGCCAAAACCACAGGGCACCGTGCCTGCGCAAAACCAATCTGGCGGGCCGGTACAAACTGAGTACATTTTCACATCCGACACCGTTGTACCAGATATTTACAAATTCAATCCCAAGCAGACCCACTTCTTCATCATGATGGTCGATCAAAACCAGGTGAATGTGAATGCCATGAAAGTGCGAATATCGGATTTTGACCTTAAAAACTTCCCTAACGAAAACATAACCGTTAATGCCATTGTGCTTGATAACGGCTGGCAGATGATCACAGTAAGCAGTTTCGGCAATTCTGAGAAAGCCATGGGTTACTATAATTCGATCATGCAAAGCGAATATGTGCTTTCTCAGCTCAAGAGCGGTGCATTCAGAAGTTTCGTGATCTCAATGGAGAATTATCCCGTATTCTATCGCGAGAAAAAATACCAGGGATACATCAACTTCTTCGACAAGTTTTACAAAAACCAATAACAAGCAATCATTTAGGCATTAAGAAGGCGCAGCCTGACTGCAGCCTTTAAAATATTATGCCTTGTGTTTGGAGATATTGCATTTAAAACTATTTTTGTTCAACTGTAATGTTTTCGATCAATGGCACTCACTAAACCTATCCTTCCTGAAACACCTTCGGTAAACCTGCTGGGAAGCGGCACCGAAATTACCGGCGATATCCGGTCGCAGGGTGATATCCGTATTGATGGCAGCCTCAATGGTACTATCAATTGCACTGGTAAAGTTGTAATCGGGTCAACAGGGCGTGTAGATGGTGAACTCATTTGCCAGAATGCCGATATTTCAGGCGAAGTAAAAGCCCGCATCAAGGTGTCAGAGCTGCTCAGCCTGAAATCAACCGCTGTTGTGAGCGGCGATATCGTTACAAACAAACTTGCCATTGAACCCGGTGCCGTTTTTACCGGAGCCTGCAAGATGGAAGGCCAAACCCTCGCAAATGGTAAACGCCGGCCGATACACAAACAGAACCCGATTGATGAAGGTCGGAAACAGTTTGAAGGTTATGCCCGATACTCGAACATTGCCATTCAGATGGGCGTTATCATCGGAGCAGGAGTATTCGGGGTGTAAAAATTGATCAATGGCTTGAACTGAAATTTCCTGTTTTTACCCTTATCCTTACAGTATTCGGCTTTTCTACAGCCATTTATATCGCTGTCAAGGACTTCATCCGTAAAAAATGAAAACAACACTCACCCGCTTCATCCGGAGCCTGGTTATTTTCTCTTCCATCATTGCACTGGCAGGCATGATGCTGCTGTTCCTTGTTCCAAAACTCCTGTCGCCGGCCATTCCATGGCTGTTGTTGCTATTCTTCGCCATAACTTTTATTGGTTTCTACTTTGGTGAAAAAGCGGGGAAAGAGAAATTCTCGAAATTTGTTAATTATTACCTGGTAATGAGTATGTTAAAAATGTTTTTACTGCTCATTATAACGGCTATCTATATTTATCTGAAACGCGACGACGCCATTCGGTTCGTAGTTGCATTGCTGATATTGTTCTTCTGTTATCTGGCATTCGAAGTAGTCTGGCTCCTGAAAATAAAGAACAACGGGTAGGCAACTTTCTTACCTTTACATGTATATAAGACAAGCAAATGATTTACATTACCCGACGCGAACGTTTCAATGCAGCTCACCGGCTATTCAGAAGTGATTATTCTGATGAAAAAAACGCCGAAGTATTCGGAAAATGCAGTAATCCATTATGGCACGGGCATAATTATGAACTCTTTGTCACAGTTAAAGGCGAAGTAGATCCTGAAACAGGCTTCCTGGTGAACCTTAAGACACTGAGCCTCCTAATCGAAACCCTCGTCATCAGTAAGCTCGATCATAAAAATGTAAATCTTGAAGTTGACTTCATGAAGGATAAACTTGCTTCGACAGAGAACCTGGCAATCGGCATCTGGAATGAACTGGTAACTCCTCTTCGGGAGCTTGGTGCTGAGCTTTATTGTATAAAGCTATGCGAAACAGAAAACAATTTTGTTGAATATTTCGGAAACTAATCTTCTACAAATTGGTTTTTATAATTGGTCATTAACCATTCACCATTAACTAATTCACCATTAACTAATTCCCGATCAACCAACTCCCATGAGCAGCGAAATTAACAAACCAATGATGGTTGAAAACAATATGGACGACTATCCGGTGCAGGATGGTTACGAAAAAAGAGATATTTACAACCTAGAGACCATAAAAAGCCTGAAAGTACATTATCATGAGGTCATCAGGCTGTTGGGCGAAGACCCGTCGCGTGAAGGATTGCTGAAAACACCTGAAAGGGTTGCCAAGGCAATGCTCTTTATGACCCATGGTTATGATCTTAATCCTGAAGAAATGCTGAAGTCGGCTATGTTTGAAGAAGATTATAAGCAAATGGTCATCGTTAAAGACATTGAAATATACTCCATGTGCGAGCATCATATGATCCCGTTTTTTGGAAAAGCCCATGTGGCTTATATTCCAAACGGCCATATCGTAGGTTTAAGCAAGATACCCCGTGTTGTGGATGCATTTGCCCGTCGCCTGCAGGTTCAGGAGCGACTTACAACGCAGATCAAGGAATGCATACAGCAAACCTTGAAGCCTTTGGGTGTAGCTGTAGTTATTGAAGCACAACATATGTGCATGAGTATGAGGGGAATACAGAAACAAAACTCAGTTACCACCACTTCCGACTTTACAGGTGCTTTTCTCCTCGATAAAACCCGTGCTGAATTTCTGCACCTCATCGGGAGCAGGTTGCACTAAATTACAATCAACTGAATCCCTGTTGTTTATCATTTCAAAAGGCTGTATATCAGCCTTTTTGTATCTTTGCCGCTCAAATAAAAAACAACATATGAAAGCATACATATTCCCGGGACAAGGCGCCCAGTTTGTCGGGATGGGAAAGGATCTTTACGATAACTATCCTTTGGCAAAAGAGATGTTTGAAAAAGCGAATGAAATTCTGGGTTTCCGCATCACCGATCTGATGTTTGCCGGCACCGATGAAGACCTTCGCCAGACAAAGGTGACACAGCCAGCTATTTTCCTGCATTCTGTAATTCTTGCTGCAACTTTGCCTGATTTTAAACCTGATATGGTAGCCGGTCACTCACTAGGAGAATTTTCAGCTTTGGTCGCCAACAAAGCACTATCGTTTGAGGACGGCTTGCGACTGGTTTTTGCCCGTGCCATGGCCATGCAGAAAGCCTGCGAAGCCGAGCCAAGCACCATGGCCGCTATCCTCGGGCTTGAAGACAGCGTGGTTGAGAATACTCTTGCCGGCATTGACGAAGTAGTGGTTGCAGCCAATTACAACAGCCCGGGACAACTTGTTATTTCCGGTTCAATAAAAGGTATTGATATTGCCTGCGAGGCGCTGAAAGCTGCCGGGGCTAAGCGTGCCCTTCCGCTCAAAGTCGGCGGTGCGTTCCATTCACCACTGATGGAACCTGCCCGTATTGAACTTGCTGCAGCCATCGAGGCTACTGCTTTCAACAAGCCGATTTGCCCTGTTTACCAAAATGTTGATGCAAAACCTTATGCGGAGCCGGTCCAAATTAAAGCCAACCTGGTTTCGCAGCTTACATCACCTGTGCGCTGGACACAAACTGTAAAAAATATGGTTGCCGACGGTGGCAAATTGTTCGTTGAAGTCGGGCCGGGAACTGTGCTACAGGGATTGGTGAAGAAGATTGCCCCGGAGGTGGAAGCTGTTTCGGCAGCATAATTAAATATAAATTCTGTTCAACGCTGTCAGGTCTTAGAGCCGCTGATAGTTATACAAAAATCAGCCCGCTCATTTTAAAATGGCGGGCTTTGCATTTCTTAAGCGCCTGGATACAAATTGTTTACCTGGCCAGTATCTCGTCAATAGCTAAAAGTTCTTCAGCCGTAAATGCAATGTTATCAAGTGCGCCGAGGTTATCTTTAAGTTGTTGTACTGAACTAGCACCAACGAGTACCGAGGTAATCCTGGCATCTTTCAGCAGCCATGCAATGGCCATTTGGGCAAGGCTCTGATTTCTCTTCACTGCAATTTCATTGAGTTTCTTAATCTTAGGCATCATTTGCAGCACCCGGTCTTCCTGTAAGAACCCATGAGGTTTTGCTGCACGCGAATCTTTGGGAATTCCATGTAGATAACGGTTAGTGAGCATCCCCTGGGCAAGAGGCGAAAAAGCAATGCAGCCAATCCCCTCCTGCTCAAGTGTGTTGAGCAAACCGTCTTCAACCCAACGGTTAAACATGCTGTAACTGGGTTGGTGAATAAGGCATGGCGTTCCCAGCCGGCGTAGAATTCGTGATGCTTCAAGAGCAAGTTCAGCCGGGTAATTGGAAATGCCTGCATATAATGCTTTCCCCTGGCGGACAATCAGGCTAAGGGCCGCCATGGTCTCCTCAAGCGGAGTATCGGGATCGGGACGATGATGATAGAAAATATCAACGTAATCGAGCCCCATGCGTTTGAGACTCTGGTCGAGGCTGGCAACCAGGTATTTTTTTGATCCCCATTCTCCGTATGGCCCGGGCCACATCAAGTAACCGGCCTTTGATGAGATTATCATTTCATCGCGCCAGGGACGAAGGTCGTTCTTCATCACTTTACCGAAGTTCTCTTCAGCCGAACCGGGCGGTGGGCCGTAATTGTTGGCCAGATCAAAGTGGGTGATTCCCATATCAAAGGCTTTAAGCAGCATCTGTCGGCTGTTGTCATATTCATCAACATGGCCGAAATTGTGCCATAAACCCAGCGAGATAGCCGGCAATTTTATTCCGCTGAATCCACAGCGACGGTAAATCATTGAATCATAACGGGATGGAGAAGGCAGATAAGACATAGTAGTTTTCATTTTGAACTATAAACAATTATTAACCATGAAAATTACAAAATATTTGATGAGAATACGATGAAATGGATCGGTGGAAAAATTTATTCACCGGAGTAGAGGTTTTGAGCTATTTGATTGTCATTTACTTGTAAGGTTTCAGGGATCGATTTTATATAGGCTTACCCGACTGCTCAATTTGCTCTAAAGTATTTATTATCAATAAAATATACTACTTTGAAAAGGAAAAGTTTACTCCCGCTCAGGAATCTCGTTCCTGTAATCATACTTATCACTTTCATTTCTGTATTATTTCAAAAAACATCAGCGCAGGAAATCTACAGTCTGCCTTTTAACGAAGGATGGACTTCCGGCAATTTCAGTCTCAATAACTGGCAGGTCGGGCAAAACTGGGTCATCGACGGACAGGCAGGCAATCCAAAACCGTCGGCAAAATTCAAATGGGACCCGATCATTAACAATTACAGCAGTGCACTTGAAAGCTGGTGGATAGATGACTCATCTACAAATACCACAACTTTTTATAATATCTGGCTTGATTTTGATATCAAACTGAGTGACCGGACATCCTCGGGAACTGAATCGCTCAAAGCAGAAGTTTGGAATGACAGTATATGGGTTACTGTTGCGGAATATATAAACGACAGCAGTTACGACTGGTGTGCTCAGCACATCAACATTAATACTCAGGCAAAGCACCATCCTTTCAAGATTCGGTTTGTTGCACAGGGCACAAATTCGAATGCGATATATTATTGGTTGGTTGATAACATTCATGTTTACAGGGAATATATGTTATACCCTGCTCAAACTCTTGTTGCTTTAGTTGAGGCATATGGAGGATTTCCCATGAACGATATTCATCTGACATGGTTAATGCCTGAAGGCGTTGGTAATCATCAACCTGAATGGATACATTGGGACAGCGGTGAAAACTCAGATGCTATTGGAACCGGTGGAGCTGCAGATTTTGACGTTGCAGCACGTTTCGATATATCTCAAATTGAAGAATACCATGGAATGGCCGTCACAAAAGTTGCCTTCTGGCCCAATGAAGCCGCTTGCGAATATTCCGTCAGGGTTTGGCAGGGTGAAATGGCCGCCAACCTCTTGGTTGACCAGTAGTAAGCAACCCGACTATTGGCACATGGAACGAAGTGGAACTGGATAACCCGCTGACCCTCAACATTAATCAGGAACTTTGGTTTGGTGTAAGGTGCAACACAAC
This sequence comes from Lentimicrobiaceae bacterium, assembly GCA_015657475.1. Classification (GTDB taxonomy): domain Bacteria; phylum Bacteroidota; class Bacteroidia; order Bacteroidales; family UBA4417; genus UBA4417. The sequence continues at coordinate 112,371 of JADLKF010000016.1, read as the reverse complement.
CACCGGTTACCAGCAGGACATGATGCCGGTCCGCAGGTACCTGACTACGGCCAGTGGATATACTGGAACGGAGCATGGTCGAACCTTGTTGACTTGAATAGTGCTCTTACTGTTAACTGGAACCTGCAGGCATACCTTGAATCTTTGGATGATCATCAACAAAAAATTAGCGCCATTAGCAAAACAGATTGATCAGAGAGCAGGAAAGAATATTAACGACGTCCAACCTTGAAAGTTATGAAACTTATCTGGCAGCCGGATCAGTTCCATTAGATGCCCCGATAGAACTTAATGGCTTCAACATTTATCGTCGTGAGTTTCTCGATCCAATTCCAGGAACTGGATTTACTATATTGTCTGATTGGCATTTACTAAATGCCACACCAGTGACCTCGACAAATTATTGGGATTTGAATCTACTACGAAACTGTTACGATTATTATGTTACAGCTGTCTATACAGAAGGAGAATCGGTTCCATCCAACATTGATGCATGGAATTGCTATACAACGAAGAGATAGACGAAAGATATTCTTCTTTGATCCAAGTTATCCAAATCCGGCTACAACATATTTAGAGATCGAATTTCCAGCCAATATAGTTCAATTGTCAATCTACAGTGCGCTAGGATCAACTCTCCTCCATAAGGAATTTAACGGTGAATCTCATCTTACAATCAAACATCCGAATTTCCTTCCGGGACATATTGCATCAAATTTTAAATAGAGATGGCATTGTTTTCACTCGTAATTTCTTGTTATCAAATAGCAACAGAATAATGATTATTAAATAGTGACTTAAATCATAACTTGAGAGAGGTTTCAGGAAAAACTACATTTGCCCAGCCTATGCATATAGCATGAAACTGATCACTACTTTTTCTTTCTGTTTTTTATTTTCCTTATCGGCATTATGCCATTTTTTGTGATCTATCTCTTTTCAGATTTTGCCAGGNTTCTGCTCCAATATGTTATCCGTTACCGCTTAAAAGTCATTGACAGCAATATTGATAAGGCTTTGCCCGGACTGGGAAAACAGGAAAAACGCCATCTGGTCAGAAAAATCTACCGCAATCTTACCGATGTTATTATTGAAGGTATCAAATCATTCACGATGACACGAGGGCAGGTACGCAGGCGCCATCGTATACTCAACGCAGAGACTCTCGATCCATACCTTAAATCCGGGAAAAGCATTGTAGCTGTCACCGCTCACTATAACAATTTTGAGTGGGGAAGCCTGTCGCCGGGCATATTTACCGATTACAACGTCATCGCTTTTTATAAACCGCTGTCAAACAAATACATTGACGGGTTTGTACGCCGAAGCCGTTCAAAATTCGGTACAACACTGGCTTCGATCAGGGAAACCACAAGCACTTTTGATCATTACAAAAATGTTCCTACAGTGTTCCTGATGGCTGCTGATCAAAGCCCGTCAAATCACAGCAAAGCAATCTGGGTAAATTTCCTGGGTATCGAAACTGCCTTTCTTCATGGTCCAGAAAAACATGCCGCAATCAATGATTATCTTGTTTTCTATATTCATGTGAAACGAATAAAACGGGGTTATTATACCTGTGAACTTTCACTGCTGGCTGATAATCCAGGCTCTCTTCCCGAAGGTGAGATCACGCGGAGATATGCTGCAAAAATCGAAAGTATAATCAGGGAAAAACCCGAAAACTGGTTGTGGTCGCACAAGCGTTGGAAGAAAAAACGGGGTGAAATGGAGTCGGTAAAATAGTTAACGGTACATTTCTTCAATCAAAGCTGAATATTTCTTTTCAACGATTCTCCGTCGAATCTTTAATGTCGCTGTAAGCGCTTCGTTCTCGATAGTAAATAATTCGGGCAGCAGAGTAAATCTGACCACCCTCTCATATGCCGGCAAGTCGGCCTGCAGCCTGTCGATACGTAGTTTCATAAAATCAATTACCGCAGGTTCCCTGACGAGAATTTCAGCATCATCGGCTTTTTCACCCAAAAGGCCAAACTGGTTGCGAAGCCTCGACACTGAAGGGACAATAAGTGCTGTAATAAATTTGCGGTTATCGCCAATCACAACAGCCTGTTCAATGAAATTGTCTTCGCACAGCAGCAACTCGATTTTTTGCGGTGATATATATTTCCCGCCTGATGTTTTGAAAATATCGTTGATCCTGTCGATCATAAGCAGGTCGCCGGCTTCTGTATGTCTGCCCGTATCNCCGGTATAGTACCAACCATCCTTCAGCACTTTAGCAGTTTCTTCTGGTTTACGGTAATATCCTGCAAAGACAGTATCGCCTTTCACCAGTATTTCGCCTTCTGATGAAAAGTCAACGGCAATACCAGGCATTATGGTACCTGTTGAATAAAANTCATAAACATCAGACTTGAAGCAAGATACAGTTGCTGTAGTTTCGGTGGCGCCGTAACCATAATTGACAAATACCCCTGCAGCGTGGAAGAATTGCAATAATTCAGGCCTGATAGCTGCGCCGGCACAAGGCATAAAACGTACCTTCCCGCCAAATATCTTTCTAAGTGTTTTTAACACTAATAAATCGGCAATCCCCTGCTTAAACTGCAGTACGACAGGCGGCTTCATGTTTTGTCTCAGATATCCGGAGTGTTTTCGTCCAACTCTTACCGCCCATTCAAATATCTTCCGCTTATAACCTGGCCACTTCGATTCCTCAGCCCTTATCCCTTCATAAGTCTTTTCGAAAAACCTTGGAACCGTGCACATTACTGTAGGTTTCACTTCGGGCAGTGCTTCAATGACTGCTTTAGGATTTTCGAGGTACACATTTACGGCACCGCGGTTTAAGATATAGTATGTCCAGGCACGTTCGAAAACATGGCTGAGCGGAAGAAAACACAACGACACATCACTCCGGCCTACCAAAAGTCGCCGGTCATGTATTTCCATGCAATACATGAAATTGTTGTGCGTGAGCATCACACCTTTCGGGTCGCCGGTAGTGCCTGATGTATAGATAATTGTGGCAATATCACCGGCTCCGGCTTCTTGCAGGTGCTCATCAACAAGGGCAGCGTATTTTTGATCACTGCCAAGTGCCAGGAACTGATGCCATGTGTAGAATTTTTTTGACTCAGAAACCAGTGAGGGATCAAGTCCGACGACAATACGAAGATTTTCGTCTTTATCAGCCAGTTTCAGGGCGCGTTCTTTTTGTTCTTCATTTCCCACAAACATCAGCCTCATCTCAGTTTCATGCACAATATACTGCAACTGGCTGTATGAAGCCGTTCCGAAAAACGGTACGACGATGCCCCGTATCTGCAGAATGCCCAGGTCGGCGATTGTCCATTCGGGTCGGTTATCAGAATAAATTCCGATTTTAGATTCGGCTGAATAGCCCAGCGATAAAAGAGAATGCGAAGCCTTATTGACTGTATCAAGCAGCAATGCCCAACTGATGGTCCGGTACTTTCCGCTAAGGTTGTCCTTAAAGCGAAGAATTTCACTATCTCCGTATTGGGCAGCCCGCTCGCGGACCATGTGAGAAATATGTTGCTTCAAATTGCTAGTATTTGTTAATGAATTAATGATCAGTTCGGGATAATCTGGTTACCTGTTGTTATACATGTTTTCGTAGTATTTCAGGTAGTTACCTGATGTAACATTATTCAGCCATTCAGGGTTTTCGAGATACCATTCCACAGTTTTTTCAAAGCCTTCATCAAATTTAACAACAGGCGACCATCCCAAAGTGTTTTGAAGTTTAGATGCATCTATGGCATAGCGGAAGTCGTGCCCTGCGCGGTCTTTCACAAAAGTGATAAGATGTTCGGAAGTCCCGGGGTGACGGCCCATTTTGCGGTCCATTATTTCACAAAGCTTCTTCACCAGGTCAATGTTGCGCCACTCGTTGTTGCCACCAATATTATAGGTTTCACCTGTAATTCCATTATGAAAGATCAGGTCGATAGCCCTGGCATGATCTTCAACATAGAGCCAGTCGCGCACATTGGTTCCTTCACCATAAACTGGCAGTGGTTTTCCGTGGCGTATATTATTGATGCACAAAGGGATTAATTTTTCAGGGAACTGGAATGGTCCATAATTGTTAGAGCAATTACTTATCACAACCGGGAGCCCGAAAGTGTGATTGTAAGCCCTCACAAGGTGATCGCTGCTGGCTTTTGAAGCCGAATAGGGGCTGCGGGGATCGTACGGCGTAGATTCCAGAAATTTTCCTTCACCGGACAGTGATCCGTAAACTTCATCGGTGCTGATGTGGTAAAATCTTTTCCCTTCGGAGTTGTCTTTCCAGATATGGCGTGCTGCATTCAACAGGTTCACCGTGCCCACAATGTTGGTCATGATAAACTCCTTTGGATTAGCAATTGAGCGATCAACATGGCTCTCGGCAGCAAGATGTATCACCCCGTCGAACCTGTAGGCATCAAATGTCATCATCACAAAATCCTCATCGACAATGTCGCCTTTTACAAATTCATAATTCGGCAGATTCTCAATATCGCTCAAATTGGCCAGGTTACCGGCATATGTGAGTTTATCCATATTCACAATGCGGTAATCCGGGTATTTTTGAACTAAAAGCCTTATGAGGTGTGAGCCAATAAACCCGGCGCCGCCTGTAATTAGAATGTTTTTCATACTCAGTGAATAGCTGGTTTTGATTATGATGGTTATGACAATTACTTATTTTGAAACATATAAAGATAGCAGAAGTAGCTATCATAACAGTTACCCTATTTTTGTTACGACCCCTTCGCGAAGCATGTAACGAACTTTACTTTCCGGACAAACGGCAATGCCCATTGCATCGAATTTCAGTTTTTGCCCGTACTCGCTCATCCAACCGGTTTGCCTTGAAGGATTCCCGACCACCAGTGCATAGGCAGGTACTGATTTTGTAACCACAGCCCCGGCGCCAATGAATGCAAATTCACCAATGTCGTTACCACAAACAATCGTGGCATTGGCGCCGATTGTAGCTCCTTTTTTCACACGGGTTTTGGCGTATTCATGTTTGCGGTTAACAGCGCTGCGCGGATTGATAACATTGGTAAAAACCATAGAAGGGCCAAGAAATACATCATCTTCACAAATCACGCCTGTATAGATTGATACATTATTCTGAACTTTTACATTACGCCCCAGCATGACCTCGGGTGATACCACAACATTCTGGCCAATATTGCAATTGTCGCCAATTACGCAGTTGGACATGATGTGGGAAAAATGCCAGATTTTTACTCCTTTTCCAATGGTGCAACCCTCGTCGATAACGGCAGTTGGGTGTGCGAAGTATTCGTTTTCCATAGTAACCTGATTTATATATGTTGATCAAAACTGGTCAGGCGTTGACAAATTCAAGCACTGATGAGGTAATATAATTAATCTGCTCTTCGTCAAGTTCGGTATGCATCGGCAACGAGATTACGGCATGGCTTAGTGCTTCGGTCACCGGGAAATCGCCGGGCATGTACCTGGAATCGAGATAGGCTTTTTGGAGGTGGATAGGCACCGGGTAATAGATCATTGCAGGAATATTTTTTGCTGCAAGAAACTTCTGTAACTCACTTCTGTCTATACCATTGGTAACTAACGTGTACTGATGAAATACATGTGTTGACCTGCTATACCTTGAAGGAATTTTAAGCTTTGAACTCCCTGAAAAAGCTTTATCATATGCATCGGCAACCTTATTTCGCGCAGCGGCATATTTATCGAGATATTTCAGTTTTACTTTAAGAATGGCTGCCTGTATGCTGTCGAGTCGGCTGTTAACGCCAATATCATCGTGATAGTAACGAACAGTCATTCCGTGATTGACGATTGAGCGCAGTTTCACTGCAAGGTTATCATCGTCAGTGAAAATGGCCCCGCCGTCGCCATAGCAACCAAGATTTTTCGACGGGAAAAATGAAGTACAACCAATGTTGCCAATGGTGCCTGCTTTTTTCACTTCGCCATTGATTGAATGAAACTCCGCACCAATTGCCTGCGCCGTATCTTCAATGACGAAAAGGTTATTTTCGGCAGCAATCTGCATAATAGCATCCATATCGGCACATTGTCCGAAAAGATGAACAGGAACAATAGCTCTAGTTTTGGACGTGATGGCACGTTTAATAGCCTCAGGGTCAACATTAAATGTGTCAAAATCAACATCAACCAGAACCGGTGTAAGCCCCAATAAGGCAATCACTTCGGCAGTGGCAATAAATGTAAATGAAGGCGCAATTACTTCGTCGCCCGGCTTAAGCCCCAGTGCCATCATCGAAATTTGCAGGGCATCTGTCCCATTTGCACAAGGTATTACATGCCTGACCCCAAGATACTTTTCAAGTTCAGCCTGGAATTCCTTAACCGAAGGCCCGTTGATGAAAGCTGTTGAATTGATAACCTGTTGAATGGCAGTATCGATTTCCGGTTTGATATTTTCGTACTGTGACTTAAGGTCAACCATCGAAATACTTCGCATATGAGTATGATTTACAGTTATTAATAAGTATGACAAAGATAGCAAGTTTTTTTTGCCTCCAAAAAGCTTGTCTGCTTGCTGATTGGTTTGATATAGTTAATAACGGTGTTGATCGGCCATATATTGGCTTCCGTCTTAATTCAATTGTTCACTGTAAGAATTTTATACCTTTGTTGCACTTTTACAAGCTTATCAGCTATGCGAAACCACTTGTCGCTTTTTCTGCTCGTTTGCTTCACGATCATTTTCGGAACCAAGGGTACCGGGCAGGTGAATCTCAAAGATTCATGCATTGGTTTCAGCATGATATCACCCTCCTTTGCCATGCATTTACCGGCATTTGACATGAAAGACAGGTTCGGAATGAATAGTGCTGTAGGTGCAGCATTTGGTTACAAGACGAAGAAAAACTGGTACTTCGGATTCGAAGGCAATTTTATTTTCAGTGAGAAAATCAAGAACGAAGAGAGCATACTGGCCAACATCTCTACGTCTGACGGCCATATCATTGATAAGGCCGGCATTTATGCCAATATTGTGTTGCTCGAGCGGGGTTTTGATTTTATAGCCAAAGCCGGTAAGATTATCCCGGTTGCCGGCTCAAACCCTAATTCGGGTATCATGTTCACAGCCGGGGCTGGTTTCCTGCAGCACAAAATCCGTATCGAAAATAGCGACAATGCGGCGCCACAAGTGGCCGGGGATTATAAAAAAGGTTATGATCATTTGTGCAACGGTCCTGCCCTTAACCAGTTTATCGGGTTTGTCCATTTCAGTAATGCCCGCAAGATCAATTACTTTGCCGGCATCGAAGCAACCGAGGCATTCACTCAATCCAGGCGCGCCTATTATTTTGCAGAGATGATACGGCCTGATGAGAAACGATTCGATATGCTCGTTGGTGTGAAACTAGGCTGGATATTCCCGCTTTATAGAAGAGTAAGCAGAGAATTCTATTATTATTAATCATTAAATCCTCAAAATCATCTTTGCCTCATGGTTTCTCAAATCCTGTACAGTTTAGGGATTTACTTTTACGGATTAGGCATCCGTATCGGGGCAATATTTAACAGCAAAGCCAGGCGCTGGGTCAAAGGCCGCAAAAGGATATTCGAACGCATTTCAATAGCCATTGAAAAGGCTCAGAAAGAAAAAGGTGATCGCAAAATGGCATGGTTCCACTGTGCATCATTGGGAGAATNNTTTGAACAGGGGCGGCCTGTAATTGAGGCATTCAGGAAACAGCATCCTGATTATTTCATTTTCCTCACTTTCTACAGCCCTTCCGGTTACGAAGTGCGTAATGCATACACAGGAGCTGATTTTGTTTTTTATCTGCCTCTGGATACACCACACAGGGCTGCCCGTTTTGTTTCGATTGTTAATCCGGATATAGCCTTTTTTGTTAAATACGAATTCTGGTTTAACTACCNNTTGAAAGCATTACAGAAACAACAAATTCCGGTGTTCCTCCTCTCGTCCAATTTCCGTACCAGCCAGCTTTTTTTCAAATGGTATGGTAACTGGCCCAGGAAATTACTTGCTGGTTTTACAACTATTTTTGTCCAGAGCGAAAACTCAAAAGAACTTCTTGATTTCCTGAATATTAGTAATGTAATAGTCAGTGGCGATACCCGTTTCGACAGGGTGTCGGCAATTGCAGGCAACGCGCAGCATTTTCCCTTAGTGAGAGATTTCGCCTCGGGGCAAAAAGTAATAATTGCAGGCAGTACCTGGCCTTCTGACGAAAGCATATTATTGCAATATGTTACTGAAAACCAGGAAGTAAAAATCATTCTGGCTCCTCACCAGACCGATGACGCTCATATAATTTCGATCCTTTCGAAATCAAACGGATCGGCTGTGCGCCTTTCGACGGCTAACCCTTCATCAATCACGATGTTTCGTATTCTGGTTATTGATACTGTGGGGATACTGCCTCATTTATATCAATATGGAACCGTGGCCTATATCGGAGGCGGTTTTGGTGTAGGCATCCACAACATACTCGAAGCTGCCACATTCGGGCTTCCAGTCTTTTTCGGGCCCAAATATCACAAATTCATTGAGGCGTCGGACCTGGCAAAACTTCAGGGTGCGTTCCCGATAGAGAATTATCAGAAATTCAGTGACAAGATTACGCTTTTACTTACCCAACCGGCACAACTAAAAGCCGCATCGGCAATATGCCGCAAATACGTTGAAGATAAGAAAGGTGCTACAGCTATCGTGCTGGATAGTATCAGGCACTTCGTTTCCTGAAAAACTGCTGTACTTCAGAACCTCAGGCCGGAGTCGGGAGGAACTCAAACTGCTGGTTGCGAAACTGCGGTGTAAAACCCGCGTCATGTATTGACTGTTGTATCCCGGCTTTATCAAACTTATAGCTGGCCCCGGCAACCGAAACCACATTTTCCTCTATCATGATCGACCCGAAGTCATTGGCACCGGCATGGAGACAAAGCTGACCGGTGTCCTTGCCTACCGTGAGCCACGATGCCTGTATGTTAGGAATGTTAGGAAGCATAAGCCTGCTAATGGCAATTGTCCTTACATACTCTTCCTGTGAAACTGAATTTTGAATGTTATATCGCTTATTGAGTACAGTATTTTCGTCCTGAAAAGGCCAGGGGATAAACGAGATAAATCCGGTAGCTCCGGAAGGCTTTTCACTCTGCACTTCTCTGATAGCAATCATATGCTGAATACGCTCAATGGGCGTTTCGATATGCCCGAACATCATGGTAGCTGATGTGGTCAACCCCAGCATATGGGCTTCGCGCATGACATCCAGCCATTGGCCGGCTGTGCATTTGTTGCGTGAAACCTCGCTACGAACCCTGTCGGCAAGAATTTCGGCGCCGGCACCGGGAAGACTATCCAGCCCTGCCTCAATAAGCTGTTCCAGTACATCTTGGTAACTCAGCCCATCCAGTTGGGCAATGTGAACTATTTCAGGCGGCCCCAGGGCATGAAGCTTAAGATCAGGATAGAGGCTTTTCAGGTTCCTGAATAAATCCTTGTAAAATTCAATACCAAGATGCGGGTGCATTCCACCCTGCAACAAAAGCTGATTCCCGCCAAGGGCAAATAACTCATCAATCTTCCTGCAGTATTCTTCAGTTGTCGTGATGTAAGCCTCACGGTGATTGATACCCCTGTAAAAATTACAGAACCTGCAGCCCGAAACGCAAATATTGGTGTAGTTGACATTACGGTCGATGATCCATGTAACCTTGTCCCCCGGATGTAGCTTTTTCCTCATCTCGTTGGCAGTAAATATCAGTCGTGAAGTGGAAGCTTCGGTATAAAGTCTATTCCCTTCCTCCAATGAAAGAAATTCCCCGTTCAGGGTTTTAATCAGTAATTTGTCAAGGTTGTCTATCACAGCACAAAATTACACTTTTACCATTTACCGGCTTTATAACAACCAATCTGGAGCAGTATTGTTACATTTGTGAGTATTAAAATTTCAAGCCATGTTACCGTATGTATTATTAAATAAGCGACTGTCGACCAGCGAAAACATTGTTTTTCTGCTGAATTCAGTCAATGATATACCCGCGACCTGTTTANCCGGCCCCGAAATTACCTATCTGAGAACCAGGCTGAAAGACAAGGACAAAGATGTGACCTCTATCAACAGGCTCGGTAAATGGTTTTTTGTCATCCGCATGGACAAGGGTAAAACGACGGCAAAAAAATTGGAGAAATTCAGGAAAACCGGTGACAGCCTACTTGGTGTGATCAATGAAAACAAGATATCTGCTGTTTCAATCTATGACCTCTGCAGTAAACCGGAAGAAACACTGGCGCTGGCCGAAGGTATGGCACTTGGGAACTACAAGTTTCTTAAATATCTTAAAGATGCTACCGAAAAAGAACCATCTCTGAAAACGGTTGAAATCGTTTCGAAACAAATAAAAGCAGAAGCTGTTGAGAAGCTAAATATCGTTTGCGAAGCCGTTTACCGCTGCAGGTCGCTCGTAAATGAGCCGCTATCATCGCTCAACGCCGAAATGCTCGCCGGTGAATTCGTGGAAATGGGAGAGCAATCAGGGGTTAAAGTCGAAGTGTTTACAAAAAACCGGATTGAAGCATTGCGTATGGGAGGCTTGCTGGCAGTAAACCGCGGCAGCATCGATCCTCCCACGTTCACCATCATGGAGTACAAGCCTGAAAAACCTTTAAACAAGCAACCCGTTATTTTTGTAGGAAAAGGGGTTGTTTATGATACAGGGGGTCTGAGCCTGAAGCCTTCAACATCGATGGACACCATGAAAAGCGACATGGCAGGTGCAGCAGCTGTAGCTGCTGCTGTTTGTGCAATTGCTAAAGCCAAATTGCCGTTGCATGTAATTTCCCTTGTTCCGGCTACGGATAACCGTCCTGATGGCAATGCCACTGTGCCCGGCGATATAATTACCATGATGGATGGAACAACAGTTGAGGTGATGAATACCGATGCCGAAGGCCGGCTGATTCTGGCTGATGCACTCACGTATGCTAAAAACTATGACCCAATGCTTGTCATTGACCTGGCCACCCTCACAGGTGCTGCCGTTGCGGCCCTCGGAACTATCGGTATTGCCGGCATGCATGCCAAAGCAGGAAAATACTTCGATGTGTTACACGAATCAGGCACGCAAGTGCACGAAAGGATCGCCGAATTTCCTATGTGGGAAGATTATGGCGAATTAATCAAATCAGATATCGCGGATCTCAAAAACGTTGGTGGCCGTTATGCCGGAACAATCACCGCAGCGAAATTCCTCCAACATTTTACCGGTTATCCATGGATTCATCTTGATATAGCCGGGCCTTCCTACCTCGATAAAAAAGACTCCTACAGGACAGCAGGAGGAACCGCTACAGGTGTCAGGTTGTTATTCAGTCTGGCAGTAAAGATGACAGAAAAAGCTTAAGAGCTACTCTTACGATTCTTGGGTATAAACCTTCAAAAGTGTATATTTGCCCATAGCAATTCACCATTTCATGATACGCACTCCGAAAACGAAAACCGCATTGTTGTTGGTATTACACATGGCGACATTAACAGCATTTCGTACGAAGTAATCATAAAGACTTTTCTCGACACACGGATAACCGAACTCTTCACTCCGGTGGTTTACGGATTGTCGAAAGCCGCTTCATATCACAGGAAAACACTGAATATCNCCGATTTCAGCTTCAATATGATCCGCCATGCCGACCAAGCCAATGCCAAGCGCCCTAATCTAGTAAACCTGCATGACCAGGAAGTTAAAATTGACCTGGGAATATCATCACTGGTTGCAGGTGAAATGGCTATACAATCGCTTAACGCCGCTATTGATGACCTGAAAAAGGGTCATATCGATGTTCTGGTTACTGCTCCGGTCAATAAAAATAATATTGCCCAGTTCCTGAATGCCCCGTTTACCGGGCATACTGAATATCTGGCTTCCAAGTTCGACGCATCCGATCCACTCATGCTTATGGTACATGACAAGCTACGAATTGGTGTGGCAACAAGTCATATTGCCCTGTCGAAGGTGCCACAGAAGATCACCACAGAGCTTGTTATCAATAAGATACAGAAGATGGAAGCTTCGCTTAAACGGGATTTTGCCATAAGCAAGCCAAGGATAGCTGTTTTGGGACTTAATCCTCATGCCGGGGATGGCGGGCTTCTTGGTAACGAAGAGCAGACAGTTATCGTACCGGCCATCGAAAAGGTATACTCAAAAGGAACGCTCGTATTCGGCCCTTATCCTGCCGATGGATTCTTTGCTGCCGACACATTCCGTTCATTTGACGGAATTCTTGCCATGTACCACGATCAGGGACTAATCCCGTTCAAAGCACTTGCCGCTGGTGAAGGAGTCAATTTTACCGCAGGAATGCCCTTTATTCGCACCTCTCCCGCTCACGGAACTGCTTATGATATAGCCGGTAAGGACATAGCATCTCCTGACTCGATGCGCGCTGCTATTTACCTGGCATGCGATATCTTCAACAATCGCCGGATGTGGGAAGAACTCAATCAAAATCCTCTGCCTATTACCCAATTCGAAAAAGAAAACTAAGAGAGTTCTAGTTAAATTATATTTTTCTGTTTAGTAAGTCATTTATTTACAGTACGTTGCTGAATATCTCTTTATGATAGCACGAACACAATATTCATTTAATGAGATCTCCCTGATTTTAAAAGGGTCTATTTTAAATCAGTCCGACAGCAATATTCTCATCAGGGATCTGCTTATCGACAGCCGCCGGCTTATTATACCTGAAGGGACACTTTTCTTCGCGCTTTCGAGCAAACGCAACGACGGCCACAAGTATATCAGTGAACTATATGATCGCGGCGTAAGAAGTTTTGTTGTACAGAAAAGCCCTGATAACCTTTTCGACTACCCGGAAGCTAATATCATACTGGTAAAGAATACGTTGCGGGCATTACAGGCGTTGGCTGCCGAACACCGCAGGCAGTTTGATATTCCGGTAATTGGCATCACCGGCAGCAATGGTAAAACCATCGTTAAAGAATGGCTTTACCAATTAATGTCAGAGGATAAAAACATAGTTCGCAGCCCGAAAAGTTTCAATTCCCAGATTGGTGTGCCGCTCTCAGTGTGGCTCATGAATGAGACCCATGACCTGGCAATTTTTGAGGCAGGTATCTCAGAGCCTGATGAAATGGATCATCTCCAGGCAGTCATTCAGCCTTCATTAGGGATTTTTACCAATATAGGCCATGCACATGATGAAAACTTCATCAACAGGTTGCAAAAGGTCGGTGAGAAGCTCAACCTGTTTACGCGTGTCGAAACACTGATATATTGTCGTGATCAGAAAGAACTTCATGAAGGTATTGTTAAAACCGGACTGCTGAAGAAAATTAATGCATTTACCTGGAGTCGTCGTGAGAGTGCTGACCTTACCATTAGCAAGTGCGATCATAATCATCACAACACAGTCATTTCAGCTAAATACAACGGTCAGGAGTTATCGATCACTATCCCGTTTACGGATGAGGCATCGGCCGAGAATGCCATTCACTGCTGGGCAGCTATGCTGTATCTCGGATACGATAACGAATTGATAGCCAGGAGAATGAAAACTCTCCAACCTGTAGCGATGCGCCTCGAAATGAAGGAGGGCATTAACAACTGCACCATCATTAATGACAGCTACAGCAGCGATATCGATTCCCTTGCCATAGCCCTTGATTTTCTGAACCAGCAAAAGCAGCATAAGAAAAAAACAGTAATACTTTCCGACATCCTGCAAAGCGGACGCAGCGATAGTTACCTGTATAACGAAATTGGTGAACTGCTTGGTGCAAAAAATGTCGACCAGGTTATTGGCATCGGGAAAGCCATCAGCAAGCAAAGCAGCAGTTTTAGAATGGAGAAATTGTTTTTCAAAGACACTGATGATTTTCTCAATTCATTTTCATTTTCCTCATTTTCAAACGAATGCATTCTGGTTAAAGGCGCGAGGGTTTTCCAGTTCGAACGTATTATAGACCTGCTTCAGCAAAAAACTCACGAAACAATTCTTGAAATTGACCTTAATGCACTGGTTCACAATCTCAACTATTATAGGTCGAAGCTCAAACCGGGAGTCAAACTTATGGCCATGGTCAAGGCTTTCTCCTATGGGAGCGGCAGTTACGAGATTGCCAACATATTACAGTTCCACCAGGTTGATTACCTGACAGTTGCATATGCAGACGAAGGAGTTGAACTTCGTAAATCAGGAATTACTTTACCAATCATGGTTATGAATCCTGATGAACAGGGATTTGATTCGATGTTTAAATACAATCTTGAGCCGGAAGTATACAGCATGCGGATACTGAATATGCTGAACAATGCGATTCTTCAGCATAACCCGGCTCCCGGGCCGGTAGGTATTCACCTCAAGATTGATACGGGTATGCACCGCTTGGGTTTCGACCCTTCTCAAACTGATGAACTCATCAAAACCCTGACTGAAAGTCCGCACCTGAAGGTATGTTCCGTTTTTTCGCATCTGGCCGGCAGCGATGATCCATCGCTTGATGAATTTACAGCCTACCAGGTTGGCATACTGACTGATACGAGCGAAAAAATACAGCAGGCATTTGATTATCCCATCCTCCGGCACATTGCCAACACAGCCGGGATTACCCGTTTCCCTGAAGCCCAGTTTGATATGGTTCGTCTTGGCATCGGACTTTACGGAATCTCACCCATTCCTGAAGAACAGGTTAACCTGCAAACTGTCAGCACTTTAAAAACCGTTGTTTCACAAATCAAACATGTACCAGCCAACGATACAGTGGGTTATAACCGCAAATGGACTGCTTATGAAGACACCACCATCGGCATCCTGCCCATTGGTTACGCCGACGGACTTAGCCGCAGGCTTGGCAACGGCAAAGGCCAACTGATGGTAAACGGCAAGGTAGTTCCCATTGTTGGCAATGTCTGTATGGATATGTGCATGATAAACATCACCGGCCTGAACGTTTCAGAAGGTGACGAAGTGATTGTTTTCGGCAAGGAGATGCCAATCACCGATCTAGCCGAAGCAATGGATACCATTCCCTATGAGTTGCTCACAGGAATTTCGAGAAGAGTAAAAAGAATCTATTTTGAAGAATAACGATGTGATATAATGAAAGAGTCCTTTAGATCTGGCATCAGAAAAGGTTTATCGTCTCCTTCATTTATCGCATTTTTCATTCTTCTTTTATCAATCATCTTTTTCAGATCACTGTATCCCCCGGTCAACATCCTTTCCTGGGATGTATTCGGGTATTATCTGTATCTGCCTGCAAGTTTCATTTATCATGATATTGGCCTGCATAACATTGACTGGGTGAAGCAGATTGCTGAACAATACCAGACAACATCAACACTGTACCAGGTCGTTNCCTCACCCGAAGGCGGATTTGTTATTAAATACAGTGCCGGTATGGCTTTGCTGAATGCGCCGGCATTCTTTATCGCGCAAATGCTTGCAGAGCCTCTTGGATTTGCCGCCGATGGCTTTTCACTTCCTTACCAGTATGCATGGACTATCAATGCACTTATTATCACAGGCATAGGTCTCTGGTTCACCAGGAAAATCCTGCTAGAATTTTTCAATGAGATGCTCACATGCATTCTGATGATAGTTATCGTGCTGGCAACCAACTATTTTCAACTGACAGCATTCGATGGCTATCTCACGCATAATTATACCTATACATTCTTTGCGATTATCATCTGGTACACAATCCGCTGGCATCGCTCACCTGATTATGTCTCTTCTCTGATGCTTGGTTTCTCATCCGGATTAATTGTGCTTATAAGGCCTTCAGAACTTGTATGCCTTCTTATTCCTATTCTCTGGAATGTATACTCACTCAATAGCCTGAAAGAGAAGGTGCGGCTGATTGCCAATAACCCGAAGCACCTGATAATTATATTGCTCAGCTTTTTAATAGCCGGATTACCGCAGCTGCTTTACTGGAAACATATAACCGGACACTATGTTTTTTATAGTTATGTGAATGCCGGCGAAGGCTTCGATTTCCTAAACCCACACACATGGCAGGTGCTATTCAGTTACCGGAAAGGATGGTTTGTTTACACCCCGGTAATATTGCTGGCAATTCCGGGATTCATAAGCCTTTACAGGAAAAACAAAGCCTTGTTTGCCCCTGTCATCGTTTATTTTTTTGTGAACCTTTACATTGTGAGCAGTTGGACTTGCTGGTGGTATGCCGGCGGAAGCTACAGCCAGCGTGCATTGCTGACTTCTTTTATTCTCCTTGCACTTCCTCTTGGGTATTTCATTGAGGAAATGTTCAGCCGAAGGCTGACCCGAATTCTGATAATGACCATTCTGGTTATTTTTACCACGCTCAACCTTTTCCAGACCTGGCAATGGGTGCATGGAGTTATTAACCCAACAAGAATGACAAAGGCTTACTATTGGAAGGTCTTTGGCCGGACAAATATCCCTGATGGTGCGCCCAACCTGTTGTTGGTTGAAAGGTCAGACAACGAAGAACTTACAAATCCGGAGAATTATACATCCGGAATTCTTGCATTCAATGACTATGAGAATAATCATGATCCGAAGGGTAATTATTGCGGAGACACTGTATATTCAGGCCGTTGTGCCATGAAACTTGATTCGGCAAAGAGGTTCACTCCTGCCATAGAAGCATCGTTCAATGAAATTACAACGTCTGATCATGCATGGTTACGCATAAGCGCAGAGGTTTACCCGACATCTGATCCGGCATCAAACCCGGCTTCGCTGGTCGCTGCTTTTGAACATGAAGGCGAAGCATACAAATACAAAGCCGAAGGCATTGAACTGGGGAAATACTCAATCAAGACTGGTCAGTGGAATAAAGTGCAGTTTGATTACCTTACACCAGAGGTAAGGTCGAAAAATGACAAACTGAAAGTCTATTTCTGGCTTCGGGGCAACCGGCCTGTATTGGTGGATGATCTGAAAGTGGAAGTTTTTGAACCGAGATAGTAAATTGCAGATACCTCAGGTTCAGATTACTGTTTTTTCGGGAGGTATCTCTTCGATTTCGCAATGCCCATTTTGTTGAAAAAATGCAACAGTGAAGTTCCAATCACTCCAAAGGCGTATATTGTGCTTCTTTTCAGGTTTATGGATGAGGCATCGTCAAAATACTTGGTCGGGCAGGTGATTTCGGCAACTTCAAAACCGGCATAAAAAATCTGCGACAGCATCTGGTTATCGAATACAAAATCGTCGCTGTTAGCATGATAATCAATGGCTTGCAGCACTTCACGCGAAAATGCACGGTAGCCGGTGTGATACTCCGAAAGTTTCTGACCAATCACAATATTCTGAATCAACGTAAGACCCCGGTTAGCGATATACTTAATAAGTGGCATACCGCCTTTCAATGCTCCTTTGCCCAGAATTCGTGAGCCAAGCACCACGGGATACACACCCTCGGCAATCAGGTAAGCCATTGAATGAATGAGCTTTGGAGTGTATTGATAATCAGGGTGAAGCATGATCACGATATCGCCGCCAAGTTCAAGGGCTTTATCATAACATGATTTCTGGTTACCTCCGTAGCCTTTGTTGTTTTCATGCACCACAATATGCTTGATGCCAATCTTATGCGCTTTTTCCACCGTGTTATCGCGACTGAGGTCATCAACCAACACTACATCATCCACAATATCGAAAGGAATCTCGTTGTAGGTCTGTTCGAGCGTCTGTTCAGCGTTGTAGGCTGGTAAAACAATGATGAGTTTCTTACCCTGTATCATTTTCGTCAATTTTTCATATACCTGCCAGAAACAGGTCTATGGTATTTCTATTTTCTCCGGGTGATGCAGAAATCGTCGAAATAGACAGTTTCACCGCTATCGTTCCAGAGGTATACTTTGAGTGTATTCCCTTTATAATCGGGAGGGATTGTAATGTTGAGCATGACTTGTTCCCAACCATTGGCATCCACTCTCATGTGATTTGCTGATTGCTGATAAAAACCACCACTCACCGGCGAGCAGGCGACAATAAATGCTTTTGAGCCTCCTCCCTTCCTCCAGGCGGAGATGCTGAATTGCTGGCCCGGTGCTACGCTGTCAACATAATGCTCCATGGCATAAATGTTTTCACCCGAGAGTTTTACTGAATACTTTCCGGAGCGTGGGGCGTCACCAGACTCATTCCATGAATTTCGCCACTTCCTGCCATTTTGAATAAAAAACTGTTTATCAGAACTTAGTGTATCAACATTGCACTCATATGACCACAAAGCAGGTGATGCTAACAGTCCGGCAAAAAGTATTGAATTGGCAGTATCCACTTCATAAACCGCCTGTGTCCGGCCAAAGTAAATATTCTTCAATGAAAGGCCTCCGCTGATTACTTTCTGCTTTTCTTCTGGATTCATCGGGCCACCAATCAGGAGGATTTTCCCACCATATTCCCTTATCAGTTCATCAGGAGTAATAACAGTTTCCCATATTTGAAAGGCATTGATCCGGGTATCGTAAAATATCCCCTCGGGATAGATTTGTTGAAGCACAGGTAAATTGTACTGCCTCGAATAAACACTTCCCCAGCGCAAAGCAGAGTAAGGATTAATAGAAGTAGGATAATAATATGCTTTTACATAATCCGGATAGTCATGTTTAACCTGATCCATCACCTTTGTATATTCCTCATTTGTAATAATATAGCCATGATCAGCCTCCTGCAGATATGGTACATTAATAAAAGAGCCTAGAACCAAAAATAAGCAAGCAAATAACGGAGATCTGTTTGTGATTTCAGGTTTTAACCCATTGGAATCTTTCCTGATGTATAAAAGTGAAAAAACGATAACTGCACCTGTCAGACTATTATCCGGAATAAGATAATGATTGGCATGATAATGCTTCGCTACCATCAGAATTCCCAGTACCTGGGCAGTCATCAGGGCAAGCACTATCCTGATCTCGGGATTATTTTTAATCTGAGATCTGAAATCACCTTTCAGGAACATTAAGAACAGGAAAATGGCAGCTGCAACGATAACCAAAACCATGGCCAGGTTGTTTTCAACAATAGAGCCGAGTGCGCTGATATATTGAAGAGGGTCAATAATTCCGGCTCCACCCTGGCCGTATGTGCCGGTATGGGTTGATAACCCGAGGAACCATTTGGCCATATGCGGATATTGTGGTATTGCCGGTGCCGTGAACAGAACAAACGCCGGGACAATAGCGGCCACATAAATCCATTTGCGCTGCCAGCCTTCAAGCAGAATGAATGGGATTACAGCAAGTGGAAGAAAAGTGGCTTTGGTAGCTAGTCCAAAACCAACAACAGCGCCAAAAATCCAAGGGTACCAGCGACTCTGCCTGTTGGTACTGCTATAATAAGCTATCAGCAAAACCATTAGCACCATTACTGTGAAAATCAGTACCGGTTCGGGCGACACTTTAGTCCAGGCATGTTCAAGCAGGTTAGATGACAAAAAAGGTGTCACCTGGAGAATGAGGCTTAACCATGGATTTTTAAGAAAACGGTAGACCACGATTCCCATGAAAAGCATCATCAATGCATTGATAATCACTGATATTTTACGCTCCAACTCCACATAATAATCAGGATTGCTGAGAATGGCCTTTTGAAGTTCTGCTTTTTCCGAAAAGTTCAGAAAATGTGTCACCCTGAGTACAACAGCGCTATACATTTGAACTGGTGTTCCCGGATTATCAGTATGCCCTACTGATTTCAGGTTAGCAATATTAATGCCATTGAGCAGGTATGCATATTCGGGGTCACCACTGAACCATGTCCTGTGAAAATTCAAGCCTGCGACGAGGAAAATCACAGGCATGGCAACAAAAGCAAGAATAACCAGTGACTTTTTCATTGAGCTTTTGAATTGGAATAAACCCTGACCTGGAAATCAAGGGCTTCCTGTTTAATTTTCAGGTTGTTTACAGGTGCAAAGATGAGAAAAATGCTATGAACATAAAAATCAAAGTACCGGATCACTATTCTTTACTTCCCTGTCAATCCCTGTAACAAGCTTCCAGATGCTTATTGAATCTTCCTTAACCAGTTTTAATGACACCGGCTTTAATATCCAGAAAATCATTCCGATAATCGCTCCCCAGAGGAAAAATGCCAGGAACTGAAGCAATGAAAATGAGAGTGCCATCTCTGAAGAAATTCCATATTGTGAAAGCAGAATGACCAGGCTGGCCTCTCGGGTGCCAAAACCCGCTATTGAAATCGGGATTATGGTCACCAGGCTCATGATACATAGTATAAAAGCCACGTCAATGAATGATAAATTAATCTCGAGGGCTTTAAAAATCCAGCCAGCGGTTATAAAATAGACCACGTAGGCAGCCACTGTAATAAACCAGCAGATGACTGATCGTTTATTGATGACCATGAACCACGTATCACGAAGAAAATGAAGAATATGATATCGACCGAACAGCTTCATTTTGATCATTTTATTAATCAACAGCCATGTAGCTGAATAGAGAAAAACGAAAGCCGCGAACACAATCAGGCCATATGCGTACCCCGGCAAACTGCCAAGGGCTTTGATATAGAAAAGTACCCCTGAAGTCCCAAGTATGAATAAGGTCGTCAGATCAAAAATACGATCAGCAACTACCGTCTTGAAGGCTCCGTAAAATTCAACCGGTGATTCCTCCCGGACATAATAAAGACGGGCAATTTCTCCTATCCGGCCGGGCGTAACAATTCCAATTGTAAACGAAGCCATATAGGCACTAAAAGCCTTAAAAGGGTGATAATTTACACCCTCGCCCTGAAGCAGAAGTTTCCACCTGAAACTTTTCACTGCGAGAATAATCACTACTCCAAAAAGTGAAAGCAGAAAAAACAGAGGATCAAGTGATGAAATAACCTTCACGAATTCACCGGTGTTGAACCGTATACGTGAAAAAAGGAATGCCAGGATCAGGGCTGTTCCGGCTATTTTGATAATCCAGGATATCGTTTTACGGCTCATCAGCTAAGGTCAGTTCGTTTAATCCTGTAAGTCGATTTCTTCCAGATTTTCCTTGACTTCTCAAAGATCCTGCCCAGGAATGCCGGAGGAATTTTTTCCACGATCCATCGGGCAGGTGCTGTTCCGAGCACCAGGAAAAGGGTAGTAATAATCATTTCCATAAGGTAACGGCTCAACGGAAATCCTTTGAGTTCGTAACCATAATCAGGGTTAGGCAACCCGACCAGTTTCCTGAACTTCATCCGGATAAATGAACCACGCTTTTTCAGGTCATAACCATGAGAATGCATAGTGATCGCCTCATTCTCATCGATAGGTTGAAGACTCAGAATACCTTCTGAGATCATTTGATCCAGTATATCCTGCCCTATTTGGCTTCTCGAAATCACCATTGAAAATCCTTTGCCCCTTTCTTCGTATACCGGAGCCCAGGCATCTCCCCCTGAAATATCAGTGAACTCGTTGCTCAGGTCGGTGCATAACAGACTGTTTTTTAATATGTGAAAGGGAATAAGGTAATTGGCATGAAATTTTGGCAATTGGATCACCTTACCGTTCTTCATCTCAATGCGCATGTTGCCGGGCCATTCGCCATACCTGAACCATAACTTTGAAATATTATGGTAATCCTTTTCGCCATAAGACCGAAGAAAGCTTTTTATCGACGAAAAGTGGAGCGTGTTTCCGTAAAATGGACCGAATATATAATGAATATTACGTACAGACGGATCCTTCATTGCCTGCAACTTCCTGATCGACTGGACCTGGCCCGGCAGCCCGACATATGCCAGCCTACCATGAAAAGCTTCAATCTGAGGCAGAATCTCGTTAACCGAAGTTATAATGTACTTACTTTGAGCCGCTTTCACAATTTCATCCGGGCTTGTTGCAATAAAGGATTCGGTCAGCCAGGGTTTACTTTCTGACATCGCCGTGACAACAGCACCATCAATCATTTTCTTCTCGAGTAGCCATAAAAGTACAGCTGTAAGAAGTCCTCCGCTGGCTGAGTTAAGCCTTACTTCGGGGTTCACAGCATTGCCGATAAAAATCTTCTGGTATGGTCCGGTATATGTATGAAAATTTGCTGATTCAGGGAAGAAGAGTTTCCGGTATGCAGGGAAATTAAAATATCCGCCGGGGCAGGCATTCCATATGCGGTCGGCTAGCTCAGGTAAAATTTCATGTTTGACCACCGGAAGGTATTTCCCGGTTTTATCACCGAAAACAATACCTCCCCCNGACAACCCAACACAAGTACCGCAACGGTTGCATAAGTTGTGGTCAATTACTGACTGAAGATTTTCAATACTTTTCACAAACATAAAATTGTCTGATTCCAAGTTCGGCGACAAAGGTACCCTGAGTATACTCGAGTAATTTCTCACCAGTTTTCTTCACCCATCTAGGCCCGACGGGTATTAGTATGGTTCCCTTATGTAGTATTAGTTTCCACCCTGTCGCTTTCAGCCATTTCTTGACTTTTTTTGAAGGTGGAAATTTGTGTGGCCCTTCTCCGTGGCCACCAAAAATAGTTGTATATATCTGGTATGGTATTTCGCTTGTCGCCGGAGGACAACTCAATACCATGCGGGCATCAGGGATTGATACCCGGTATAGTTCCTGTAAAAAAGCCACGGGATCAGCTGCATGTTCAAGCGTTTCTAAAGTTAGTATCCTGTCGAACTGCTCATTATCAAACGGGAGGCTGGAGTATGTGCTGATTTTTACCTGCCTGATGGAAGGGTTCAGTGATTCAGCAACATCCATTAACTTTTGCGAAATCTCGGCGTTTGTAACTTCAACCGAGGATTCCAGTTTATTTATGACCGATGAAGCTTCGCCATCCCGGCTTGAGATATTAAGAACTTTTGCTCCGCAGTATAGGTCAAGCTGCGGAATACTAAAAGCAAACCGTTGATCGTGAGTGTCTTTAACTTTATTATTTTCAGCAACATACATACCAGCTACACGATCCCAATGCGCTTCTACATCACGATCAGTCCATTTTGACTGGTATTTGGGAGTACTGCTCAATCTTTTTTACGGTTAAGCAAGGCAATCTGATCGGCTAGAAGTCCGAAAAAGAACAAGAACATTCCCAATGTGATAAGAATAATGGCTGAGTTTGAGAAACGGCCAAAAACTATGTAACCATGAATTCCCCAAATTGTTCCTGCGAGTGTAATGAGAGCACTTGCAGGGAAGAAAACCTTTAAAGGATTGAAAAGCATGATGATTCGAAACAGGAGGAGCAAAGTTTTTGTCCCGTCTTTTATGAATCTCACACTACTGGCCCTGCCTTGCCTGCTTTCAACTTTGATTGGGAATTTACCGATCGAATATCCTTCTTTAAGAAATGCGAGAGTACTGGTCGTTGAAAACGAAAAACCATTTGGCATCAGGTGAAGCATAGAAATGATAAGGGAACGGTCAAATCCACGAAACCCNGAATTAAAATCAGGTAGATTCTGTTCAACAAGGAATTCTCCGACTTTGCGAATGATTTTTTTCCCGCCACGCCTGTTCTTAACCTGGAACGAATCGGATGTGCGTTCACCTATGGCCATATCATATTCCGTCAGCAGTTCAGCCATTATTTCAATATACTGCGGGTTATGTTGCCCATCACTGTCAAGCATCATTACCTTGTTGCCTGTTGCGTTTCTGATCCCGGTTTTAAGCGACGCACCATATCCTTTATTTACTTCGTGCCTTATCAGTCTGACAGGGTACTTTGTAACAATTTCCCTGGTAGCATCTGTTGAACCATCATCAACCACAATTACTTCATACTTTTCAGTGATACCTAACTCTTTCATACGTGCCAGCAATTTGCCAATGGCAGTTTCTTCATTATAAGCCGGAATAATGATTGAGTATATGTTCTGTAATGACATCACAAGTTAATTATCAATTAAATAATTTTGCAAACAGACGAAACTAGTACCACCAGTCAAATATCTGAAATTTCCTCGGATTCTTCGGAATTTCTCCTTTTTCAACTTTAAGTTTGTAGAGATAATTGGCATCAAGACTGATTGCTGAGTCGATACTGACATTCCTGGCCGTTGCTTTCTGTTGCATCATTTTCATGTTTTCTTCGCCTGACCTGATTTCCTGTTCTATCTTCCCGATGGCTTGTTTCTTATCGAGAAGTCCAAAATACAAAGAATCAGTCATAACCGGCTTGGGATATTTTCCAAATGCTGCAGCATCGTAATCAGGATAAACCAGGCACTTTTTTAACTGTGCTGTCGGGCGCGCTTTCAGGAATGAAGATATATATGCTTGCCTTGTCATTCTGATCGCATCAATAGCACCTGTATGATATTGAGTGATCTGAAAAAAGTTGTGTGCCACGAAGAATAAAACGATCACTGAGGCTACCAATATGCCTCTAAGTTTATTATGCTGTGTAATCCATGAAAAGAATGCGGCCATTGGAAAAGCCATGATGGCATATGATTCAATAAGAGATCTCATTCCGTAACTTCCACCGTACCACCATAGCCACCAGGAACATACTATCCAGAGGTTGAAAACGAAAAATGTAATCACTGCCCAGAAAAGATTTCTGTTCTTTTTCCATAGTGGGATCAATCCAATGATTGCAAAAATCATTATTGGGGTATAAATCAGCCATCCTTTCCTGAATCCAAGTAAAACCCTGAAGAACTGTGGGTTATCAAAGAAAAATTTACCTTTCTCTCCATATGTAAAAACAAAATATTGCCCGCTGACATACTTCCAGTAAATCACCTGAGGAATCCAGGTGAGAATTGTGGCTACCAGCATTATCAATATTTGAGGGTACTTATGGAAAAAAAGTTTTACTCTGTCAACCAAAGATTTAAATGAATCAACGCCCCATAACGGGAGTAACAGAACGATTACAGCATTCGATGGCCTGATAAGAGCAATTACACCGATTAGCAGACCTATTGCAATTGAGTACTTTGTTTTCGGATTTTTGAACCAGCTATCTACAAAATAGATGAACAATGCATACAATGCAAAGCTGTATGCATGAGACATGGCAGGTTCATCGGTCACATAAAAAATAAGNTTGGTCGCCAGCACAGTGGCTATCAGCGTAAATGCTGTTACCTGGTCAGAAAAATACCTGAGCAGCAATTTCCTCAGAAAATAGAGCCCGATAGCAAACCAGAAAATACTACTTAAGATCAAGGCAATTTTATAGGGTGGCGTATAACCGGTTGCTGCCTCGCCAAACCATTTTAGCGGATAATGAACCGCAACGAAAAAAGGAGCGTACATATATGACATTCCCATCGTTGTGAGAATGATCAGGTTATCGTTTGGCAGTACTCTTGGCCAGAAATACTGACTATAATAGGAATTATTAGTCCTGGTGAATTTAAGCGTAAGATCGTGGTGGATAAAGGTTGCCGGCAGATATGCATAATAATGCAATACATCTACATACATTATCTTATACTTGTTTTCCCAATGCTTATACTTGACGTTTGTACCGATAACTATAACAATGATTAACCAGAAAACAAGCAACGATAGTTTGCCGCTGATTTGATTTCTAACTGCTATTTTAGTTTCAACTGATTCATTCATGGCTAATCATCAATATCTTACACAACCATACTACCTATTACTGCGGAAAATTTCCCAGCAGTTCTTTCTCAAGAGCGTAATTATCATGTGGTTCATGGGTTTTATCTTTCATGAAAATATAGATGCAATAGTCGTCTTTACCAAACACAGTAAAAGGAGGGTTGGGTAGCAATATTTTAATCAGCTTGATTTTGTGCTTGTTCATCAACTCTGACAACGGTGTTCTTCCTTCGTGAGCTCCAAAATGCGCATCCCAGACAATGAGTGATCCTTCCTCAAACATATTTTCATTAATAAATCCATCACGGATGATTTGCCTGCCCTTGTCATGGCTCCAGGGATCAATGTGATTGAAAAAGGCGACTTCAGGATCGTAATAATAAATACTTCTGTCCTGATAACCCTCTGATTTTATCCAATCTGCTGCTTTACTCATCAGCAGGTCAGCAGTTTGTAGTTTTGCAGGCTGGGGAAATCGTTTGAATGGCACCCTGACTATAAAAAACAATGCTATCAATACCAGGGCCCACTTCAACCATTTGTAAGGAATATATCTGGTAAGCTCATTTAATCCTTTAAATCCTATAATAGAAGCCAGTGGCATGACTACCGTAAGTACTCGCGTGAGTCCTGCAGAATTGCCAAGTCCTTTCCACCATACATATGAATGGGCTGCCAAAATAACTAATGTAGGCAGGAAAAGCACGAAGAAATCAGCCGTAGCCGGCTCGGCAAGTCTGGCTTTACGTCGCAACAACCAGAACAACGTAACAAGTGTGCCGGCAATAGTTAGCCCGATCAATGGCCAACCATAAGCATATGGCATTTCCTTGATAAAGTGGAAAAGTTCACCGCTCCCATATAAGTCAGCTGCCCCATGATAAGGATTTTGGTTAATTAGCCAGAAAATATCCTTGTACTGAAACCAACCAATAATACTGAACAGAATGGATCCTGTCAGCAGGAATGGTATTGCTTTATACTGCCTGAACCAAAGGAATGCTACAGCATAAATGGGAAGGACGATAACTGCTTCAGTCCTTGAGAGCGGAACGAAGGACATGATAATCGCTGAGAGGATATATCTCTTATCAACAAAACAGAATGCTGAAGCCACAAATATAAAACTGCAGAGGACTTCGGTAAGCCCGCTTTGCATCATCATAAAATACATAGGGACAAATACCACAAATGGCATCACAGCTAGTGACGTTTCAACTTTTTGACTGCGGAGATACCTGTATGCAAAATAGGCAGTTGCGACACCTGTAAGTACATTAAATAGTTTAATACCTGTGAACCCGGCCTGTGCAAATGGCGAACTCAAAATATTGAACAAGGGCTTACCCCAGTGATAAAGGAATAGCTCCGGATGCTTAAATGCATAATGCGATACATGATAATGTGCAATGTTATCAGCTCCTTCAAAAATAGCCGTTGAAGTAATAGCCAGAACGCTGAATAACAGCAATAAAACAAAGGTCAATGAATACGCTAATATCTTCTCTGTTTTCTCATTCATACTATAACAAGTTTATCTCGTGCAAGAATTTTCAGGCTCAGCCAGATGTTCAGAAAGACATATGGCAGCATCAATACTTGTCGTAATCAAATTCAATTGTTTCATTGTCGGGGACTGCTGCGCTGCAATTGATCTCGACTGAAAGCGGTGTTTCAGGTTTTTCAAAATCACCCTGTGATAACTGAATAGTTTTATCATTGTAAACCGCCCTCATATAATAAGCCCAAATAGGTAACGCCATATTGGCTCCCTGACCGAGTGAGGTTGTTCTGAACCTTATAGAACGGTCTTCACCACCCACCCAAACACCTGTTACCAAATCAGGAGTCAACCCCATAAACCAGCCGTCACTGTTGCTTTGAGTAGTTCCTGTTTTACCTGCGATAGGATTTGTAAACCCGTAAGTTCCCCTGAGCCTGGCTCCCGTTCCGCTTTCAACCACGCCCTTCATGAGTATAAGCATGAGGTAAGCGGTTTCCTCGCTCATGGCTTCTTCCTGGTTAGGAGTGAACTGGGCAATTACATTGCCATGTTTGTCCTCAATGCGGGTCACAAGTATCGGCTGTATATAAATACCAGTGTTGGCAAAAGTATTCACAGCTCCGGTCATTTCAGCCAGCGTAATATCAGGAGTTCCCAGGCAAATTGACGGGACCGGTGGTAAAGGGCTTATGATTCCCATCTTACGTGCGATCTGCACCACCGATTGCGGTGAATATTTCTTAATGAGGTAAGCCGAAATCCAGTTGATAGAGTTGGCAAGGGCTTCTTTCAAGGTAACCATTTGGCCTTCCTTGTATTTACTCGAGTTTTTCGGTGCCCAGATTTTGCCATCACCCGAATCAATTGTGTACTGTACATTTGCTACCCTGGTGCAGGGTGAATCACCATTCTGCATGGCAACTGTATAAACAAAAGGCTTGAATGTCGATCCAACCTGCCTCCGTCCGATCATCACATGATCATATTTGAAATACCGGTAATTTATCCCTCCGACATATGCACGTACATAGCCTGTCTGTGGCTCCATTGACATAAGTCCGGCCTGAAGGAACCACTTATGGTACTTGATAGAATCATCAGGACTCATTATAGTGTCAATTTCACCATTCCATGAGAAGACTCTCATAGGGATGGGAGTTCGGAATGCAAGGTCGATTGAATCAGCAGGGTAGCCCGATTTCTTCATGCTCCGATAACGGTCGGATCGCTTACGCGAAGCCAACAATAGTTTCTTAATCTCATTTTGGTCGGTGAGATCGAAAGGAGCATGTGAATTACCCTTCCAATGCTTAAAGAATGCCGGTTGAAGATCGGTTGAAAGATGTTTTACTACTGCAGCTTCAGCATATTGCTGCATACGTGAGTCTATGGTTGTGTAAATCCTCAGACCGTCCTTGTAAAGGTTGTACGCTCCACCGTCCGGCTTTTTGTTTTTATTGATCCAGCCGTAAATAGGATCTTTTTCCCAATGGATTGAATCAGCAATGTAATCTCCAATATCATCGTAATCACTTCTGTTTGGTTTCGATGCTGACATTGTAACTCTCAGGTATTCACGCATGTATGTTGCCGATCCGGAATTATGGTCACGAAGTTTGTAATGCGTCATATCGAGAGGAAGAACTTTAAGAGAATCATAACTGTTCTTGTCGATATAATCATATTTCAGCATCTGGTGCAACACTACTTCTCTCCTCCTTATAGCACGATCTTTATTGCGGACAGGGTGAAAATATGAAGGCGCTTTAAGTATACCGATAAGTAAAGCCGACTCCTGTATGTTAAGCTCTGATGGTTCTTTTCCAAAATAGGTAAGTGCAGCTGATTTTATTCCGAAAGCTTGACTCCCGAAATCAACTGTATTCAGATAAAGAGCTGCAATTTCTTCTTTAGAGTAATGTCTTTCAAGTTTGATAGCGGTAATCCATTCACGAAGCTTTGAGAAAGCAGTTCCAATGATTGTGCTGTGATAGCGTCTTGGGAAAAGATTCTTGGCAAGTTGCTGTGTAATAGTACTTCCACCACCCTGTTCAGTGTGGGTAATCATGCCATAAAAAACCCTTAGCAATGCTTTACCGTCAATGCCTGAATGTTTTTGAAAACGAGCATCTTCAGTAGCTATCAGCGCTTTTACAACCCATGGTGAGAGGTCAGAATAATGGACATTCAGCCTGTTCTCAACATAAAAAGTGCCAAGCTGCTTCTGATCAGCTGAGATGATCTCGGTAGCCAGGTAACTGGGAGGCGCTTCGAGTTCTTCGAACGAGGGCATAAACCCAAGCCAGCCAAGTGACAGGGCCGTGAAAAACAGCGCCAGAAATGCAAGGCTGCCAGCAAATGCAATCCAGAACCTCTTAATCCACTCTTCGAGATTCAGATTTTTCTTAACTTTTTGTTTCAAGATTCACAACGATTTTTAACATGCAACTCCTGTAACTCATTCATTATCTGCCTTCTCAATTATAATCCCTACATCAGTAATTCCCTTTAATATTTCTTCCCGCATTGCCTGGTTCACGAAAATTGTATAGGTACCTGCTTTACGAAACCTTACCTCTTTCCTGAAAAGAAATTTCGAATCTCGGGTTTTGCCTCTTCCTTTTCCCAGCCATTTACCATCGATACCAGCCAGTATGCACTCAGCAGTATCACGGGAGAATTCACCACCGGGATATGATGTGGTAATGAAGAAGTACAAGTTTTGGTATGAATAATCAGTAGAATTCCTGACATTGAAATAAATGTTCAAAGGAACAAGTGTGTCATCAATTTTGAAGGTAAATGCTATACTATCGGACATGCTCCAGCCGGAAGAGCTAATATGACTGTTCTCCCTGTAAATCATCTGGTTGCTGCAGGCATTCAGCAAGACTACAAGTATCAGTACAAATGCACCAAGGGTAATTTGTGATTTGATTTTTGTAAATGAAAAACTTAGATTTTTCATGTGGATTATATGGCCTGCATCGAGGTTAAAACTTATCTTTATCGAAACGGGTCAGTTCATCCTGACCAACTACCAGATCAAGTTCCGATTTCTTCTCCTGTTTACGAGCAAAGTCTTCAAGCTTCTCTATCAGCTTACCCTGCTTGTTCATGTTTTGAATTTTCTTCACCTGGTCAACCGGAAGAGCAAATATGTCACTATCGTTTGTTTTGTACACATACCATATTATTCTGGCAAACACATCGATCTTGATAACGTTTGCCTCTCCCTGCTTGGTCTTGAGGGGAATATTAGTATCAGGAAAATCTTTCAGTGCATCAACATACGATTCATATTCATAGTTGAGGCAGCATTTCAGTTTTCCACATTGCCCTGCCAGTTTTTGCGGGTTGTGTGCCAATTGCTGAACCCTTGCTGCAGATGTAGCTACAGAGTGAAATCCGGTTAGCCAGGTTGAGCAACAAAGTTCACGTCCGCATGTACCCAGGCCTCCTAGCCGGCTGGCTTCCTGTCGCACACCAATCTGGCGCATTTCAATACGTATCCTGAATTCTTCGGCAAGTACTTTGATCAATTCCCGGAAGTCTACCCGGTCATCTGCCGTATAGTAAAAAATTGCCTTAGTATCATCACCCTGGTATTCAACATCGTTCACCTTCATTTTAAGCCCAAGGTCTCCGGCAATTCTCCTGCATTTGAATATTGCATTGTCTTCCCTGGCAACAGCTCCCATCCACTTTTCAATGTCAGCCTGCCTGGCTCTGCGATAGACCTTCCTCATATCTTCCTTACCGGGATTCACATTTTTCCTGCGCATCTGCATCCTGGCCACCTCTCCGGTAAGTGTAACAACACCTATATCGTGGCCTGGTGAAGCCTCTACGGCAACTATATCACCTTCGTGAACATCAGTTCCGGGTTGCAGCCTGAAAAAATCCTTACGGTTATTTTTAAACCTTACCTCGATGCAGTCAAATTTTTTATGATCAGCTGGTAAGGGAATATCTTTCAGCCAATTATGAACATCTAGTTTGGCACATCCATGACTAAATTGCGGTTCTTTATCTTTTCCTTCCTTGGCAGTATAGCAGCAACCGCGAGCCAGGATTGTATTGCTGAAAGTATCGTTTACCTGTTTTTCGTCCATAATGCAGTCGTCAATGGTTGCCTGAAACCGCTGCAATTAAACGCAGTGCAGGCAAGTATATTTTAACACCAGCTAACTAATAGCCGGAGAGGACAATTCCGTTACGAAGCAAAGGTAATGTTTTTACCGTTGTGCCGGAGGGGCAATTTTGAGCAGCCGGGCAACTATATGTGAGAGATCGGTAAAGATCAGGTTGCCGGCTACATTTCGTTCAATATGGAAAACCGCCTTATTAAACTCTTCCTCGAACGATTGAATGTTGTTTGTATGAATATACCGTGAAAAGTTGGCGATAAACTCCATTTCATAGGCTGTGTGTTTTACCAGTTGCCTGTTGCCCAGGTTGTAATGCAGGCACGACCGGAGCATCTTGAGCCCGTATGCCAGAAAGTCTTTTTGCTTCTCACGGCTCCCGTCCGAAATGATAGAATTGATGGTCGCCAGCAGCAGTTGATACTCTTTCAGTACGATGCTCCTGTCGGTTATAATCCAGCAACGCCTCATCCATTCCCTGAAGAGTTCGAACCTTTCTTTGTCTGGGTCCTGTTTTTTCGAAGAGGGTACATCACCTTCAACCAATAACTTTTCAGCCTCCAGCCGTGCCATATCTATGGCTGATTTCACATTGCCATCGGCAACCAGCGCAATGGATGAAGTAGATCCTGAACCGAGCTGAAATGTATTCTCAATGTAGGTGGCTATTGATTCATCACTGGTGCGGGTGAGTTTTACAAGTTGTGTGCGCGATAGAATGGTTTGTGGAATTGTATCGGGGTTTTCCGAAACCAGAAAAAATACGGTTTTCTCTGCTGGTTCCTCTATATTCTTAAGCAATTTTGGTGCAGCGGCATGGAACAGCTTTTCCACCATCCATATCACAATCACTTTATATTCTGCCTCATACGACTTTAGCCCCAGCGCTTTTATCACATAATTGGCATCGTCGGCGTTGATTAATCCCTGTTTTTTTTCAATCCCTATCGTTTCGTACCAATCCTGAAGGCTTACGTAATAATTATTCGAGATAAGGAATTCGCGCCATTGCGGCAGGAAGTCTATACTCATGGGCTCCTTGTCGACTTCCCTGGTTTTGTTGATCGGGTATAGAAAATGCAGGTCGGGATGGATGAGCTTGCTGTATTTAAGGCATGAAGGACATACTCCACAGGAATCAGTTTCGGTGCGCTGCCTGCAGTTTATGTATTGCGCATAGGCAATGGCCATGGCCAGTTTGCCGGAACCTTCAGGACCAAGAAATAGCTGGGCATGGCTAACACGATTTTCGGCAACCGATTTGATCAATCGTTGTTTTACAGTCTCCTGACCTATTATCTCACTGAATTTCATGCTAATTCACAATAATCTATAACTGGCAAATTTACCAATTATAAATTACATTGAACCTTTGAGCCGGCCTGCCTTCACTATTAGCTAATCATATAGGTACAATAATAGCCTTTGCTTTGTCGGCAGTAGTCACTTTACTGAAAAATTCGGCAATCTCCTTATACCGTGACACACCATACTTACCCTGGAAAACATTGAAAGTCCTGATATATTTCAAGGTATTTCCTTCGATTGTAGTTGCAGCGGTATAATTTCCAAAATCAGACCTTATTTCAACTTTATCAGGAATTTTATCCACTCTCACCGATTTAGGCAACTCGAAAATAACCGTATCCACTTCATATATCGGCCAGGTGAATGAGATCTCGAATTTTCTTTCCGGTTCCTGGAATGGCGCAACTTGTATCCTATTCATTACGTTTAGGTTAACCATTAGTTTAGTACCGATTTTGGACGCGAAATTGTCAAGTTGCAATTCAAGATGTTCGTTAAATGAAGGCTGTTCTGATCGGTCTTCTTTAAGGGTAAAACTTAGAAGTTCGAAGGTTGGAATGCGAATGCGCTGAGTCATGATCTTTTTCTGATCAGCATTGTCACGG
Organism: Lentimicrobiaceae bacterium; assembly: GCA_015657475.1. Classification (GTDB taxonomy): domain Bacteria; phylum Bacteroidota; class Bacteroidia; order Bacteroidales; family UBA4417; genus UBA4417. The sequence continues at coordinate 79,238 of JADLKF010000016.1, read as the reverse complement.
AAAAGAATTGACCTCAGATCATCGTAAACTACACCATAATAACTGGCATTTACCTTTGCAGAAGCATTGCCCTGGTTGTCAAGCTGCAATTTAATCGTCCGTGCTTCAAGAGTTTCACCTTTGTGAAACCGAGGCGTTTTTACCAGAGTTCCTTTGTCGCCATTTATTACCAATACACTTCGATCGCTGGTAAAACATCCAAGATAATCAAAAGGTATCCTTTGATTGGTACATTCGAGCCAAACAGTATCAGAATTTATTGGAACACAAAGAATGATGTGGTTGAACTGGTTTGACGAGAAGGTGCTTTCAATAGGGACATTTTCGTCGCCGGCATGAACCAGTGTATAATATGAGTTAATACCTGCCGCTTCTAGCAAGGCCTTTGTATAATTCACCAGCGCTTTACAGTCACCGTAACACAATCGGTCGACAGTTGACGCATCGAATGGCTGATAACCTCCAATACCTATTTGTATACTCACATAACGGGTCTTGTTCTGCATATATTCATACACGGCTTTCACCTTTTCCCTTTTATCAGCTATAGGTGCGACCAATTGTTTTACTTTATCAACAGTCGGCTTTTCCAGGTTGTTTTTACCTGCATTCAGCTTGGAAATCCAGCTACCAAAGTTTTCCCATGTGGTAAAATCACCATCGTATCCTTCAATACTCACTGCTGATGGGGAAAGTTCAAGCCCTGGTTTCAGTTCATCCAAAGGAAGGCTAAACTCTTCTTCAAGCAAAGGGGCATAATCGGTTAATGTCCATGTATACCTCGTGAATTCTCCGAGATCAGCCTTTGTCGAATTGGAAATCAGGTTCCTTTCGAGAAAACGGCAATCACTGGCTTTTGAAAGGTAAAGGATAAACTGCGAATTCTGAATCCCTACATTAAAATCAGGTACAGGTGACCAGTCGGGATAATTAATTGATTCAGTTATCGATACCTCATAGGTATACTCAATAGTATATGGGTATTCCTGGTACTCCGGATCCACGATTTTTAACCTGGCATCAGAGTAAAGTGTACCTGAATTAATGGCAGCTATATCAAGCACTTCAAGGTCTTCTTTTAATTTGACCTCATTTCCGGATTGGTTGTATATCCTGGCCCTGATCTGATTTACTTTCACATTTTTATCGTAGGCATAGGTAAACATTGCAAGATGCGAGCCGTTTTTATTAAGAATCGTGGTCGCCTTTAACACCTTCATGGTGAATTTACCATTGCTTTTTATCGTGACAAATGAGGCATCTTCCCTTACGACTGCTTGTGAGTTAATAAGCAACGGTTTAGGAATGTCAGAAACAGGGTATTTTACCTCCCCAGCGTTGGTGGTGGATACAGATATTGTGAAAAGTGCAAGAAATGCACAATACTTAAGATGATGCCATTTCATATCGATGAATTACTTGGTTGAAATAAACTTAATCCTGACAGCAGGTACAATAATCCGGATGATTAAAGCTTTTTCAGTACAACAGGCTCATTATGTTTCTGCACTATCTTGTTATAAAACGTCTTGAAATCAGCGTAATCGGTCTGAATGATCATATTGTTATTGATGTTGAATTTAAATATGAACTTGAGTATACCGCTTTCATTGGCTGATTTGAATGAGAAGGATGCCGTATTACCTGGCATTTTCATGTTAACGGAAGCCGGCATACTGCTCACCGTATATCCTTCAGGAAGAGTAAAATTAGCGATGACAGTATGTACTCCCTGGTAGCCAAAATCAATAGGATATTTTCGTTCATCTGCTTTAAATGGGTTCTCTTTCATTTGTTCGAACATCATCGGGTAAAAATATATTTCGCCCCGGCANTCACTTGCTGCCTCCGTTATCTCGAGTTCGAATTCTTCCAACACTGGTTTATCCAATGAGTCGAGGTTGGATATTTTATGATTCAGTACAGTTACTCCGGTTTTTGACTCCCTGAAATCCTTGAGGTATTCCTCTTCACTGTTGAACGACTCATAATCATTCCTGAAATCGAGAGCAGCATATGCATCAAGCGACTTTTGCAGCTGACCTTTCATCGTGAGGTCGTCCATCAATTGCATGTTATACATACTCAATTGCTGATCTTTCTTCTTACTGTTAAGTGGTATCCAGCCAACATAATTTTTATTGATTACCTGCCCGGCGCCATTCAGCGCGCGGAGTGGCAACAAACCTTTGGGGCAGTTTTTCTCTGTCGCATCAAGCAACAGAGTATCTTTTTCATTGAAGACGGCTGCAATTACATAATTCAGTTTTGAAATACTGGGAAAAGCTGCAAGCCTGCCGTTAGATCTTGTGCTCAGCACCACCGGCATTGCATTGAAATCGAGTTTTCTCAATAATTGAATAAGCATAAGATTTATTTCTGATGAATTGCCTTTGCCCGCTTTTAAAACAGTGTTAAGGCTGATAGCATCAGTAAACAGTCTTTCCGATTCATCCCACTTAATTTGCTTTACAAAATCAAAAGCTTTTTGAAGTTTCTCTTCTTTAGTTGATGAATTAGCGGTTATTTCTTTTGCCTTTCCAGAAAGATACCCGTCAGAATTTAGAACGGATCCAAAATAAGTGCTTTCAAGGAGCCTGTCACGCACATCTTCCCATGTTGAAGAAAACGACTTGTAGTAACTGCCAGGAATTGAAATATTCGCGATATCAAATTCAAATCTGGTCCTGAAATTTTTCGAAGACGAAATATATGGTTCTGTTTTAAAGGCAGGCATGTTTACTGCCACCCAACGGTTAGGTTCGGTAATTGAAAGCGGCAGAAATCCAAAGTAATTTTTCCTGAATGTCAGGTATCTCGAAGGCNNATCCATTACGAGTTCGCTTCTAACAACAGGAATTTCCTGCTGGAAGTCCCAGGAATCGGGTATGAGGTCATACACAAATTCAATATCTATAATTGACCCGACTTTCACATTAGGCATCGCCACCCTGAACTGGTAGCGGTCGTCAGTTATCCTGGTTTTGTAGACTGATTCCTGTTTAAGCTTTGTTTCAATAATTTCGTTGTTTTCATAATTATAGGTAATGCCCCTCACTGTAGTTCTGTCATCACTTTGAATCACCTGATTAGCATAAGGGAAGCCTTCTTTCTTTAAANNAATTTTAATACGGAGTACGCGTCGCGTTTGAAAGTTATCGTCAGAATAATAACCATAATCGCACAGAACAACTGCCGGGGCGCTGGTATCTGGTTCAAAACGGTTGTTAATAAGTTCTTCTTTGCTCACAGTGCCATACTTGATAGGTGGTTTTTGTGCTGAAGTATAAACTACGAGAAGCAGCAGGGAAACGATGATGAGATTCAGTTTTTTCATGATAATTAAATTATTTGATTGATTATGAGACCATTGTCAGAATTGCATAATGTGAACTGATGTATGTATAGATACACCACCGACAAACCAAGTTTGAGTTTTCGATTCAATCAGGCTTTTAACTTATTATAATTCAAATAATTCTATACTCTGAACCAACCAATAACACCAAACTAATTTTCAAAACATCATCAAAATCCGCTTTATTTCAGAGTAAAAGAGTATCTGTCGAGTTTACACAGAACTAAGCCCCACCGCCTGCCAGTACTCTTTTCTTTTGAGTACAAACCTTAGCAGTAAGGAATTCACGATTCATACGGGCAATATTAGTTATTGAAATCTGCTTAGGACATTCTGCCTCGCAGGCACCAGTATTTGTACAATTCCCAAACCCAAGTTCGTCCATTTTTTTTACCATAGCCTGGACCCTTTCAGCAGCTTCAATTTTGCCTTGCGGAAGTAGTGCCAGATGTGAAACCTTAGCTGAAACAAAGAGCATAGCAGAAGCATTTTTGCATGCCGCTACGCAAGCCCCGCATCCGATACATGCGGCGGCATCCATTGAATAATCAGCGTCGCTTTTGGGAATGAGGATAGCATTCGCATCGGGTATTCCACCAGTATTCACAGAGATGAAACCACCTGCCTGGATGATGGCATCAAACGAGGAGCGATCGACAATGAGGTCTTTGATTACTGGGAATGGCCGTGCACGCCATGGTTCAATGACGATGGTATCGCCGTCCTTAAACTTGCGCATATGCAACTGGCAAGTAGTAATTGCAGTATCAGGCCCGTGCGGATGCCCGTTTACATAGAGGCTGCATGCGCCACAAATACCTTCACGGCAATCATGGTCAAAAGCAACAGGTTCCTCATGCCTGGTAACAAGCTGTTCATTAAGCTGGTCTAACATTTCCAGGAATGAACAGTTGGGCGAAATATCCGATATTTTGTAGGTTACAAATTTGCCTTTTGATTGGGCATTTTTTTGTCTCCAGATTTTTAAGGAAAAGTCCATTGTAGATGATTTTTTCAATTAAACCTTGCTAAAAAGCTAATCACTCCCCCACGTCAACATCACAACCTGATACCTATTTGTAATTGCGTTGTTTCACTTCAATCGATTCATAAACAAGCGGTTCCTTGTTGAGAATTGGTTCATTACCAGGGCCATTATACTCCCAGGCNNGGCTACGTACATGTATTCAGCATCGTTACGAAGCGCTTCACCATCGGGTGTCTGATACTCTTCCCTAAAATGTCCTCCACATGATTCTTCCCTTTTGAGTGCATCGATAGCCATCAATTCACCAAGTTCAAGAAAATCAGCAACACGGGAAGCTTTTTCAAGCTCGGTATTCATAGCATTGAGTTCACCGGTAATTCTCACATCTTTCCAGAACTCATCGCGGAGTTCGCGAATCAAACCAATGGCTTTCTGCAATCCTTCCTGGTTTCGTCCCATTCCTACGTTTTCCCACATGATTTTCCCAAGTTTTTTATGGAAGTAATCCACTGAATGCTGCCCTTTGATATTCATGAGTTTTTCGAGTTGCTCACGAACTTGCTTTTCAGTTTGCTCAAATTCGGCACTTTCGGTGCTGAAACGTGGAACATTTATCTGGTCGGCCAGGTAGTTTTGCATGGTATACGGCAACACAAAATAGCCATCGGCAAGCCCCTGCATCAATGCTGATGCACCTAGACGGTTAGCGCCATGATCACTGAAGTTTGCCTCTCCGGCTATAAACAATCCTGTAATTGTTGATTGAAGTTCATAATCAACCCAAAGCCCTCCCATTGTGTAATGTACAGCAGGATATATCATCATCGGTGTTGTATAGGGATCCTCATCAACAATTTTCTGATACATCTGGAAAAGGTTTCCATAACGCTCTTCTATTGTACTTTTCCCTAGTCGTTTAATGGAATCAGCAAAATCGAGGAATACTGCGAGGCCGGTTTCTCCGACACCGAAACCTGCGTCACATCTTTCTTTAGCTGCTCTGGAGGCTACATCTCGTGGAACAAGGTTACCAAATGCCGGGTAACGGCGTTCGAGGTAATAATCTCGATCCTGCTCGGCAATATCCTTAGGCTTTATTTTCCCGTGCCGAAGCGCTTCAGCATCTTCTTTCTTTTTTGGAACCCATATACGTCCGTCGTTGCGGAGGCTTTCACTCATGAGTGTGAGCTTACTCTGGTAATCTCCGTGAACCGGGATACAGGTAGGGTGAATCTGGGTCATGCAGGGATTGCCGAAACAGGCCCCGCGTTTAAAGGCTTTCCATATCGCAGTGGCATTACTGCCCATGGCGTTGGTTGAAAGGTAAAATACATTGCCATAACCACCGGTTGCCAGTACTACGGCATGTGCAGAATGACGTTTGATTTCACCGGTAACGAGGCTGCGGGTCACGATTCCACGAGCACGCCCGTCAATGATCACGATATCAAGCATTTCCTCACGGGGAAATAACTCAACATTGCCTTTGTTAACCTGACGGCTCATGGCACTGTACGCCCCAAGCAATAACTGCTGGCCGGTTTGTCCGCGTGCATAAAAAGTACGGGAAACCTGGGCTCCGCCAAAAGACCTGTTATCCAGCAACCCGCCATATTCGCGGGCAAAAGGAACTCCATTGGCTACGCTTTGATCAATAATGGCACCACTTACTTCGGCAAGCCGATATACATTGGCTTCACGGGCACGATAATCACCCCCTTTGATCGTATCATAAAACAGCCGGTAAACACTGTCGCCGTCGTTCTGATAGTTTTTTGCTGCGTTAATCCCGCCCTGGGCAGCAATACTGTGAGCCCGGCGCGGACTATCCTGGTAACAAAAAGCCTTTACTTTAAAACCCAATGCTCCCAGCGAGGCGGCTGCAGATGCACCAGCCAAACCGGTTCCAACAACAATGATATCGAGTTTACGTTTATTGGCTGGATTTACCAGGTTTATATGGTCTTTGTAGTTACTCCACTTTTTATCAAGCGGCCCGGCAGGTATTTTTGAATTGAGTGTTGCCATTTTCGAAATGCTTTTTCTGTTCAGTGACGTTTCTCTGTTTCCTGTAAATTAATTCTTCGATATCAGGATTATCAAAGGTATCAGTGCAAATCCCAGAGGAACAACGATAGAATACAAAGTGCCTAATCCTTTGATAAAAGGTGTGTATTTACTATGGTTGAGCCCAAGGGTCTGGAACGCTGACTGAAATGCATGATTAAGGTGAAAGCCAAGAAATACCATCAGAACCATATAAAGTATTGCATAAAATTCATTGGAGAAAAGCATAAGAGCCATCTGGTAAAAATCCTCACGTTCAACGCCTTCGGGAGGGGCAACCCATCCAAGTTTCTTAAAATAGAAATTGATAAAATGGATTACCAGGAAAATTAAAATAATTGCCCCGGTGTGGATCATATACTTTGAAAAGAAGGATGTGTGTGAAAAACCTTCGACTCTGTAACGCTTGGGTCGAGCCATCCAGTTAAATATCTGAATGGTTACACCAATAAGAATATGCAGGATAAATCCACCAAACAGGAATATCTCCATTATCTTTATCAATGGATTGGTAGTCATGAATTTAACAGCCTGCATGTAGGCTGCGCCGCTATCGTTTAGCAACAGCAAAAGGTTTATGACCAGGTGCAGGACAAGAAAAGTGATTAAGAACAGGCCCGCCAGCGCCATGACAACTTTCTTGGTGATGGAGGAATAAAAGAGTGTTTTTTTGCTCATAATTCTGACGATTAAAGTAGTCCGGAAGTGGGATTATGATGCTGGAATTATTTATTTTTGACAATTGAGGCTACGAACAAATATAGGAATAAATTGAAATTTCCGACGGATCACTGCCATATTTTAAAAATTTTACCAATAAAACTACAAATCAATGCGTTACAAGCCAATCCCTGCCGAGATGTATGTTAACAACCGTAATAGGTTGGTCTCCAAGATGAAACAAGGCTCCATAGCTATAGTGAATGCCAACGATGAAATGCCGCGATCAGGTGATCAAACCTTTGGTTATCGCCAGAACAGCGACTTATTCTATCTTACAGGCCTCGACCAGGAGAAGTGCATCCTTGTTCTCTGCCCCGGGCATCCGCTCGAAAATTTGCGCGAAGTGCTTTTTACTGTAAAAACCAACGATCTCATGGTCACCTGGAACGGTTACAAATATACTTTTGAGGATGTGAGGAAAATTTCCGGTATCAAAACCGTGAAGTGGATTGAGGATTTCGACTTTACACTTAAAGAAATGATGAGTCAGGTACAAACAGTTTACCTGAACCAGAATGAATACATAAAGTTTTTCACCGATGTTCCATATCGTGACCTTCGTTTTGCTGAAAAAATGCGTCACGAATTCCCGGTACATTCATACGAAAGGCTGGCCCCGCTTATCACTTCACTGCGCACTGCCAAACAACCACAGGAGATTGAACAGATAAGAAAAGCATGTGAGATCACCGGTGACGGTTTCAAACGGGTGCTCCGGTATGTTAAACCGGGAGTTACAGAGTACGAAGTTGAAGCCGAGTTTACTCATGAATTTATCTGCCAGGGTTGCAACGGGCATGCATATAATCCTATCATAGCCTCAGGAAAAAACGCCTGCATTCTGCATTATGTGAACAACGATCTCATTTGCAACGATGGTGACCTGTTACTGATGGATGTCGGAGCTGAATACGGTCTATACTGTGCTGATATGACCCGGACTATCNCGGTAAACGGAAAATTTACACCTCGCCAAAGACAGGTTTATGAAGCTGTGTTGCGGTTACTCAAAGCTGGCATGGCAATGCTTACTCCCGGTAATACTAACGACAACTGGCATAAGGCTATTTGCAACCTTATGGAAAAAGAACTTGTCGGTTTAGGACTCATAACTCAAGAAGATATCAGGAACCAGGATTCCGGTAATCCTGCATTTTTCAGGTACTACATGCATGGCAGCGGGCACTTCCTGGGGCTCGATGTACATGATGTGGGTTCTAAACAGCAACCTTTTGAACATGGATCTGTTATGACCTGTGAACCGGGTATCTATATTCCTGAAGAAGGAATAGGTATACGCCTCGAGAATGACGTCATGGTTGCAGATGAACCTGTGAACCTTATGGCCGATATCCCGGTTGAACCTGACGAGATAGAAGAATTGATGAAATCAGGACGATAATACTTCAACAAAAAGCCACCTGTGAATCGCAGGTGGCTTTTAAATTTCTATGAACCGTTGCGACTATTCGCAACCGTTTTTTGACAGGTCATCCTTTTTAAGTTTGAAACCAAGCTCTTTTGCTTTTTTCAAATCCGCGCAACCGTCTTTATCAGTATAAGTACCGGAAGGCAATTGAAACCATGTCATACCACGGTTATAATAAGCTTCGGCATAGTCGGCTTTCATCTCGATAGCTTTGGTAAAACATTCGTAAGCCACCTTGTACTCAAACTTTTTGAAATGGTCAAGGCCCTGTTTGTTCCAGTCCTGCGCTGTTTGTGTTGTCTGAGCCTGGCTTGTAATCACAAAAGCCAGGGATAGTAAAATGATTCCGAAAAATTTTTTCATGATGACAGAGGTTTTGTGTTATCAAATTTATAAACATCTTACGAAAGCTCACAAAATAAATGTGTCTTCCCGATCAAATCGTTACTTTTGACGTTTCATCCTACATTAAACAACTTTAATACCAAAATACTCATGTTTGCACAGGAAATCTATATAAAAAGGCGCAATGCCCTTCGTAATGAGGTAAAAAGTGGTATCATCCTTCTTCCGGGAAATAAAGAAGCCTCGATGAATTACCCAGATAACACTTACACTTTCAGGCAGGACAGTAACTTTTCCTATTTCTTCGGTCTCAACCATCCCGACCTGGCAGGGGTAATTGACATTGACAACGGCATCGATTACATTTTCGGCAACGACGTTGATATTGAAGATATTATATGGATGGGGCCGCAGCCTACAATTGCCGAGCAAGCCCTGAATGCCGGAATAAAAAATACTGCACCTTTGAGCGAGCTTAATGAGTTTCTTGCCAATGTCATCCGCCGGAAACGGCCGGTACATATTGTACCCCATTACCGTGCTGAAACCCAGCTCCAGTTAAGCAATTTACTGGGCATAAAACCCTGCAGGTTAAAAGATTACGTTTCAATGGAGCTAATACAGGGCATAGTTAAACTGCGTTCGGTTAAGGATGATAATGAAATCACCGAGATTGAAAAAGCAGTTGATGTTGCCTATCTGATGTTCACTGCCGGAATGAAAATGGCGTTCCCCGGACGTAAGGAGCAGGAAATTGTCGGTGTAATGGAAGGCATCTCCGTCACACATGGCAGGCCGGTATCATTCCCCATTATTTTAAGTATTAACGGGCAAATCCTACACAATCACCACCACGAAAATTACCTTGAAGCTGGCAGGATGATGGTGATGGATGCAGGTTCGGAAACGCAGCTGCTCTATGCTAGCGATATTACACGAACTGTACCCGTTGGAGGTAAATTCACAACAAAGCAACGCGATGTTTACGAAATCGTCCTCAACGCCAACTTAAAATCAATTGCTGAAACAAAGCCCGGAACTTTCTATTTCGATTGTCATATGAAAGCTGCCGAAACAATCGCCACCGGCCTTAAAAACCTGGGTCTGATGAAAGGAAACGTTCAGGATGCAATTACCGCCGGAGCACATGCATTATTTCTGCCGCACGGTCTCGGTCATATGCTGGGTATGGATGTTCATGATATGGAAGGCCTCGGACAGATAAATGTAGGTTATGACTCCGAGATACAGCCTTCTAAGCAGTTTGGAACTGCGTACCTCCGCATGGGCAGAAGGCTGCAACCGGGTTTCGTGGTTACCAATGAACCGGGGATTTATTTTATTCCTGAACTTATCGACCAGTGGAAATCAGCCAACATGTTCAGCGAGTTTATCAATTATGAAAAAGTTGAAGAATACAGGAACTTCGGCGGAATACGCATTGAAGATGATATACTTGTGACTCCTGACGGCTGCCGCATTCTAGGTAAGCCTATTCCAAAAACTGTGGCTGAAGTAGAAGAAACAATGAAAGAAGGGATGGCATAATCGTTGAAATTTGAATTTTAAGTTAGTATTGATGAATAAAACCTTTGATTTTCAAAATCATACAATAAGTTATAACATAGCTGGTTCAGGGCCGGCTATTGTTTTGTTGCATGGTTTCCTCGAAACCAAAGAGATTTGGTCAGAATTTTCTGATGAACTCTCATCTGAATTTACAATTATCACTTTGGATTTGCCGGGGCATGGTAACAGTGAGATACTGGCTGAAATTCACAGCATGAAACTGATGGGTGAAGTGGTAAAAACTCTGCTGGAGCATTTGGGAATAAAGGAAGTTGTAATTGCCGGACACAGCCTTGGCGGATATGTTGCGGGAGAATTTGCCATGAATTTCTCTCAGCTTGTAAAAGGCCTGGTATTTTTCCATTCACATGCCGCACCTGATACTGAAGAAGCCAAAGAGAACCGGCGCAGAAGCATAAACATCGTAAAGCAGAATCATGCAGGCTTTATCATGCAGTTCATTCCGGACCTGTTCGACCAAAAATATGTTGACAAGTATCAGAGTCAGATTGAAATACTGCAAAGTCGCGCTTCAAGGATGAAACCCGAAGCCATTACAGCAGCCATTGCCGGCATGCGCGACAGGTCAGGCAGCTTGCCCTACTTGTTCACCACTGAAAAACCAGTGCTTTTTATAATAGGCAAACAGGATACCAGGCTTTCGTATAATGTTGTGCTTGCACAAGCACTAATACCAGCTCATTCGGAAGTATTGTTGCTTGATGATGTAGGCCACATGGGTTACATTGAAGCCCCGAAGCAAACCATGCAGGCGCTGAGGCATTTTACGCAGAAATGTTATGAACAGGCTGTAGCCGGTAAGTTTCAGTTTTCGTAAAAATGCATTTCTTTTATGTACTTCCACACTTTCTCCGGCACAAAGTGCGACACATTTCGTCCTTCGTTGATTGCCTGTCTGATGAAAGAGGATGATATCTCTACCTGGGGAGCGCTGAACATCCTTATTGATGGATGACGGGTTAGTTCATGATCCTGGCTGCCGGGTCGCGGATACACGTAAAGCTTGTAAAATTCAAGAAGAGTTACCCAGTTTTTCCATTTATGAAAAGTCGGGAAAATATCCGTTCCTGAAATAAGGATGAATTCCCTGCCGGGAAATTTTTCTTGCAGATATGTCAGGGTATCAATGGTATAGGATGGTTTAGCAAGCCTGAACTCAATATCGCTCGAACGGAACCGCACGTCGTCACCTATGGCCAGGTTCACCATTTCGAGCCGTTGATGGTCCGGAAGAAGCGTAGTTCTCTCCTTCAACGGATTATGCGGCGAAACAACAAACCACAGTTCCTCGATATCAGAATATTCGTACATATAGTTGGCAATCATCAGGTGGCCAAGATGTACCGGGTTGAAAGAGCCGAAGAACAGGCCTGTTTTCTTTAGTTCACTNCATTTTCAATCCGTTTAGTATTTGTTACCGACGAGCCAGCTATATTAAAATGTTTCCGCCCCATCAAGGAAATTCCTGACTACATTTTCAGCATTCTTCAAGGCTATCTCCAGCACACCGTTAACCAGGATTTTGTCAAACTTAGGGGCAAATGCCAGTTCCCAGGCAGCTTTATCAAGCCTTTTTCTCAGGTTTTCTTCACTGTCACTTTTCCTGGATCTTAAGCGTTGTTCCAGTACTTCGACCGAGGGGGGCTGAATAAACAATGCCAGTGCCTTTTCACCATACATCTTTTTCACATTCAGTCCGCCAACAACATCAAGGTCAAAAATAGGTACGTGACCGTTGTAATGTATTCTGTCAACCTCTGATTTCAGGGTGCCATAATAGCTGCCAGAATATACTTCCTGCCATTCGAGCAATTCATGGTTTGCTATTTTATCCCTGAACTCATCTGATGTTATGAAATAATACTCACGGCCATTCACTTCTCCTTCACGCATCAATCTGCTGGTGACTGAGACAGAAAATTCAAGACCAAGTCCCGCACTCATTAGGTGTTTTACAACCGTGCTTTTACCGGCCCCTGAAGGTGCTGAAACAATGATGATTTTATCTTTCCTGTGCCCTGTGTTATGCATTAGTAAATCAGGAGGGTTTGATTACAATATATTGCCTAATTGTTCCTTGATTTTTTCGAGCTCATCTTTCATCTGGACAACCAGTTTCTGAATCTCGGCATCATTTGCTTTGGAACCTAAAGTGTTGATTTCGCGACCAATTTCCTGCGCGATAAACCCCATNTTGCGTCCGTTGCTTTCAGTAGATTTGAGGGCATCAATATAATAGTCGCAGTGTTTNTTCAGTCGCAGTTTNTCCTCGGTGATATCAAGTTCNTCAAGGTACCAGAAGATCTCCTGTTCAAATCGGTTTTGATCAAATTTCTCAAGGTTATTGTGATTATTAACAAATTCTCCCTGGTTTTTCTCAAACCGCTGACGCAGGCTCACAATTCTGTTTTGCTCGAAAGGTTCTACCTTTTCAAGATAGCTCAATATTAAGGCAATTCGCATTTTCATATCTGCTTCGAGCAAAGCGCCTTCCTTTACCCGGAACTCATCAGCAAGAAGTAATGCGTTGTTCAGTGCCTCTCTAAGTGCTTCCCATTCCTCGTCAACAAGAGTTTTGGTCTCAGTTTTCAAAACATCAGGCAAACGGAAAATGGTAGAAATAAACTCGGCATCAACCTGCTGACCAAATTCATGAGCGAGAGCCGCCATCTCACGGTAATATTCGCGGGCAAGTGTCCTGTTTATTACTATTGATCCTCCTTCTTCTTCACTTTCACTGGAAATTACCAGGTCTACTTTGCCTCGTTCCAGAACTTTTCCGATTTCAGTCCTGATGTCAAGTTCCTTCTCACGGTATATTTGAGGCATGCGGGAATTAATATCGAGCTGACGGCTATTTAGCGATCTAACCTCCACTGTAATGGTCTTTCCATTAATCTCGGAGGTTGATTTCCCGTATGCGGTCATTGATTTGATCATAAAACTGGTATTAATCTGAAACAAAGATATAAACTAAAGGCCTTAAAGGGCTTTCTGATATAAAACAGAGACCGGTAACTATAATGCTACCGGCCCCTGCTTACTTTTTTTCCTACTTTTTTAATTCAGGCAGCATACCCGGAATAACAGGAGATCCTAACTTCTGTAATTCAGCTTCTAGCGCCGGAATATCAATCTGTCCTATCTTTTTAACCTGCTCATAAACAGGTGGAAACTCCTCCATAAGGATATTGTATGCATCCTGCTGGGTTTGTGTTGGTGCCCCAGTACTTCCCCAGGCTGCCCAGGCAATTTTCCCAAGGCGGTTGTTAAGCGAAACCGGTGCCGGTGGATTTTCTTCATCGCTGGGAACATTTGACTTGCGGTTAAACCTGGTGTTTAAGACGATATCCAGCTGATTGGCAAGGTCTAAGGCTTTGGTAACCAAATCGGCAGGAGCGCCAGGAGTTCCCTGTAATGACTGTGCTATATTATTGCAACGTTCATAAAGCATCTGGGCATAATCTTCGGTACCGCCCATCACTCTTGTGAGGTCTGCTACTTTCTTGTGGAAAGCAACAACTGCAGCCCTGTCAGCAGCGGGAAGTGAGGTATTGTTGATCGTTTTACACACAAACTGAACAGGACCGGCGATCTGTGTTGTCTCATCTTTTGCCGTCAGGCTCATCGTCACGGAGTAAGTTCCGGGCATTGCCAGAATGCTGCCCATGTTNCCGGCAAGAGGATCAAACTTATCACCGCTCCTGGTACTGCGCACCGATTGATATCGCATATCCCAGTTTATCCGCTGGATTCCTTTCGAAGGACTTTTACGGATTATACGGACAATATGCCCGGTNTCATCTGTTACAGTTAAGGTGATGTAGGGCGGTATTTCATTGTTTTCGGCCCTGAGTAATGAATCCGAAGGCATTGGAATCGGTTTGCTTTCCTTGAAAAGTTCCTTTTCCTTTTCTAAACGCTCCTCTTTCAGTGTCTTAGGTACATCATTCACATAATAAGTGAATACTGCGCCCACCTCAGGATTTTTGGCTACGAAGTATGTCGATCCCTGTGAGTCCTTTACACCTGACTGTAAATACATTAAAGCATCCTTCACCGGGAATATGTATCCCTGCTGGTCAAGGATCTCTTTCTTGAAAGTTCTTAGAGGAGTATAATCATCGAGGATGTAAAATCCACGGCCAAAAGTGGCGATCACCAGGTCGTTCTCGCGCTGCTGAATGGCCATATCGCGAACTGCTACAGAAGGCAGACCCGATTTAAGCTGTATCCAGGTTTTCCCTCCATCTATAGTGAAAAAACAACCAAATTCAGTTCCTGCAAAAAGAAGGTCGGGATTCACAAAGTCCTGCTGTATTGTATGGACCGTCCCACTTTTGGGTAGATTTCCTGTTATGGATGTCCATGTTTTGCCTTTGTCGGTGCTTTTTAAAATGTAAGGTTTGAAGTCATCGCGTAAAATGTTATCGAACGAAGCAAACACAACATTTTCATCAAATTTTGAAGCGAGAATGTCGCTCACATAGGTATTCTCCGGAACACCGGGNAATGATGATACTTTAGACCATGACTGGCCACCGTTTTCCGTAATCCGGATCAGTCCGTCGTCAGTCCCCGCAAACAATAAACCATCTTTCAGCGGTGATTCCTCCAGCGAAATAATGGTTCCAAACAAAGATGTACTTATATCTTTGGCCACAGCACTGCTTGGCCAGTATTTGCCCATCACAGGCCATGTGTTACGGTCTATGCCAGTCGTAAGGTCGTCGCTGATTACCTGCCAGGTATTACCGCGATCATCGCTACGGAAAACCTTGTTGGCAGCACAATAAAGCTTTGTATGCGAATGATGGCTAAGTATCAAGGGNGTATTCCAGTTCCACTTGTAGGAATCTTCACCCTTTCGCGGTTCGGGCCTGATATCGACAGCTTCCTGGCTTTTCCGATCGTAGCGTACCATTCCGCCGTACTGCGACTCGGCATAAACAATGTTGGGATCCACCGGNTCGATCTGTGACCAGAATCCATCACCNCCGTTGGTTACAAACCAGTCATCGCTGATTACACCATCGTTAATAGTTCTAGATGGCCCGCCCATGCTGTTATTATCCTGGGTGCCGCCATACACATAATAGAATGGTTCCGAGTTATCAACCTGTACCCTGTAAAACTGAGTGACAGGAAGGTTTGATTTGAAAAGGAACTCTTTGCCGCCGTCGTATGTTTCGTAAATACCGCCATCGCCGCCAATGAGGAAGTGCTTGGTATCATCAGGATCGATCCACAGAGCATGGTCGTCGACATGTCGCTTGTTGTTTCCGACAGGGCGCCAGGATTTACCTCCGTCCTCAGTGACCTGTGAAACTGTTTCTGTACTGTAGACTTTATCAGGGTCTTTNGGATCACAGTAAATTTCATTATAATATTGACCCTGGGCAAAATGTCCGCTCATTTTCTGCCATGATTCTCCGCGGTTTGTTGAGCGGAAAAAGCCCCCGGCATCTTCGGCAGCTTCAATAATTGCATAAATAATATCAGGATTGACCGGAGAAATAGCTAGCCCGATACCGCCCATATCGGCACCTGGCAGCCCGTTGGTAAGTTTATCCCAGGTTTCACCTGCATTGGTTGATTTATAAATGGCCGTTTCGGGGCCACCACCGATTTTAGTAAATACATGCCGCCTCCGCTGTTCACTCGAGGCATATAGCACATTAGGGTCACGGGGGTCCATGATGATGTTGTTAACCCCGGTATTCTCGCTGATCTCAAGTATCTTTTTCCATGTTTTTCCCCCGTCGGTCGTTTTATATAATCCGCGGTCACCACCTGGTCCCCAAACTGAACCTTCGGCAGCCACATACACCACATTCGAATTNGAGGGATCAATGAGAATTTTGCCAATTTGTCGCGATTCCTTAAGCCCCATGTTCTGAAAACTACCACCTCCGTCAACGCTCTTGTAAACGCCATCACCGTAGCCCAAAGCACGCTGGTGGTTATTTTCACCTGTACCAACCCAAACAATGTTCGGGTTGTTGGGGTCTATAACCACACATCCTATCGAATATGGGCCATAATTGTCGAACACCGGTTCGAAAGTGATGCCATTATTGACAGTTTTCCATACATGGCCAGATGCTACAGCTACAAACCATTCGCTTTTTTTTNNCAACGGGTTAACGGCAAAATCGGCGATGCGTCCGCTGGTAAAAGCCGGACCGATCGATCGCCATTTCAAACCGCTGAATGTTGCAGATTTAAGGGTGTCTGATTTAGCATCGGTTTTTGCATCTTTAGCCTTTTTACTTACAGTTGTCGCAGCTTTGTCTGATGATTTTGCTGATGCTTTCTTCTGCGAAAAAGCAGGTTCGGTTATGGTAAGAATAACCGTAACTGCAGCCAGAAGCATGATAAATGAACGGAGTGAGTAATTCATTCTGATATGATTTAAGGTTATTGCGTATTCTGAATTTTCTAGAATCGTCTCGTGACCGTCTGTCCGGGAAGTTGTACTAAATAACAAATATCTAAAATTCAAACGTAATAATACTATTGAAAATTAAATATTCAGTATCTATGCAGAGATTTTAATAATTATCACAATGAAAATCAAGATCACACTTAGCTGTATTCTAGTTCTCTCATTTGCTTTTTTAGTAAAAGCACAAAAAGAAGAATTCAACCTTTCGACCTACACGCCTCCCAATTATGTGTACAAATCTCTCGACTTAAATTATGACATTTCAGGAAACGCAAGTTATGATGCCGTCCATCTTGGTGACAACCTGGTTCAAAAGAATATCATTAAATATTTCAGCACCAGCATTTCACCCGAATACTTTCGCTATTCAAACCGGGAGAACTACCAGGGAAGTAATGACCTCCAACTCTATGCCGGAATAAGCATTAATAAGGACGATCCCTATAACGCATCATATTCGAGTGACCAAAACCATTTGCAGAGCGGCAATGCTGTAAAAATATACTATGACGGGGAAAACCGTTTTTATCTGGCTGACAAGAAATTTTTCGAAATCGACCCGACAGTGCGGTTAATCACACAAACCACAAAATATACTGATAAAACCTATGTTGAAGATACACTGGCACTGCAAATTACGACAACGCTCTGGCGGCCTGAAGTTTATTTTTCAGCCCCGATACTCTTTGGTTTTGGCAGAATAAACAATATTATGGACGCACGACATGCTCTTTATTTCCTGGATGATCTAAAAAAAGCCGGAAGGTTAAACCGAGAGTTCGAGGATAACGACATTCTAACCATTGCATCCGGAATTACAAAACTTAAAAACAAAAGATTCTTTGACTCACGGCTTCGAAAAATTGAGGAACTGGTTGCACTCGATTCACTGCTTCGTTCAACCGGGTTAAATGGTGAAACTGATGCCTTATTTTACGCTACACTTAATGACTCCTGGAGCTACCCCGGAGTTATGTACAGGTATTCGGGATACAGAATCTACGGTGGTATTGACCCGGAATACCAGCTTAATTACAATAAAACTGAAGCTATTTGGAAGTTTACTCCTGATGACAGCAAATCATGGGAAAATAACTCGGTTACATATTTGGGCCTCATTGTAGGTTTTAAGCATGAAAGACCAGTATCGTTGCGCTGGCAATCGACTTTAGATCTCTCAGCAGGCTATGGTATTGAACAAACCTTGAGGAAAGGAAGAACGATTCTTCCGGAACCAACGGATACAAGAGAATGGAAAACCACTCAGCAAAGAGGAACACTATCAGCTGATTATGGTGTTGGATTTTACCCGAACAGCCGCACCTGGTTGAATGCAGGTTTCCAGGCTGATATGCTATATTATGGCAAGGGAACCAATAAGCCATATGCACAGGAAGACTCGGATATGCAACCTTCGCTTTTCCTGAATTTGGGGCCCAGTGCGAACGCCTGGATTTACCTCAGCCCGCAACTAAGTATCTCTTTTACTGCTGCCTATAATTATCATTATGGCTGGAACAAAAGTCAGGATGAAGTATCTGGAAATAGCAGTAATGATGCATGGAACTTATATTTAAGGTCATACATCAGATACAGCCTGTTCTAAAAGTTTTTAACCAGCCCTTAATTTCACAATTGTTTTTATTCTCAATGCAACCAAAGGGTAAATTTCTTTCCCTTTATAGAAACATGTCGCTATGAGAAAACTAATTATTCTAAGCTTGGCCGGATTTGTACTTGGATTCACCTCCTGTAAAAAAGAGGAAACTCCGGCAGGTAATATGAAAACAGTGCAACTCACTGAAAAACAGCAAAAGTTGATTGATGAAAGCAATGACTTTGGTTTCAACCTCTTCAGAAAAGTAGCCGAAATCTCGGGAACTAATCAAAATATGATGATTTCACCGCTAAGTGTAAGCATGGCGTTGGGAATGACTCGTAATGGCGCCGCCGGCTCTACACTCGAAGCTATGACCTCCACACTTGGGTTCGACGGACTCACTGACCAGGAGATCAATGATTCGTATAAATACATTGTGGAAACTTTTTCGTCTCTTGATCCAACTGTGAAGCTTTCAATTGCCAATTCCATTTGGTACAGGAACACTTTCAGCGTGTTGCAGGAATTTCTCGATACTAACAAAAACTATTTCGACGCCTCGGTCACACCTTTGGATTTCAATGATCCTTCGGCTGTAAAAACTATCAACGACTGGGTATCGGACAACACCAACCAGTTGATCCCCAAAATAATAGACCAAATATCCGGTGATGCTATAATGTACCTGATTAATGCGGTTTACTTTAAAGGCCAGTGGCGGTATCAGTTTGAAAAAGAAAAAACTGAGGCAAGGCCATTTCATCTGACAGATGGCAGCCAGGTAGAAACTGAGAGTATGCTGCAGCACGCGACGCTTCAGTATTCCAAGGGATCCTGTTTCCAGGCTGTCGAATTGCCTTACAACCAGGGAAATTACAATATGAATATCCTGTTGCCTGATGAAGGAAAATCACTCACTGATGTGATTTCTTTGTTGACGCAAGAGAACTGGGACAGTTGGAAAGCCGGATATGTCGATACAGATGTTCAGTTGCAACTTCCCCGGTTCAGTTTCAAGTATAATGAAGAGCATATGATTCCTGTACTTAGTGCATTGGGCATGGGTGTAGCATTTGACCCGGGCAATGCCGACTTCACAAGGATCAACAGCAATGGCGGATTATATATCTCTGATATTAAACACAAAACCTACATCGAGACCAACGAGGAAGGCACCGAAGCTGCAGCTGTAACATCTGTTGAGATATCCGAGACCTCGATCGGGAATGATCCGCAGCCCATTTACTTTACAGTTGACCGGCCATTTGTATTTCTGATCACTGAAAAATCAACCGGTACCATACTGTTCATCGGAACAGTAGTGAACCCGACTTTGTAGTGTAACTTTGCAAAAGAAAACACCTGATATTATTAGCAAAATAGAATAAAACCAAAGAAAAAAACAGTTCTTGCAACCACTGACGCAACAGAATCACCGGAAATCATCAAGTGAAAGAGACCTCATACAGGGGTGTTCCCGTAATGAGCGTTATGCCCAGCATGAATTGTACAACCGGTATTGTGATGCAATGTTTACTACAGCCTACCGCATACTCAGTAGCCGCGACGACGCCTACGATGCGCTCCAGGATGCATTCATTCAGGTTTTCCGCGACATAAATCAGTTTCGTATGGAAAGCACACTGGGTGCCTGGATAAAAACCATCGTGGTGAGAACGTCATTAAAGCTTCTGAAAAAAAGGCGATCATTGGAACTCACCGCTCTTACTGAAGTAAATGAAGACATCTCTCTACATATCCCTGATTCAATGAGTGGTGATTATCTTGAAAAAGCAATTCTTTCGCTTCCCGATGGCTACAGAGCTGTTTTCCTACTTACCGAAGTGGAAGGATACAGCCATGCCGAAACGGCTCAAATGCTCGGAATTGCTGAAGGAACCTCGAAATCGCAACTACATCATGCAAAAAACCTGTTAAAACGCCGGATTTCGGCTTTTGTAGGATAAATGAACCATAATAAAACCATATTACGAAACAAAGCTTACGATAAGCTGCCTGTGCACCAGCCCGACGATAATTCGTGGGAACAGATCAATGCCAGACTTGATAAAGGCGAGGCTGACAATTATCATGACGCATTGTCGGAATTGCCTGTTCATAAAGCACCGTCAGTTATCTGGGAAAATATTGAGCGAAGACTTGCCAAACGCAGGTACAGGCTGGCTCTTGTCTGGCTTGGTATAGCCACTGCCGCTTCGATGGCGGTTTTAACCACACTCAACTTCCCATTCAACATCGTAAAGGAGTCCGGTAATACTGGCATCCCGACAATTTCGCTTAACCAAACCGGCAAACATTCAAATGAGGTGAATGTATCACAAGTACCTGTCGCACTTACTGAACAATCCTCAACCGGAATGCAAACGCATAACAACAACCTAAATACTGACAGACAAATTTCAGGAATACCACAGAATATCAGGATTTCAGCCTCAGTCATTTCAGTGAGATCAACTCTGCCGGTGGGTGACAGGGCTGAACTTACCATCATAAATTACAAGCCACAACTGGTCGTCATCAATTCACGTGAGAGCAGCAAGATGCGGACTTCCAATGATCCTTTTACGCTGCCTCCTTTCGGTTCCAACATTGACCCCAAGACCATTCAGCCTGAAAGAAAATTATCCCGGCTATCGCTTTCGCTTGCCTATTTGCCCGAATCGATTGACAATGGCTACAACCCTGCTATTTTTCACAATATAGACCTCGCAGCCAGTGTTGATATGAATAATATGAGATTCAGAAGCAGTATGGGAATGGCTTATAATTCTGAACATTACGATTATACTGTGAAAGCCACACGCAATACTGACAATTTTCACAACAGCCCTGTTACGGATTCTTCATCATATGGAGTTAATGAATCGCTTTCAAACTTTGAAGGGGTGGAGCGGCATGGATTTATTTCGTGGGATGTTGGTGCCGGGCATAAATTATTCACAACCCGCAAACTTACAACATGGATCAATGCTGGTGCCGGACTGGCTGTCAGGATCAATAATGCCAATTTACGCGATGAAACCATTGAAACAATGTTGAAGAGTTACAACTCCACTGTTAATTCTATCGACATTGATGACCCTATGTATAACCGGATGAATATGAGCCTGGTTTCAGGTATAGAATTCGATTACAGGCTCCTAAAAAGGCTCAGCTTTACCATACAGCCCCAGGTGCGGTACTATTTGTATCCAATATTTAAAGATTCCGAAACTTCTTCCGATTCCTACAGCCTTGGGTTCAGGACTGGCATGAAATTTGATCTATAATTCGGAAAAAACAACAATCAATCGTCAACCGGTTAATTGTGTTATTATCACCAAACTGCGTTTATATGAAAAGATTGTGTACCCTGCTATTCTTGATATTCTGCTCAGTTGCTATTTCTGCACAAAATATCCACCGTGAAGTGACCGTGAGGCAGGTTGAAAAGGCAATTACACCAGGTTCGAAAAATCTTGAAGCACAATTTACCTCTGATGTGACATTGGGCCCTGTGCCGCTCACCGTCCACTTTACCGATCAATCAACCGGTAATCCTACTTCCTGGAACTGGGACTTTGGTGATGGTGTATCTGATACCGTGCAAAATCCTGTTCATACCTATAACCAGACAGGTAGCTATTCAGTTAAGCTTACGATTTCGGACGGCATACAATTTTATGCTCTCGAAAAGAAAAATTATATCACGGTAAGTGTAAATTACAATGGCTGTGATACGCTTCATTTCCCTCTGCCAGAGCCTCTTACCTATTATGTACTTCTAAAGAATAACATATCTACCGGTTATGTTTCGGGCAACAATGCATATGGTGACAAGGTCATGGCTGACTACTTTGATAACACCTCGCCCGACATGGCTATCAAAGGAGCAATTTTTGAATTCAGCTATGCAAAACTGGCTGATTTTGCCAGTGAAACTTTGTTGGTAAAAGCCTGGAAATACGACAGCATTCGCCAATCCCCGGGTGATGTAATTGGCTCCGCTTCAGTATCATTGTCAGCTATTGTTTCAGATGTAGCAGCGATGCGGCCAACTCAGGTAACATTTGATGAGCCATTATCAATAAACGGGCCCTTTTTTCTGGGTGTGTACCTGCCGGAACAATCTGGCGATACATTGGTAATCTGGACTACTAAGACAGGTGCGGTAGTGCCTAACACCGGTTGGGTATTGCAATCAAACAATGAATGGGCGCCTTATGACAGCTTGTATACAAACCCTTTGACGCTTGTCCTTACAAATGCCATTTACCCTATTGTTTGTCACACAAGCAACAGCACCGAAGACCACCAGGCAAACAGGAATTTCACCATTTCTCCAAACCCGGCAACTGATTATATTCGGATAGAATCCAAAAATCCCGCTTCAAAGGGTTCACGTTACGACCTTATTACCGTAACCGGTGAAAAAGTAATGTCAGGAACATTAAACGCTTTTCCAGGCAGTGAATATCTCAATGTTAGTTCCTGTAAACCGGGAATGTACTTCCTGAGGATCAGCAATGCTTCATTGACAATTGTGAATAGATTAATTATCAAATAGATAAAAATAACTCGACAAACTCGTTATCTCGCCCGGTTGGTCTGCAGCCGGGCTTTTCATTTCAATTTAGTGAGCAGTAAAATTTAATGTGATTTCTAAATTCAAATATTATTTGCTATTTATATGCTAATTCATTATATTTGTTCCTTAATAAATGGGAGTTGTAATGAAAGAGATATTAGTTGCAGTAGATTTTTCGGATCTTGCTACCTGCGTGATCGATCATGCAGCGAAAATGGCTGCCCAGTTCAAAAGCCATGTTCATATCGTACATGTTGAAATGCCTGTATCAGCTTTTGTAGGGAATGAAATTGGCCCGCAGTTGCCGCCACCCGAACAAAACCTTGAGGAAACAAAGCAACAGCAAGCCGATCTTGAGGCTATGGCTTTACATCTGCAACAAAAAGGAATAGAAGCAAGCTGGGAACTGCGTCAGGGAGCAATTGCCGATAGTATTATTGAAAAAGCGGTCGAAATTAAAGCTGACCTCATCATTGTAGGTGCACACAGTCATGGTTTCCTGTACCGGGCTTTTATCGGAAGCGTGAGTACAGGGGTTCTCAAACATGCGCCTTGCCCGGTATTGGTTGTTCCGGAGAAGTAAACTACCTGTTCATCAAATCTTTCTTTTCTTGAATTGCGGTTTGTTTACTGCCTTGCCAAGCAATTTATCAGCCAGCTGGTTTTCACCAAGCTTCGAAAGAGTTCTCCTGATAGCATCCTTATTCTCAGGTTTGTACCAGAAAAAGAATTGACGCTGTTCAAGTTTTTCTTCTTTTGAACGGGCTGTATAAACAGTTTCACCAGTAAAAGGATGAATGCCGGTCCAATAAATCACGCTGGATAGCGTCATAGGTGTTGGTGTAAAGTCCTGAACCTGTTCCAGTTGAAAACCCATTTCTTTGGTTTGAACCGCCAGGTCAGCCATATCGGTGAGCCGGCTCCCCGGATGGCTTGAAATGAAATAAGGGATCAGTTGTTGCTTCAAACCTTCAGATTGGTTAATATTTTCAAAAACCTTCCTGAAATCGTAAAACAATGCAAATGAAGGTTTTCGCATTATCTTCAGAACATTTTCGCTTGTATGTTCCGGCGCAACTTTCAGGCGGCCCGAAACGTGATACTTAACCAACTGCCTGGTATAGTCAGTAAGGCCAAATCGCTTATCTTCCTCCTTACTCCTTCCAACAAGCATATCGTAACGCACACCGCTACCAATATTCACTTTTTTTACATTTTTCATTTCAGCTGCCTTGCGATACAGATCAGTCAATGGTTTATGGCTGATATTCAAATTATTGCAAACTTTGGGAAAGATGCAGGAAGGACGGCTGCATTTGGCACAGATGTTCAGGTCAAAGCCCTGCATGCGGTACATATTAGCCGAGGGTGCTCCCAGATCAGTTACATATCCTTTAAAATCGGGCATCCTGGTGATGGCTTCAACTTCCGCCAGCACCGACTTTTCTGTCCGGCTTGCTATAAACTTACCCTGGTGCATCGCCAGCGTACAGAAAGAACAGCCACCAAAACAGCCACGATGTATATTCACCGAATGGCGTATCATTTCATACGCTGGTATTGCTCCACGCTTGTTATACTTTGGGTGTGGCAGCCTTGTATACGGAAGGTCGTAAGCTGCATCAACTTCCGCGGTTGTCATGGTCGGATAAGGCGGATTCACGATGACTGCCTTATTCCCGGTGCGCTGAACAAGCCTTTTGGCAATTACTTTATTCGATTCGGTTTCAATACTCCTGAAAGCAGCTGCAAAATCTCTTTTATTCCTCACGCATTGTTCGAATGAGGGCAACTCCAGGCTTGGGGTCTCCTGCATCATTACATTCACGGCTGTTTCCTCAGTTAAAAAAGCCGTTTGTGGAATTGATGTAAGCCAGACGATATCCCTTTGCTTCTCAATCCCTTGCAGCACCTCAATAATTCCCTTTTCAGCCATGCCATAAACAAGCATGTCAGCACCACTATCGATCAGGATTGAAGGCTTGAGAGAATCACTCCAATAATCATAATGTGCCAGTCGGCGCATGGATGCTTCGATACCGCCGATGATTACCGGAACATCGGGATAGAGTTTTTTAAGCGCTTTGGTATAAATAACTGTTGCATAGTCAGGACGAAATCCGGCAGCACCGCCGGGCGTATACGCATCATCGCTTCGCAGACGCTTGTTGGCAGTGTAATGGTTAACCATCGAATCCATGTTGCCTGCTGAAACTGCAAAACATAGCCGTGGTTTACCAAACTTCCTGAAATCCCTGAGATCGTCGCGCCAGTTAGGCTGTGGCACTATGGCAACTTTGTACCCTGCAGCTTCAATAACCCTGGCTATCAGAGCGCTGCCAAAAGCCGGATGATCCACATATGCATCTCCTGATATGATGACTACATCTACTTCTTCCCAACCCCGTTTGAACATTTCGTCGCGGGTGATCGGGAGCCATGAAGTGATTGGATAATCTGTCATTCAAGCCCTTTAATCTTTGTTATGTCATGCCTGAAACACCCCGTCAAATGATCATTCACCATGCCGGCTGCCTGCATAAAGGCGTAGCAGATTGTTGTCCCAACAAACTTGAAACCACGCTTTTTCAGGTCACGGCTCATCGCATCCGATTCGGGAGATGAAACGGGAATATTGCTTAATGAAGTAAGATTGTTCTGAATTGTTGTGCCACCAGTAAATTGCCATATATACCGGTCGAAAGCACCAAACTCCTCTTTTACCTTCAGAAAAGCCATGGCATTTTCAACTGTTCCCCTGATTTTTGCTCTGTTTCTTATGATCCCGGCATCCTGCAATAATTCAGTGATCTTTTCTTCAGAATACCCGGCAATTACTTCCGGTTCAAAATTATCGAAAGCCTTCCTGAAATTTTCCCGTTTATGCAAAACAGTTCTCCAACTCAACCCGGCCTGGAAGGCATCCAGCACCATGAATTCGAACAACTTACGATCGTCATGCAACGGAACACCCCATTCTGCATCATGATATTCAATCATCAGGAGGTCGTCGGAAGGCCAGGGACAAGTATCAGTTCGCATAAATAACAGCATTAATTACATTATGCAAAGGAATGAGGAATCAGCTTAAAATTGGTGAAAGCTCTGACCAATGAATTTCAGACCTTCAGGCAGATTATCGCGCCAGTAAACCCAGTTATGAACTCCGTCACGCATGCGAAACTCGTGCCTGATGCCCAGTTTATCGAGGTGAATGTGCATACGGCAGTTGTCATCGGTAAGGAAATCATCGTCACCACAATCAATCATAATCCGTAAGTCCCTGTATGCATCTTTCCCTTTTGCAGA
Organism: Lentimicrobiaceae bacterium; assembly: GCA_015657475.1. Lineage (GTDB taxonomy): Bacteria > Bacteroidota > Bacteroidia > Bacteroidales > UBA4417 > UBA4417. Next base: position 52,793 of record JADLKF010000016.1, on the reverse strand, counting down.
AGTTACATCAAAAGGATTATTTTTCCTGTAATGATCAGTAAGCCTGGCTCTTCCTTCCTTATACGGACCATAAACCGGCGTCATCATCTGGTTCCAGTCTGCTTCATTCTCAGCCATAACACTTTCCTCGGAAAACAGTGCCGGGCTGAAAGCTACACAGGCAGCAAACTTTTCAGGATATTTAAAGGCAAAATTAAGCGTTCCGAAACCGCCCATTGACAAACCTGCTATTCCGCGGTAGCGCTTTTCAGCCCTAATGCGGTATGTCTTTTCGATAAATGGCATGAATTCCTGGATAAAGAAATCCTCATAGCGAACCGAATTATCAAAATTGTTGATGTAAAATGAAACGCCGCCATCAGGCATTACCAGGATCATTGGAGGAATTTCCCGCTTTGCAATACATTCATCTGCAACAAGGTGCGCCTCTCCAAATTGCATCCAGCCCATGTCGTTATCTGAGTACCCATGCAGCAGGTAAACTACAGGATAGTAACGATCTGATGTTTGGTAGTCAAATGGCAGGTAGATGGTATAATTTACCTTTTTGCCCAGTATTTTGCTGTCGATTGACAAGCTTTCTCTGACAGTCCCCCGGGAAAATTGCGCAAGAGACACTACACTGAGTAGTAAGATAAGTATTGACAGAATTGTACGTTTCATGTTCCTGGGTTTCATTGTTAATTCCTTATTTGAAAAGTCCTATGAGATCGCCGCTAACCTGCATGAGTTCGATTTCAGCCTTTTTTGCATCGAATTGCGATTGAAGCAATGTATACCTGGCATCCAGCAATTTCTTCTGCATTTCGCGAAGTTCGATGTCGGTAATGGTACCAAGCTTATATTTGGCAAAAGCCATGTCTACATTCTGCTGCGCAGCCTCAATATTCTTGTTCTCAAGTTTTACCAGTTCCAGTGAAGCTTTATATGTGTTATAAAGTTTCAGAATGCTTGCACTCACATCCAGAGAAGTTTGCTGAACAGTTATTTCACTGCTGTTGAGCATGATGCGGGCGTTTCTGATTTCCCGGCTGGTATTCAAACCGTTGAAAAGGTTGTAGGATGCCGTTAATCCGAAATATGGGCCATAGCTTCGGTTGAATTGGGCGAAGCCCGTTTGTGATTTCTGAAGTATAAAATTGTACCCTGATTGCAGGTTGATCCTGGATAACGATCTGATTGAGCTGCCTTTACGTTGAGTTCCGAAATCCGTTGATCCATTTTTGCCGCCAGCAAGTCCGCATTTTGAGTCATTGCTTTAGCGACGATATCTTCGTAGTCCGAAAGTCGCAGCAGTCTTATTGAATCAACAATTTCAAAAGAAGTGACTGCATCCCTTGCCAGCAGGTAGTTCATGTCAGTCTTGGCATTTTCGAGCAGCGATATCTGCGACATAAGCTGAGCGCTGTCGGCATTCAGGTCGACGGTTGACTGAAGCAATTGCTGAAGTGAGCCCGAACCAATTTTCATCTGCTCTTCAGCGATCATTTTCCGCTGTACCGACAGGTTTACGGCATCGCGGCTCACTTCAATCACCTTACTGAGTTGGATGATATTGTAGTATAATTGTGCAATTTGCGCAATCGCGTTTTCAACTGTTATCCTTGATTGGTTTTCACCCATCTGCTGCATTATGTCGAGGGTTTGCCTGTTCACGAACATATTCAGGCCGTCAAAAAGTGTCCAGTTGAGCTGCAGCCCGGTGTTCAGTGAAGTGTTCATAGCGTTTGAAACATCCTTCACAGCCCCGCTGAAAGCTTCCTGGTGGGTGGTGTAGATGGTGTTGTTCTGGGTGGTTGTCCATCCCAATGTGGGCAACATTCCGGCATTGCCGGCAGTATTGTTATTTTAAGAACCTGGGCACTATTACTCTGCAGAATGATCGAGAAATTATTTTTTAAGCCGGTTTCGATGGCCGAAGGCAACGTGAGAAGTTCCTGCGCATAGCCGGCGGAAGCAAGTAGGAGTAGCAGAAGTAATATCCTAATTTTCATGAGTTTCGGCAGGTTTTGTTTCGACATGTTTGAGGTTTCGCGAAAGGTAAGTATAAAGAGCAGGGATGACAAAAAGTGTTAAAACCAGCGAGAATATCAGTCCNCCGATAATTGTAATACCNATGGGAATACGGCTTTGCGATGATGCACCNAATGCCAGGGCAATAGGGAGCGCCCCAATNGCAGTAGCAAGGCTGGTCATTAAAATTGGCCTGAGTCTCCTGGTGGCTGCATCAATAACGGCTTCTCGCAGCGGAAGTCCTGCTTCCTTACGCTGGTTGGCAAATTCCACAATCAGAATGCCATTCTTTGTAACAATACCAATAAGAACGATGGCTCCTATTTCGCTGAAAATATTAAGCGTCTGCCCAAAAATGTAAAGCGAAAGCAATGCACCGGCAATGGCCAGCGGGACTGTAAACATGATGGTTAACGGATCCCGGTAACTCTCGAATTGCGCAGCAAGAATCAGATAAATAAAAATGAGTGCCAGTACCATGGCGAACGCAATATTGCTGGTACTGTCAACATAGTCTTTTGAGACGCCCGCAAGATCGGTTGAAAATGTCGGATCAAGTGTTTCGCCGGCAATCCGTTTCATTTCGTCAATGCCTTGCCCGAGTGTGATGCCTGTTTTTGGCTGTGCCGAAACAGTTGCCGAAACATAACGGTTATAACGATAAAGCTGTGGCGGATTGCTTTGTTCTTTGGTTTTGATCAGGTTATCCAGTTGAATAAGCGTACCGGCATTGTTTCTCACAAATACCGAACTCAGGTCAAGTGGTTTGTCACGATTCGCGCGGTCGGCCTGGCCTATGATCTGATACTGCTTTGAATTCATGATGAAATAATCATACCGCTGGCCGCTGAACAGGAGTTGCAATGTTTCAGCAATATCCCTGACATTCACACCGAGAGCACGGGCTTTATCACGGTCAATTTCAACTGACAATTCTGGTTTATTAAACTTAAGGTTCAGGTCCACATTTTGAAACATCGTGCTGGCCTGAGCTTTCTCCATAAAAGCCGGGATTGTTTGCTTGAGCTTTTCGAAATTCGGCGCCTGTATCACAAACTGAACCGGCATACCGCCTCCGCGGTTTCCTCCGATTGTTTGCTCCTGCACAACAAAAGCCCTGGCAAAATTAAATTTGCGGGTGATTGCCGACAGTTCATCAACAATTTGCTGCTGCGTGCGGTTTCTCTCTGCAGGAGGTGTGAGAGTCATACGCACAAAGCCACTGTTGGTAGACGCTCCGCCAAATCCGGGAGAGGTAAGCACCATCAGGGCTGATTTTTCAGGAATTGTATCGGCTACTCCCAGCAATTGCTGCATATAAACATCCATTTTTTCGAACGTTGTGCCTTCGGGTGCAGTTGCCTGTATACTTAACCTGCTTTTATCTTCCATCGGCGCAAGTTCTGAATGTATCCGGGTACCAAAGAAAGCGATCATTCCCAATGCAATAATTACGATCACGAAAGCCCAACGCCTGTGATTGATAAAACGGGTAAGTGTCCTGTTGTACCAGCTTGTCATGTTTTCAAGAAACTGTTCGCTGACCCTGTAGAATTTATTATGTCGTTCAACTTTGTGTAGCAGATGCGAACTCATCATGGGTGTAAGCGTAAGCGAAACCAACGCCGACACGATCACTGTGCCTGCAACTACCACTGCAAACTCGCGGAATAACCTGCCGGTAACTCCCGACAGAAAAATTATAGGAAGGAAAACTGCAGCAAGAGTTATAGTTGTAGAAATAATGGCAAAAATGATCTCTTTGGAACCTTTGTGGCCGGCTTCAATTGGATTCATCCCCTGTTCAATCTTGTGCCAGATGTTTTCAAGAACAACAATGGCATCGTCAACAACAAGCCCTGTTGCAAGCACAATCGCAAGTAAAGTGAGAATATTGATTGAAAACCCGGCAATGTACATAATAAAAAAGCCGCTGACCAGCGAAATTGGAATCGCAATGATGGGAATAACCGTAGTTCGAGTGCTTCGCAGAAACAGAAAGATCACCAGCAATACCAGGATAAAGGCAATAATGATGGTTTCTTCAACTTCGGTGATAGCCTTCCTGATTGTTAACGTGGTATCCAGGATCAGTCCTACTTTGATGTCGGAGGGAAGATCCAGTTTGATCTGTTCCATCTTCTTGTAAACATCGTCAGCTATTTCAATCTGATTTGCTCCCGGTTGTGGAGTGATGGCAACTCCAACCATGGGTATGCCATTGTTCCCGCGCATAATTGACCGTTCGTTTTCAGGCAAAAGCTTGGCAATTCCGATATCGCTGAGACGTATAACTGCACCATTTTCTTCCTTGATGATCAGATTATTGAGCTGTTCCGGCGTTGTAAGCCTGCCTTGTGTTCTTATTGTGAGTTCCGTGTTGTAGCCCTCAATACGGCCTGTGGGCAGTTCAACATTCTCTCGTGTCACTGCTGTGCGAACATCTGATGGAGCAAGATGGTAAGCGGCAAGTTTAGCGGGATCGAGTAAAAGTTTTATTGAATATCTTTTTTCACCATAGATTCTTATTTCACTGACTCCGTTTACTGTCTGAAGCCTTTCCTTGAAAAGGTTGTTAGCTACTTCTGACAGGCTCATCAGGTCGCGGGCATCGCTCTGGACAGAGTAAATAAGGATCGGGCTGGCATCGGCATCCGATTTAGAAATTACCGGCGGGTCGATATCTGATGGGAGGCTTCTGATTACCCTTGAAACGCGGTCGCGAACATCGTTGGCAGCTGCTTCCATGTCCACGCCAAGTTCAAATTCAACAGTGATATTGCTACGCCCATCGCTGCTTGATGATGTGAGTGACCGGATACCTGCAATGCCGTTGATAGATTCTTCAAGCGGTTCAGTAATCTGAGATTCAATCACATCGGCATTGGCACCGGTATAGTTAGTGCTCACCGAAACAACCGGCGGGTCAACACTGGGATATTCGCGTACGCCGAGAAAGATAAAACCAATTACTCCCAGCAGTACGATAAAAAGCGATACTACTGTAGCAAGAACGGGGCGGTTTATGCTGAGTGAGGAAATATTCATAGTTTGGTTCGGCTAGGAGTGATCATTGGCTATGTAAAGCAGATCATGAATGTTGAATAAAGTATCCATATAATTGAATAATTACTCTGCTCCGCCGGTATCTTCACCGGAAGGATTAACAATTCTCGGATTTGCTTTCATATCGTCTTTCAGAACCAGCAAACCACTGATGAAAACCGTGTCACCATCATTCAATCCTTTTGTGATCTGAACCATTGTTTCGCTGCGGAATCCTGTTTCCACTTTTTGTGAAGCAACTTTCCCATTCCTGCTAACAAGCACTTTCTGGCCGTCGATTACCGGGATGATAGCCTCGGCAGGAATGCTGACCGCATTGTTGAGCTTATCAAGTTCAATATTAATCCGGGCAAAAGCGCCAGGCACCAGCTGGTTACCCGGGTTAGGGCACATAGCGCGAAGTTTTATGCTGTGAGTAAGTGGATCCGCTGAAGGTTCAATGGCATAAACACTGGCCCTGAATTCCTTGTCGACCCCGTCAACTGTAAAGCTTACAGGTGTTCCCTGCCTAAGTTTATCACGGTATTTTTCGGGCACTGTAAATTCGAGTTTCACAGGGTCAACCTGCTGAAGACTTGAAACCAATGTAGCAGATGATACATACCCGCCATTACTGACCTGCCTCAGTCCAACTATTCCACTGAACGGAGCCTTGATTTCGGTTTTTGAGATTTGTGTTTCAACCAGGCTGATGTTCGCCTTCGTCACTTCAAGGGTGTTAACAGCCTTATCATATTCCTCGCGGCTCACAGCATTTATTTCCAGAAGCTTCTCTTTTCGTGAAACATCATCCAAAGCCAGTTTCTCATCAAGCTGAAGTTTTTTTAACTGCGCCTGGAGTTCACGGTCATCAATTTTGACCAACAGGTCGCCTTTACTGACATGAGCACCTTCACGAAAATTAATATTGACAATTCGGCCGGGAGTTTCGCTTCGCAGTTCCACTTCTTCGGCAGGCATCAGGGTGCCATTGGTTTTTATATCATTCTCAAGGGCGCTGTGAGTCACAATGATTGCATCAGCAGTAACCGGTTTCTGGTCACTGTTTCTTCCCATCTTAGGTGCTTCACCCGATTTTGTGGTACAGGCTGTCATAGCAATGACTGACAGTATAAAAATAAAGCCGGGCAGATTTTGAAGGAACTTCATAGAATTGCTTAAAGAGTAAGCAACAAAGTTAATCAGAATGATAAAATCGATGAGGAATTTCTGAACGTTTAACAAGAAGTTAACGATTGCTCTTAAATCTCGAGAGATCAGCGTTATTGGGCCTGATTATTCCTTTTTCGGTGATGAAAGCCGTAATATATTCTGCCGGAGTAACGTCAAATGCAGGGTTCAGGGCAGTGGAGTTATAAGCTGCTGTCCTTATGCGGTGTATTTTTCCAAACTCATCTGGTCCGGTAATATAAAGAACTTCCTCCTGACTTCGTTCTTCAATTGGAATATCACGACCGTCGGCTAGCGAGAAATCAACAGTTGAAAATGGTGCTGCTATGTAAAAGGGAATTCCGAATTCCCTGGCCACAATTGCCTTTTCGAATGTACCTATTTTATTAGCTGTATCACCATTGGCCGCTATGCGGTCAGCCCCAACAATGATCAGATCAATTATGCCTTTCGACATGAGGTACGCACCGGCGTTGTCAGGCACAATGGTATGAGGAACTCCTTCATTCACAAGTTCCCAGGCCGTAAGCCGCGCGCCCTGGCTGCGGGGGCGGGTCTCGTCAGCGTAAACAAAAATGTTTTTGCCATCACGATGCGCTTTATAAACAGGAGCCAGGGCGCTTCCCCAGTCTACAAATCCCAGCCAGCCTGCATTACAATGGGTAAGTATCCTGGAATTATTTTTAATCAGCTCATTTCCATACCCGGCAATTAATTCAGCATCCGTAACATTCTCATCTGCAAGCCTCTGCGCTTCCTTCAGAGCCATCTCAACTGAAGTTTTCCCTGCTTTGTAAACCTTTTCAACAGCGTAAAAGAGGTTGTGTGCTGTCGGACGGGTAGATTCGATCCCGTTTTTTGCTTTTTCGATGAATTGCTGGTCTCCTCCACTTTCAAGGTAAGCCTGCGCCATGGCAAATCCTGCTGCAGCGCCAATAGCCCCCGCACCACGTGTGATCATTGTCCGGATGGCATCACAGGTTTCACTGCAGGTCCTGGCTTCATGAATCCTAAACTCAAACGGCAGCGCATTCTGGTCGATCATGAAAACCGTGCTGCCTTTGAGCCAGTTGGTTCGGTAATGGCTCCCATTAACTATCATAACATTTATCTATTGTACCAGAGACTTCTCAAGAAATATTGAATTACTTGATCCGCGAAAATCAGGCAATCAGTGTCATCCGTATACTATTCCAATCTATGTGCTCATCAGCGCCAGCCATGCCATAAGACCCATACCTGTTTCTATACTGCTTTCATCGGCATCGAAATTCGGAGTGTGAAGGTTCCTGATCTCCTGCCATTCGGGATTTTTCACTCCCAGTCGGTAGAAACAAGCTGGTATAATATGAGAGTAGTAAGCAAAATCTTCGGCAGTCATGCGTTGTTCAAGTTCAACTACATTATCTGCTCCAAGAAATTCAACGGCCAGATCCTTAGATTTAGCCGTCAGTTCATCGTCATTCACCAAAAATGGATACCCCTTATCGATAAAAACTTCGCACTCACCACCCATACTTTGGGCAAGTCCCTGCGCCAGGGATGTTATTTTCTCATGTGCCTGTGACCTCCATTTTTCATCGAACGTGCGGAATGTGCCGTCGATTTTCACCTCATTTGGAATTATATTGGTCCTTCCATTAGCAATAAACTTTCCAAATGATAACACTGTCGGGATTCCCGGAGGCGCCGAACGGCTAACGACCTGCTGAAGTGCAACAACAATGTGAGATGCAATGAGTACCGTATCAGTGTTGAGTTCGGGAGTGGCAGCATGGCCGCCTTTGCCTTTCACCGTAAGATAAATTTCATCTGTAGAAGCCATATATCGTCCGGCTTTAAAGCCAACTTTACCGGCTTCCAAAGTAGGCAGCACATGTTGTCCGAATATTTTTTCAGGCAGGGGATTTTCAAGAACACCATCGTTGATCATTGCCAGCGCACCTCCTGGGAATTTCTCTTCAGAAGGCTGGAAAATCAACCGTAAGGTCCCTTCAAAGTTATGTTTCAGTTCTTCAAGAATACGAGTAGCACCAAGCAGGCAGGTCATGTGCACATCATGACCACAGGCGTGCATCACTCCCGCATTGCATGATTTGTAAGTTACTTCATTAATTTCAGTAATGGGCAAAGCATCCATGTCGGCACGCAGAGCAATGGTAAGGCTTTCAGGGTTCTTCCCTTTGATTATAGCCACTATTCCATAGCCGCCAACGTTGGCTGTAAATGGAATGCCCCATCCCGTAAGCTTCCCGCTGATGAATGCTGCAGTATTCTTTTCCTGTTCTGATAGTTCGGGATACTTGTGCAGGTGACGCCGGATCGCGATCATTTCATCGCTGTATTTTGAAGCCAGTTGCTTTATTTGCTCCTTTAGAGTCATCTCAAACCGTTTTGTCAACTGCAAAAGTAAGGATGAAAAGCAAAGGCCGGTTACTTATTTAAATACGTAATGAAATGATATGCTTTTTGTCACCAATTTTGCATAGCCGATTATCTCTGAATTGTTTGCCAAATGAAAGTCTGCGGATTCACTATTATAAGAAATGCTGTAAAGTACGATTACCCTGTTGTTGAATCTATCCGGTCCATACTACCGGTTTGTGATGAATTTTTAGTCCTGGTAGGGAAATCAGACGACGGAACCCTTGAATTGATCAGGAATATTGATTCGCCAAAAATAAGGATTGAAGAAAGCGTTTGGGACGATTCAATGAAGGAAGGCGGCAAAGTGCTGGCAGTTGAAACCAACAAAGCATTCGACCTCATAACAAACGATTTCGATTGGGTATTTTACCTACAAGCCGACGAAGTGGTACATGAGAAATACCATGAAGCTATCAGGGAGGCAATGGCTAAATGGCAATATAACAAAGAAGTAGACGGGCTGCTTTTTAAATACACCCATTTCTACGGCACCTACCGTTATATCGGCAATTCACGCCGCTGGTACCGCAATGAAATCAGGATCGTAAGAAATGACAAGTCAATACGCTCCTATCGTGATGCACAGGGATTCAGAAAGAATGGTGAGAAACTTAGGGTAAAGTCCTTAGAAGCAGCGGTCTATCATTACGGCTGGGTGAAAAATCCTAAGACCATGCAAACAAAACTTCTTGATTTTCACAGGCTCTGGCACGACGAGGACTGGATAAAACAAAATGTAAAACAGGAAGATTTGTTCGATTTTACGGATGTTGACTCACTGGCACTTTTCACCGGAACACATCCTTCTGTGATGGCAGATCGTATAAGGAACACTGACTGGAAAATTGACCTTGATATTTCAAAAAAGAAGCTCAGTCTCAAGGATACCGTGTTGAATTATTTCGAGAAAACGACTGGTCACAGGTTGTTCGAATACAAAAATTACAAGATAATCTAAACCTTGTTTTTTCAATTACGTATTTAGCTGAACGACTGCATTTCGCACAATTTACTGTACATACCCCTGGCTGCCAGCAATTCATTATGTGTACCCCGTTCAATAATTTTACCCTCGCTTATCACGATGATTTCATCGGCATGCTGAATTGTTGAAAGTCTGTGTGCAATCACAACGGATGTACGGTTCTTCATCAGGTTCAGTAAAGCTTCCTGTACCAGTCGCTCGCTCTCCGTATCAAGCGCTGAGGTTGCTTCATCCAGGATAAGTATTGGCGGGTTTTTCAACACGGCACGGGCTATACTTATGCGCTGCCGCTGACCTCCCGAAAGTTTTACGCCCCGGTCGCCGATGTTGGTATCGTAACCATTCTCAAGCTTTTCGACAAACTCGTGAGCATTGGCTACCTTGGCTGCATGGATTATGTCATCTCTGCCGGCATTGCTCTTTCCAAACGCTATATTCTCGGCAATTGTCCCGTTGAAAAGAATGGTTTCCTGGTTCACAATGCCCATCAGTCCACGTAGATGATTAATTTTCAGGTTGCGGATATCAATACCGTCGACAAAAATTCCGCCTTCGGTTACATCATAAAAACGTGGCAACAGGTCAACCATGGTAGATTTTCCCCCTCCTGACGGTCCGACCAGAGCAACCATCCTGCCTTTCTCAATTGAAAGGTTGATATCATTAAGTACAAATTCCTTCTCATATCGAAAGTAAACTTTCCGGTACTCAAGTTTACTTTGAAACTCATTTATAGGTAAAGCATCTGGTTTTTCAACGATAACTTCTTCTGCTTCAAGCACCTGGTTAATCCTCCTGATAGATGCAGCGCCTTTCTCAATGTTGTAAAAAGCTGTAGTAAGCGCTTTGGCAGGAACAATGATCTGCGAGAAAATACCAATGTAAAGGATGAATTTCGGCGCCGTAAGCGATGAGCCGGAAGTCAGAATCAGGTTACCTCCGTACCAGAGTATTAGTGCAGTCACGGCAATCCCAAGGAATTCACTCACGGGTGACGCCAGGTCACGTTTGCGGAAAAGCCTGACCATCAGCTTCATGAAGCCACGGTTGTTATCGTCGAAATTGCTGTACGAATAGTCAATGGCATTGAAACCTTTGATAATCCTGAGCCCTGAAATAGTTTCCTCAATGAGTGACAGCAACTCACCCATCTTTTTCTGGCCTTTCTGAGAGGTTCTTCTCAGGCTTCGTCCGATCAGCCCGATGAGATAGCCAGCCACAGGCAAAACTACCAATACAAAAAGCGTCAACTCAGGACTGATTTTAAACATTGCGACCAGGTAAATGAGGATGGTGATAGGATCGCGAAACAACATTTCGAGCGACGATAATATTGACCATTCCACTTCCTGCACATCATTGGTGATGCGCGACATGATATCACCCTTGCGCTGATCGGAATAATAGGAAAGCGGCAATATCAGTATCTTGTGATACAATGCGTTACGAAGATCCTTCACAACACCATTGCGCAGTACCGATACATAAAAAAGAGCCAGGTAACGGAAAAAGTTTTTGAAAAAAAACAGAATGACGATTCCAATACAGATAATAAGCAGTGTATGGATTTCCCCATTCCGAGCAATCTCCTGGCTCAGATAGTAGTTGATATTATTGAAAACCACCTTGGTGTCGAGAGCCCAGGGCATCAGCGAATTAACCGGTTCCGACTGTTTGAAAAGAATGTTCAGTACCGGTATGAGCGAAGCAAGCGAAACCAGCGAAAACAAAGCCCCGAGAACATTGAAAATAATGTTGAGCACTGCATACCATTTGTATGGAAGTGCATATTTGAGAAGAATCCTGAGCTTTTTCACTAACCGGGGCTTACTGGAAAATAAAGGGTGATCATCTTATTAACTTCACCGGTGCAAAAATATTACAATTACGCTTGTTTGTCACTTTTGGCAACATTCAAAGCAGGTTTTGATGTAATATCTTAAAACCGGTATTTGTTGTACCTTTGCAGCATGGAAACCACACGACAACAAAAGATTGCAAGGCTGATACAGAAAGATCTCGGTGAGATTTTCCAGGCAATGGGCCGGGACTTTTTTCCGGGTGATATGATCACTGTCACCAAAGTGTACATCACACCTGATCTTTTCTTAGCAAAAGTATACCTGAGTCTTTTCGGAAAAACCGCCAAAAAGGAACTGCTTCAGCATATCAGTATGCACAAAAAAGAAATAAGGCTCAAATTAGGAAACCGTATCCATAACCAGGTGCGTTCAATACCCGATCTGGAATTCTTCATCGATGACTCACTCGATTATATCGAAAATATAGAGAATCTGTTGAAAGGTTAATAGTTAATAGTGAACAGTGAATAGTGAATAGTGATCATGATAGCTATCGTGACTCAAACTTTCAAACTTATACCCTGAGCTTGTCAAAGGGTCAAACTCCCGAACTTTATTTNNATGCAATACGACCCAATAAAACGATCACTCGGCAATGTTTTTAACCGCAGCCCCTGGTTGCGTAAACTGTTTTATCACCTGCTCGATTTGCTTTTGCTCCGTTCGTGGCATATACGCCGCCATCTGAGGCGCTGGGCTAAGCAGGCTCCCGAAAATGCAAAAATTCTGGATGCAGGCATGGGTTTTGGACAATATTCATATTTTCTCTCAGGAATGAAGCCCGGTTTTACTATAAAAGGAGTTGATGTAAAACAGGAACAAATCGACGACTGCAACAACTTCTTTCACCGCATTGGCAGAAATAATGCATCATTTGCCTTTGCCGACCTGACCTCGTTTGCTGAACCAGCAACCTATGACCTTGTTCTCTCTGTGGACGTGATGGAACATATTCTTGAAGATGTAAAGGTTTTCCAGAATTTTCATTCTTCGCTGAAACCAGGTGGGATGGTACTTATATCAACCCCTTCGGACCAGGGTGGAAGCGATGTTCACGATCATGAGGAAGAGTCGTTCATTGAGGAGCATGTCCGCGACGGTTATAACATTAACGAAATACAGGAAAAGCTCAAAAAGGCAGGTTTCAGCCGGACTGAAGCCCATTACCAGTATGGAAAACCGGGACAGGCATCCTGGAGACTTTCAATGAAATATCCCATTCTGATGCTGGGAAAATCAAAGTTGTTCTTTATCCTGCTACCATTTTATTACCTGGTAACATTTCCTTTCTGCCTCATCCTCAACCGACTGGATGTTAACGGAAAACATAAAAGCGGAACAGGCCTTGTGGTAAAAGCCTGGAAGTAGGGCCGCCTTTAATCAGACTTCCGCACTCACAGCTTTCCTTTTCCCCATCATCACGGTAATCCATTTTGGAATGGCATCAGCAAAAACGATGACCACACAAACGATGATAATTGCTGTCAGCGCGAAGTTGATAATCCCCTGCAAACTTTTGGCAGGATCAAGAAGTTGCGGATAATAGATGTTTTTGATGTTCAGAAATCCGGCAGTAAGCGTGGTTACACCCACAAACAGCATAGGTATGATCGTCATCCATGAATAGCGCACCAGTCCGCGGTTGATGATAAATGATGTTCCGATTGCCAGCGCGACGGTGGCCAGCAACTGGTTTGCTGTTCCAAACATTGGCCAGATAGTTGCAACACTCCCTGTATAAATAAAATATCCCCAGGCTAAAACCATCAGCCCGCTGGCTAAAAGGTTTCCTAGCAACCAGTCAGTTCGTGAAAAGGGTTTATAAAATTTCCCCAGTGATTCCTGCAGGATAAACCTACCGATACGTGTACCGGCATCAATGGTTGTGAGGATAAAAAGTGCCTCAAACATGATGGCAAAATGATACCAGTAGCTCATGAGGTGCTGAAGGCCGGGAATCGAAGAGAATATATATGCCATACCTACACCCAGTGAAACCGCACCACCGGTTCGTCCGGCAATCTTCTCTCCTACTTCAGCTGAAAGCTGTTCAAGATTTGACTGCGTGAAGCCCATGGCGTGCAATTGCGGCAGAAAAGCCTGGAATTTATCGGCCGGAATGTTGATCTGGAAATAGTCGAGCGGTAAGAGGCTTGTTGCTGCCACCAGGGCAAGAATGCTTACCATACCTTCGGAAAGCATTGCGCCTGCTGCTATAAACTTCACGTCATTCATGCTCATGATCATTTTGGGGGTCGTGCCGGAACTAACCAGCGCATGAAATCCGCTTATTGCACCACAGGCAATGGTAATAAAAAGATACGGAAACAGTTTGCCCGGGATAATGGGCCCTCCGCCATGGGTAAAAGGCGTAAAAGCAGGCATATGGATCGTGGGAGCAACTATCATAATACCGATCGCAAGCAAAGCAATAACTCCCAGTTTCATGATCGAACTCAGGTAGTCGCGTGGAGAGAGAAGAAGCCATACCGGCAACACCGAAGCCACGAAACCATATGCTACAAGCAATAACGTAAGGGCCTTGTGGCTAAAAAGAAAATATTCGGCTACGGATGAATGTGCAATGTTATTTCCGAAAATCACAGCCAGCGAAAGCAATATAACCCCGACGATGGTAGCCTCCACGGTTTTACCTTTTCTTATCCTGAACATCCAAACACCCATGAGTAAGGCTATTGGAATTGTCATGGCAATGGTAAAAGTACCCCAGGCACTTTCGGCCAGTGCATTCACTACGACCAGCCCCAAACCAGCCATGGCAACCACAAGAATGAGCAGGATGGCAAAGGAAGCCGTTGCCCCGCTTACCTTGCTGATTTCGGTACGGGCAATTTCGGCCAGTGATTTTCCGTCGTGATTGAGCGAAGCCACCAAAATCACGAGATCGTGCATGGCTCCGGCAAGCACAGCCCCGGCAAGCATCCACAGGAAACCCGGCATAAAACCAAATTGCGCTGCAAGTACCGGACCAACAAGAGGTCCGGCTCCGGCAATAGCAGCAAAATGATGGCCAAACAATACCCATTTATTCATCGGGTAGTAGTTCTGTCCGTCATAAAGCCGTTGGGAAGGAAGCAACTTCGAATCACTGATGGTAGCCAGTTTTGCAGCTACAAAACTGTAATAAAAACGGTAAGCCAGCACGAGAACAAGCAGGGCGCCTATCACAAAAGGCATTGCATTCATAGGCAAGAAGTGAAAAGATGCTCAAAATTAGCAATCTCTCCCGTAAGCTTGGCTCAGAAAACCCCGAAAATTATATGAATATTATTTCCTTACAAAGACTTTACTTCCCAGTTTCAGGAAGACGTAACCTATAAGTAACAGGAAAACCAGTGCGGTTACTACGGGTATTACAAGTGCTAATATCGATGTCCCAAATGCAGCTGCATGCTCAGCTGTGGCAACAACCGGGTTTCCCAAACCTGCCGTTAGTTTTGATGAACCAAGCCTAGCAATGACTGATCCGCCCTGTATGGTGGCCGCCCCACCTCCGCCAATAATAATACCTGTCACCCATCTCATCATTTCCGAATCAATGGGCAGGACAGAGGTCATGAGCAATGAACCCGCGCCAATAGCCAGCGGAGTCGTAATGGTATCGAGCAGGTTATCAACGAAAGGAACATAATATGCCAGAATTTCCATGATGGTTGCAACCCCGAAACAAATGATGGCCGGCCAGGTACCTAGCCAAAGGAAACTATCCTGCAGTGGAATAATTCCTGACCGNGCAGCTATGCTAGCAACCAGCAATGGTACAAATACCCTGAAGCCGCAACTGGCACTCAGCCCAATGCCTAACGCGATGGCAGTTATAGTTTCGGAATTCATACAACTGAATTTTTGATAAATATAGCAAAATTTGTTCTGTAATTATTTTATAGCGAGTCCATGTCTTAAGTCAGTGTGACAAAGAAACCATTAAATTTGCCTTATCCGAACCAATCATTCAAGTTTTGAATTTTCCGTTTTACATAGCCCGCNGATACCTGGTTTCGAAGAAATCGCACAATATAATTAACATTATTTCAGGCATTTCAATACTCGGTGTCACTATCGGAANNACTATGGCGCTCATCATTGTGCTAAGTGTGTTTAACGGGTTCGAAAGTGTAGTTGTTTCGCTTTTCAATGCCTTTGATCCTGATCTGAAAATAACTCCTGCTCAGGGCAAAACATTCAGACTGAGCGATATTCCCGACGACTCGATTAAAAAACTTCCCGGGGTCATTCACCTTACTGAAGTGATAGAGGAAAATGCTCTTTTGCGTTACCACGACAGGCAATGTATCGCTACAATTAAAGGTGTAGGGAGCGGTTATCAGAATTTTTCACCACTCGATAGTATGCTCATCGAAGGTAACTTCATTCTTGAGCAGGACAGTAACAAGTTCGCCGTTCCGGGAGTGGGGATTGCTGATATTCTTGGGCTGGATCTCATTGACCCCGGAAGCGTTATATCTGTCTATGTACCGGCAAGGCATGCTTCAATGACAGGCCTGCCCGACGAATCTTTCAATCTGGGGATTATCAGGCCATCCGGTATTTTTTCTATTTCTGCAGAGTTTGATATCAAATATATGCTTGTTCCATTGAATTTTGCCCGCGACATTTTTGAATACCCGGATGAAATATCTTCTGTGGAATTAATGCTCTCACCGGGTTCCGATGCAAAACAGGTGCAGAAAAAAGTATCAGCGCTTTGTGGTGACAAATTCATTGTAAAAAACCGCTTCGAACAACAGGAAGTTCTTTATAAAATCATGAAATCGGAGAAGTGGGCAGTTTTCTTAATCCTTTCGTTCATACTCTTTATTGCAACTTTTAATGTGATAGGTTCTCTTACCATGCTCATTCTCGACAAACGTCGCGACATTGCCGTATTGCGGAGCATGGGAGCTAATGATAAGGTCGTGAGGAAGATATTCCTCACCGAAGGCCTTCTCATTTCATTACTCGGCGCACTTGCAGGCATAGCAATCGGAGCACTGGTATGCTGGCTGCAGCAACATTACGGTATTGTTAAGCTTAAAGGGGGAAGCGGTGCTTTTATTATTGATGCTTACCCGGTAAAAATGAAAATTATGGATTTCGTGTGGGTGTTTATCACTGTTTTCATGATTGGATTGGCGGCAGCCTGGTACCCGGTAAGAAAAATTGCCCAAAAATTTCATGATGAAAAATTATAAATCCTAATAATATTACTTTGTTTTATTGGGTTATATGACTTTATTTTCAGACTGATTAATCCTTACGTTATGTGTTGATGTAATAATCAGCCATCATCCAGGATCAGGATATACTTCATATTTATCCTGTAAACACTGAAACAATTAAGTGAATTAATATTTTCCTGTGAGAGAAATATTATTAACTAACATATTCATGAAAATGATACTTTTGTGATGCAAATCTCCATCTTACCATAAATCCAAAAAGCCATCATGAAAAACTTTACGTTGATGCGTAGCTTTATCATAGCAACGTTCGCGGTTGCTTTTCTATTTTCAGCCGGTTTTGCCGCTAATGAAGTAAAGCTGGTTCCCGGTGCTCAGAACAGCCTTTCTGTAAACGAAAGCAGCTATGCCCGGCTTCAGGTCACAAACACAGTTAACGACCTGAATTTTCTTGAAGTTACATCCTCAAAGGGATTGTTTACTGAACTTCTCATTCCCGGGTATTCAAAAACTATCCTTGCCGGCGATCCACAGCTCCCTGTTTTGAGTAAACTCATCGAAATTCCTGCAGATGCAACTCCGGAAGTCAAAGTGATGAGCTATGATGTTAAAGAATATCAACTTGCCGATTGGGGAATAGTGAATAAGCTCTTCCCCACCCAGCCACCTCAACCAAAGAACAGGCCGGCAGGTGAAATTGTTTTGAATGAATCGACCTATGCATTGAACCAGTTCATCGGAGGCGAACTTGCCAGGGTTGAAGTCAGTGGCTACCTTCGCGGTGTCCGGCTCGGCAACCTTGTTATTTCACCAATTCAATACAATCCCGCCACCAATACTATCAGGATTTATAACAACATGGTGATAGATGTCAGATATACTGGTGCCAACGTTAACAAGACCGCTGAAACCCGGGCTCTTTATGATTCGCCCTATTTCAGAAGCATATATGATAATGTGATTAACCTTCAACCGGTTAATGACAGCCGTGATACTCTCTCAAAGCAACCGATCAAATATGTGATTGTTTCTGATCCAATGTTCCAGGCACAGTTGCAGCCATTCATTCAATGGAAAACCAAGAAAGGTTTCACTGTAGTAGAAGCTTATACGAACAACCCTGCTGTCGGTACTACTTTCAACTCTATCAAGGCTTATTTACAGGGACTGTACACTTCAGCCACTCCTGACGATCCTGCACCGACCTTCGTTCTCTTCGTAGGTGATGTTGACCAGATCCCCGCATACAACTGCGGAGCGCATGTGAGCGATCTTTACTATTGCGAATACAGTGGTGATTACCTGCCGGAGATTTATTACGGAAGATTCTCTGCCACAAACGCTTCAGAACTGCAGCCACAAATTGACAAAACCCTTGAATATGAAAAATACCTCATGCCGGATCCATCGTTCCTTGGTGAGTGCGTGATGATAGCAGGCCACGATCCAAGCTATGGCCCTCTATACGGAAACGGCCAAATCAATTATGG
Source organism: Lentimicrobiaceae bacterium (assembly GCA_015657475.1). Classification (GTDB taxonomy): domain Bacteria; phylum Bacteroidota; class Bacteroidia; order Bacteroidales; family UBA4417; genus UBA4417. The sequence goes on along the minus strand of JADLKF010000016.1, from coordinate 34,579 downwards.
CACGACCTATTATTTCAACGAAGCTCACGGGTTGGTATCGCATACTTACCTGCAACCTGAACCTTCGGGAGGCAATTATGCACAAAACATCAGGGCGAATGTCAGCGCAGGTGTTGCTTATGCTAACTATACTGCACATGGTTCGCCCAGCGGTTGGGCTGACCCTTCGTTCAGCATCAACGATGTTGCCAACTTGCAGAATGCTCATAAATATCCGCTCATGGTCGGAAATTGCTGTCAAAGTTCCACTTACAATCAAAACTGCTTTGGTGAAGCCTTGCTAAGGGCTCAGGACAAAGGTGCTGTTGGTTATATCGGAGCCTCCGATTACAGTTACTGGGATGAAGATTTTTACTGGGGTGTAGGTACAGGGCCAATTGTTGTAAATCCCACCTATGAAACCACCGGCTTGGGTTCATATGACAGAACCTTCCACGAGCACGGCGAACCTATGACTGAATGGTATTCAACTCAGGATCAGATGGTATTTGCCGGAAATCTTGCCGTACAGGAATCAAACTCAGGCATGAAGCAATACTACTGGGAAACTTACTGCCTTATGGGTGATCCTTCACTCATGATTTATTACGCTGTTCCCCCGGCAATGCAGGCTACTTATGCTCCTCTTCTTCCCCTCGGAAGTGCCGAGTTTGAAGTTGAAACTGAGCCATACGCCTATATAGCCATTACCAGGAATAATGTTATCCATGGAGTTGCCGAAGCTGATGAGAACGGCCATGCTCTTCTGAATCTCACACCTTTCACTGACCCTGGCTATGCAAGTGTTGTAATTACCAAACAGAACATGCAGCCTTTTATCGACAGCGTTCTGGTTGCTTCACCTGAAGGCCCGTACCTGTTACTCAACAGCTACCAGTTTAATGATAACGGAGGCAATAACAACCAGTTGCCTGAATTTGGCGAACCTTTAAATCTTAACCTGACAGTAGTCAATTATGGCAATGCAGCAGCTGTGAATACGCTTGCTACAATTTCCACAAACGACCCATATCTCTCTGTCACTCAACCAACTTTCACATGGCCACTCATTCCCAGCCAGCAAACTGAATCTGTTTCAAATGTATTTGGTATTAACATTGCCAATTACCTGCCTGATATGCACCAGGCCAATCTTACACTTACCCTGCAGGCTGATACATCTGAATTTATTTATCAATTGCCTATTACTCTGCTTGCACCATCACTAAAAGCTGACAATATTACTATAGATGATGTTGCCGGTGGTAATGGAAATGGCATCATTGAACCAGGTGAAACAATCCAGGTTTATGTAAATACCCAGAACGTCGGGCATTGCACCTCGTCAGATGTACTCTCGCAGATGGTCTTCTTCGGATCGTATATAACTGGTAATTCACAATTACAAAATCTAGGCCCCATCGCAGCCGGAGGCTCGGCAACAGCCAACTGTAGTTTCACTGTAAGCCCTGATGCGCCTTTGGGTTACCAGTTTAGTATGTATTATGTTGCCAATGCCGGGCCTTACAATACCATTTCAAGTCTTTATCTCACTGTTGGACAACAGGTTGAAAACTTCGAAACCGGCACTCTGACTAAGTACAACTGGAAATTTGCCGGTGGTGCTCCCTGGGCAATTGACAATGCCGTGAAATACGAAGGTTCATACAGTGCCAAATCCGGATCTGTAGGTAACTCGCAAAAAAGCGAAATGTACCTTGATGTCAATGTAATTGTAGCCGGTAACATCTCATTCTATCGTAAAGTCTCTTCAGAGCAGGGATATGATTTTCTGCGTTTTTATGTTGATGACCAGCTTATGGGTGAATGGTCAGGAAATTCTGACTGGACCCAGGTTACATATGCCGTTACCTCTGGCCCTCACAAACTAAGATGGGCGTACGAAAAAGATGAAGCCTCAATCGCATTCCAGGATGCCGCATGGGTTGATTACATCATGCTACCTCCATTCAGCGAAAATCAAAGCGGACCACTTGCAGTGTACACTGCTGCTCTGCCGGCACATATCTGTGACGGAGCTTCCTCACAATTGTACGTTTTTGCTACCGGTGGTTGGGGAACATACAACTATAGCTGGTCGCCGGCATCATCACTCAATGATCCCACGATCTTCAATCCGGTTGCAACACCTTCAGGTTATACTCTTTACAGCGTGAATGTGACCAGCGGCACTTACTCAATGACAGATTATGTGGAAGTATTTGTTGAAGCAGCACCTGCAACTCCTTCTGTTTCAATTTCAGGCGACCACCTGTTATCAACTCCAGCTTACAGTTATCAGTGGTATGACGGAAATGGCATTATTGCAGGAGCAACTCAACAAACATACACTCCCGAACATACAGATTTCTATTATGTTGTTACAGGGAACGCCACAGACTGCAGTTCCGAACCTTCAAACCAGGTGTACTTCGGCTTTACTGGCATTGCAACCGAAACGGCTTCAGGGCTTCAGGTTTATCCCAATCCGTTCACTTCGCAGCTGAAAATCACCTATAACGCTACAGGTAATTCAAAAGTGAAGATTGCCTTATACAATGCGATTGGCAAGGAAGTAGCCCTGATCAGTGAATGTATGCTCAAATCCGGAGTTAATACCATCAATTGGGATGGAAGTATGTTGCCTGCAGGCGTATACTCATGTAAAGTGGTTGAAGGATCACAAACTACTGTAACAAAACTAGTTCATACACGATAATACCAAAACAGATCATAATTTCTGCCTGCAATGAAGTTGAGAAATTTTATTGCAGGCAGTTATGTTTTTACTATTTATCCGGATATAATTCATATGATATTTTATCTATCTTTATGCCCGGTTTCAGGAAGTTGACTCTTTAAAAAGAAAATTAAGAGTTATTAAACCATTAAAAGTTCCCACCCAATCCTAAACATATGCGAAACCTCTACATCACTATTTTACTGTCCTTTATTGGTTTGACCACATTCGGAAGCGAATGGATCAACATCAGGTCACAGCAGCCTGTCCCGGCAAAAACCGAGCTGGTTTCATCCAACATTAGTACCTCGATTGTACATTTCTCACTCGATGGATACAACATCAACCAGGTTAAGACTCAACTCGGGGATGAGGTTACAATTTCTGTTGGTAAGGCAACTCCCATTATTGATANNAAGGGTGCACCTGATCTGCCGAAAGTTACAACCTCGCTCATTATTCCTGATGAAGATATTATGGATGTGGAGGTTATAGCATCTTCATACAATGATTTTGAAGGAATTGCTATTGCTCCCTCAAAAGGTAATCTGACCCGTGATATAGATCCGGCAACAGTAGCTTACGAATATGGCCGGCCATACGCTGAAAACAAATTTTTCCCGGGCAAACAGGCTGAACTTCGCGATCCCTATATCCTTCGTGATTATCGCGGGCAAACCGTTGTGGTGTACCCATTCGCATATAATCCTGTTAGCAAAGTACTCCGCGTATACACCGACATTACTGTTAAGGTATATTCAAAAGGGCATAACGGAATCAATACTTTTAACAGGAGTGGTTTCCCAGCTAGAGTTGATAATGATTTTAAAACAGTTTACGATCACAGGTTTCTTAACAGCACAAACACTGATTATACTCCGTTGGGAGAGTATGGTAAAATGCTGGTCATCTCTTATGGCAGCTTTATGAGCGCGATGCAACCGTTTGTCGACTGGAAAAACCAGATGGGTATTCAAACTGAAATGGTAGACATTGCCACAATCGGAAATACTGCCTCTGCGATAAAAACTTATGTCACAAACTATTATAACAATAATGGGCTGACTTTCCTCCTTCTGGTTGGCGACGCCGCCCAGATTGTTACAAATACTTCCGGTAGTATTGCAGGCCCTTCTGACAATGCTTATGGTTATATCGTAGGCAACGACCATTATCCTGATATTCTCGTCGGGCGGTTTTCAGCTGAAACAGTTGACCATGTTAATACCATGGTACAACGTACCCTGGAATATGAGAAGAGTCCATACATTGGAACAGATTGGTTCAGCAAGGGTATTGGAATCGGATCAGACCAGGGCCCCGGTGATGACGGAGAGTACGATTACCAGCATATTCGTAACATTCGCGATAAGCTGATGGGTTTTACCTATACTGCAGTGGCCGAACTTTATGACGGATCCCAGGGTGGTGAAGATCAAACCGGCAACCCGACACCTGCTATGGTAGCATCGTTTATCAATCCGGGATCGGGAATTATCAATTATACCGGCCATGGAAGCGATCAATCCTGGGGAACAACAGGCTTTTCAAACACTAATGTCAACCAATTGACTAACAATCATATGTGGCCATTCATTTNNTTTAGTGTAGCCTGTGTAAATGGTAATTTCCCTGGTGGAACATGCTTTGCTGAAGCCTGGCTTCGTGCTAAAAATTCAACCGGCCCAACCGGAGCTATTGCCACCTTCATGTCGACTATAAACCAAAGCTGGAATCCACCTATGGAAGGTGAAGATGAAATGGATGCAATCCTGGTTGAGTCCTATCCGAGCAACATAAAACGAACTTTCGGAGGGGTTACAATTAACGGTTGTTATAAGATGAATGACACCTATGGTTCAGATGGTTCCGATATGACAGACACATGGACTATTTTCGGAGATCCTTCTCTCAATCTTTATACAGCTATGCCTCAGCGATTGNCTGCAACTCACGAAGCACAGATTTTCCTTGGTTCCGCAGAACTAGTGGTAAATGCTGACGCCGAAGGTGCATTGGTTGGCCTTTCAAAACAAAATCAATTACTGGCTGCCGGATTTATTTCAGGAGGTACAGTAACACTAACTTTCCCCGCACTTGAGGAACCTGATACTGTACAACTTGTTATCACCGGTTTTAACCGACTCGCATACACTGCCGATATCCCGGTTATTCCCAATTCAGGTCCGTACCTTATCTATAATGCGCATTCTATTAGTGATGCTGCATACAACAATAACGGGTTGGCTGATTTCGGTGAAACTGTGAAGGTATCCCTTGGACTTAAAAACATTGGCATACTTGATGCTGAAAATGTGAATGTCACCATCTCAACTACCGACGAGTTTGCTCAACTGACCGATTCAACTGAGACTTGTGCTTTGATTCCGGCCAATGATACAGTTACTATTACCGACGGTTTTGAGTTTTCAATACCTGATAACATTCCTGATCTGCATACCATGAACTTCCATTATGTTGCAGTTAGTGACACCAATTCATGGAGCGGGAACTTTTCAGTTACAGCTCATGCAGGAGTGCTTCAATTCGGTTCGTTTACAATTAATGATGCTTCAGGGAATAATAATGGTATGGCTGACCCCGGTGAGATTTTCGATATTGTGGTTAATGTGTTGAATACAGGCTCTGCAGAGATTAAAAACGTTGGCGGTCAGATTTCGTTTAATGATCAATACCTTGTTCTGCTCTCAGCAAATACACAGGACTATGGCGACATTCCTGAAGGAGGAACAGCAGCACGGTCATACACTGTTCAAGCCGACGGCGGTTCACCGGCAGGTCATGTCGTTGCCAGTGCTTTTGCAATGAATGCGNGACCAGGTCTTGAAGCATCATCAGCATTTTCGGTGGTAATCGGACAAATTCCGGTTGCAGTAATCGACCTGGACCAGAATAAAAACTCAGGTCCTGTCATGCTCGAATCACTGCAGTCAAATAATATCTATGCCCAATACCTTACTGCCATGCCTGCCGACCTGTCAGGTTATCAGTCATTATTTGTAAGCCTTGGAACAGGCAGCAAAAAGCATGTTCTTACTTCTGCTGAAGGCCAGCTTCTTGCCAACTTCCTCAATAACGGGGGCAAGCTTTACATGGAAGGCGCTGATACCTGGTATTACGACCCTAAAACTGCTGTACATTCGTTGTTCATGATCAATGGTATCATGGATGGTTCAAATGACCTTGCACTTGAGTTGGGACAAGCGGGTTCGTTTACTGAAGGATTGAACCTCAGCTATGATGGAGATAATGATTTTATTGATCATATCGCTCCCACCGGTACAGCATTCAGTATATACAAGAATAGCTCTCCATATTATATTACCTCGGTAGCGTATGATGGCGGAACTTACAAAACCATAGGATCCGCATTTGAATTTGGCGGTCTGGTCAATGGTGATTTTCCGGCAACCCGCAACGAGTATATGCTGCGCATTATTGAGTTCTTCGGAATACTGGCATCTCCTCTTAATGCAAATTTCATTGCTCAGCCATCAACAATATGCGACGGTGGTTCAGCCGTATTTACTGATTATTCCACAGGTGGAGCCACGTCCTGGGAATGGTCGTTCCCCGGCGGTGAGCCGGCAACCAGCACCGATCAAAACCCTGTTGTTGTTTATGCAGTCTCCGGCACCTACGATGTTACCCTCACTATTGGCAATGGTACTTCGACAAACACACTGTTCAAAGCAGGCTATATCAATGTTGAATATTGCACAGGCGTTGCCGAAAGCAAGAATCCAGCCATAAGTATCTATCCAAATCCTGCCAGTACGTCAGCAACAATTGCATTTGAAGGCATGTCGGGCACTGTGAATCTAAGAATTACCGATGCACTTAGCAAGACAGTTTACAGCCAGGCTAACATCCCTGCCTCTACCTCCAGAACCATCAATGTGAAAGGCATGGCAGCCGGAATGTACTTTGTAATGATCGAAAACAATGGCAGGCAATTGATCAGAAAACTTGTAGTTACAAAGTAATTGTCCGTAAAGTAACTTTAAAAATTCAGAACCCCGCTTCAGTTGAGCTGAAGCGGGGTTCTTCTTTATCCTTACAGAAATAACTTATTCCTCTGAAATGCCTGCTTCAGAAACCTGCAGGACTTCATAGGTTTCTCCATCATAGAGGAAAGCAACCACCCGGCAGTTAGCAGGATCCATTTCATATTTATTAAACCCTCCAACCATTGTCTGGTAAGATTTTACCACCGGATCTCCTGAAGCAGTGCCTTTTACCAGTAATACTTCTCCCCAGGGTGAATTGACAGCTCCGCGCAAAACATGCATGTGCACATAGTCATCAATCTGCGGTGTCGTGCCAACCTGCGAATCATTGTTTTTCTGTGCCTGTACTATACTGTCCTCAACAATAACAACTGAAAGCTTGATCTCCCTGTCGCTAATATTCTGTAAAAACGAGGTTTTGGTATGAATACACAATTTCGAAGTCTCGTCATCAAAATCGGTCATAATCTGCAATTCAGCCAATGGCGANGCAGTTACGGCTGATGCAACTGCATTCCCCCATGCCGATGGCGACAGAATGTGCTGTGACGGATAGCCTGTCCTGTTAACCATTCCGTTAGGGTTACCAACTTTCCCGATTCCGAAGAANTCATCCCAGGCGGTGCCGGCAGCGGTCCTGAAATCATAATCAAATGGTGCTGACAAAGGCTTGGCAAAAAAGCCTGCGTGAACTGCTATCACTACCAACTGTTCCCCATACTGCTGCTTCAGATCATGTGCAGTAACTGCTGCTCTCGGGCAGTTAACACAGGTATGGCCGGTATAATCCTCCAAAAGTACTCTCTTTTCAGGATTGGTAACAGCAGGGAAATCNGGAACCGGGCACTGAGCCGTGTCAATCACCTCTTTCTTTATGACGTAGGGTTCATCTATTTTATCGCAAGACGTTAACATCCATGATGACGCCACTACTGCCAAAGCTATTCTGAATATATAGTTAGTCTTTTTCATCGCTGTGAATTTTCTGCATTAAACATCAGAAACTACTGGTAATTGTAACTGTCAGGCCATTCGATGCCGGAACACTGCGACAAACTCCGCCAACACAAACAATTCCTTCACGCTGTTTGCCGTACGAAACCTGTATCCGGTTGGCGTTATTGTTGTATGCAAATGAAACCAGGGGATAATGGAGACGATTATCGGCAATATCATTACCGTAATTGTACATATCCGTTACACTGAAGAACCATTTTGGAGCAATGGTATACTCCAGCATTGCCATCGCCCAGCTTCCGTCATCCTGTTTAGTATCAAGCCATTGAAACTCGCCGCGCAACGCCTGGGTGCTGGTGAATTTATAGGTCAGTTCTGCAATGACAATATTAGCATGAACCATTTCTTCGCCTGTATGTCCTTCTATCACCTCAATATTATAGTCTTCATGCATCAGTGTGAGGATGCCCTTGAACTGTTTGTTGAATTTATGGCCGATTTCTAGATTGATATCCCTGTAATACAGTTGGTCGCCGATTGCAAAAAACGGAGAATCATAGCCTTTTGTGCCGGGTGTTGAAATGGCAATTGTATCGATCATCTCGAGTTTAGGCGATGCAATTGCAGAGAAATTCAGGGCAATATCGGTCCCGTAATGTCCACCAAGCAGTGTACCTTTCTTTAAATTATAATTCACCTGTCCCTGCAGGCCCATTTCGCCATTAGGCTGGGTTGCATAAGGATACATCGCTGCAAGAGAATAGGCATGTTGCCGTGTGATAGCTGGCAGGTAACTGATATCAAGTACATTACCAGTCTCCGTCCGCTTCGATTTGTAACTCATATTATCGATGCGTTTTGCCTGGAGCATAATACCCAGCCCCTTCTGCGAATAGGTAGTTGTAACCAGCAGAGATTGTCCCGGGCGATAAATGTATTTATTAGCCGCCGATGGGTCATTGATTTTATAAGCGTATTCTGCCGAAAGTCCGAACTTCCCATACCCGAGGTTGAACCGACCGGCTGAAGTACCCACATTGAGCGGAAGAATCAGCTCACTGCCATTGTTATCGGTGATCGTTTCGTTGGGTTGATATTTGCTTACAAAACTGCCTCCAAGCTGAACCTTCAGTTTGCTGCTTTCGAAGCTTTTAATCGCCTGATTAAGGTTAAAATCAACATCGCCGCCACGCACAATGCCCGGCCCCTGCTCCCAAAAATAGCGCTGTGTACCCCATATTGCCTTGAACTCAACACCATTCATCGGGTTAAACTTCACCCTCACGCCGCGCAAGGCATTATCATAACCCAGGTTGTGCTCTTCGTAAGTTCGAAAAGCCATTCCTGAACCAAACTGCTCGTAAATATGCCCTGCTGTTACCTGGAACTGGTCAGCACGGTAATCGATGAACCAATATGGAACACCGGCTCCTTTAAACCTCGGGTCATAGCCGTTGACCGGGTTCAGGTAAGTTTCAAACCTCATCCCCGCATTAAAGTTGCCCAGGTTGTATGTAAGGTTGGTCCAGCTGTTCATCATCATTTTTTCAGGAACGGAGAAAGCCTGGATAGCTGAATCGGTGCGGTAAAACTGGGCATCCATCTGGAAGTTGCCATTTACCTGTCCTCCTGAAAGGAAGTTTTGCCCTGAAACAAAAAGGGCACTGCCAGAAAAAGTCAGTGCCGACAGGCATATATGCTTTAAAGATTTGATTTTCAACATAAGATGACTTTATATTGATTTACCGTGATGGTTTATTTTGAAGAACCTTCTGACTTTTCGAGTTCTTTCACAAGGTTAATAAGTTCCAGTTCTGCACCTTCACTGAAGCTGGTATGCTGCCAAACCACTTCGCCCTTGCCGTTAACCAGGAACGTATGAGGGACAGCATTTACATTCATAGCACGCTTGAACTCATTATTAACGTCGAGCAGTACCTGGTATTCCCAGTTTTTCCCATTTACCATTGGTTTTACCTGCGCAACCGACCTTGAATTATCAACCGAAACGGCGATCAATTTCACACCGGTTTCATCCTGCCAATCCTGGTAAACATCGGCAATAGTGGTCAATTCTTTCACACAGGGTTTGCACCATGTAGCCCAGAAACTGATAATAAAGGGTTTACCATTATTTGTAAGATCAGCAGTATTTATTTTGTTACCATCGATATCTGTCACAACTATCGATGGAATCTTAAACAATGGTTTAAATTCTTCCTGTGCTGTGACTAACATTGCTGCTGAAAAGAGNATCAGGATGAAGAACAGTTTTTTCATATCAGGGATGCTTATTTGTTTGTTGAATTTTTTGATGATTAATCAGGGTACATAAATTTCCAGCAGCTTTGATTCCCCATTGGGTGTAAGTTTAACCTGTTCGGTTATAGCCGGCACAAGTATCACTTCGCCTCCATGTATTTCTTCGGAGCCACCTTCAAATGCTACTTCACAGGCCCCTGCAACACAAAACAGTACTACGAACGAATCAATACCGCTGTAATCCTTTACAACCGGCGTGCCAAAATGGATGAGACTCGTTGAGAAATACTCAGCAGTCACCAGGTTGACAGTTTTATTGAATTCAGGTTTATACTCGGTGCGGTAATTGCCGTAATGTTTAAAATCAATGGCTTCGAGTGCAAGATCGGTATGAAGTTCCCGGGTCATTCCTTTTTCGTCAACCCGGTCGAAATCGTAGATACGGTAAGTGAGGTCGCTGGTTTGCTGTATTTCGGCAATCAGGATGCCCGGGCCCATGGCATGAACCCTGCCGGCCGGCATATTGAAAACATCGCCTGCCTTAACCTTCTCAAAGTTGAGAATTGATTTAAGCGTCTTATTATCAAGACAATGCAGATATTCTTCTTTCGAAACTTCGCGATTGAAACCTGAGATAAGTTCTGAGTTTTTATCGGCATCCACAACATACCACATCTCGGTTTTGCCATTTGGATGTCCCAGCCGCTGCGCCATTTCATCATCCGGATGCACCTGTATTGAAAGCCAGTCGTTGGCATCAACCAGTTTTATAAGCAAAGGAAAAACGTCGCCATGAAGCTCGTATACCTTCTCACCCACAAGGTCTCCCATATAAATTTCAACGAGTTCGCTGAGATCGTTACCGGCCAGGTAACCGTTTGAAACCGTGCTGATTTCATCACCATAGGCTGACAAAACCCATGATTCGCCCNNGCAATTACGAAGCGGGGAAAAATCCTGTCCAAATATAGTTTTAACCTTCCGGCCTCCCCAGATCTTGTCTTTAAAAATTGGAGCAAATTTTAATGGATAGAGTGTATTCATCGGGAAATTGAAATACGTTAATGCTTAACCAGCCTGTATTTCCATTAAATGAAGCATCAAAAATACAATTTTATTCCTTATTGCCTGTCATGAGATGGAAATGATGTACAATGGAATCCGCTTGAAAAATGTAATTTTGAAGACATTTTCGTCCAATAGAGTTCGTTCCATTTCTGAAGGAGTTACTCTTTGAATTTATCTAACCAACAAACTGATGCCTGATCAAAATACTAACCCTCTCCGCAAACCCGAATGGCTGAAAATAAAATTGCCAAAAGGCGATAATTACCTGAAGGTAAAAGGTATATTGCAGGAGAAGGGACTCCATACTATCTGTTCCAGTGGCAAATGCCCTAATATGGGCGAATGCTGGAATGCCGGAACTGCTACATTTATGATCCTTGGAGATATCTGTACAAGGAGTTGTAAATTCTGTGCTACGCAAACCGGTCGTCCATTGCCGGTTGATGAGCAGGAACCGGAGAAAATAGCGCAATCGGTGAAACACCTTAATCTGAATCATGTTGTTATCACTTCAGTTGACCGCGACGACCTTCCCGACGGTGGCGCATCAATTTGGGCTGCTACAATCCGTAAAGTCAAAGAACTTAATCCCCTAACCACCATCGAGACACTTGTCCCTGATTTTGGCGGTAATTCCGGTAATCTTCAAACAGTTCTCGATGCTGCTCCGGAAATAATCTCCCATAACCTTGAAACAGTGAGGAGGCTTACACCACAGGTACGCAGTGCTGCCCAATATGAACGCAGTCTCCGTGTGATCAGGCAGATTGCAGAATCAGGCATCCCGGCAAAATCGGGCATCATGGCCGGGCTGGGTGAAACTGAAGCAGAAGTGCTCGAAACCATGGACGACCTGAGAAAAGTAAATTGCAGCATATTCACCATAGGGCAGTATCTGCAACCTACTCCTAATCATTTGTCAGTAGTAGAGTACCTTCATCCGGACCAATTTGAAAAATACCGCATTGACGGGCTCGCCAAAGGCTTCAAACATGTAGAGAGCAAACCACTGGTGAGAAGTAGTTATCATGCGGAAAAACATATTCGTTGAGTTTGAAAGCTTGCCTGCTGTGCAATTGTCAGAGTAAGGCAGGCAGGTTTGAAAGTTTGAAAGTTTGAAAGTTATTATGGAACGATTAATCTGTTATTATGGCAACCATCAAGAGCTTCAGAGATCTATTAGTTTGGAAAAAGGCAAAAGAAATGGCTGTTTTAACGATCAGAACTTTTGAAAAGGTCAATCAGCCTTATAGTTCAGCACTTACGTACCAGTTGATACGATCTGTCATTTCTGTTTCGTCAAATATTGCTGAAGGGTTCGAGCGAGAAGGGAATAAAGAGTTTGCACACTTTCTTTCAATAGCTAAAGGGTCAAATGGCGAATTTCAATCACAACTTGAAATTGGATTTGAATGTAAGTACATAACAAGACAGGAGTTCGAAGAACTGTTTGGGCTATCAACTCAAACCGGTTTGATGATAAAGAGTTTACTTAAATATCTCTTCGAATGTAGTTACAAGGGGCAGAAATACAAAACAAACCTCGAGGATCCAGCAGAAGATTATGCCGGAGCATTCTCTGTTGAGATTCTGAACAACCATACATTAATCGAATAACGCAATTGTTAGTAAACCGCTGATCTTTCAATTACAATTGTTCGCTGGCCTCAATCTTTCAATCCCGATAGCTGTCGGGACTCAAACTCTCAAACTCTCAAACTTTCGAACTTTTCAAAAATGAAAACCACATTTCGCGATCTCGGCCTCATGCCCTATCAGCAAGCCTGGGACTACCAGGAAAACCTGATGCAGCAAATCATCAGTCAAAAACTTACTCTCCTAAAAAACCAGACCATTAACCAATTCACCGATAACTATTTACTGTTTGTAGAGCATCCGCATGTTTTCACCCTTGGCAAAAGCGGGTCGGAGAACAACCTGCTTGCCAATTATATACAACTGCAGGCTAAGAACGCAGAATTTGTGCATACCAATCGCGGTGGTGATATTACTTATCACGGGCCGGGGCAAATTGTTGGTTACCCGATACTCAACCTTGATTATTTTGTGAAAGGCATCCGTGAGTACATCGAAAAGTTGGAAGAATCAATCATTTTAACCCTGAAAGAGTACGGCATTGACGGTGAGCGCCTTGATGGTGCGACGGGTGTGTGGATTGATACTGGCATTCCTGGTAGAACAAGGAAAATATGTGCTATCGGGGTCCGTGTGAGCCGGGGAGTAAGTATGCATGGCTTTGCTTTCAACGTAAACACTGATCTTTCGTACTTTAACATGATCAATCCCTGCGGCTTCACCGACAAACAGGTCACTTCCCTGCAAAAGGAATTGGGTAAGGAAATGGATTTTGAATCAGTGAAAAAAGTCCTGAGAAAGAATATCGCCGCAGTATTTACAATGGACTTTTCAGAGAATATATAACAGAACACACAGGAAACTTTAAGCTTTAAACTTCAAACCCAACAATGCCTCAAATCCACTCCATCTGCATTTTTTGCGGCTCCTCAAGCGGCAGCGAAGCTGAATATACCCAAAAAGCAAGGCAACTTGCATTATTGCTTGCCGAAAAAAACATCACTCTCGTGTATGGCGGCAGCAATGTCGGGCTGATGCGCGTAATTGCCGATACCATGATGAATGCCGGCGGAAAAGTAATTGGAGTGATGCCGCACAGCCTCATCAGGCGGGAAGTTGCCCATACAGGCATCAGTGAGTTTCATGAAGTAGAAACCATGTCGGAACGCAAAGCCCTGATGAATGATCTTTCGGACGCATTCATCGCCATGCCCGGCGGGATTGGAACAATGGACGAGCTTTTCGAAGTGATGAGCTGGAACCAGTTGGAGCTGATCGATAAGCCAGTAGCCCTGTTTAATGTTAATGGCTATTACGATCATCTGATGAAATTTCTCGATCATTCTGTGAACCAGCGGTTTGTAAAATCTGAACATTTCCAGAACCTTATCTGTGAAAGTGATGAAAACCTTCTTCTTGATAGAATTGTAGCTTATGAGCCTTTAAAGGTTGAAGGAGGTAAATGGATTAAAGAGTTGAAAGAAAATACTTTTTAAATTGCAGGTTCTAAGAAACATAGAAATGCAAATCATCGGAATCACCGGAACGCTGGGCGCAGGCAAAGGAACTATCGTGGACTATTTAGTTCAGGAAAAAGGATTTGTGCATTTTTCGGTGCGGGGATTCATTTCTGAAGAAATCGTTCGGCGGGGTATGGTTGTGAACCGCGACAGCATGGTAGTGGTGGCTAACGATTTACGGGCAAAGCATTCACCCTCATGGATTATAGATCAACTGTACGAACAAGCCAAACTTGGCCGCAAGAACAGTATCATCGAGAGTATACGTACGCCCGGCGAAGTGGAATCATTGCGTTTGAAGGATAATTTCATTCTTTTTGCTGTGGATGCTGACCCGCTGCTTCGCTACGAACGCATCGTGAAACGAAATAGCGAAACCGACCATATTTCATATTTAACATTCATCGAAAACGAACAGCGCGAAATGGAATCTGACGATCCCAATAAACAGAACATCGGGAAATGTATCAGGATGGCCGATTATACTTTTATGAACAATGATTCTATTGAGAATCTTCAAAACGAAGTCGAAAAAGTATTGAAAATGCTGAACATTCGCTGATCAGGGTTACGGCATTACTATCACATTCCTCCGCATCTGTCGCTTACGATAATCGCCATCCCAACTTAATTACGTGGTATTATAAACCACAGGTATCTGACCCCTGGTCCCGGTTATCTTCAACCTGCTGCCGCGCATACTGCAACACTTCATGGTTGACGTAGTCGAGTTCGATGCCGGCCAGGGCAAACATCTCTTCAGATTCCGATCCTGAATGATATTTAAACTCACAAACTACCCGTTTGATGCCGCAATTGATAATGAGCATAGCACAGGTGCGGCAGGGGGTCATCTTACAGTATAAAGTACTTCCTTCAAGAGCAATACCCAGCCTGGCAGCCTGGCAGATTGCATTTTGTTCAGCATGAACGGTACGCACGCAGTGATTGGTCACTTTGCCGTCCTCGTGGGTTACCTGCTTGAAAAGATGACCTACCTCATCGCAATGCGGTAATCCCACCGGTGAACCTACATAACCGGTCACCAGTATCTGCTTGTTTCGGGCGATCACACACCCGCTGCGGCCACGGTCGCAGGTGGCACGCTTGGCAATGGTACGCGATACTTCCATGAAATATTCGTCCCAGGTAGGACGCACATAAGGGGTCTTTTCGAGATCTTCCATTTTTCAGTTTTTATGCACTGTGCGTGCCTTTGATAACCGGATTTATTTTTCGCCATACAGAGCCACTTTCATTTCTCCACCCGCTTTCACGTATCCCCTGAACATTCCGGGTGTATTAAAAGTCATTGCAATATTACCGTTTTTATCTACTGCTATCACGCCTCCTGTCCCACCCTGGCTTTTGAGCTTATTCATGATCACTTCGCTGGTGGCATCCTGCAAACTAAGCCCTTTGTATTTCATAAGCGCTGAAATATCGTAGGCAACTACATTCCTGATGAAGAATTCACCGTGGCCGGTTGCCGACACGGCACAGGTATTATTATCAGCATAGGTTCCTGCTCCTATGATGGGAGAATCGCCTATCCTTCCGTATCTCTTCATGGTCATGCCTCCCGTGGATGTTCCGGCAGCGAGGTTGCCATATTTATCCAATGCCACGCATCCGACTGTTCCGTGCTTCTTGTCAATGATTTCAATGGAATCAGCTTTGTTTTTTGCTTTCAGGTAGTCATTCCATCTTTCCTGTGTGAAAAAATAGTCCGGTGCAACAATCTCCAGGCCCTGAGATTTAGCAAAGCTCTCCGCACCTTTACCGCTCAGCATCACATGCTGTGATTTTTCCATCACAGCCCTGGCGGCTCTGATCGGGTTCTTAATTGTCGTGACACCAGCAACTGCACCGGCCAGGCCAGTTTTACCATCCATGACCGAAGCATCCATTTCGTTTTTGCCTTCGGCATTGAACACAGCACCTTTCCCGGCATTGAACAAGGGGCAATCCTCCATCATCCTGATACATGTTTCCACGGCATCCAGGCTGGTACTTCCGGCATTTAAGAGTGAGTCACCAACCCTGAGCACTTCCTTTAACTTACTTTCATAGGTGGATGCAACCAGTGGCGGCAGATTTTCAGGCCTGATGTTTCCTGCACCACCATGGATAACTATTACATAACTGCAGTTCTGGCTTACCGATAAGTTGCTGATAAGCAATAAAAACAGCAAAAATAAGCCCGGGATGCTTTTCATAGGCAGGTTTCTTTGATGTAAGATTTTGAACTTCTCAGGGTCGTATTCCGCATTTCAGACATGCATGACCATTTCCCTTATGTTGATGATTCCCAGCAGGTCTGACGAAAATATCAAAATTACAACAATAATGACCCAACGGACAAAATTAGCTCCCCAACTCACGGCAAACCGGGAGGCTATGAAAGCTCCTATGATGTTGCCAATAGCGTGAATAAGCCCGTAAGTCCAGTTTACCTGGTCGTTAAGAATGAAAATGATAAGCGCCAGCGGAGTGTAAAGTAGTACGATCCAAACCTTGATGGCATTGGCTTTTACCAGGTCATACCCGGCGCCAAGCACCACACCGGCAAGGATGAAGTACCCAACCCCCACCTGCACAAACCCGCCGTAAACGCCAATAAGGAAGAAGATGGCAACCTGCAGCCACGAGACAGGTTTTTCCTGCAATGCTTGTGTGCCTTTGAGCCATTGCGAGGGTTTCGTAACAATGAAATATACCATCACCAGCATCACCACGGCAACAGCTTTTCTGAAGATGTTCTCGTTTATATCGCTGGCAATTTGTGCTCCGACCATGGCGCCGATCATGGTGGGGATGGCCAGTTTGTTGGCTTTTTTGAAATCGAGCAGGTTTTGTTTCCTGAACTGGCTGACAGAGGTAAGGTTTTGAAGAATAACGGCCACCCGGTTAGTGCCGTTGGCTATGTTGGCCGGCAAGCCCAGCAGCATAAACAGCGAAAGCGAGATGATGGTGCCGCCGCCGGCCAGCGTATTGATAAATCCCACGAAAACTCCGGAAACAATAAGCGCAGTAATGACAAGCCAGGACATGCAGTTTTCTTTAAAAGACAAAATTAAGAAGAGTTGGCATTAATATCTACTTATTCCACTCCCTGCCATACCAGATAAGTACCAAAGCATTACTTAGCATCTGAATACTAAAATTCAATACCGGGAGCGACATTATGAAAATTTAGTAGTTTTCAAGGGAAGGATCGTAGCGGTAGACATGCACAAGTGATACAGAAGCCTGGGCCGGGTCGTGCGTGAGCGCGGCTTGTATCACGCAGCAGATCCAATCCGTAGAAAACAATAAATTTTCATAAAGTCTTGACTTTTTCTTTGTTACTTTCTTTTGTGTTAAGACAAAAGAAAGTAAGAAATAAAAAAATCTTCATCCGAATCAAAATATTTTGAGCTTTGCCTTAATAAACTGAAATCCAAAATTTTTGCCTCCGGAATTGGAGTAATAAATACATTTGCTCAAAAACCAACTCAATTATGAAACGTTACGGACAAATAATCCGGCTCAGGCCTGAAAAATACGAGGAATATAAAAAACTCCATGCTGCCGTGTGGCCGGGAGTGCTCGACATGATAAGCCGGTGCAACATCAGGAACTACACCATCTTTCACCGTGAAGGCTTCCTGTTTGCATATTTTGAGTACATCGGCAATGATTATGAAACCGATATGGCTAACATGGCTGCCGATCCGCTTACCCAGGAATGGTGGAAAGAATGTATCCCCTGCCAACAGCCGGTTGAATCAGCCGGGCCAAACGACTGGTGGACAAACATGGAAGAGTTGTTTCACTGGGATTAACAATAAAAGGAGGACAAAATTGAATAGGTATTATGCAGAATAACCATAAGTTTGATAATCAGACACTTTTTGATAGAATTTAATATATTTGTAATAATCGCAGATAAAGATGAATCGGACTGAGTTGAAACAATTAGCCCGCATTAGGCTAAGAGAGGCAAAAATTTTATTGGATTCAGGAAATTATAATGGTGCATATTATCTTGCAGGTTATGTAATTGAGTGTGCTTTAAAAGCTTGCATAGCAAAGCAAATTAGAAATAATGTGATACCAGACAGGAATTTTTGTAATGATTTTTACAAACACAATTTGTCAGATTTAGTCAGGTTTGCTGGAATTGAAACTGAGAGAATTAATCTAGAGCATAACAATGCTAATTTTGCTGCAAATTGGGCTGTTGTTAAAGATTGGAAAGAATCCAGTAGATACGAAACATTTACAAGAATTCAGGCTAAAGAACTTTACAATTCAATTGCATCAAGAAATGGGGGTGTGTTAAAATGGATACGAACTTTTTGGTAGAGTCATTATATGAATCTGGAAAAGTATTAATTGAGAAACTCGATGCGCAAGGGTATAAATTCCCTATTGCACTTTGGATTAATGATCAAGAGCGGAATGGATGGACCTTGTTCTTTGCTGTACCAGACTTAAAAATTTTGGGTAGTAAAAGCGTATTTAAAAGAATATACGATGTCATTATTAAAAACAATCTTGATATCTCACTTAATAATATCAGCCTAATAGATACTCATAATGAGCTATGTTTAAGTTTAAAACGTATGATTAATACTGGTCCTAAAATTGGAAAGATTATGTTCTTTGGTAATACAATAAACGGAAGACGATTTCCAGATTCGATTATCTATCGTGTACAATAATCATTGTAACCTCTGCTCGCGCGCGCTTGCAGCGCGTGCGCCTTCCCTTTTCACCACAAACTTAACAAAACAACCCTGCTTGCAAAGTAAAGGCGCGTCTCCTGACGCATGCACTCCAACCACTCATACACCTGTGTTACGGGCAATATTTTTACCAGACATCTAACAAAAATAAACAACTTAATTATAACGACCCGTTTGTACATGCAATATGGACACTTTACATGTGTTAAGTACCGTTTGTACATGCAATATGGGCACTATGCATATGCCAAAACCCAATTGTACATGCAACATGGGCACTATGCACATGCCAAAACCCAATTGTACATGCAATATGGACACTTTACACATGCTAAAACCCAATTGTACATGCAATATGGGCACTTTACACATGCCAAAACCCGATTGTACATGCAAAATGCCTTGAGTACACTAGTACAGAACATACCGGTGAGCAGGCAATGCAATGGAGTGACTGCATTGCAGTCGCAAACAGCCACCCCATAGCTTAACGACAGGTTTACAACGGTTTCACCGGCAGACAGATGTCCACGATAAATTTGTGTTCGGGGTGTTCGTTGTAATCGTTGAGGTAATACTCATAGGTAGGGCCGTCGCCGGGCTGGTAGCCGCTTTCGGTAAGCCACGAACACATGGAATTCCACGCCTGCTCAAATTCGGTTTCCCTGATCTCAAAATGCCCCACGGCATATTTGCCGCCCGGAATGGTTGACTTGCCTATTTCGCCTTCAACCTTTACATCACCCTCAACCACGAGGCTTGCATCCTGGCGTACTTTATCGATGCTCGTGATTGCCGGATCGTCGTGATACACCGTTACGGTGCGGGTAGCAGGTGTCACCAGTCCGCGGGGTCCTGCCCAGCGGTAAAGCTTTTCATAAGCCTGGCCAATTTTGTTGAAAGCGCCCATGTGACGACAATAAATTAGATGCAGTTCCGGCATCTGTTTAATTTCAATTTTCGTGTCCATAATGATCAGTTGTTTAAAATCGACACTGCAAAATTGATCGTTTACCTGCTGGACATGTTTACCAATCTTGCTCACCGGTTTGCAATTCTTGCCATATCTGATGCCGTCCTTCACAAAAATGGCTTTTTCCTGTTCACGAAACTCCCTGGTGGTCATGCCGAAATAACTTCTGAACGCCCGGCTGAAAGAAGAAATATTCACAAAACCACACCTGAAGGCGATGTCGCCCACCGTTGATTTCGTATCATCACGAAGTAATTGTGCAGCTTTCTCCAGCCTGATCCGCGAGACAAAATCAGCAGGCGTTTCACCGACAATAAATGTAAATATCCTGTGAAAATGGTATGGCGAAAACAAAGCGATTTCGGCCATAGCCGACAGATCAATCTGGTCGCCGAGGTTCTTCCCTATGTAATCCATCACGCGGTTGATGCGGGCTGTATACTCCTGCCGGCTGAGTTCACTTGAGTTCATAACGATACAAAATGTGCAAAGCTAACGGAAATACAAAAACTGCTGTTTGCACTTCTTGCGCAAAAGCAGAAGCGCAGGTGACTGGCTAATTGGTGGATTGGTTAATGCCTGCCTGCCTGGCGCTGGCCTGCAGGTGGCAGGCAGGGTTAATGGTTAATAGTTAATTAGTTAATGGTTCTTGGTACGAGATTCCAGTCTCCAGATTCCCTATTCCCTATTCCCTATTCCCTATTCCCCATTTTCAAATTTTCAAATTTTCAAATTTTCAAATTTGCCGAATTCTCTTAGCCTGCTGTGCTTGAATCCATAGGTAAAATACAACATCAGCCCAACCACCAGCCACACCAGGAACCTCATCCAGTTGGTTACACCCAGCTCACTCATAAGGTACAGATTGGTGAGCAGCCCCAGCACCGGTATGAGCGACCACTTGCGAATAACCGCCATCACCGTGATAATGACCGATGCCAGCACGAAAATGAGCGCGGGAAAATTATGCTTTATGAAATGCCACATGCCTTCCTGATTCCCTGAACTTAATTTCCCGGCAATATGGAGGCTTTCGGAATTCATAAGTATGAACAGTACGATGATCCAGATGGGCAGAAGAGACCAGCGGCTGTTCACATAAGGCACTCTGAAACCTTTGTCACCGGGTTTGTTCTTCCCCAATGGATTGATAATGAGTATCCCTCCCGAGACCAGGATAAATGCAAAGAGTGTCCCTATGCTGGTAAGGTCGGTGACTTCGGTAAGATTGAGGAACAGCGACGGTACCGAAACCAATACCGCGGCAACAATGGTTGCAAAGGCGGGTGTTTTGTACTTTGGATGGAGTTTAGAGAAGACCGGTGGCAGCAACCCGTCGCGGCTCATGCTCATCCAGATGCGCGGCTGGCCAAGCTGAAAAACCAAAAGCACTCCGGCCATCGCTATTACTGCGCTGAAAGCAATCACTCCCGAAAGTTTCGTGAGGCTGAGCTTGTTGAAAACATAGGCCAGTGGATCGGCAACGCCCAGCTCCGAATAATGAACCATTCCGGTAAGTATGAGACTTGTAGCCACATACAGCACTGTAGTAATGAGTAAAGCCAGGAACATGGAAACAGGCAGGTCGCGGCGCGGGTTTTTACATTCCTCGGCAGTGGTCGAAATGGCATCGAACCCTATGTAAGCAAAAAACACACCCGAAACACCTTTCAGCACTCCCCCGATACCATTGGGAGCAAACGGACTCCAGTTGCCGGGGTTTACATAAAATGCCCCCACTCCTATTACCACAAGCAGAATGCCTACTTTGAGTATCACCATGATATCGCCGGTGAGTTTGCTTTCGCGGATGCCTTTGTAACAGATCCATGAGATGAGCAAAACAACTCCAAACGCCGGCAGGTCGGCAATAAGGCGAAGCCCTCCGACAGAAGGCGCCCCGGTCCATGCATTGAATGCTTCCTGCAGGCCACTGTTAAGTCCGGCAAACGGAATGCCACTTTTCATCTGGTTCACTGCTTCATCGAAACCGCGTGAAGCCGACAGGTAATCTATCGACAGGAATTCGGGAATGTGAAAACCAAGGCCGTGCATCAGTCCCGTAAAATATCCTGACCATGAGATAGCAACAGCAATGTTGCCGATGGCATATTCCATGATGAGGTCCCAGCCTATGATCCAGGCGATGAGTTCACCAAAACTTGCATAGGAATAGGTGTAAGCGCTGCCGCTCACGGGGATGCCCGAAGCAAATTCGGCATAACACATGGCCGAGAGCCCGCAGGCAAAAGCGGTGAAAACAAACAACAATGAAACCGCCGGCCCTCCGCTGGCAGCAGCATTGCCTATGGTGCTGAAAATTCCCGCACCCACAATGGCTGCAATTCCCAGCGCGGTAAGATCGCTGGTTGTAAGATTGCGTTTCATGCTGCCGGGGCCTTCGCTTTCACCTGCATGTTCAAGCAGTTGAGCAAAGGTTTTGCGGCGCAGCAGTTCATTCCAATTCACCGGAGTTCAGATTTTCGGTAAATGTAATGAAAACAAAAAGAAGGATAGGAGAATCAGCCCTGTTTTGAAGCCAGGATGTTTATTGCAGCATTTACAATGCCTTCTGCATCAATGCCACACTCATGGTAAAGTTCTTCAGGTGTTCCCTGTTCTACGAATTTATCGGGGATGCCCAGGCGATGAATGATTGCTTTATGATAACCGTTGTCGCTGGCAAATTCCATTACAGCGCTTCCAAGCCCGCCGAGAATGGTTCCGTCTTCGATAGTGACGATTTTGTCAAATTTTGTGAAAACCTCTTTAAGAATATCTTCGTCCAGTGGTTTCAGAAAACGCATATCATATACTGCTGCCCCAATGCCTTGTTCTGAAAGGGTTTTACAGGCATCCGTCACCACATTGCCGATATGACCTATCGAAATGAATGCCAGCGAATCGCCATCGCGCAACTTTTGTCCTTTGCCAACGGGCAATTCCCTGAAAGCGGTCTTCCATTCAGGCATCACTCCCCTGCCACGCGGATAGCGGATGGCCCATGGACCCATGTCTGCCAGTTGAGCGGTATACATCATGTTACGGAGTTCCTCCTCGTTGAGAGGCGAAGCGATGGTAAGGTTGGGAACAGGCCTGAGGTAAGCAAGGTCGAAAACGCCATGGTGCGTTGCGCCGTCTTCACCAACGATTCCGCCACGGTCGAGGCAGAAGACAACATGCAGTTTTTGCAGCGCCACATCGTGGATTACCTGGTCGTAGGCGCGCTGCATAAAGGTGGAATAGATGTTGCAGAAAGGCACAAATCCCTGGGCAGCCATTCCGGCTGAAAAAGTAACGGCATGCTGCTCGGCAATACCCACATCAAACGCACGGTTGGGCATTTTTACCATCATCATGTTGAGCGAACAACCGGTAGGCATGGCGGGCGTCACCCCGACAATCTTTTCATTTTTTTCGGCCAGTTCAATGATTGTCCTTCCAAAAACCGTCTGGTACTTGGGTGGCATGTTTTTACAGGGTGCTTCCTTCAACTCACCGGTCTCTTTATCAAAATACCCTGGGGCATGATATGTCGTCTGATCTTTTTCGGCCTTCTCAAACCCTTTGCCTTTCGTGGTAACCACATGAAGCAGCTTCGGGCCGGGAATACGTTTCATATCTTCGAGAAGATGCACAAGCCTCACCACATCGTGCCCGTCCACAGGGCCGAAATACCTGAAACCGAAGGCTTCAAACAGGTTGCTCCGACGGAGCAGAGTTGATTTGAGAGCCCCGCTTATTTGTTTTA
The DNA here is from genome assembly GCA_015657475.1 of Lentimicrobiaceae bacterium. GTDB lineage: Bacteria > Bacteroidota > Bacteroidia > Bacteroidales > UBA4417 > UBA4417. The sequence continues at coordinate 10,969 of JADLKF010000016.1, read as the reverse complement.
CAACCGCCCGGGAGTTGGCACCATAACGGGTTTTGCCGCCCATGAGAACCCAAATTTTATCCCTGAGCTTATTATAGGTTTGCGAGGTAGTAATCTCGGTAAGTGCATTCGACAGCCCGCTCTCATTCTTGTCGATGGCAATGCCATTATCATTCAGAATAACCAGCAGGTTAGCTTTAGATACGGCAGCATTGTTAAGTGCCTCCATGGCCATTCCCCCGGTGAGTGCGCCGTCGCCGATCACCGCGATATGCTGACGGTTCTTATTTCCTGACAGCGACGAAGCTATTGCCATTCCCAGGGCTGCAGAAATGCTGGTAGATGAATGCCCTGTGCCGAAAGCATCGTATTCGCTTTCCGAAATCCTCGGGAATCCGCTGATGCCTTTGTACGTGCGGTTGGTATGAAATACATCCTTGCGGCCGGTGAGTATTTTATGGGCATAAGCCTGGTGGCCGACATCCCAAACAAGTTTATCTTCAGGAGTATTGAAAGCGTAATGGATTGCAGTTGTCAACTCAACTGCGCCAAGGCTGGCTCCAAGATGGCCGGGGTTTTTTGAAATTACTTCCAGTATAAACTGCCTTACCTCCTGGCACAGTCCCGGCAATTCTTCAGGTTGCAGCTTTCGCAAATCTTCCGGTGAATTGATCTTTGATAATAAAGGGCCTTGCAGGGGTGTGGTCATACAAACAGTTTGTTGCCGCAAATTTAAAATTTAGCTGGCAAACGGTTAATGAAAACAGATATTATTTGTTTTTAGGAAATTTAACAATCAGATGGGCAGATGGTTTAATCGAGCGCATCCGATCGGCCGGAATTTAAAGGAATCCCAGTTCCAGCAACCCGGTTTCGCTTATCATATCGCGGTCCCAGGGTGGTTCGAATGTAAGCGTGACTTTGCAGTCCTTAATTCCTTCCACTGCTGCCACTTTATCATGAACTTCAACGGGCAGGTCTTCAGCCACCGGGCAGTTAGGAGCTGTGAGCGTCATGAGTATCTCTGCAACCCCTTCGTTGTTGATATTTATCTCGTAAATAAGTCCCAAATCATAAATATTAACGGGTATCTCCGGGTCATAAACAGTTTTCAAAACCTGGACAACCCTTTCGCTGAGCATTGCTTTATATTCGAGATCGTACATGTGTTTTTTTTGAGGTTGGAGGTTAGAGGTTAGAAGTTAGAGATTATATCATGGAGGGGTTTTAGTTGAAAGAGATGGATGGATTGTTTGATGTTAGTAAAGCCTTTATTTATACCATTTGATCAGATGCTATCGGAAAATTCTTAAAATTCACATTCTCTCCATTCTCCTTCTCCATTCTCCGTTCTCCGTTCTCCGTTCTCCGTTCTCCGTTCTCCGTCTTCCGTCCTCCGTTCTCCGTTAACTCCCTTCCTTCTGTTCCTGCTGAGTTTTGTAAGCCAGCGCGTAGAGTTTAATTTGCTTGATCATCGATAACAGGCCGTTGCTTCGGGTAGGGCTTAAGTGCTCCTTCAATCCAATTGAATCAAGAAATTCAGTTTGGGCATCGATAATTTCCTGTGGCGTGTGTCCTGAGAACACCCTGATAAGGAGGTTTACGATTCCTTTTGTAATCACCGCATCGCTGTCAGCCGTAAAGTATATCCTTCCGTCCTCAAAATTGGCATGTAACCATACCCTCGACTGGCACCCGGTAATCAGGTTAGAATCCACCTTGTATTTTTCTTCGATCATCGGCAGGCTTTTGCCCATCTCGATGAGGTAGTTGTATTTATCCATCCAGTCTTCGAAGTAACTAAACTCGCTGACTATCTGATCAATGGTTTCTTTTATTGTCATAACCGGAGATTTTTCCCGATGCTAATTTAAGTGAGAATTGTTTGGTTTACCAACTATTGTTAAACGAAACCTCAGGCAAAAAGTTCCTTCACCTTGTTGATCGCTTCAACAAGCCTGTCGATTTCGGCCGTTGTATTGTAGAATGAGAACGATGCCCGGATTGTTCCCTGGATGCCAAATCTTGCCATCAGCGGCTGTGTGCAATGGTTTCCGGTTCTCACGGCAATGCCGAAATGATCAATCACCGATCCGGCATCATAGAAGTGGATATTATCCAGCAGGAATGAAATGATTGATGCTTTGTGAGAAGCGGTTCCGATGATCTTGAGCCCCTCAACCTGCAATAGTTTTTCAGTTCCGTATTCAAGCAATAAGTTTTCCTGCTGCCTGATGGTATCCCATCCCAGGTTGCTGATGTAATCCACAGCGGCGCCAAATGCAATGGCATCGGCAACATTGGGTGTACCGGCTTCAAATTTGTAAGGCAACTTGTTAAAAACAGTCTTCTCAAATGAAACCGTCTCTATCATTTCACCGCCGAAATGAAATGGCGGCATCTTTTCGAGCAGTTCTTCTTTGCCGTAAAGCCCGCCTATTCCCATTGGTCCATAGGTCTTATGTGCTGAGAAAGCATAAAAATCACAGTCAATATCTCTCACATCCACCGGCCCGTGCGATAACGCCTGTGCTCCGTCGATCACCACCACAGCCCCGTATTCATGTGCGAGACGAGTGATTTCCCTTACTGGATTAATGGTTCCGAGCGTATTCGAAATATGATTGACGGCAACAAGGCGTGTCCTTTCATTAAGCAGAGCAGTGTAGGATGCCAGGTCAAGCTCGCCGTTATCCAAAACCGGAATTACCCTGAGCTTTGCCCTTTTTCTGAAACAAAGCTGTTGCCACGGAACCAGGTTGGAGTGGTGCTCAAGTCCTGACACGATCACTTCGTCGCCTTCGTGAATATTTGCTTCACCGTATGTATAGGCAACCAGGTTGACTGATTCCGTGGTACCTCGTGTGAAAATGATTTCGTAGTCATGCGCAGCATTGAGGAAAGCTGCTAGTTTTTTGCGTGTTTCTTCAAAAGAGATGGTTGCCTGCCTGCTCAACAGGTGCACTCCCCGGTGAACATTGGAATTATGCAAGCGGTAATACTCATTGACGGAATCGATAACCTGTCGTGGTTTCTGGGTAGTTGCGGCGTTATCGAAGTAAACCAGCGGCTTGCCTTCGATTTCTTTTTTAAGTATCGGGAAATCGGAACGGATTTGTTCAATGGTTATTGACACGGCGGTGTTTGTTTTCACAAGGAATTAATAAGTAGGGTAAAACTTCAGATTTTTGACATATCAATCTCAAAGTTAAGCTTATTCTCCTGCGAACTGCAATGAAGCACACACTGGTCGCAGTATGACAGTTCGCCGCGCAGGCGTTTCTTCACCATATCATCAATACGCTGGCGCAATTCAGGAATGCCGNATCTTGTTAATAATTTCGGCAGCAAAAGCATACATAAGCAAAATTTTTGCACTGGCTTCACTTATACCGCGAGAGCGGATATAGAAAAGTGCGTCAGCATCAAGTTGCCCCACCGTTGCGCCATGGCTGCATTTTACATCATCGGCATAAATTTCAAGAAAAGGCCTTGTATCGATGGTAGCTTTATCAGTGAGAAGAATGTTGCTGTTTCTCTGGTAAGCAATGGTTTGCTGTGCATCGCGCCTCACCAGCACATGTCCGTTGAATACTCCGGTGGCATGGTCGTCGAGTACACCTTTAAAGAGCTCATTGCTATGGCAGCGTGGAACGGCATGATCAACAAATACACGGTTATCGATATGCTGGTTGCGATCCATCAGGTAAAGCCCGGTGATTTCGGCTGAAGCATTCTCCCCTTCAAGTTTCACCACTGAATTGTTACGGATGATTCCGCCATTGAGGCTTATCGAATTTGAAGAAAGACTGCTTCCCTCCGATTGCCTGAAATAGATCGTATTGATAAGTGTAGAGTGGCTGTCTTTATTTTGCAGCTTATAATGATCGAGCGTTGAATCATTGTCGAGAAAAATCTCTGTCACCGAATTGATGAACGTTATGCCGTGATTGATGGAATCGTCGCATTGCACCAGCCTTAGGCGGGCATTTTTGCCGACAATCACCAGGTTGCGCGGATGCAGCATCAGGTTATCAGGGGAATCGAGCAGGTTGACCATCTGCAGGGTTTCATCAACCGTAACATTGTCGGGCACATACACAAAGATGCCATCAAGCGCCAGAGATGTGTTGAGTGCAGTTAAGGTCTCCCCGGATTGAGCTGTGAGCTTCCCATAATAGTTTTCTATGAGTGCTGAATATTGCTGCATGGCGCTTGCCAGGCTCCCGACGATCATTCCGTTGGGGAGTGTGCGCAAAGGGCTGCCGTTGTATACATACCAGCCATTGAGCTGTGTAACGAGATAGGTCTCAAAATGAGGGATCGTACATTTGAAAATTGATTCAATGTCGACACCTTTCCCTGCCGGCTCGGTGGAGAAAATATATTGTGTTTCAAATGCTTTCTCCAGGTTTGTTCCGCGCCAGTGCTCCAGTTCCGCAGTCGGGAGGCCGGCTTCAGCAAAGTGATTCCAGGCTTGCTCCCTCAAAGTGGTCACAAACTGCGGATCGGCCCCGGCAAATGCAGGCTTACTGTCATCGAAATGCTGTGCCAGTCTCTCTTTCAGGTTATATGATTGAACAGTACTGCTCATTGTTATCTTCGTGTTTCAAAAGTGAGAATCCTTCGCCGATTGCTCACAGTGAATTTTTAATCCACTCGTACCCTTTTTCTTCCAGTTCGAGTGCGAGTTCTTTACCGCCTGATTTCACGATCCGGCCGTCAAANNGAGCACGTGCACAACATCGGGTACAATATAGTCGAGCAGGCGCTGGTAGTGAGTAATGACGATCGTTGAATTATCAGGACGGCGCAGGTTATTAACACCGGTTGCCACAATGCGCAGTGCATCAATGTCGAGGCCCGAATCGGTTTCATCGAGAATAGCCAGGCTGGGTTCAAGCATAGCCATTTGGAATATCTCGTTTTTCTTTTTCTCGCCTCCCGAAAAGCCTTCGTTCACCGAACGGTTTGCCAGTTTGTCCTGCAGTTCGAGCATCTTTTTCTTTTCTTCCATCTTAGCAAGGAACTGCGGCGCAGGCATCGGGTCCAATCCCTGGTATTTACGCTGTTCGTTCAGGGCAGTACGGAGAAAATTGGTGATACTTACACCGGGAATCTCTACCGGATATTGAAAGCCGAGAAAGATACCTTCACATGCACGCTCTTCGGTAGAGAGTTCAAGCAGGTTGCGGCCCTTGAAAATGATCTCACCGGAAGTCACTTCATAGCCGTCGCGTCCGCCGATTACATAAGCCAGCGTACTTTTACCGGTGCCGTTAGGGCCCATGATTGCATGTACCTCACCGGCATTCACCTCCAGGTTGATTCCCTTGAGAATCTCTTTGCCTTTAATGGCAACACTCNNAGATTTTTAATACTTAACATTTATCTTCAATCAGTATTTTTTTCTGTTTAATTATCCTACACTGCCCTCAAGGCTTATCGAGAGTAGTTTTTGCGCTTCAACGGCAAATTCCATGGGCAGATGCTGCAGCACTTCTTTTGCATAGCCGTTTACGATGAGACCTATAGCGCTCTCGGTGCTTATTCCGCGCTGCTGGCAGTAGAAAAGCTGGTCGTCTGATATTTTGCTGGTTGTAGCTTCGTGTTCTACAATCGAGGTCTGATTCTCAGTACGTATATAGGGGAATGTGTGTGCCCCGCACTTGTCGCCCAGCAACAATGAGTCGCATTGTGAAAAGTTGCGGCAATTTTCTGCTCTCTTGATGATCCTGACCAGCCCGCGGTAACTGTTGTTGCTCTGGCCAGCCGAAATACCCTTGCTGATGATTGTGCTTTTGGTATTCCTTCCCAGGTGAACCATCTTTGTACCTGTATCGGCCTGCTGGTGATTATTGGTCACTGCAACCGAATAAAATTCCCCGATCGAGTAATCACCCATGAGGACCACGCTCGGATATTTCCAGGTGATTGCCGAACCGGTTTCCACCTGTGTCCACGAAATTTTTGAATGGCTTCCCTTACAAATGCCCCGTTTCGTCACAAAATTGTAGATACCGCCTTTGCCGTTTTTATCACCGGGGTACCAGTTTTGAACGGTACTGTATTTTACTTCTGCATCCTTCAGGGCAACAATCTCAACGATGGCTGCATGCAACTGGTTTTCATCGCGTTGGGGCGCTGTACAGCCTTCCATGTAACTTACATAAGCGCCTTCGTCGGCAACAATGAGCGTTCGTTCAAACTGCCCGGTGTTGGCCGCATTGATGCGGAAATAGGTCGACAGTTCAATGGGGCAGCGCACACCTTTGGGGATGTAACAGAACGAGCCATCACTAAAAACAGCCGAATTCAGCGAAGCAAAAAAGTTATCAGTGTGCGGTACAACACTTCCGAGATATTGTTTTACCAGTTCCGGATGTTTCTGAACAGCTTCGCTGAAAGAGCAAAAAATGATACCAAGCTTTGAAAGCGTTTCGCTGAAAGTAGTCTTTACCGATACACTGTCTATCACTGCATCCACCGCTACTCCTGAAAGCCGTTTCTGTTCTTCGAGCGATATCCCAAGCTTGTTGAAGGTTTTGATGAGCTCAGGGTCAACTTCGTCGAGGCTTTTAAGTTCCTTTTTCGGTTTTGGCGCTGCGTAATAAATGATATCCTGGAAGTTGATTTCGGGGAATGAAAGATGCGCCCATTGGGGCAGTTTCATGGTAAGCCAGTGCCTGTATGCTTTCAGGCGAAATTCAAGCAGCCATTCCGGTTCATTTTTCTTTGCGGAAATGTACCGGACAATATCTTCGTTAAGCCCTTTCGGGGCTGTTTCCGTTTCAATATCGGTGTAAAAACCGTATTTGTATTCGCCCCTGGTTACCTCATCCAAAATGTTATTCGGGTCTTTTTCCATGGTATCGGGCTAATTCATTCTTATTTAGTTTAAATAAAAGCGAAGCAAAGTTAAGCATTTACTGCTGATCAAAGCCTCAAAGCAGCCCAATTTTAACAATACGAAAAGGATATTGTTGGAGAAAATTTGAAATTTCGGAATAATTGTACCGAAATTAAAGATGCTGTCTCAAAAGTTCTTGATGTGACTCTGTGTCTCCTTTGTGTCCTCTGTGCAATATTTATAATCTATTGTAAAACAGAACTTCACGGAGAAGACACAGAGAACCACAGAGCAAAAAGTTGTAAGAAAACCAACTTTTAAGACAACCTCTTAACTTATCTTTTGTACTTCTTACATACTGAAACCGCCGCCCGGAGGTGGGCCAAAGCCACCACCCGGAGGTGGGCCATCGCGATGGAACTCACCATGCCTGTCAGGAGAAGCCGGAGGCGTCTTACCATTGAAATTCCTGAGATTGTATGTAAAAGTTAACATTACATAACGTTGCAATACCTGGGTGTAAGAATCTTCGATATAGGTATCGGAAACACTGCGGTTCACACTTTTATTCTGGTTGAGCAGGTCAAACGCGCTCAGCTTAACCTCGGCAACATTGTTTTTAAGAAATTTCATACCCAATGCTGCATTCCACAAGGTGTAATCAGTGAGGTAACTGGTCGAAATGCCATTGTACTTCTGGTAAGTTAGGTTATTCTGTACAAAGAATCCTTTCCAGAATTGCCAGTTTACAGTAGCCGATGCTGCCTGGTAGATGTAGTTGTTGTCCGACTGCGACTGCAGGGTGTTGTTAACAAAATTGTAGTTGAAATTGTAGGTAAGTGTAAAATCCAGTTTTTGGCTGATGTTGCTCGCTAGTACTGCACCTTCATTGATCCCCAGTGTCTTGGACAGGTTTTCTGTTCCGTTGATTAAGCTCGGGGTTTGTGTATAACTGAGCCCCGAATTAAAGTTGAGGTTGCACTTGATATACTTAATTGGCAATCCCAGCGAGAGGAAAGTCCTTGTATTCCACGAATTATCGAGGTTGACAGGCATAGATATTTGTGCTCCGCGCGAAACTGGTTGCCCGTAGAACGATGTATCCCGCTGCACCAGCATGGTTGAGTTGCCGATATAATCCTGCATTTTCTGGAAAAAGAACATCCAGAATAGATTGGCTGTCTTCTGTTTGTTTTGCAACGAAAAACGGCTCATGGCAAAATGACGGACTTCCTGTTTCAGGTTCGGGTTACCCACTGAGAGCAGCAACTGATTGGAGTTATCAACCACTTCCTGCAACTGGCTCACCGAAGGGGCATTGGTGCTGCCGCGGTATGAGACTCTCAGGTTCATGCGGTCGGTAAACTTGTAATTGAAAAACAGGTTTGGCAGTATATTCTGAAACGAATAATTGGTAGAAGCAACTTTCGGGAATTCCTGTTCACCTTTCAGGGTAGCATACTGGTAAGTCAAACCGGCATTCAGGTTTGCCTTATCCGTTTTGTAAAGGTACCCTAAGCCCGGACGATGAGTAACATAACTGTTGTTGTATACGTTCGAAAGAAGTGTATCGACATTGGGCGAATAATCCTGTTGCTCAAAAACGTAATCGAACGTTTTCTTGTCATTATCGTTTTTCGAATAGGATATATTGTAGTTAGCCTGTAACTGGCTGTTATCACCCACCGGCTCTGTATAAACCAGGTTCGACGATAACGACAATCCGCTGCTCAGTGTTTTGGCCTGTTGCTGCAACGAATCGCCATAAATGCCATTTTCGGAAAAATAGTAACTATTCAGGGCGCTTAATACGCTGTTGCGGTCGCGTTCATTGTAGCCGGTACCAAGGTTTATCGAAACTGTGCGTCCCTTCTTTGCGAATTTGTGCCTGTAAAGCAGGTCGTTGTTGAAGTTATAACTATCGGATTTGCTGTCGGTAATGTTGTCTGTTGCGCTAAGCAGCATTGAAGCAGTCACAAACTCTGGATCGAAACCGCTCAGTGCAATCACCTTGCTGTTTGCCGAACTACTTTGAATAGTGAGCCTGGGAGTAATGATGAATGAATTGTTCTCATTGGGATTGTATTCAATCCTGAAATTCATCCTGTGATTGTTGCCCGTATTCCGCGATACGGAATTCTCGCTGTAAATACTGNNGCTCGAATCAGCCGACAGGAAATATTGCCTGCTTTATTTCTTGGTAAGATCGTTGATGTTCCTGTTAAAGAAATAGCTTCCGTTTACCGTAAGTTTTGTTCCCCAGCTTTGGTTGTAGTTTCCTCCCAGCGAATTGATCGTGTTTATCCCGCTTGAAGGCCCCATGTTAAATCCGCCTCCCGGTCCGCCTCCCCGTCCTCCCGGGCCGCCTGAGGAACCAGAGGATGCATCATCGGCAGTAAAGTTCTGCATGTTAATGTTGTTGCTGAGGCCGAGAAGTGTTATCCTGCGCTTATCGTTGAATATATTCATATTTGCTCCCAGCAGGTAACGGTCATCCGTACCGTAGCCGGCTGAAAATTTCCCGAACTGNCCGTTGTTCCTTGCTGATTTGGTGACAATGTTCAATGTTTTCTGGGCATTGCCGTCATCAAAANNACCTGTCCAGGCCGATTGGTCAGAGAGCTTGTCAAACACCTGTATCTTATCAACCACTTCGGCAGGCAGGTTCTTTAAGGCAACCGAAGGATCGTCACCGAAGAACTGCTTTCCGTCAACAAGTACTTTCTTCACTTCTTCACCATGAGCTTTCACCGTCCCGTTTTCAATGGTAATGCCCGGCATTTTTTCTNNTACCAGGTCCTCGGTGGTTGCATCCTGGGCTACTTTAAATGCTGCAGCGTTAAACTGCGCTGTATCGCCTTTCTGCTCGCCCCTGATGGTGGTGCTTGTCACATCAACTTCCTTGAGCGTTGTNGGTAGAAGGTTTTAAAATATACTGATCACTCTTTGGCGAACTGCTGTTGGCAACGACATTTTTTCGTCNAGTTTATCAAAACCTATAAAAGTGACCTCCAGTACGTATGGCCCGCGGTTGAGTTTGTTGAACTCAAATCCACCCTGAACATCAGAAGTAGTGTACCTGAACCGGGTAGTATCACGAACGCTGGTCAGTTTAACCGTTGCGCCAACCAATGGAAGCTGATCATCGGCGTTGATAAGTTTACCGGCAATCTTAAAGTCCTGTGCATTAGCGCGTTCAGCAAAAAGAAACCTACAATAACAAACAGAAAACGTGAGCGAAACATAAAACAGGGTTAATGGTATTGATTATTTTAGTTAGATGATTTTCGGTGCCCAAAGATTAAAGACAGAAAGAATTTTACAAATCGCTGCTTTTGGCAGACTTTCACAGAATCCTTCCCGATTTTCGGGCTGCAAAATTAGGTATCATTTGAATCTCTTTGAAGAAAATTCGTCATCGCAATCCAGACTGATGTATTTTTGCGAAAATCATTTCACTATGCTTGAAAACCTCACATCCCGGCAGGACTGAACTCAATGAACTGGGAGAATTCGGATTGATTGACAGGCTTACAGCCGACGTCGGAATCATTAATCAGTCAACCCTGAAAGGCATTGGCGACCGATGCTNNGCCGTGATTAACAACGGTGACAAACTCACCCTGGTAAGTACCGACCTTCTTATCGAAGGCATCCATTTCGACCTGGCATTCACTCCACTGAAACACCTGGGATATAAAGCTGCCGTGGTAAATTTCTCCGACATTTTTGCCATGAACGGCAACTCCGNNCAACAACTTTTTGTCGGAATTTCGGTTTCCAACCGGTTTTCAGCCGAAGCGCTTGACGAATTATATGCCGGGATAAAACTCGCCTGCAAACATTNNTACAGGGTAGACCTGGCAGGTGGTGATACCACCTCAAGCCCACAGGGATTATNNTTTCTGGCGCTCACTGTAACCGGGATTGTTGACAATGAAAAAGTTGTTTACCGCAGCACAGCCAGACTAAACGACCTTATATGCGTTACCGGCGACCTGGGTGCCGCCTACACCGGCTTGCTGATGCTCGAACGGGAAAAAACAGGTTTCCTGGCGAATCCCGACATGCAGCCCGACCTCGAAGACATGNATTATGTCATCGGCAGGCAAGNNCTCAAACCGGAAGCTCGTGGCGATA
>JADLKF010000003.1 GCA_015657475.1 Lentimicrobiaceae bacterium | reverse complement strand
ACGACACACGAACCGGAGAGCGCAGTTAGAGGGAGATACGGACCCACACGCATATAGAGGATGATATATATCTGTGCCACGACAGAGTGACATCTTCTTACCATTCGAATCTTGAGAGGAGAGACAATATTTTAAGATTATGACGCCCTCTGACTTCGCGTGCGACTAGATAAGTGTCGTGTGAACGAGAGGCAGTATTTGTAAAGCTGGCTAACATAAGTGAGAGCCCGCTTCATCGTGGAGAAAGATACATAGCGCCTACTGGAGTCTACCGAAAGATTATTAGCCACGCGTCGGCGAGATGATAGATATCATAGGAGGTGTGGATTGTAAGCCTTCGTGCGTAGTGCTGCGGACCTCAAGAGAGAGAGAGCGCGATACGATAGAGTGATTGCTGCGAAAGTTGCGTCAGGCGCGGTATAAGCCTGGCACGCGCGTCTAAGTAAACGCTTGCTTGGCTGATCGGCTTAGAGTGAGCGAGCTGAAGCGCATTGATAGATAGACATATGAGATACTCGAGATATCATGGGAGAGCATGTAATTTCACATAGTGGATATATATGACAGGCGGGCGCGAATCGCCGAGGGTTAGGGCTCGCCGACCTGGCATCTCTCTTCAAATGAGTGATCGATAGATGAGTTTCAATGGCGCGGGGCCCCTCTCCGTAACCTGCTGCTAGCGCACCTGGTCTATTTTCTCCGGCTACAGCACGGCGGTTTCGAGGACAATACTTCCATCGAGTTCACAGCTGACACAGTGAGTGGTGCGCCGGCGGCCTCCTCGTGGGGGCGACGAGGAGATGATCCGTCGCTAAACGGTTATATTGCTGGCCCGGCATTACCACAGAAAACAGGTATCTCGTAATTGTGACCCACTCGTGATATGGGAGACACAACATGGATCAGAGATTCGCTCACCTGATAGGGCGTCGCACGAGACACGCATCGATATGGCAGGCAGGGACTTTTCTTCCTCACCTGGGAAAGCACCGGACGACAATCGTGAGTCCACCTTCCGTTCGCCGTGTGATGTATCCTGCGTGCGATGCGGCGCGCACATCAAGCCCCCGAGTCTTTCGTACTCAGGCATCGCGTATTCGAATACTTCCGCGGACCACATTCCATCCCGACACGCGCTTTTCCTCGGCATCCCGAGAGTGCCTTGCAACATTCTGAGCCTCTCACTTCTATTGCACTAGTACAAGCGCGCTTTAGCCTGTATTCGTCATTCTGTGATCAATCGCACGTCCGAAAGCGCAGACATGATCAGCTGTTCTCAGCAGAGAAGCGATCGGCACTCATGGGATTGTTCGGCTGAGAGAGCGACGAGCTAACCAGTCGCTAGTGTCGCGAGGGATGACCTGAAGACGGAGCGTCAGAGTCTGAGCTCTAGGAGTCCTGCCCGGTCAACGGGCCGACATGTGAATCACACGCTCGAAGGACAGATCATATCGTGAGTCTCCAAGCAGACGCGCACGAGATGGAGCACCGACTGTTCTCGCATAAGCAACCATTCGGCGGGGTGTCCTCGAAGCGATGAGAGGCGAGAGATACGCCAGAGCTGGGGCGGTACTAGCCCTAGCTACAGAGCGAGAGTCACTCCTGCTCGTGTCCGCTGCTCTTCAGTCCTCGCGGGCGGTCATCGGTGCCTCTGAGCGAGCCGCTTCGCAAACGAACATGCGTTTCGTGGCACACATTCACGTATATGGGCTTACGAACCTCGATGATCTTGGTCGGTGGAGATTTGTAAGCGTCAGGTGTCATCTCGGCATCGGCTATAGGACGGAAAAGTGTTCGCTTTTTACGACCGTGACTCCATGGGACGAGGCGTTCGAAGGAATGGCTGCGCGCACATCGCGCTCTATCCGGGAAGAGGTGGGAGGCTCGCGTAGGTCATGCTACTGTCCGCGGTAATCGTTCTACTTCCACGGTGCGCAGACGTGAAGGGACGGAGCCTCGACAAGGCAGCTACGAAAAGAAGAGGCTCTCGCGCGCCGCAGAAGAGTGTCATGGCAGCTGGAGGAGAGGAGTGGTCTGAGACAGGTCCGAGGGTGATAGGTGCCCCTCTAACATGCACTGGCGCCCAGTCGGGAAGTTATACAGCTCGTGGATGTCTCATCGCGTGAAAGCTGCGGTATTTCTCGCGGAGCGAGAGCGTTCCTCGGTTTTCGGCTGGAGGGTACCGGAGCTCGATATCTGTGAAGCTAGGGAGAGGATGGCGCAGTGCTACAGGCCCTACTACTTCATTGGCGGGCGAAGGTGAGAGCTTCTCGCGTAATACGGTTTCTCCCAGCCTGCGAGGACTTCCTCCGCACGGCGCTGTGGAGGGCACCGGGGAAAGACAGAGGGTTTGGCTGGCGCAAGTGACCGTGGCCTTCTTCGTCTGCGAGAAAAGACGGTAAACCACAAGAATAGTCGAGTATGTCGTAATATCTGGGCACGGTACGGTTTGCAGCCAATAAGGTCTTTTTGGCTTCACGGTAGAGCCACGAGACTCCGGGGTGGTCGGAGTGGTGCTCTCGGGAGATGAGAGGGAAACGCGCATGCTTACAGAGCCTTTCGCTGCGCGACGCAGTTCTAGAGGAGTGGAATAGGTCACAGCCAGTGATACTTAACATATCCAAAAGGCGCTCGTGGAGCATAGTGTGGGACTGACAGGCTTTCACCTGCTCGCGCAATAGTCAGGAGACCGGCGAGTATAGAGAGTGCAGAACGCTACGAGCCTGAGTGCCGCCTTCTGCACTGTCTTGAGTCTGGGATAACCATACCTGGTCTGAGCACTGATGGCTCTGTGGTTTTTGATTGTTTCGAGAGTCACGCGCCAGCACGCACGCAAAGAGGCAGCGCTGAGCCCGGCCTTTTCACTTGCTGCGTAGAGTCGAGACAGTAAGCGTTCAGGACACACTTCTCTCTGCTCGTTTCGGTAGCGCATACCGCACGGTAGCTGCGCACCTGAACTCGCTTACCTCATATTGCATTTTGTTGCGTGTGAGCCGCGTCGTCTCCGCACAGCTTCCGCTGTGGCTCTTGCGACGACTCGATATGGGTGATATGCTGATGAGAGCACTTATGAGAGGCGCCGAGGTCTCTCTCATATGGGTCTAGCGCCTCTTGAACATCACGTATACCACTCAGCACACCGGGAGCAAAGCTCTCGTGTCGAACGAAAGGCTTATGCTGCAGGATCTCGTACTTCCGGCTGAGTAGCGGCTCATAGTACTTCACACTTATCGCATGCAATTTGACTAGAACGAACATCATGTGTCAACTCTGTATCCTTTTTTTTGTAACATATGTAGAGCTTTCGGCCAGTCATTTGAGCATGAGCGTATTGCTTATTGATATTCCATAGACAAGAAATAGAAAGTCGATTTCTCCATTGTTCACCTCCGTCGTGTTTTCAAAACAACTAAAATTCCGAAAAGTAAGTATAAGTTTCACGTGCTAGGCCCTCTCAGGACAAACTAAAGATTCCCTTATCTCCTAAATGTAGTTTCAAGAACGAGCAGGTTTATTTTAGATTTTACGCAAGGCCAAGCAGAAGTGTGTGCACCTTTCCTCGTGTGCTGTCGTGAGTTATGGGACCATCGTGCCACCGCAGTCATCTTTCGTGTTTACTATCTCTATAGGTGTTACAATAACCTGATTACAGGTCGGCGGAAATTTTATAAAAGCGACACATTCCCGAATTTTGCGGTGTGCATCGGCCACGAAGAATTAAGTAATGCAGAAACATCTATAACAAATATTCCTTTTTAACACGCATCATACCTCAAACTGGAATAAATTTGGTTCTTGCATGTCACCACATATTCAAATAATCCCGCTAACGGCTGTCTGGCGGAATCTAGCTGCATCTCGAGCACGACTCATGTTTTGAATGTCGTTTTCCTCGGTCTATATAGCACTCTCACTCGGATCGAGTGTGAACTCAGGTATCCTATACCCGAGTCTACAACTTATAAATGTCCATATTCTTCTCTCATCATTCTTCCGAGACCGAGCTTCTCATCGTGGCAATTATTTAGTCATCAAGGCCTCACCACACGCACGGATTTTTTCTTGATTGTCGTGTTCAGGTTGCTCTCCACATTCAGGACAGGTCGTCCCCAGAATTTTGAGAGCTTATATTCATTTCATTCGAGAATGAAGAGCTTACCAACGCGTCGGGCTGGGATACATACGCTTTTTTAGAGCTCCCGTTCACATGGGTTTTTCCGCTCGAATTGTATACTCGATTCCCCGAATGTATTTTCCATGCATTCCACATCTCCATGAAAGCGCGTAATCGGAGAGGAGTCTCAGTGCTCTACTCGGCGAGCCACTGAGAGATTATTTCACACGGGCGAGATACGCTTCACAGAGATTTTCAGAATGTTCACAAAAATTCTCTGATGAAAGTGTGACCATCTTTATCTTTAGCAAAAAACTTGAAATCTGCTAAATCACTTCTCCACAGTTTGTGAGTATTGACATATTTACTGACAGATTGTATCTTTATGACATGAGTCCACTATCCGCCACCATCATACCATACTGGTAACACTTGTGACATATTCATGCAATGATTCGCTCTTATGGCTCGAAATTTTGTTTCTGAGTATAAGCAAAACACATGAAAGTTGGGTTCAAGTTTTATTTTGTTTGATTTGCTCTCCCAAAGTTTTGAGATATGGATGTCAACATCTTTGATCAATAAATAGAATTCATTTCATTAACTGGATTGGATATGGCAATCTTATGTCAATGACTATATATGAGTATGATTCCTTTTCCTAAAACCTGCAGATCAAGGAGGATCAAAACATGATAGGACAATGACCGGGTAAACTGAGAGCTGGGTATCGAGGATATTTGGGCACATACTTCGGTAAACAGATCGGTCATTGTATCTATGGAGCAAGCGTGAGATGGTGTATGAGTTATCGAGTGTAGCATAGACACGTATACTCATGACCTCTATAGATATACAGCTCCGAGGAGTGCCGTGGAGTGTACGGAGGAAATCACCTTTCGTGACTGGCCGATAAAAGAATCTACTCTATAAAACTTTCTGTTCTGAAATAAGCCACGTAATTTCGAGTAAGCTTCCAGAGATCGCCGGTAGTACTGCGTCTCGGCGAGATGGTGCACGCTCATACTTTTGGGATTCGTCGGGAAATTACCCACATACAATCATATATAAAAATATAGAGAAAGTGACAGATTAGCAGAACAGGACGCACTCAAATTTTCAGGCGGCACAGTAAAGTATTGAATGATCTTGTGAAGTATTGTAGAGGATCATAATAAATTGAGATACATAAGTATACGTATCTTCTTTTTACCGAGTGCAAAATCACTGGCTCAACACCATCTGCAAGTGTATTACTCCTCTTTATCCATATTCTGTGTTTCCACACAAAACTATCAGCTGTATCTCCTGGTAGAATTATATGCTCTTTCAGCGGATATTGAGTACGCTGTTGTAGACCACAGTCACTCAGGTTCATATCACTTATGCCGGCGTTTCTTCTTACGGTGAGCTCAGTCTTGAGAGAGCACATATAGAGACTTGGAGCTCGCGATGGAAAGCGCGCAGAGGCTAATCACATTGACTCATTGACGGTGCCGGAGACGGATTTGGTTGATTGGTATAGTGTCTCGAGACCGGAGTGACTCATACGGTGCTATTGTGACATAAGATTTACCTCCAGCAGTACCAAAGACCGACGTTTGAAATTTTGGGATATACAAGCACAACAATAAAAACAATGAAACAGGTTTTCC
Source organism: Lentimicrobiaceae bacterium (assembly GCA_015657475.1). Lineage (GTDB taxonomy): Bacteria > Bacteroidota > Bacteroidia > Bacteroidales > UBA4417 > UBA4417. The sequence goes on along the minus strand of JADLKF010000003.1, from coordinate 282,259 downwards.
CGAAGGCGTACCTGCTCAACACACAGAGCATTGCACTGACATGCATGTCTGCTTCTACACTTTTCCGCCGGTAGTAATAGGAAGAAGGCGATCTGCTTTCTGAAAATTGGCGGGGCGGGTTGATACATTCGCGATATACGCGAGACGCTGATAGACATCTCTTTCACTCTGGTGAATCGTAGAAATTGACTTTCTGTACGCTTCATGCTCGAGATTACCTCATCCTTTGACAATCAGAGAGGGATACAATATTCTTCTAACGGCTGGCAATATGGCCTACACACAGCAGGACTCCACAAATTGTTCAGTGGGCTTACTAGGAAACTATGGCCTGCCACACGGATTTTGCGGCATTATCGCCCAGAGGCGGAAGAGTCTTCCACCGAAGGCTCTGAAAGGAGTTTGGATTCGCTTTCTGCCTAGTTTCTCGTTGGAGAGAAAACCCGGCTATTTTTTGATACACAGGCCGCGAACGGCGTCTATTGGTCGCGGTCTACATAATCGTTGTAGTGCCATCGGCAGGAGCTCATTGTGGTTCCGGGCGGGTGCTCGAGGCGGTTTGTCGTATGGTTTCACGCATCATATATGAAACGTTGGCAGGAAGCGGATTGTGAATAAAACGTATGTCTTTCCTGTCACGAGGGAGGAGCCAGGAGTCTCTCTGGAAAAAGATAGTTCTGGATGTCATCGGATATGTAGGATAGTATATCCGACATCGGGGTTTCGAAGACATGGGCCGCAGCACTGATCGCACCTGAAGGCACGGGAGTCGTCAACTTGGAACACGTTGCGCAAATGTCCTTTCAAAGGAGAGATTATTGAGTTCTCTGAGAGAACATTATAAATATTTTGAGGTGTTTTGTTGAAAATTATATAGAAAATTGGTATAAACTTAAAACTCTCTTCGTCGATCTGGGTCCGCGGTCCGGTCCACCATCTGCCATCAGTTGTGATTTGCTTTCAGATTGTATCTTTGACATAGATACCACAACGCTCACCATTATGGGATTTACCGAGCGTGCGTTGTGATTTGCTTTCAGATTGTATCTTTGACATAGATACCACAACAAGCATTTATATCAAAGGTCAGCACGATGTGTTGTGATTTGCTTTCAGATTGTATCTTTGACATAGATACCACAACAGCTAAAACAGTACATCATATGCCGATACGGTTGTGATTTGCTTTCAGATTGTATCTTTGACATAGATACCACAACTATTTGGCTGGAAACGTGAAGATGGATCGCGTTGTGATTTGCTTTCAGATTGTATCTTTGACATAGATACCACAACAACCATTCAGTACACCCTTCTACCTTCGCCGTTGTGATTTGCTTTCAGATTGTATCTTTGACATAGATACCACAACAAGCTTCTGAAATGTTTTATAGCTGATGGGGTTGTGATTTGCTTTCAGATTGTATCTTTGACATAGATACCACAACAGTAATGATATGTTGTATGCCATGTTTAGGTTGTGATTTGCTTTCAGATTGTATCTTTGACATAGATACCACAACCATAACGCAATGCCTGATGCTGGTCCATTCGTTGTGATTTGCTTTCAGATTGTATCTTTGACATAGATACCACAACTATCGAACAGATTAAGAATTTCTACAAGCAGTTGTGATTTGCTTTCAGATTGTATCTTTGACATAGATACCACAACTTTAGAGAAGATGAAAGAAGAGACTTGGGAGTTGTGATTTGCTTTCAGATTGTATCTTTGACATAGATACCACAACTAGTAGAAACAGTTAAGACTTACTACAAAGTTGTGATTTGCTTTCAGATTGTATCTTTGACATAGATACCACAACTTTGATGATTACCCGGCAATAAAGCAGATTGTTGTGATTTGCTTTCAGATTGTATCTTTGACATAGATACCACAACTCCGTCAGGGTGCCCTCTATGGTCGATCCGGTTGTGATTTGCTTTCAGATTGTATCTTTGACATAGATACCACAACTCATGCCCAAAATCGGTGCATTAACATGTAGTTGTGATTTGCTTTCAGATTGTATCTTTGACATAGATACCACAACTGTACTATGTTCGTCGATGTCTGTTTCGTCCGTTGTGATTTGCTTTCAGATTGTATCTTTGACATAGATACCACAACACACTGCATAAAATGATATTTGAGGAATACAGTTGTGATTTGCTTTCAGATTGTATCTTTTGACATAGATACCACAACAAATGACGAAATACTTGCATTGCAGGATTCGTTGTGATTTGCTTTCAGATTGTATCTTTGACATAGAATACCACAACTACATGCTAGGCCCGTGGTGTTCCGCCTCCTGTTGTGATTTGCCTTTCAGATTGTATCTTTGACATAGATACCACAACTTCTTGATTTCGTTGAATTTGGCTGTATCGTTGTGATTTGCTTTCAGATTGTATCTTTGACATAGATACCACAACGGTCAGGAATGATGTAGCCTCTATCAGGGCGTTGTGATTTGCTTTCAGATTGTATCTTTGACATAGATACCACAACTCAGATGCCACTAAACTGGATGGTCTAAATGTTGTGATTTGCTTTCAGATTGTATCTTTGACATAGATACCACAACAACAAGAGGACTGAAAAGTGTTGAGTTTGCGTTGTGATTTGCTTTCAGATTGTATCTTTGACATAGATACCACAACAATGGCAAATCTTTCAAATTACTTCAAGAAGTTGTGATTTGCTTTCAGATTGTATCTTTGACATAGATACCACAACCCAATGCCAAAGTTTGCCATCAGGAACCACGTTGTGATTTGCTTTCAGATTGTATCTTTGACATAGATACCACAACTGAGTTCCAGCCATGGCTGTGGTACCGCCGTTGTGATTTGCTTTCAGATTGTATCTTTGACATAGATACCACAACCGTTGAATCTGCTCCGTATCCTAGGACATGTTGTGATTTGCTTTCAGATTGTATCTTTGACATAGATACCACAACTTCGCGGGGAATTAACAATAACCTTTACTGTTGTGATTTGCTTTCAGATTGTATCTTTGACATAGATACCACAACCGCATGAGGAAACACATGAACGGGAACCTGTTGTGATTTGCTTTCAGATTGTATCTTTGACATAGATACCACAACGATCATGTGATGACGAACAGATTAATTGTTGTGATTTGCTTTCAGATTGTATCTTTGACATAGATACCACAACGAAGAGGGAGAATATACGCATGATGGTGTTGTGATTTGCTTTCAGATTGTATCTTTGACATAGATACCACAACAGCAATTATATGAAATCATCACAGAGTTGTGATTTGCTTTCAGATTGTATCTTTGACATAGATACCACAACCATTAATACGCACTGCTGCCATGCATTGTTGTGATTTGCTTTCAGATTGTATCTTTGACATAGATACCACAACAATTTGGCTGAGCGTTACCAATTGAAGCAGTTGTGATTTGCTTTCAGATTGTATCTTTGACATAGATACCACAACCAGGTGTAACTAATCTGCTATCAGTTTGTTGTGATTTGCTTTCAGATTGTATCTTTGACATAGATACCACAACAAGCTGTTAGGAGAATACTGAAGCTTGATGTTGTGATTTGCTTTCAGATTGTATCTTTGACATAGATACCACAACATGCTTCTATATGCGTTGTTCTGATCTGCGTTGTGATTTGCTTTCAGATTGTATCTTTGACATAGATACCACAACCTACCACGATTGGAAAGGATTGTGGCCCTAAGCAAAGACAAAGATTTATGCAAAGAAAAAATTGGTATCTGAATCCCTTTATCAGAAGTTGATAAAGGGATTTTTTATTTTAGACTATGCCCTGATTAGAAAGTTCCAGTTGCTGGGCACATCTTTCTTTTCAAACCTCTTTTTTCCATAGTAATATTTCCATCATACCGAACTGCTTGTCGGTGATGCATAGAATTCCAATGTTGCCTTTTTCGGGCAGAATATTCTTTACCCGCCTGATATGAACATCGGCATTTTCGCGGCTTGGACAATGCCTCAGGTAAATTGAAAACTGGAACATGCCGAAACCGTCAGCCATAATTTCCTTCCGGAACCTGGTTGCAATTTTCCTTTCCTTCGGGGTTATTACCGGAAGGTCAAAAAACACCATTACCCACATGATTCTGTATTCGTTTAGCCTTTCAGCGAAGTCCATGTATCAGGCAGTTAATCAGTCAATTTCCGGATAAGATATTTTCCTCGCGGTGCCTTCAAAACAACGGGCCAGTGATGCGGAGGTGCGCTGCATGGCAATCATCAGCGGGCTGCGTTCACCTTCTATTATTACATCTGTCGCAGGGATGCCCAGCAGTATACGTTTCAATTCAGTGTTCAGCTCTGTGTATTCGCTGCCGCCTTTTACAATCTCAAGCACAATCATGTCAACATAAGGGCGGTAAGGCTCCATGATGTCGTCGGCAAGACAATACGCATTGTACTTGTTGCTATGGTGAATGCCAAGGGTAGGCAATAAACCCGAACCTACAAGGCAACGGGCAGTTATGGCGCGCAATATTGCATAACCATAATTAAGAAGGTTATTGGGCGGATCTCCGTCGCGGTCACGGCTGAAATACATCGAATCGGGGAAAACATTGCTCCAGTAATGCAATGCTGCTTTTCCCTCGCAGTTGTCAGGGTCACCCGATCTTACCCTTTTGGCCCAATAAATCATCTTTTGACTCTCTTTCCCCTGCATCGAAAGCACGGCAGCCTGGTTCAATATCTTTTGGATGGTGGTTTGCTGCCACAGTTGTTTCCTGAGCGGTACCGAAGAATCAAGCTGGTTCTTAAACCGCTCATGCTGTATGTTATGGCTTTCAAGCGGCAGCATGAGGCCTGCAGGCATGTGCGAGCCATCGCAGGTGATAATGGCGACATTATTATCGAGCAGAGCGGCCATCAATCCCTGGGTAATGGTTATTTGCTGGTGGTCCAGCATCACCACACCAATGTCTTCAATGGTAATACTGGCTGTGGCCTCCAGTTTGAATCTTTCGGGAAGATCTTTGTTTTTCTCAACTTCAGGCAACCTGACAACAAGCTGCTTGTTATTCAGATTGAGATAAGCAGGGTTCCCAAAATAGAGTGTTCGCTTTATCATACGATATATTATTACATGAATACATAAAGGTTATCCATAGTTTAAGCCAAGGCTATGAATGCGATTAATGTTCACCAGTGCATCAGTGCGTTCGTTGATTATTTCACTAAGCGAGGAGAACTCCCAATCACGGGCATCGGCAACCAAACCGGCTTTTACGGGGTTGTTGTGAATATAATTGAAGCACACCTGGGGATATTGCCATTCGGGGATTGATGTGTGGAGATAAGTTATGCCTTGCGATTGATACCAGAGGCCTGAACGCCGAGGGTAGTCGTTAAGGCAGATGGCCTTTGTTTCCTCCCTGAAAAGTGAGCCTGTTCGATGCTCCTGAAGATTGATAGCCCTGGTATATGATCTCAGCATGATGCCAATGCTGGTGTTAATGGTGATGTGTTTACTCACGGGGTGACTTTCGGGACGCTGGGGTTGCGAAGGGTTACTCACGGGGTGACTCAATTGCTTGAGCGGCGAAGTCACCCCGTGAGTAAGCGAGGGCATGGGCAGAAGCACCTCCTTCACCTCAACCATTAAATGAAAATGGTTAGGCATCAGGCACCAGGCCAGTATATCGGCATAAGGCAGCACATGAGTTCTGACCTTCCGTAGAAAAAACTCATAATTCTCACTAGTGAAAAAAATCGGTTGACGGTTGTTACCCTGATTATAAATATGGTATATGCCACCAATATTAAAATTCATCATAGGTCAGTTTTCGGGTTGCTCACGGGGTGACCTCGTTGCAGGGGGGGGATGTCACCCCGTGACTAGGCATGGGCAGGTGTGGGCTAATTGTATTATGGGTTGAGTATAATACAATGCTTGTTTTAGCAAAATTTTTACTGCAACAAGTCACCTGCTTTTGAATCAAAAGTTGTTTTGCTTAACATTTAGCTAATTTATAAAGTGAAATATTACCAAGGCGATCAACAATTAATTTGATACAAGATTCCTTAATCATTACACCTTCAATGCTCTTTTCCATTTTGTTTAATGTCGAAAATTCATATTTGTTCACAATTGATGATGAGATATCTTGCCTTAAGAAAAAGCATTGCGAGCCAGACGAGCTTACCATTTTATATATCCGCTTTATTTGCTCACTTGTCATGCTATTAAAATCAATTCTATTGATATTTTCTTTTTCATCTTCATTCGGAATATAAACTAAGTCATTTGGACATAAGAAGAAATCATTTTCATTTTTTAATTCCACTGGCGCTAATCCTTGTTTCTGTCTCTCAATGACAATATTTAATGGAATTGTCTCATAACTTCGTACNCCATCTTTATCGTGATAAACAGCAAAATATAGGTTTGTTCCTTTCGCTGCTTCCACATACTTATCTTTTTTATTCCCAGTTTCTCCCAAAGCAAATTTGCTCCCCAACTCATAAATCCGGACTTTGTAAATGGGTTTATGGGACTCTCCATCATTATATAAATTTAGATTCTTGTTCAAATCTTCTATACCTTCAGGCGAAAATGCTAGTTCGGGATTATTTCCCTTTTTCTCTAGATAATTTTTAAGAATCTTCTGTATNCCGGTATCTGTAATTGATCCAATTGTTTTTAAATCAAAAGAGGTATCAATGGCTTTCCTAGTGGCAGTAAGTATTTTTCCCTTTGGAACTTTAACCCAGTTTAAATCTACTTTTCCTGAGACGGTATCTTTGTGCATTGGTTTTCGTATCGCCCAATTAATTCCTTTTTGCTTGACTATTATCTTTTTGCCACCCTCATATCTCTCATAATAATTGGTTGCTTTATTGATAACTCGTAAATTTTGTTTGAAACTAACTACAATTGTCTCCAATCCATTTTTTGCATCAATAGTAAATGTTTCCCATGGTTTCTTGAACTCTTTGAAAACATCCCGTTCGACTTGCTTGTTTTCNTTCTTGTCAAACCAGCATTCTTTTTCCTTATTTCTCAGTTTATTCTGTAAATCGAATCTTGAGATTTCCGATTTAGCTGATTGATTATTAAGTAAATTCACGTGGTCTCTTGTCATACAAGCAATTACCAGTGCGTCCATTGCATGGTGGCGATGGTCAATACGTTTCTTTTCTATTTTCTTCGAATCTTCAGGAGAATATTCTACCGGCAGAAATTTTTGACGTAGCTCATTCCAATATGTAAACGATGTAGTGTTTCTCAATTGGTTCATTCTTTCAAAACGTGGCAGAATCAANTCATTCCAAACGGCATCCAAGCCCCAATCTTTNTTCAGAATAGTTGTGATTTTTCCGTTTCCAGGGATAAGGTTTTTTGAATTGATTCCATCGTCATCCTTTTCAGCACGAACAATATTGGACAAAAGAGCAGAAATAAATTTACTGACGTAGCGGGTATCATTCATCTGACGAGCAATCATTTGTTCAGGTATGTCGTCTAACAAAAGATTCCGGCGTTTCGCGTTATTTTTTGCATAATGTTGTTTCACAAAATCTTTGTAATCATCTACAGTAAAAATCCGTACAGTTTTGTTCAATCCCAATTCAACTTCCTGACCATAGTATTTCTGAATAAATTCCAGTCCAAACAGGTTATCTTTCAGTTGATTTACCGCTGCTTCGCAAATGACTTTATTATTGAAACTATCATCAAAATAGCGGGATTTCGGGATTATGTGTTCAATCTGATATTCTTCCGTAAACAGCTTTCCGAGCGGAATTATCCGCCCAGTGTATGGAGAACGGTATTTTTGTTCCAGCCACAATTTGTAACGTTGAAGCTCCGATTTTGAAGGTTGTGCTGTTTTGCTGATTTTCAAAATATCTTCAGGAAATTCAATATTGGAATTCAGAACGCCTTCTTCATAAATTCTCAACGCATCTTGTTGCATCGGGGAATAGGGACGAACATCGTCAACCGATAATTTTCCATCTGAATTTTCCTTTAATTCCAATAATAATGCTTTGATACGCAGATTAGTAGCTTCGTTATTGCTAACTTGTTCGCTCAGGTATTTACGGTCTTCGGCAGTGTTTTTCATTTCGCGCCCAAGTTCCACGTGTATTTCATCGAAGAAATCTTTCGCGCTTTGTCCATAATGCTTCCAAATATCCCTGACAACTCTTAATGTTTCAGTAACTATTTGTTCTACAATGGGATTACGCAACGAGTGTTGTTTGAAATCTTCCAGATATTTTTCTAAATCTGCAATCGAAGTCCATTTGTCGGCAATTTCTGCCTCCGAATGGCGACCATACACCACATAACTTGCCAACCAAAGTGGTAATCCTTGAAAATGATTATTTTCCGTAAGATTAATTGTTTTTTCACGAACGCGTTTTTTTATGTCTTCATCATATTCACCCGTGATTATCTTGCCAATGCGTTCTTTTGTCTTGGTATCAATTGTTTCCCAATCCCAATAATTTCCTAAGCGCATTAATGGTAAAAGTTTCTTTATTGCTTTTTCGGAATAGGAGCCATATTCGCTTTTGAACCGTGGAAATTTCTTAAAAATATCAACAAATGAACTTTTATCTAAGTTGTATTTATTGGCAAAAGATGTTAGTGCCTTTTCATATTCTTTTTTATCGGTCACGGAATATATTATATGCCATAAATGCTGTTCGGTTTTAGGCGTAAGCAGGCCAGTAGGGAGATTCTCCACTTTCTCCAATCTTTTCCTGATTTCATAACCAGTTTCATTGCAGGGATATTTTTTTGATTTATCTTCTTCTTTATCTTTTGAATCGTCAAAAACATAATTCCAGCGATATTTGGCAATTTCTTTATCTAACTCTTTGTCAAATGCTTTGGGCTTTGCATTTGGAAATTGTTCTTTCAGGATTGGGGATATGATATATTTTAAAATATCTATATGGTTGACTTCTTTTTGTTGCATTAAAAAGTCGAAAAGCTTTACCCGGTCATCGTCATTCTGAATCAATTCGAAAGTTATTTCTGCATCATCAGTTTTTCTGTAAATTTTTAGATTACACAACCATTGCCAAACGCGAAACTCCTGATACAATGGATTTGATTTAGGAATAGCTTTTAAATATTCCTTAACATCATTTCCATTTTTGTCCTTGTGAAATCGGTATTCCAATGTGCAGTTTCCAATTGACGATTTTTGGCTTTTTAGAGGTCGTTGATAGAAAATTATATCTTCCACAAATAGGTGAGTGAAATTTCGTTTACTCAAAATAAGTTGTTGTGCCTCATTGTTCCTGTAAAGTTCACGCACACAATCATTGTACAAGACATCGGAAAATAATTCGGGCTGTAATTCAATTTGCTTTTCAAGAATTTGTATCAACTCATCCTTGTAAAATTTACGTTCGATAGTACGCACCAATTTGCCACGGATTTTTTGATTGGGCTTTTGAAGCAAAGTGTCATAAATATAAGCGCCAACGGTTTTATGTGAAGTATTAATCTCCTGTTCTGTTTTCTTTTTCAGCAACGTCCAATCATCTTCACTCGGTGCTCGAAAACTTCTTCTTTCGTTACCTTCTTTGTCCGTTTTTACACTACCATCATCGTTTAAATCGGTTGTAACAATAAAGTCACGAATTTTATCTTTCCAATCAAATAAAGGAGTTTTGCTCGAACGACGATAAATCCAACCGTTTTCTAATTGAAGCGAGTACCATATATCTCCTTTGCTATTTGGCTTTTCATCGGCTATCACATTAACTATTTTGAGAGAATGAAACTCAACTAATTTGTTTAGATTCTCTGCTTCCTCTTCACCTCTAAGCTGATAATATCCTCTTTTTTGATTGAAATTAAGAATCAGCCAGGCTAATTCTTCTTTCAGAATCTTTTGAGTCAATGCCTTTTTGCGCAAGTAATAAATAGTCCAATCGTAGGGTATCTTAGTCTCTTTTCCGTTGGCATTCATAACAAACAACTGAGGCTGTGATTGTTTGAAATCTGCCAACATCTCATCGAAAGATTTTTCGAATATAAATTTTCTATCACGGTAAACTAAACTAGGTTCTTTCTCGGCAATAAATTTTCCCAGTCGTTTTTCAAAATCAATTTGATTGGCATAATGTTCAGGTAAAAATCCCAATATATTCAGAACCCGATGTAAGCGTTCACGGCGCAACAAATGGCGTTCGCGTAAGCGACGTGTACTACGGTAATTTGTACGTGCAGCCGTTTGTGTTTCTAATGGCTTACCTCCACTAAATGTATCCAATGTTCCTTGATCCATCGGAATAACCCGACTTCCCATTCCTAAAATTTCGCCTTGCTTGTTGTTGAAATCTTGTTTTATCAATGCCCACCCAATTGAGTTGGTCCCTAAGTCAAGTCCTAATATTTTTTTCATCGTTCGATATATTTTCTGTTTTATGCTTTATATTTGTCTCTCAATCTGAAAGCAAATCACAATAAGGATTATTCCGTTGTGAAAACATTTAAAGTGGCCCCGGTAATTCGGGGTCGCTTTTTTTATTTACTACAATATAACCGGAGGCATATCTAAACTAAATTATGCCAGCTCTTTCCCAAATTCTGATGTATAGATTACACTCATTAATAAACTTCAAATCATTCAACAATAATAACTTTTTCTATACATTGGCCATTCCAAATATATTAAGAATATCTTTCAGTTGAATATATGATATATGTTTTTTAACCGAATCATTTCGGGATGTTGCTCATCCGTTAGTATGAGTTCAGGCCAGCAGGTTAGATAATCCCTTAAATAAGCTTACAGGTTAATCAATTGATCAGGATATTTCTAATATGCTTGCCTGGTTTTTGATCAATGGCACCCTCTTTGCTGCTTTGCATAATACTATTTAGTTGTTTCGCCTCATTGCTAAAGCGAGAATCAGGCTTCCCTAGTTTTGGCATTATACCAGTCCTTCCTTTTCGTTACATTTGCTTTAACTAAAAACAACGCTTACAGCGTCACCCGAAACATGAAAAACGGTTTCCTCTTTCTTATCTTTTTAATCCTGGTAACAGGGTTAAACACCTCTGCCCAGAAAATTAAATCAAAACCAAAATCTGCCGGTATATACCACGAGGGCTGGATTGACCTGAACAAGAACGGGTTAAAGGATATTTATGAAGACCCTTCGAACCCGGTTGAGGCCNGCGTAAAAGACCTGCTTTCGCAGATGACCCTGGAGGAAAAAACCTGCCAGATGGCAACGCTGTACGGCTGGCGGAGGGTTGTGAAAGACTCGCTCCCTACCNCTGAATGGAAAAACAGGATATGGAAAGATGGCATTGCCAACATCGATGAACACCTGAACGGCTATGCCAATTTCTGGCGCAACCAGCCTGATATTGACCTTGTTACCGATATCCGCCGCCATGTGTGGGCCATGAATGAAACCCAGCGCTTTTTCATTGAACAGACGCGGCTCGGCATACCCGTTGATTTTACCGACGAGGGAATACGGGGTGTCGAAGCTTACGTGTCAACCGGTTTCCCCACACAACTCAATATGGGCATGACCTGGAACAGGGATCTTGTACACCGCANNATGGGACTTATTGAAGGAAGGGAAGCACGGCTGCTGGGTTATACCAACGTGTACGCACCCATTCTCGATGTTTGCCGCGATCAGCGGTTTGGCCGCCTCGAAGAAGTATACGGCGAAGACCCTTACCTGGCAGCAACCCTTGGAATTGCCATGGCAACCGGCCTGCAATATGAAAACCAGGTGGCATCAACAGCCAAACATTTTGCCGTGTATAGTGCCAATAAAGGCGCCCGCGAAGGTCTGGCACGCACCGATCCGCAATTAGCCCCCCGCGAAGTGGAAGATGTAATGCTGTATCCTTTCAGGCGTGTCATACAGGAAGCGCACATCAGGGGTGTGATGAGCTCTTACAACGATTACGACGGCATACCGGTCTCAGGAAGCGACTACTGGCTGATAAAGAGACTGCGCAAAGACTTTGGTTTCAACGGTTACGTGGTGAGCGACAGCGATGCGCTCGAATACCTCTACTCAAAGCATGGCGTTGCAGCAAATCTCAAAGAGGCAGTTTACCAGGCTTTTATGGCCGGTATGAATGTGAGAACTACCTTCAATATGCCCGACAGTATTATCCTGTATCTCCGCCAATTGGTGAATGAAGGCCGCATACCCCCTGACACCATAAACAGCCGGGTAAGCGATGTGCTGAGAGTAAAATTTACTGTCGGCATTTTCGATCATCCCTATATTGCTGATGCCGAAGAGAGTGTCCGGTATGTAAACTGTGCAGAAAACCAGGCAGTTGCTCTGCAGGCATCCAGGGAAAGCATAGTATTGCTTAAAAACACGAATGATCTTCTTCCGCTTTCAAAATCATTGAAACATATTGCCGTGATCGGCCCGAATGCTGTAAACGACAGTTATGCCCATACCCATTACGGTCCGCTTAACCCGGAGAGTATTAACGTGTTACAGGGTGTCATTAAAAAGATCGGTGAAGAAAAAGTGTACTATGCAAAAGGTTGCGAACTCACTGATGCCAATTGGCCTGAGAGTGAGGTGCTGCCGGTGCCGATGACTACTGCCGAAAAAGCACAAATGGATTCTGCAGTTGCCATTGCTATGAAATCGGATGCAGTGATAGCCGTGCTGGGCGGGAACACAAAAACCGCAGGGGAAAGCAAGAGCCGCACCGATCTTAACCTTACCGGCTATCAGCTAAACCTCATCCGGGTGCTGAAAGAAACAGGCAAAAAATTGGTGGTAGTGCTCATTGGCAGTCAACCCATGACCATAAACTGGATCAGTCAGAACATTGATGCCATAGTATATGCAGGCTACCCCGGCGCGCAGGGAGGAACGGCGATAGCAGATGTCCTGTTCGGGGATTACAATCCGGGCGGAAAGCTTACCATCACCTGGCCGCGGTCAGTGGGACAAATTCCTTTGAATTTTCCGTCGAAGCCTTATGCACAGTCCGATGTGGGCGAATCGGCTAAAATCAAAGGACTGCTTTACTCATTCGGATACGGGCTTAGCTATACATCGTTCAGTTACTCTAACCTCCGTATCGATCCTGCCACACAGGAACCTGACGGAACGATCGCCGTATCGGCTGATGTCACCAATACCGGGGCACTGGCAGGGGAGGAAGTAGTTGAGCTTTACACCCGTGATGTTATCAGCAGCGTGACAACATACGAGAAAAACCTTCGTGGATTTGTAAGAGTACATCTGGAACCCGGCGAGACAAAGGCAGTACACTTCACCCTCACTCCTGACGACCTCAGGATATGGAACCGCGACATGCATCATGTTGTGGAGCCTGGTGAATTCAAGGTGATGGTGGGCAGTTCATCCGAAGATATCCGGCTTACAGGGAAGTTTACAATCAGCGAGTAAAACTGATCGCCCTTATGGTAAATGCATTTTCGTTACTTCCTGTAAGATACAATATCGACAGGTTATCTTACAGATGTTGCAAGCCCCTCTCCTGGAGGAGAGGGGTTGGGGTGAGGCGCTACTTACGCTTCAATTAATTAACCAGTTTTGCCGGTTAGTAACGATACCTTATTTTTGTACCATTAAGTAATGCAAAAATGAGGCTCTTTCATAACAGGGAAAAACCATTTCTGCCGTTTTTCAGTAATTCAGAAAAAGAAACTAATTACCTTATAATAACCATCATGAACAAAAAATTACTAAACCACGTAGTGTACAAAAAAAATACTATTGCATTATTAATCCTGTTTGTGTTTTCGTCATTATGCTTGAAAGCCTCAAACGTTATGATAACCTTCCGGGTAAACATGTCAGAGGCATATCCTGCTAACGGCATAGTTTATGTCGGCTCCGACTGGGCCGGGTGGGAACTCAATAAGTTTCAGATGCTGACCGATAATAACCATGACAGCATCTTTGAAGCGATCTTATATCTGCCGGCAGGTGAGTCATACAATTACAGGTATTCGACCAGCAATTCCGACTGGGGCCATTTTGAATCAATGGTTGGTACACCTTGCGGATCGGGAGGTTCGCTGGCCGACAGGAACATAGTTGTCCCTCAGGTGAATACAGTGCTTCCGGTGGTCTGTTTTGGCCATTGCGATGACTGCGGTTCAACCATCCGTACCGATCTTACACTGAGCGTGGATATGACAGGTACTGCCGTTTCGCCTGACGGTGTTCATGTTGCAGGAAATTTCAATAACTGGGACCCTGTTTCATTGGCGCTGACTGACGATAATGGCGACAATATTTATGATATTACAATACCGGTTATTCCTAACCTTGATTATGTTTACCAGTTCCTTAACGGGAAAACCATGAGCGATGCCGAGGTGGTGTTCGGCACCTGTGAATTCAGGGGAAAACGGAGGGTAAGTGTGTACAGTGAGCCGCTATCGGTTCCGGTTGTTAAGTTCGGTTCGTGCAATGCCACTGGCAGCCCGATCACCGATACAATTATTGCCTGCATTGGGAACAGCATCACCGAAGGCGGAGCAGGAAATTACTTCAATAGCTGGCCGATGCAACTCCGGACTATGCTGGGAACCGGGTATTACACCGAGAACCTTGGAGTGTCAGGAACTACCATGTCAAAAACAGGAGACAGTCCCTGGTGGAATCAACCCCAGTACAATTACACTTTCAGCCTTAACCCTGATATAATCCTGATAAAGCTGGGCACTAACGATTCGAAAAGCGGGAACTGGAAACCAGCTGACTACAAAGCTGCCTATCTTGAAATGATCGACGAGTTCAGGGCAATGCCTTCAAAACCGGTCATCTACATGGTTACCCCGGCCAAAGCATACTCCTCGGCATACAATATCAACGATAATACCATTGTAATGAAGCTGATTCCGATACTTCATGAAATAGCTTTCGAAAAAGAGGTCCACCTGATTGATATGTATAACACCACCAATTATATGTCAGCCAACTTCCCGGATGGTATTCATCCCAATGCAGCGGGTGCCAAAGTAATTGCCCAAAAGGCCATGGAAAACATTCTTAAGGCAAAACCGGTGATCATGCAGGTTGCCGAAACAAGCGATACAACAGAGATTACGCTTTACCAGTGGTATTATAATGACACTCCTATCCAGGGATCGCATTTCCGCTCCATCAACGTATCACAGGATGGCAAATACAGGGTGGCTGTGAAAATGTCGAGGATGTCGAACGATATATATATTTCTGAACCTTTTGATGTTGTGATACCTCAGGGAGTTTCCAAGGTCGGACTTATTACCGACTATGAGGTGACCTACGGAGTGAAACCCATCCTGAATTCAACGGAGATACTCATTTATCCGAATCCGGCTTCAAATGCAATCTGCATCGAAAATGCAGTTAACACGGACGTCTCAATTTTTGATGACCTTGGAGTACTGGTGAAATCTAAAAAGAGAATCAGCGGGAAGGAGACAATTGATATTCCGGGTCTCAGGAACGGGGTTTATTTTGTGAAGCTATCAGAAAACAGTTCTTCGGTTACCCGGAAAATCTTGGTACTTAATAATTAATAAAAGTTCGGTATTATATTCAAAACGCCAGGCCATTCGGATTCCTGGTGTTTTTTTTTGCCGGCCTTCAGCATCATAATGATTGTGCTCAATTCAATTTCAGGAGTATAAAACGCAGTACGCAGCCTCCTCTTCAAAACTTCCTGCTCTCCGCTCTTTACCCCAAGCCCCAAGCCCCAAGCACTATGCACTATGCACTATGCACTATGCACTGAGCACTACGCACTACGCACTACGCACTACCTCAACAGCTCCTTCACAATATGATCTTCCTTAATTCCTTCGGCTTCAGCCCTGTAGTTTNNTCTCACGATGCGGTGACGCAGAATGGCATTGGCAACGGCCTGCACATCTTCAATATCAGGTGAATATTTCCCGCTCACGGCAGCGTGGCATTTAGCACCCAGGATAAGATACTGTGAAGCGCGTGGACCGGCGCCCCAGGTTAGATAATCATTTGCCCAGGGATGGGCGGAGGCGGTTCCGGGACGGGTTTTTGAAGCCAGTTTCACGGCATACTGGAATACATTGTCCGCTACAGGGATGCGGCGGATTAGTTCCTGGAAGTAGATAATTTCATCGTGTTCAAGTATCACTTTCAGATCGGCGGTATAATTGGCAGTCGTTGATTTTACAACCTGAATTTCCTCATCGAACGAAGGATAATCAAGCCATATATTGAACATGAAGCGGTCGAGTTGCGCTTCGGGCAGAGGGTAGGTGCCTTCTTGTTCAATAGGGTTTTGCGTAGCAAGTACAAAAAAAGGTTCTTCAAGTTTATGGCTCACACCGGCGACTGTCACAGCTTTTTCCTGCATGGATTCAAGGAGTGCGCTCTGTGTTTTGGGAGGGGTGCGGTTTATTTCGTCAGCAAGGATTATGTTGGCAAAGACAGGTCCTTTGATGAACCTGAACTGCCGGTTTTCATCAAGTATTTCTGTCCCGATAATGTCACTTGGCATCAGGTCGGGAGTGAACTGAATACGGCTGTACGAAAGTCCCAGGACTTTGCTCAGCGTATTGACCATGAGAGTTTTGGCAAGGCCGGGAACGCCTACGAGCAGACCGTGTCCCTTGCTGAAAATGGCAATCAGGAGGTTTTTGACCACCTCATCCTGCCCGATAATAACTTTCCCTATCTCTTTACGAAGTTCGTTATATTTTAGTGCGAAAGCGTCAAGAGCTTCGGAATCAGACTTATAAACATTCATGCTCAGAACAAAGTAATTGCTGGTTTATGAACTAAGTTAAAGGATAGTTGAAGGGAATCATCAACGGCTATTCCTGATGTTTGGATTACTGATTCCAGTCGTACTGGAATTTGCAGGACTTGTAAGGGTCGTCGATCCTGAGATAAGCTGTTTTTGACTTATCCTTGATCCATTTGGCCACTGCTTTCCCTTTCTTTTCGTTCAGCGCCCATTCCTGTATCTGGTTGTAATCGTCCTGCATGTTTGCTTTATGCGGTTGGGTGCGCGAAATAAGTTTCAGGATGCGGTAGGCAGAAGTGCCATCTTCGGTGGTATAGGGAACCGCTCCGGAGATTTCGCCTGGTTTGAGTTTGTCAACCACAAAGAATACTTTGGGATCAAGCTGATCGGCCGGGAAGGTGGAGTTGTTTGATGCAGGGTTGATAAGCAGTCCGCCATTTACCTTGCCCGGATCATCGCTAAATTTTAGTGCAGATTTTTCAAAGGAGATGCTGTCTTTGGTTATCAGTCCGGCAATGCTGTCGAGATCGTTTTTAGCACGCACAAGGTCAAGGGGCGACACCTTGGGGATGATGAGGATATGCCTTGCATTGATGTATTCGCCGCGTCTTTCGATAAGCTGGATGATATGATAACCGAATTTGGTTTTGATCACTTCCGAAATATCGCCTTTGTTTTTCAGCCCGAAAGCTGCAGCTTCAAACTCAGGAGCCATATCACCACGGCCAAAGAGGCCAAGTTCACCGCCTTTGGCTGCCGAACCGGGGTCTTCGGAATACAGCACCGCCAGCGTATTGAATTTTTCACCTTTCACTATGCGGTCGCGCAGGGCAGTTATTTTTGCTTTTGCAGCATTCAGTTCTTCGGGACTCACATCGGGTTCCTTCACAATCTGCGCAATCTCGTATTTCATCGGTATAACGGGGATACTGTCGGCAGGCATTTTTTCAAAGAATCGTTTTACCTCGGTAGGGGTGATCTTGATATTCTCAGTGACTTTGGACTGAACCTGTTCAGAAAGCAGTTGCTCTTTGATAGGTTCGCGGAACTCTTCTTTGATCTCAAGGATTGTTTTATCGTAGAAATCTTCAAGTTTTTCCTGCGAGCCGAATTGCTGAATATAGTAGCGCAGTTTCTGGTCAAGGGTTGCATTCACCTGCTCATCGTCCACTGTGATACTGTCGACTTCAGCCTGGTAAAGCAGCAGCTTTTGGTAAAGCATCTGTTCAAATATCTGGCACCTGACTGCAAAGGGATCGGCAACCTGCATCTGAGCTCTCATCTGCATATACTGGGCTTCCACATCGGAATATAGAATGGGATGACTCCCGACAACTGCTATTACCTCATCAATAACTTTATCCTGGGCTTTAGCAGGAAAATATGCAATCAGGCTGATCAGGAAAAGCGCGATGACGAAGGATTTTTTCATTGGGAGATTTTGATTAGTAGATTTCAAATTTCTTTTTTTTCAGTGCGTTGTTGAAAAGGTCTTCTTCCATTCGCGAAAGCAGTTCCGTTTTTCTTTTGTTGAGTATGACCGCCCTTATATTCTGTATTTCGAAACTCAGGGGTGAAACACTTTCCCTGGTCTTGAAATCATAGATACGAACCATGTAACGGCTTGCCGAATCCTGAACTTCAAAATAATGGTTGGAGTTGAGAAAATCTTCCTGGTCGTCGGTCGACAGGGGGATTACTTTCTGAAGTGCGCTGAACGAAATCCAGGTGGCAGCGTCGAGGCTGAATGATGTTGCATGATCCTGGCAGAGGCTTTCAAGCGCCCGAAGATCAGATGATTTCTCACTGCGCAACAGGTTTCGCATTTTAGGTATGTCGGGAGCGTTCAGAGGAGCAACTATATAACCTGCCCTCACGATGTTTTCCCTGAGCTGGAAATTGGCCTGGTTAGCCTGGTAATAATCTGCGATTTCTTTTTCAGAAATTGTTGTATCAAGTTTTTGCTTCACAAGTTCTGATTCGTACTCATACATTATGAGCGAATTACGATATTGTTCGAGCTCCTTGCTGAAGTCAAGCTTGTCGCTGCTGAGATTGTTTTCAGCCTGCTGCAGCAAGAGCTGCTGACGAATCCAGTTGTTGATGTATGTTTTCACAAGGTCGGTGCTGTCCTTGGGATCGGTTCCGGAAGGAACCAGGCCTTTAAGATCATCCGGGTAAAGGTACGTGTCGTTAACGCGCGCCACAGGTTCCTGTTTCCTGCCATGACCAGGCAGAAGGCTGCATGATGCGGCTAAGCACAATAGCGGAATGAAAATGAAAAGCCTTGACATTACTGGTTACCGGTAATTGACTTCAAAACATCTTTGTTGACTGTGTATGGGTACTTTTTGCGCAACTCTTTGATCCACTCCTGTTCAAGGAAGTTCTGGTAATCGGCGGTTATTATTCCTTTGGCCTCGTTGAGCTGTTTTGGCTCCTTGCTGATTACCTGATTAATATCGATAGCCACCAGTTTGCCCTTGTCGTTGGTCATTCCGGTATAAAAACCCTTCTTCCAGTCAAGACTGTCGACTTTTGCATTCTCACCCTTGAGAAATTTCTTGCGTTCAGCCGAAAGGCTTACAATGGTATCATGGTTGAACTTTGGCAGTATCTGGTCGAACGATAATCCCTTTTTCACATACTTTTTAAGTGTTTTGGTGATCTTCGGGTCATCATAAGTGTAAATAGTAGCATCAACACGGTCATCCCACAGGTAGTTGTTCTTGTTTTGCTCATAGAAATTCTGAAGCCCTGTGGTGTCCTTAATGGCTTTCGACCAAACTTTTTTATCGGTGAGGTCAAACAGCAGTATGCCGTCGTGATACTCATTCATGAGTGACCGGAATTCTGGGTACTTGTTTTCGAGCTGGCTGTCGGCATATGCCTGGCATTTTTCATCACTGAACAGGTTGAACTGCGAAAGGATATATGTCGGAATGTGAAGTGTATCACCCTGGTGCTGGTGAGCAGCGATGTATTTTGCCAGATCAGACTGTGTGTAACTCTTGTTACCTATAGTAAAAATTGTTTCGTTCAGGTCAGCGTCAGCAGGAACAGTCCATTTTCCGGCAAAAACCGATGCATCAACAATAGTCGATAATTTGTCGAGAGCAGCGATGTTTTCATTGTAGCCATACTCTTTCTTGGCTTTATCAACGAACGATTTCTGCGAAACTACAGTGCGGTCGCTCTTGGTAACCTTTTGTTTCAGGTCGTTCTTTTCGTCTTCGAGTGAGCCGACAGGTTTACGGTCGACCAGTTTGATGATGTGCCAGCCGAAATCGGAAATGAAGGGTGCCGAATAATCACCTGTGTTTTTTAAGTCGCGGATGGCATCGATAAATTGCGGGATCATGCGGTTAACGCCAAACCATGGCAGGACGCCGCCTTTGTCAGCAGTACTCTTGTCGCCGGAGTATTTTTTTGCCAGCGCAGCGAAATCGCCGCCATTGCGAAGCAGTTCGTAAACCATCTGGGCTGAATCAGCCATTTTTACCGAGTCGGCAGCCATTGCTTTCGGGGGGAACAGAAGCAGTATGTGGGCAATCTGCACTTTACCGAGAGCAGGCTTTTTTGAAACGACTTTTATAAGGTGATATCCGTAATCGGTGCGGACAGGCATTGATACTTCACCTTCTTTGGTGTTATATGCGGCTGTTTCGAAGGGGTACACCATGTCGAAGGCAGTGAAGTAACCCAGATCGCCATTATTTCCTTTCACAGTTCTGCCCTGAACAGTCCTTGTTCTGGCTGATTCGTCATCAGAGTTTTCTGCTGCGACCTTGCCGAAATTCTCGCCTTTCATGATACGTTTGCGCAGCGACATGATGCGGTTCCATGCAGCGAGGGTATCGGCCGGTGACGCCTGGCGGTCGCATCGGATCAGTATATGGCTTGCCCTGATATCATAAAGTTTCCGCTGGTATGCTTCGTTTATAAGTGATTCAACAGCCTGGTCGTCAACCATGTAAGGGGCTGCCAGCTGTTTGCGGTAACCTGCTAATTCATCACGGAACGAACGAAGGGTATCGAGCCCGAGTTCTGTAGCTTCTTTCACCTTGAGGCGGAAGTTGATATAAAGTTCGAGGTACTCCTCCAGAGCCTTGGCATCGAGAGCTTCACCTTTAACATTGTTTTTCTGGTAAACATTCAGGAATTCACTGCGGGTAATTTTCTCACCGGCAACGTCCAGAATTACCGGATCAACGGTTGATTGAGCTGAAATAAATCCGGGAGCGATGAGTAAAGCAATGATTGCAAGGCTTTTAGCCAACCTTTTCATGGGTATTCTGTATTAAATTGTAGTTTGGTTTGTTTAGGATTGAGCGATATAATTGTAATGATGCAAAAACGATCAGATGCCTGTTTTGTTATCGGCTGTAATTGGGGGCTTCACGGGTTATGGTGATATCGTGCGGATGGCTTTCAACAACTCCGGCTGAAGTTATTTTGATAAATTTTGCCTGGTGCAGCGAACTGATATCGGATGAGCCGGTATACCCCATGCCTGCACGTAATCCTCCAACCATCTGGTGAATAACTTCCGAGAGTGAGCCTTTGTATGGAACCCTGCCTACTATTCCTTCGGGTACGAGTTTCTTGATATCGTCTTCCGCATCCTGAAAATAGCGGTCCTTCGAACCTTTCTGCATGGCTTCGATAGACCCCATTCCCCTGTATGTCTTGAATTTACGTCCCTCGAATATGATGGTTTCACCCGGTGATTCATCCACGCCGGCAAACAAAGAACCTGCCATGATACTGCTGGCACCTGCAGCGATAGCTTTTACGATATCGCCGGTATAACGGATACCGCCGTCGGCAATCACAGGTATTCCGGTACCTTTCAGAGCCTTGGCTACTTCGTAGACAGCTGACAGTTGGGGCATTCCGATACCGGCAATTACGCGTGTGGTACAGATAGATCCGGGTCCGATGCCTACCTTCACTCCATCAGCGCCGGCCTTCATCAGGTCGATGGCAGCTTCGGCCGTGGCAATATTGCCAATAATCAGTTGCAGTTCGGGGAAATGATGTTTTACCTTACGGGCCATTTCGATCACACCTTTGCTGTGGCCGTGAGCAGTGTCAATCACTATTGCATCCACCGAATTCCTGACCAGTTCGCTCACGCGGTCAATTGTGTCGGAAGTAACAGTGACCGCAGCAGCAACCCGCAACCTGCCATGTTCATCCTTACAGGCATTGGGCCGGGCTTTTATCTTAATGATATCCTTGTATGTAATGAGCCCGACAAGCCTGTAGTCCTTGTCAACAACAGGAAGTTTCTCGATTTTATGCTCTTGCAGGATATCGGCAGCTTTTTCAAAATCAGTGAACTCAGTTGTCGTAATCAGGTTATTTTTAGTCATTACTTCTGCTACCGGTCTTCCTGGATTCCGCTCGAAGCGGAGATCGCGGTTGGTAATAATGCCAACAAGTTTTCCTGAGTGGTTAACGACTGGAATTCCTCCAATACTATGCTCCTTCATGATATCCAGGGCGTCGGCTACCAGCGCATTCTCCTTGAGGGTAATAGGGTCGAGGATCATACCGTTTTCGGCGCGCTTCACCTTTCTTACTTCGGTTCCCTGCTCTTCTATCGACATATTCTTGTGAAGAACTCCAATGCCTCCTTCCTGTGCCATGGCAATAGCCATCACCGATTCGGTAACTGTATCCATGGCTGCAGAAACGATGGGAATGTTCATACTGATACCCTTTGTGAATTTTGTTGTGATATCCACTTCACGGGGTAGCACTTCGGAATAGGCCGGCACCAGCAATACGTCGTCGTACGTCAGGCCTTCACCTACGAATTTGTTGTCATCATAGAACATAGCCTTTTTTTTGGAAGGTGCAAAGGTATTAATTTTAGCGAAAGGGCTTCTTAAAAATTGTTAAGGAAAGCCTTGAAAATCCGAAGATGACCATATGAAATATTCTGATTTTAACAGTTTAATTATCAGCGAAATAAATAGAATGCGCGATGAGTTTCCAAACCATTATTCATGTCTCTCGCAAGCGCCTATCTCACCAGGGTAACAAACCCACGCCTGGAGTACTCTTTTCCCAGAAGCGATTTGTATGTCACAACCCACGCATAAACACCGGCCGGAGCGGGTAGTTTGTTTATGGTACCGTCCCAGCCGTAGAGCATGTTGCCGGTTTCAAACACCAGTTGTCCCCAGCGGCTGTATATCTGCATTTTAAAGCTCGAAGGCTCGACAAAAGTCGCTACCGGTCTAAAGGTATTGTTGTTGGTACTGTTAGGTTTGAAGGCATTGGGCATGTAAAAAAGCGGATCACGGATCACGCAAGCCCAGTTTGAAACCGAGCGAACACCCGAAACCACAGTATTGCCGGGGCCTTCAACAGCCTCAACCCGGTAACATATCGTCGAGGTTGGGCTGATGCCGGTGATGTCGTCAACATAAACAGTGTCAGTTGACAGGGTGGCTATCGGGTTCAAGGGGTCATCGGTGCCATCAATGTTACGGAACACCTCATAGTGATCTACTCCTCCAAACCAGCTGTCATAAGAGTTCCAGCTTATCTGGTTATGCGTGTCGTCAACGATATAGGCCATCAACAGTATAGAACGGGCAATGTTGACTGATGTATCAATAGCTTGTGTGCAGGCAGTATCAACGATCATCAGCCGGTACTGGTAGCTGTTGTAGTGTACCATGGCCGAAGTGTCGTTAAACTCCCATTCTACCGGCAGGTATCCTCCCGGCGGAGCCACAAGAGAGTCGATCGTAACATAATTACCGGCTAAGGTCCAGTTAGTTCCGAAAGGTATTTCACTGCGTTCAAGAAGTACTTTCCTGATGGTGTTCTCGGGCTCGTAATGGTACTTGAGGTTTATATATGCATCATCAACAACGGTCGCATATTCCAGGTAGAGCATATCAGGCAGCAGTGGCCCGTGGTAGGTTTTGATCTGCCGGCATGATGAACTGGATGAAATTCCATTGTTACTGATAGCTTTTACGAAATAGGTGTAAGATGAGCCGTCAACAAAGTCATAGGCGTCGGTATAAACGGTGTCACCCGGTGGAAGGCTGGCAATAAGGGTGAAATTCATCACACTGTTGATGCCCCGGTACACTTCGTAACCTGCAAGCCCTCCGGGCATAAAATCGTATTCGTTCCACTGCAGTGACACTTTTTTATCGCAGGGGTCAATATCGTTCATTACCTGCAATGTCAATGTGTGCGGGGCCTCCATATAGGTGCCGTAGCTGGTGTTTCCGCAACTGTCTATTGCCACAAGAGCATATGTTTGCGGGTCGAGACAACCCTGGAGAGCACCAATGGAAAGGTCAACAAACGTAGATGAATCGGATGGAACTGTAGCTATTGAATCGAAAACGCCATTGGTGAGGCGGTAAATGATGTAACCGGCTACGTCGCGTTGAGGGCTTTTTGCCCAGCCAATGATCGGGCATACAAAAAATCCTGAGGGATCATAGTAAATGCTCACCGTATCAAGTGATGGATTAGATGGCGGATAACTGTCGTAAAATTGTCCGGAGTCAACATTAGAGATGCTGGTACATGTATTCAGTGAGTCAAGGAATAGAGTCCGGTATTTGATCATTGTGGTATCGCAAAACGGCGATGAAACCGTATCAATATAGGAATAGACTGCACCTGAAAACGGATGATAAACACTGTCAATCGTGCGCCATGAACTGTTTTCCTCCCGCTGTATGTAGTAGTAACCCGGTGTGTTGATACCTGAAGGGTTCCAGTCGAGCCGGGCAATGCCGGCTTCAATCGGGGTAACCGTGAGAAAAATGTTCGAAGCAATGTTGTACCAGCTTCCGCCGGTCAGGTCGAAAGCACGGATAAGAATATAATAAATGGTGCTATTGCCATTGGTCCCTGGCAAGGTATAGTTCATGGGAGAACCTGAAGGTAGAATATAGATGGAATCAGGGTAAACATCCGGAACAGCTCCCCAGAGTAACTCATAATGATCTACTGTCACTAAATTTCCCTGGTCCCAGCTAATTGTAATGGCACCGGTCGCCGGGTCAGTTTGTACGCACTGATAGTCTTGTGCTGCAATCCTTGTAAAACTCGTTATGAGTAACAAGGTTGAAAATATTAATATCAGCCGTTTTTTCATCAGTGCGCAAGAAATCTTACAGAGTATAAAACGATAAATGTACTAAAAAAAGTATGAATTAAAGCTGTTTACCGGCGATTAAGCGATACATTTCTTCCGGCCTGAGATATTTTTGTGCAAGTTCCCGTAATTGCCTGGCATTTATTGTCTGATGGACCTCAAGCATTTCGCTGAAATAGTCAGTATCGAATCCGTCCAGCATTATCTCCCTGTATTTCTCTGCCAGCGCAAACGGGCCATCGATACTTCGGAGGAACGATCCCTGCAGGTAATTTCTTACCAGCGAAAGCTCTTCGTCAGGAACCAGGTCATTACATAACCTGTTCAATTCATGTTCAATCTCCCTGATGGCATCCCTTGTAACATCGCTGCCCACCTCGGCAGATATGAAGAAATAGCCCGAATGTTTCAGCGGNATAATGGCCGAGCCCACACCATAAGTATAGCCTTTGTCTTCGCGGAGGTTGCTCATGAGCCTTGAGCCAAAATACCCGCCCAGCAGGGTGTTGAGAAAGTGCATTCCTGCAAAGTCAGGATGGCTGCGGCTAAACATCTGCCTGCCCATACGCACTGCCGATTGAAGCGCATCGTCTTTGGGAATGAGGAGTTCCTTTTGCAATGCCGGTTCAGCGTTGAATTGCTGCTTGTCAGCCGGGGTTCCGGACCAGTCGTTCCCGCCGAATACATCCTGCAGCATAGGTGGGAGGAAGCCTGGTACTTTTCCGGCAACCATAATCGTGCAGTTCCCTGCATGATAGAAATCGCGGTGGAAATCGCGGAAATATCCCGAAGTCGAATTATCAAGGTCTTCAGGCAAGAGGAACCGCCCGTATGGATGATGACTGCCGAATAGCAGGCCGTTGAACCTTGTTCGTGCCAGATAACTCACTTTCTGCATGTTAACAGTCAGTTGCTGTTTTTGCTTGAGTGTAATTACCGCGCACTCATCCTCGGGGTACGACGCGTTTTTTATTATATCCTCCAGTACCGGCAAGGTTTCGCGCAGGTGCTTGTTTAAAGTAAAAAGCGTAACATAGGCATGATCCTTTTCAACCGAAGTTTCGAGATGGGCGCCGTAAAAGTCAAGCTTGTCGGAAATTTGTTCTGAAGTTAGCCTGGCTGTCCCTTCACGAAGCATCAGGTTAGTTCCTGCGGCTGTAAAAGGGTGTTGCTGGTACCAACTCCCCGCGTCAAAAATCAGCTCGATCATTACAAGCTCCTGCGTACCGGAATTAAATTGGTAAACCGGGATGCCGTTGCTTAGACTGTATTTTTCAGGAGAAGCGATATTGATCTTGCCGAGGGGCTCGAAGGCGGGTTGTATATGACGTTCTAAAGTGTTCATTGAAAATGGATTGAGTCTTTTTCAGTAAGATCAGATAGCCTTATAGTGTAAGGTTGAGCAATTACCATCCCTGAAGATTTCGGCGGCGCTGCGCAATATTTCGTCAGCAGTTACCGATTGATAGCGTTCCACAACATCATTTATCATACCTGCATCACCCAGCAGTTCGTAGTAGGCAAGGTTCATGGCTTTGTCGAGAACGCGAAGCTCTGAAAACGCCATCAGCGACTCCACCCTGTTTTTTACCTTCTGCAGTTCAGTTGCTTCAACAGCTTCGCTTCTGATAAGCGCAATTTCTGTTTTGATGGCTTCTTCTGCCTTGCTGAGATCCACGCCCTTCACGAGTTTTCCGCTGATCACAAAAAGGCCTTCGTCAATGTCGCCTGTCACATAAGCATTGAGTTCACTGAAAAGTTTCTGCTTTTTCACCAGGCTTGCATACAACCTGCCCGACTGGCCTGCCGACAATATATCGCTGATAAGGTCTGAAGCTAAGAATGATGGGTTTTGCCTGCCGCACATATGCCATACTTTGTAAATGGAATCATACGGTACTTTGCGTTCAACTTCCAGAAAACGGTCTTCTGTTTGTTGGGGCTCAGCCGGCAGTGAACGTGTGAATTGCCCGTTCTTACTAATACTTCCAAACCATTTCTCAGCCAGTTCCCTGATCTGGCCGGTTTCAACATCGCCGGCCACAACCATGACTGCATTCGAAGGGTTATAATATTTCCTGTAGAAGGCTTTTACCTCATCCATACCTGCGGTCTCGATGTGCGAAGGATCTTTACCGATGGTGGGCCACTGGTAAGGATGAACCTTGTAGGCAAGCGGGCGCAACAGCAGCCATGCGTCGCCGTATGGCTGGTTGAGGTAATTCTGCCGGAACTCTTCAACAACCACATTCCGCTGAACATCAAGGCTCTTTTTTGAAAAAGCCAGTTCGTTCATCCGGTCTGATTCAAGCCAGAAGGCTGTTTCGAGATTCTGTTTCGGCAGTGTGAGGTAATAATTGGTGATATCGTTGTTGGTAAAGGCATTGTTCTCGCCGCCAACCCTTTCGAGTGGCTCGTCGTATCGCGGAATATTGGCGCTGCCGCCAAACATCAGGTGCTCAAACAAATGGGCAAAGCCGGTGCGGTTGGGATCTTCGTCACGCGATCCGACATTGTAAAGGATGTTCATGGCAACAATCGGGGTCGAAGCATCGTGATGTACGACTACCTTTAAACCATTGGGAAGTATAAAACGTTCAAAATCAATCATAAACAGTACTACAGGTAAGTTAAATTCCAGTATTAAAAGGGCGACAAAATTACCCTTTTTAGAATGGAACACCCGGAATCATCATTTGTTTAAGGGTAATTTAACCGGTTTAATCAATAACAGTAACTTTGTTGGAAACATTTCATTTATGAGAATATACCTGATCTGGCTGTTTTCGGTTGCTTTTATTGTTAAAGTGATAGCCCAGGCGCCTTCGTTTATTATTTCGGCACCTGCCGGCGAAAAGTACACTGCAATTGAT
Source organism: Lentimicrobiaceae bacterium (assembly GCA_015657475.1). Classification (GTDB taxonomy): domain Bacteria; phylum Bacteroidota; class Bacteroidia; order Bacteroidales; family UBA4417; genus UBA4417. Next base: position 254,464 of record JADLKF010000003.1, on the reverse strand, counting down.
AAAGAAGGGATCACTGTGATTCCTAACGGGAGGTTGATTACCCCGCCGGGAAGCAGCTATACCGTTGCTCCGCATCCTTATGGCCTGGCCATAAGCAACGATGGCAACATTGCAGTTACTGCCAACTCGGGTACAAATCCCCTGAGCATAACTATCCTGAGGAACTTGTTATCAGGCAAGCCTGATATTCAGCAGGTGCCGCCGGGACCTGGCACTGACAAAGGTGTGCTGGCTTCGGTTTTCATGGGCCTGGCCATTTCACCTGACAACAAACTGGTATACGTAGCCGGGNGACAGGAGAATAAAATCTTCATTTTTGATATTCAAACCGGTGAAAAACAAGGATTTATTGATTGCGGTTACAAAGATTCGAAACATGATTATTCTCATGGTTATATAGGCGACCTGGTTTTATCCCGTGATGGGAGGACGATCTATGCGGTAGACCAGATCGGTTTCAGAATGATTGTGGCAGATGCAATGAACCGTAAACTTATCGCAAGTGCCGAAGTAGGAAGATACCCGTTTGGAATTTGTCTGTCACCCGACGAAAAGCAGGTATTCGTCGCTAATGTCGGTATGTACAAATACAGCCTGGTAAAAAAGAAGAAAAAAGGCGAATGGAAGAACGATGTGATTGATTACCCGGCATTTGCTTACGGCAGCGAAGAAGCCGAGGAAGGTATAAGGAATGATTCGCTGGATATTCCGGGGCTTGGCCCGATCGATTCGGATGAATCATTTTCAGTTTGGGCCGTGGATGTAAAAAACCGTCAAAACCCTAAAGTAACTGCAAGAATTAAGACCGGGACTAAGGTAGGAGAGATGGTGGAAGGGATTCCCGCTGTTGGAGGATCGAGCCCCAATTCACTGGTTACTGACGGCAGATACGTGTTTTGCAGCAACGGCAACAACGACAACATCAGTGTGATTAACATACGGAAGAAAGCAGTAGTTAAAAATATCAGTCTTTGCCCTGACGAGCGCCTGCGCAAACTGCGGGGTATAATACCTTTCGGACTGGCTCTTTCACCTGACAATCAGCGTCTTTACGTGGCTGAATCAGGATTGAATGCTGTTGGTGTGATTGATGTGAAATCCCTTGAAGTAATCGGGCATATTCCGGCAGGCTGGTTCCCGGCAAAACTGAAGGTAACAGCGGATAACAAGCGGCTGGTGGTCGCCAACGCAAAAGGCTTTGGCAGCGGGCCCAACGGGGGTACCGCTTTCGTGAAAGGCCCCGAAGGCACTTACATCGGCAGCCTGATGAAAGGAACTGTCGAAGTACTCAATATTCCTTCCGATGAAAAGCTGAAGGCGCTTACGCAAAAAGTCATTGATAATAACTTTCAGTTCAGGGAACCGAAAAGTGATGATTTTGCCGGCAGAACCTCGAATCCTGTTCCATTGTATCCCGGTGAAAAATCTTCACCTATCAAACACATTGTGTTCATTTCCAAGGAGAACCGGACCTATGACGAGATTTTCGGACAGGTGATGAATGGCCGTGGTGATGCTACACTTGCCCGCTATGGCGCCAATGTTTCGTTCACAAACGGTAAAAAAGATAAGAAAGTGAACTTCGCCACTGTAATGCCGAATCATCTGCAAATAGCAGACAATTATGGCATTGCCGACAATTTCTATGTTGACAGTGATGTTTCGGCTGACGGCCACCGATGGTTGGCAAACACATACCCCAACGAATGGGTTGAATCGACCACACCGGCTAACTATGGCGGCAACCGCGAGTACCGCGAAAACAGCAATGCGCCGGGCAACCTCGGAATGAACGGGGCTTCTGGAGCCATTTATCCTGAAGATTACAACGAAGCGGGATCCATGTGGGATCACCTGGCACGGCATGGCATCAGTTTCTTCAACTTCGGGTTCGGGGTAATGTTTGAGCCGGCAGATTACCAGGATACATACAAATACATGGGTATCAAGCAAGTGGCTAATTTCCCTATGCCTGCTCCAGTGTATGACCGTACATCGCATATTTATCCCACTTTCAATATGGCTATTCCGGACCAGTTCAGGATAGATCTGTTCATGCAGGAATTCAATGAAAAATGGGGCGAAGGCAAGGCAGAACTGCCCGGTATGCTCACGGTTATTCTGCCCAACGATCATGGCGCTGGTGAACGACCCGATGCCGGCTACCCTTTCCGCGAAAGCTATATGGCTGATAACGACCTCGCTGTCGGGCGGATCATTGAGTTCCTGTCGCATACACCATACTGGAAAAATATGGCGGTTTTTATTACCGAAGATGATGCCCAGAACGGTGTTGACCACATTGATGCTCACCGGAGTGTACTGATGGTTGTATCACCCTACGCTAAAAAAGACTATGTGAGCCATGTGCATTACAGTTTCGGGAGTATTTTCAAGACTTTCTGGAATATCCTGGGGATTCCTTACCTGAACCAGTACGATGCAGGAGCCGGCGATCTTTCTGATTTCTTTACCGATGTCCCTGACTATACTCCTTACCGGGCATTACCGGTTGATTCGCGCATCTTTGAACCGCAGAAAGCCCTTGACCCGCTGGATGAAAAATTCAACTGGAAGGCGCTGGAGGAAGGCCCGGCTCTCGACAATGTTCCGGATATGATCAGGGAAAGCAAGGAGCAGGAGGAGTGGAGGAAGTAATCCAATAAGAAAATGTTTTTCAGTATTTCTCTGAAAAACTCTGGTTAACAATGATTGCGATTACGATCAATTTCCTAACTTTGACATGTTATTTTACATTCTTGTAAACTGTTAATTATCAATAAGCTGAACTTAGAATCATGAAAAAGGATACTACCGTTTTCAACCTCATCAGGAAAGAAAAAGAACGCCAGATGCATGGCATTGAACTGATTGCCTCCGAAAACTTCGTGAGCGAGCAGGTGCTTAAAGCCATGGGTTCGGTTTTAACCAACAAATACGCCGAGGGCTATCCCGGCCGTCGCTATTATGGCGGGTGCCAGGTTGTGGATCAAACAGAGCAGATAGCGATTGACCGTGCTAAAGCGCTATTTGGCGCCGAATGGGCCAACGTGCAGCCTCACTCGGGCGCACAGGCCAACATGGCCGTGCTGATGACGGTTCTGAAACCGGGAGATACATTTATGGGACTGAACTTGTCGCATGGCGGGCACCTTTCCCACGGCAGCCCCGTGAATTCGTCAGGTATTCTTTACAACGTGATTGCCTATGGCGTGGAGGAAGAAACCGGAACCATCAATTATGATAAGATGGAAGAAGTGGCGCTGGCAGGCAAACCGAAACTGATCATTGCCGGTGCTTCGGCCTACAGTCGTGACTGGGATTACAAGCGTATGCGTTCTATTGCCGATAAAATCGGCGCTATTTTGATGGCCGACATCGCCCATCCTGCCGGTCTTATTGCCCGCGGACTGCTCAACGACCCGATTCCTTACTGCCACATTGTTACCACAACAACTCACAAAACCCTGCGTGGCCCCCGCGGCGGCATGATCCTCATGGGCAAGGATTTTGAAAATCCCTGGGGACTCAAAACACCCAAAGGTGAGACTAAAATGATGTCGGCACTGCTTGATAGTTCTGTATTCCCAGGTGTTCAGGGCGGGCCGCTGGAGCATGTAATTGCTTCAAAGGCAGTTGCTTTCGGAGAGGCCTTAAGCGACGAATACATGGAATACATTATCCAGGTAAAGAAGAATGCCCAGGTAATGGCTAACGCCTTTGTAAATAAAGGCTATAAAGTAATTTCAGGCGGAACCGATAATCACCTGATGCTCATCGACCTGCGCTCAAAATTCCCCGAAATCACCGGCAAGCAGGTAGAAAATACCCTTGTAAAAGCTGATATCACCATCAACAAAAATATGGTGCCTTTCGACAGCCGCACTCCGTTTACCACTTCGGGAATCAGGGTGGGAACTCCGGCCATAACCACCAGGGGATTGAAAGAAGAGCATATGCCGGTAATTGTTGATCTGATAGACGAGGTAATCGCAAATATTGAAAATGAAGCTGTTATCGAAAAAGTACGCAGCAAAGTGAACGAGCTGATGAGTGGCTTCCCGCTATTCGCCTACTAGTTCCTGAGAATATTTTCACAAAAGCGGCAGGACTTTCGTGGGTTCTGCCGTTTTTTTTTCGTCCGATTGGATTAAATTCGTGCGTTTATCGCGTGATTCGTGGTTTTATTTTTCAGCCTATGAAAACTGTTTTTCTTGTCCGTCACGGGAAAGCCTCCCATGATGATGCTTTGCTTGAAGATAATAAGCGGCCGCTCACTGCCGAGGGACGCAAACGGACCAAACGAATCGCCAGGTATTTAGCTGACAAAAACATTGGTATTGAGAAACTTATGACCAGTCCGGCCGTCAGGGCATTCGAAACAGCAAAGATACTGGCCTGCGAACTTGAGATCAGTCCCGCGGATTTTATCATTGAAAATACAATCTATGAGGCCATGCCTGATCAGATTTTCAATGTGCTGTTTGCCTTACCGACGNATGTAAACCGTGTGATGATTGTCGGCCATAATCCGGCACTATATTTAGTTGCATCTCAATACATGCTTTCTCCTTTCGACTCTCTGCCGACCTCGGGAGTTGTTTCATTGCATTTCAACACGGGTAGCTGGACTGAAACCGGAATATGTAAGCAGAAGTTGNCATTCATGATATTTCCTTCAATGTTAACATAAACTTAATCAAAACATTGTTGCAGGGAGCGGCGTTATATCAGTATCTTTGATTCAAATACGGATAAATTCCGGAAACTATGGCCAAAAAGAAAGCGCATATCCTTAACCGGGAACTCTCCTGGCTGCAATTCAATGCCAGGGTGCTGCAGGAATCGATCGATCCGGATACACCCCTTCTCGAGAAAATCAAGTTCCTTGGTATTTATTCCAATAACCTGGATGAGTTTTTCCGCATCAGGGTAGCCACACTCAACCGCATGACCGGGGTTAACAAGAAACTATACGGCGATGTGAGCATAAATCCTAAGAAAACGCTCAAGGAGATCAACATCATCGATAAGCAGAAACAGGTTGAGTTCCAGGGGAATTTCCGCTCAATTGTCCATGACCTGGCAAAGAACAATGTGTTTATTGTCAACGAGAAGGACCTTACCAAGGAACAGGGAGAGTTTGTCTCGGCATATTTCCAGGAAAATGTGCGGTCGAAGCTTTTCCCTATCATGCTGGGAAACCTCCGCAAAGCCACGCTCGACGACCGCTCGCTCTACCTCGCCGTCGTATTGCAAGTGCGCAACAATGCCGACCGCGAACGCTACGCGCTGATTGAAGTTCCGGTGGGCCCGCTGCCCAGGTTCCTGCGGCTTCCCGACCAGGAAGATAAAAAGTACATTATTCTGCTCGATGATATTATCCGGTACTGCCTCGACGACATTTTCTCGGTTTTCGGTTTTAATGTTTTCAGGGCGTACGCTATTAAGTTTACCCGTGATGCCGAGCTCGATATCGACAGCGATATTTCTAAAAGTTTCCTCGAAATCATGAGTGAAAGCCTTAAGCAGCGGGATGTTGGTTCACCGGTTCGATTCATTTACGACCGGCATATGCCTGAAAAGCTGCTGAGCATGGTGCTGGCCCTGCTTCAGATTACCAAACGCGATACTGTGTTGCCGAGCGGACGTTATCACAACTTCCGTGATTTTATGCATTTCCCCGACCTGGAAATCCCGGGTGCAACATTTGAAAAGTGGCCGCCACTTCCTCATCCGGCTTTATCGGGCAAGGAGAGCATTTTTGCCCGTATCCGTAAAACGGATATCATGGTTCAATATCCCTACCAGTCATTTCACCATATTATTGACCTGCTGCGCGAAGCGTCCATTGATCCGCAGGTGAGAGCCATAAAAATGACCTTATACAGGGTAGCCAGTTCCTCAAACGTTGTAAATGCCTTGATCAATGCGGCGCGTAACGGGAAGGAAGTAACGGTTTTCCTCGAAGTACAGGCCAGGTTCGATGAGGAAGCCAACATTTTCTGGGCCGAAAAAATGCAGGAAGAAGGGGTACGTGTCATTCAATCGATACCCGGTTTTAAAGTTCATGCCAAACTGTTGCTTATCCGTCGCCACGAAATTGACGAAAAGAATGTTTACTATGCAGGCATCAGCACCGGCAATTTCAACGAAACAACCGCAAAAATCTACGCCGATTCGACCCTGTTTACGGCAAACAAGGAAATAGCTTCCGAAGTAAATACTGTTTTTCACCTTTTCGATTCAAAGTACAGCATTCCACGTTTCAAGCACCTTGTAGTGGCGCCGTTTGCCATGCGAAATTTTTTCATCAGGCTAATTAACAATGAAATACGTATTGCAAAAAAAGGCAGGGAAGCATGGATAATACTAAAACTGAACAGCCTGGCAGATGAGAAAATTGTACGGAAACTCTATGAAGCAAGCCAGTCGGGTGTTAAAATTAAGTTGATTATCAGGNGTATATGCGTCCTGATTCCGGGTATTCCGGGGCTCAGCGACAATATTGAAGCTATCAGCATTGTTGACCGCTATCTCGAACATTCAAGGGTATTTGTTTTTTGCGACGGTGGCGATAATAAGTATTTCATTTCGTCAGCCGACTGGATGGTGCGCAATTTCGACAACCGTATTGAAACCGCCTGCCCGGTTTACGACAAAGCGTTGCAGCAGGAATTGATGAAGATGTTGCAGATTCAATGGAGCGATAATTCAAAAGCCAGGTACCTTGGTGAAAAAAATACCAATGAGTACCGTGAAAGGGAAACAGGAGAGCTGAAAATTCAGTCGCAACTGGAAACTTACAATTATTTTTTGAACAGCAGCCTGAAGAAATAACCTCACTGGGTCATCTCTCGACTCTCACACTGTCAACCAGGTAACGTGATTCTCCCCGCCATGGCAGGGTTCCATTCTTTTCCTCGTAATGTATCACGATAAAGCGCCCCTGGATGCTGTCGAGTTGATTAACAATTTTAGTGTCTTTTACCGAAAACAAGAATTTTTCAGATGCCAGCACCACATCTTTATTGCTTTGCACACTGCTCAGTATTATTTCGCCTTCATAGGTCTTGAAAATGGTGCCTTTGCGTGAGAATTTCTGCAGCAGACCGGCGCGGTATCCGTCGCTGTAAGTGAAGAAATATTTCCAGTAAATGAATGCTGCAATAAGCAGTAAGAATATGAAAATAAACCAGTACAAAATCCTTTTGAGTTTGCGGAGGATTTTATTAACCGGTTTCTTTGTCTGGTTAACAGGTCCGTTAACCGGGGTTGGTTGTGCAGGTGTCTCGGCCATGGCGAAATACTTTAGAATAACGCAAACTTAGTGAAAAGTTTGGTAAAATGGTGCCTGGCAATCCATATTACGGTATTATTGCAGGTTCAATAAGCTGGCATGGTTCTCATGAACTCTATTGCCTGAGTTTATATCCGAAAGCTGAATGATGATAACATTTGAAGAAGCGCTTGGAGAGGTGGCACTCTCGTCGCATGAGATTGGAAAAGAGAGAGTTTCCCTGGCAAATGCTGTAGGGCGGATACTTGCCGAAGATGTATTTTCCGACATGGATATGCCTCCTTTCGACAAATCGGCGGTTGATGGTTATGCCTGTCGCAGGGAGGACCTTGAAAGTGACCTTGAAGTGATTGAAGTGATTCCTGCAGGTAAAGTCCCGGAGAAAATTGTTGGTAAAGGCCGGTGTTCCAAGGTGATGACCGGTGCTATGATGCCTCAGGGCGCCGATACAGTCATTATGATAGAAGATGTTGTACCGGCAGGAGAGAATACTGTGCGGTTTGCAGGGGAAAGTACATCCGCCAACATTGCGTACCGCGGCGAGGATATCATGAAAGGACTGTTGGTACTGGAAAAAGGAATTCGACTTACGCCTCAGCATATAGCAATACTCGCATCAGTCGGGAATACCGAACCGTCGGTGAGCAGAAAGCCTGAAGTTGCTGTCATCTCGACAGGTGACGAGCTGGTTGAAGCATCGTTTGTTCCCGGCATGGCTCAGATACGCAACAGCAATGCATGGCAGCTCATGGCACAGGCTGTAAAAGCCGGCTGCAATGCTCATTATTACGGCATAGCTTCAGATAATGAGCAGGTTACATTTGACAAGATCATGGTTGCAGCGCTGGAAAGCGACATTATTCTGCTTACCGGAGGCGTATCGGTGGGCGATTTTGACTTTGTTCCCGCTGTGATTGAAAGGGCAGGTTTTACGATTAAGTTTCATAAGCTGGCAGTACAGCCGGGCAAACCGACTATTTTTGCCGTCAAAGGCGAAAAGTACCTGTTTGGATTGCCGGGGAATCCGGTCTCAGCATTCGTTCAGTTTCATCTGCTCGGGGGCATGCTCATCAGGCAAATGACAGGATGTACAGAAGAAGAGAAAATTCTCAGGATACCCATGGGAGTCGATTACAGGCGCAAGAAAGCCTCCAGGAAATCGTTTCTTCCTGTGAAAGTTACTGCCCAGGCAACCGTTTTGCCCGTCGAATATCACGGTTCAGGGCATATTCACTCATATGTTTATGCCGATGGAATCATATCCATCGATATTGGCAATACAGAACTGTTGAAAGGGACTTTGGTTGATGTAAGGTTTTTTTAATTTGCGGTTATGAGCCTTCTTGTGGTTTCTCTTGCCCCGGTCATTATTATCCTTGCTTACGTCTATATCCGCGATAAGTACGAAAAGGAACCACTGAGGCTTGTCCTGAAAGGACTTGCAGCTGGTGTGGTAATATTGATACCGGCTGCGTTTATCGAAGAAAGCCTTGGCCGGTTACCTGAAGACTGGGGACTGATACCCGGCGCTCTTTACACAGGTTTTGCTGTTGCAGGAGCAACGGAAGAGCTTCTGAAATTTCTGATGGTTTACCTTTTGTTTTTCCGTAACAGGAACTTTAACGAAAGGTTTGACGGAATTGTATATGCTGTAGCAGTTTCGCTGGGTTTTGCAGCGGTGGAGAATGTGATGTATGTTTTCCGTGGCGGGGTGCAGGTTGGCTTGCTCAGGGCTTTTACTGCAGTTCCGGCCCATGCTTTCTTTGGCATAATCATGGGATATTATTTTGGCCTGGCCCGTTTTGTTCCGGGTGCAAAAAGTAAAAACCTGCTGAAGGCAATTGCATTGCCCTGGTTTTTCCATGGCTTGTATGATTTTATACTTTATTCACAGAATCCGTGGCTTTTACTGACCTTTGTTCCGCTGATGATCATCCTGCTTGTTATAGGTATGAAAAGGATGAAACAACATCAACTGGCATCTGCATTCAATCCGCAGTCTGAAAAATTTCTTGAACTGCCTGTAGATGAGAATGACACTCATGAAGAAGATCAAACAACCGAAGCATGAAGACACCTGAAACCTTTAATAAATACCTCTATAAACTTAAACCGGGTGTTCCGAAAATCGTCCTTATCATAGTGGGCGCTTCAGTGTGGGCATTTGCATCATACCGCATTTTGAAACTTGGAATCAGGGAAATTGAGCACGATGCTTTGCACCAGTGGGTGAATTACCTGATCGGANTTTGCCGGTTTGTTCCGTTTTTCGTACTGGTTTTCAGGAAAGTAAGCCGGAAATACGTCAGTCGCATTATCAATCACAAACAAAACCGTCCCTGTGTTTTCGGTTTCTTTGACCTGCGGNGATATGTCCTGATGTCGTTTATGATTACTGCAGGTATTCTCGTAAGCCGCTGGAGTGTTATTCCTGAACTTTATAAAGGCACTTTTTTCATTTCGCTCGGGCTATCGTTGCTGGCTTCCGCTATTTACTTTATCATCGAAGGTATAAAGTTCATGATGATCAGAAATAAGCATGAAGCTGAAAAACAATAATATAATTGCTGAAAAGATGGAAGTTGTTTCCGTTAATTTGTCCGAAAAGCTTGGCGCTGTAATCGGTTCGGTGCCCGATATCAACACGGATTCAGAAAGAGTACAGGGTGAAACCCGGAACCTTGAAGCAGCCGGACAGGTTATTCTAATGAGTGATGAAAATTTTCAGCAAATGAATGCCGGTTCAGGAAATGAAGTGAATTCCGGTGAACTCATTGCCAGTATCGTTACCCGCGGGATCGACTTCCGGCTGGTAAATCCACTCGACCGTTTTAACATTGGTGAAGCTGAACTTGAGGTTAGCCGCACTGGGAAGGACCGCGTTGTTGCAAATGTAAGACATCCGGGAGGTATCAAAGCAGGTGATGTGATTGATTACTCACCTTATATATTTGATATACAGATAATCACGCTCAGCGACAGGGTGAGCCGCGGGAAATATCAAGACCAGTCAGGGCCGAGAATCGCGGAATTGACCGGAGAATATTTTGAGAAGCTGGGACGTACCAGTAACATTGATATTACCGTTATTCCTGATGATGCGCCTCAGTTACGAACGCTTATTGAAGGTTTCACGGAGAACGGCGCAGATATCATTTTTACAACCGGAGGCACCGGAATTGCCNCAAGAGATATCACTGCAGACGTGGTGAGACCAATGCTCGATAAAGAATTGCCGGGTATCATGGAGTATATCCGCTACAAATACGGAAGTCAGAATCCTAACGCACTTATTTCGAGGTCGGTGGCGGGTGTTATTGAGAACACACTAATCTTCACACTGCCGGGAAGTGTAAAAGCAGTAAATGAATATTGCGGTGAAATTCTTCCCGTTCTGAAACATAGCCTATATATGTTGAACGGGATAGATACACACTGAAAGTGCTGCAGTACCCGAGTTGAATGAAGCACTGCTGCTTTACCTACAGATATATGGCAACTTCGCTCAGCGCTTTACGATTTTTCTGTCCTTTTTTTACATATTCCTTGCGGGGATATCCCAGCGGTGTGATAGCAAAGACTTCTTCATAGCTTTTTAGTTCCAGCGCTTCACGTAAACGCTGGTAGTCGAAATGGGCGATCCAGCATGTGGCCACACCTTCGTTAGTTGCAGCCAGAACCATGTGTGTCATAGCAATTGTAAGATCTGTTTCAAGGCTGTTGTAACCGTCGGGGCGCCGCCAGGCTTCTTTGCGGTTACCTGCTACGATGAGTATGTGTGGAGCATCGTGCATCCAGGGCCGGTCGTAACAGCGCCTTATTTTTTCCAGCATATTGTAGGTCGATACCAAGTAAAAATGCCATGGCTGGAAATTGGCAGCCGAAGGGGCAATTCTTCCCGCTTCCAGGATCCTTTCCAGGACATCTTTGTCGACAGGTCTCATGGGGTCGTAATTCCTCACGCTCTCCCGTTGCATGATGACATCAACAAATTCCATGATATGTTTTGTTTGGTTGAAAAACGGTTAATTACTTCATTCCGATACCTTTGCCGGATTCAAGATTTGCAATAGCCTCCGCGATCCTGCGCATCAGGGTTTCTTCTTTTTTGCAGCTGCCAACCCAACCGATGATGTTCTTTCGCTGCGATGGAGGTAACAGGTTAAACGTTTCTGACGCCTTATTGTTTGCCTGTAATGCTGATGCAAGCTCAGGTAGAATCGATTGACTCTTAACAACAGGTTTATTATCAGGCGCTTCGTTTATCCATTTGGAAATGCTTTCTAATCCCGGTTGGGCCATTTTCCCTTCGGCCAGCAGTCGCCTGACAATCGTTTTATTCCTTTCAGACCATTGGCTTCTCTTAGCCCTGGGCGTATATTTCTGTTTGTATCTATAACTATCAATGCTCTTAAGAATGCTATCGATCCAGCCGAAACACAATGCTTCTTCAAGTGCTTCCTGCCTTGTGACAGATGGTTTTCCTGATGCTTTTGTCAGATGAACAAGCCATACACCCGTCTCTGACGAAGCATTCTCACTCAGCCATTTGCGCCATGCTGCCCTGTTTTCAAACGAAAGTTCTATTTCGCCGGACATTTTATAAACTATACTGGTTTGATATTTAAATTATTATGATTTTACCCCACCCAGCTTATCGGCCCAGTTTTCAGGAAAACCGGCATAGTAGGCATCCCAGTTTTTACCGGTTTTGCGGATGTGCCATATGCTGTACAAATGACGCATTGCTGAGGGTAACCCGACAATGACAAGGTATATTGGTCCCAGCATGCGACTTTGTATCGAGTGCCCGAATTCGTGCAATTTACAATCGTTTGCCAGGTTTTTATACCGATTTGAGCGCTTTGTCCAGAATACGAAAATACCCAGTGATACTCCGCGATGCGGTGTTTCGATGAAGAATCGCTCCTGCCCGAATTCAGTTCTGAGGATTTTATCTTTTCGCTTCAGGTTAAGGTATGTTGCCAGTCCGATAATGTTCTGGGGAAATTCCCAGGCAAACAGTAAACAACGTATCAGCCACCTGAAAAGCATTGTCATATTGGGTTGAAAGTTCTAGTTGACAGGGACCTCAAGTTTCATGCCAAGCCATTTTGAAAGGGCGCTGTAAACTTCCTTTTTCTGTTCAGTACTCAGTGAACCTATATGAGCGCCATGAGTGCCGCCTTTTTCTATTTCCTTCAGGCTGCCTGTGCCGGGCTTGATCTTTGCCGCCGTGGCTCCCCAGGGATCAGCTTCGCCATAGATGTATATCATGTGTTCCGGCTTGCTCCTGATAAACCTTTTCAACTTTTTGATGTATGAGTTGTCCCACTTGATTTCAACACCTTTCGGCACGAAAGCNTGAGTTGGGTAATCCTCTTTTTTTAGGTATTGCCTGAACGGTTTTTCGTTGTATTCATAGTATCCCAACTGAGTATAAAACTGGTAATTTGCCGGGCTGAAAGCCTCAACAGCGTCGGTGTACCAATAAGGAGACACAATCCTGACAAGGTATTTCACCATTTTGTCGGGCGTGGTTGAAGCAAGATCCGGCAGCTTTTCGCAGTTGGCATGATATTGCCAGAAAGAAAACGGGAACTCAAGCACCGAATAATCGTAAGCCTCTTCAGCAGGCATCAGGTTAAATTTGAAGCCGACCTTGGTGCAGTAATCTTCATAAACCGGCAACAGCTCCTTTTTATTCTTCATCCAATAGTCCTGGATATCCCTGATGTGAGTTCTGCATTCAGGAGTTCCCACTGTTTTAAAATGATGGTCGATTCGTTTATCAAGCCTTTTATAGTTGATGGGTGCTACATAAGGTATGGTAACATCAACATCTTCAGGATAGTACACCTTATACTCAGTAGCTGTTTGCCCGCCCTTGCTCACGCCGGTTGCTACCCATTTGCCTTTATAAACCTGGCCGAAGAGCGTCCTGATGTAATGGTAATCACCTGCATCCTGTTCGGCAGTAAGATATTTCCAGTCGAGTGGAGTAGGAGCAGAGGCTCCGAAATAACGATGTTCCACATATAACTGGTTTGCATTGAGAATCTGGGTAGGCTCACTTTGCACAAATCCGTTGATGTTCCCGGCACTGTAACCTTCAGTTTCCATAACGACAGGTCGGTCATAACCCTGGTGGCCGACATAGATTCTTTGTTTAAACTGAGCGCCTGTTTTGTTGTTGTGATCGACCAGTTGTGGCAGCATGACAACGTAAAATTCTTTGAAGGCCGATGAATCAACCTTTTTTACTTCAGTTCCCGGAATCGAGATAAGAAATTTATAGAGTTCGCTCTCCTGTGCCCAACTGAATGACGAGAGAAAAATGAGTAACAGCGTTACAAACCTGGAAGTTTTCATTTAATATAATTTTCGGGCAAATTTACCGAAAACTAAATGTTTGCCTGAAACCTTTTCGGTGATTAATAAAATTCAATCTTCAAACACTACATTTTACCAAGTAAAAGCCGGCGATTGCTAATTTTGCAACAGCAAAACCCAAAGTATGATATTACCGCGCCAACAAGCTCTTGAATTGCTTCACGAACATATTAAGAACGAAAGAATGATTGCCCATTGCCTGGCTTCGGAAGCCGTTATGAGGGCTCTTGCCCGGAAACTCGGCCAGGATGAGGAGGCATGGGGACTTGCAGGACTGCTTCACGATATTGATGTTGAGGACACCAATGCCGATCCATACATACACGGTCTTCAGGGAGCTGACCTGTTGCAAAACATGGGTGTTGATGAAGAAATAGTGGATGCCATACGCATGCACAACGAAGTAGCAGCCGGAAAGGAGCGAACGACACTTTTTCAGCATGCCCTGGCAGCAGGTGAAACCATTACAGGCCTTATCACTGCTACAACTTATGTTTATCCTGACCGCAAAGTTGCTTCTGTAAAACCATCCTCAGTGGTGAAACGCATGAAGGAAAAGGCGTTCGCGGCCTCGGTGAAACGTGAAAATATCATGGAATGTGAAATTATAGGCATTCCTATTGCCGATTTTGCAGTGCTTTCTATAGCCGCTATGAGTGAGATTGCTGACGAAATCGGGCTATAATGACTTATTCGGGGTCGGAACCTGTTCATTAAAATCTTATTCTACTCAAAATGCTGAATTGATAAACCGCTATCTTTGACAGAATGTTACGAGAATTCTATCATAAAATACCGCCGTTTCTTAAGGATAAATATTTCCTTACGATTGTCGTTTTTCTTGTGTGGATACTTTTCCTCGACAGGAACAACCTCATTTCACAGTTTCGCCTGCATAAGGAGTTGCAGGGACATAAACGGCAAATGGAATTTTACCTGAAAGAAACCTACAACGACAGTGTTGCTTTACATAAACTCACTACTGATACAGCGGAAATGGAACGTATCGCCCGCGAAAAATACTATATGAAACGCGACAGCGAAGACATTTATCTGATCATTCCCAAACCCGACGCCAATAAGTAGCAAACTTTCACGGCACGAAATTTGTTATTTCCATACCGAAATCTTTAACCGAATGAAAAACATCCGCATAGTTTTGTTGCCTTTCTCGGCATTATCACAGGGATAGTTAACGCACAGGTCACCGCACCGCAACTGCCCGTCGATCCTGATACCAAGCTAATCGTTTATAAAGAAGTTGTGAATCAGGTTGGTACAAAGGAGCAGCTGTTTAACCGCGCTGTTGAATGGTTACCCAAACAATTTGTTAACCCGGTGGATGCCACCAAGGTCCGCAACCCCGAAACCGGTCTTATCGAGATCCGTCACCGTTTTGATGTGAGCTATGAAGCCAAAGGCNGTACCCGCACATCATGTACAATTGATTATACGATGCGGCTCGAATTTAAGGATGGCCGTTACCGCTATACTATAACTGATTTTCTGATTCACGATATTTCACGTGCTTCGGTTGAGCGCTGGCTCGATAAAACCGATAAGAGCTATACACCGGCCTGGGATGCATACCTGGCCGAACTTGACCAGGATGTTAAAGCCCTGATCGAAAGCCTGAAAAAGGGCATGATGCCACCTCCCGAGAAAAAAGAGGATATCTGGTAAGTCAGGTTAATGGAAATCAGTTAATAGTAATTGGTTTCCGGGATCAATAACCTGCTATTTCTCTGGTCCCACCCCTGTCCTTGCAACGCCGTCATAGGTTACGTTTTTCACCTTTGTCAGGTATTCGATGAGCGTCTGGGCCGTTGTTTTAAACTGTGATGTCCCCGCGTCACGATGGTCGAATTTATAACTGGCAGCAATATAGCTGTTTACTCCCACAGTGTATTCCTTATTGGGATCAAGGGCATTACCTTTGTGTCGGTGNAGGTTGACGGCAGTGCACAACCCGTTCTGATCTGTCACAACAGTATACTTCACACCCGAAGGTATCAGGTCGACTTCCTTATTGCGGTTGAATGAGTTACAGATAAGAGATTGTATTTCAGCAATATTCATTTTGTAGGCGATTACCTCATTACCAAAAGGATCGAGTTTATAAACATCCTTCAGCATGATATCGCCTTTAGAAATGCTGCCGATCCTTATNCCGCCGGTATTCTGAAAAGCCATATCCGCCCCNGATATCATAGTGATAGCGTCAGTCATAAGTCCTCCAAGGGCATTCTCGCCNGTGAAATCGTTTTCGGCNATGGCTATCACCCTGTTCAGTTCCTTATTGTCATTGTATTTATCGATAGCGGCCTGAACAGCAGCATCCGACGATTTCACCGAAGCCAGCGGTATCAATGTATATTTCATACCGGTGATCTTTTTCCTGTCAATAGTCAGGGTGGTCATACCGACATTCTTTAAACCGGAACCTGTTTGAACAATTTTTACACCGTTTACCTCCATGGGGTGNGTTATTGTGGTGTGCGAGTGTCCGCCAACAATCACGTCAATCTGGGGCATTGCTTTGGCCAANCGGATGTCACCNTCAACTCCCAGATGTGTGAGAGCAATGAGCATACCGTACTTATCTTTTAACCAGGCATACTCTTTGGCTTTGGTTATACGNTCAGTAAATTTTACACCTGTCATTTTGCTCGGGTGCGAATCAGGCATGCCGTTATCACCCAGTTGTATAATGCCCAGTACCGGAATCTTTACTTTTCCGGCTTTCAGGATATAGTAAGGTTGCGGTTGTTTGAGCACAGCCCCTGATGCGTCAATATTGCAACTGATAAACGGGAAATTTGCCTGCTCCCTCCGTTTATTGAAAAATTCCTGCCCGAGGTCAAATTCATGGTTGCCGATGGTGCTGAGGCTGAACCCGCATTGGTTCATCAGGTCGATCATTGGGTAGCCTTTGTCCTCAACCATATCAACAACCGGGTTACCGGTAAAATTGTCGCCGGCCGAAAGCAGGAAAACATAAGGATGACTTTTCCGAAGGCTATCGGCCAGGTAAGCCAGTTTGGCCATATTATCGATTTTGGCGTGCATATCATTCACATGCAGAATGATAACTTCAACCGGGCTTTTGTGTTTTGGGAGTAAGCAGGTTGTGCGACTACCAGAAAGATTGAAAGTGAAAGAATAAGCGGGACAAGTATTTTTTTCATGGTTATTTGGTTTTTCTGATTGTAAGTATCTGTCCGTCAGTCAGCCGGCCATCAGGCCCGGTGATGTTGCCGAAACGGTCGAAAACTATGTATGTACCTTTGAGTACGAAACCTGCCGAACGGAGTGAATAGCTTCTCAGGGCATCGATAACTCGGGCGCCTGTAAAAATCGCAATTTCTTTCCTGTTGACGAAGACTTTCATTGACTGGCTGGTTTAATTAATCGGGAAGTACTGTTGTGTTTCAGCTTAAGCGATTCGATGTCAATGTTTTGAATGTTGACGATGCCGGGAGATTTTCCTTTTTCGAGGCATCCGAGGCCGTCAAAACCAAAAAACCGGGCACCGTTCAATGTGGCCCATCGAAGCATCACATCCAATGGTATAAAANNCGGGAAATGCTTCGAAATTGTTTTCATTTCTTCGAGTATCGAAAGCTGGTGATTCGAGGCCAGGCTGTCGGTTCCCAGTAGTATATCGCATTCATTTTCAATAAATAACGGTACGTCGGGCAAGCGGTTTTCGATGTACAGGTTAGCATTGGGGCATAAGCACCATGCGAGTTGCGCAAAATTCTCCAGTGCAAAGTGAATGTCCTCGCTTGTTGCAAATGTGTTATGAACCAGCAGCGTTTTCCGGTTCTTGTCCAGGAAAGGGGCAATGCTCTCGAGCGGGCGTTTACCGGTGGGTGCAAATGGCTCCAGGCCGGGATTGTAATAAAGCCGCCGGTCAGCGATTGACCCTGTGCCGGATTTAAAGAAAAGCTCTTCTTCCGGAGTCTCCTGGTGATGGATTGAAAGGGGACTGTTTTCAGGAAGGGCTGCAATCATTTCAAAAAGCTGTTCCGTCACCGAATAGGTTGAGTGGGGAGTGACCGAAGCGCTGTTGTTCCTTTTCATCACCCTGAAAACTTCTGCCAACGAGATTCCTTTTGCAAACGCTTTTTCAGCTTTGACAGGATCGGAGGCAAATACCTCAGCAAAAGTGTGAAACAGCATCGGTGACGATTCTTTAAATTGCAGTGTGGCAGCAGAGTTGCTGATATCGCCGGTAGCAACGACTCCCGAAAGGTACATTTCTATGCCTTCCTTATGAATGGCTTCTTCCTGGTTTACAGGCAATTCAGTGTGACGCAGGCTGTCGAGAGAGCGTAGGAAACCGTCAAGCCCGGTGCCATTCTCAATGAGTCCTTTGGCCCAGGAAAGTTCCAGATGGCAGTGCGCATTCACAAATCCCGGGCACAGTATGCCTTCGAAATGCTCAATTTCCCCTTCCGGGATGTTTTTCTCACCGGGCTTCAGCATCTCCGCGATACGTCCTGTATCGTCCACGGCTACAATGCCTTTGGCAACAGGCGGACTGCTGACAGGAAACACGTAACCGGCGGATAAGTATCGCATGATGTTGGGCTTGGAAAAACAAAAATAGAGAAATGGCGGGGAATTTCACGATATGAAATGATAGAACGAAAGCTTGCACTCAGATTGAGTTGTTGTTTGCTGTTTTGATTGGAAATGTTAAGAAGTTTAATGCTCTTACATGTAAGGATGCTAATGATAAATGACATGATAAGATTATTCCATATTTTTGTTTTTATGGAAAACTCATTCAAAATCAGCGGCAACATCGTGGATGTTGTGCGTGGTGTTATTTTCAAAGGAACGGTTACGGTTGTTAACGGAAAAATTGCTTCGGTAGATGAATCGGATAACATTGACGACCAGTATATTATGCCCGGTTTCGTGGATGCGCATGTGCATGTGGAAAGTTCCATGCTGGTTCCTGCCGAATTTGCCCGGCTGGCAGTGGCTCACGGCACTGTAGCGTCGGTTTCCGATCCACACGAAATAGCCAACGTGCTTGGCATCGATGGTGTCAAATTCATGATTGAAAACAGCCGTAAAACACCTTTCCACTTTTGTTTCGGGGCGCCCTCCTGTGTTCCGGCGACCCCATTCGAGACTTCCGGGGCTGTGATCGGCACAGGTGAACTGAAGGAATTGCTGGAGATGCCTGAAATTGGCTACCTGGCTGAAATGATGAACTTCCCCGGGGTGCTCTTCAACGATGCCGGCGTTCACGCAAAACTGCAACTTGCTAAGGAATACCGCAAGCCTATTGACGGCCACGCTCCGGGACTGAAAGGCGAAGATGCCAAACGATATGCCGAAGCAGGGATCACCACAGACCACGAATGCTATACGCTTGAAGAAGCGCTCGATAAGATTGCCAATGGCATGAAGGTTCTCATCCGCGAAGGCAGCGCTGCCCGGAATTTCGATACACTGATCCC
Source organism: Lentimicrobiaceae bacterium (assembly GCA_015657475.1). Classification (GTDB taxonomy): domain Bacteria; phylum Bacteroidota; class Bacteroidia; order Bacteroidales; family UBA4417; genus UBA4417. The sequence goes on along the minus strand of JADLKF010000003.1, from coordinate 235,291 downwards.
GTTGCTGAAAGATCATCCTGAAAAAGTGATGTTCTGCTCCGACGACANNAAGCACCCCGACGACCTCGTCGAAGGTCACATCAACCTGCTGGTAAAGAGAGCCATTGCCGCGGGGTACGACACGATGGACGTGTTAAGGGCATGCACGCTGAACCCCGTGAAACATTACAATCTAGCCTGCGGATTGCTCCAAACCGGCGACAGTGCCGAATTCCTGGTCGCTGACAACCTTGCTGATTTCAATGTTCTTGCCACATACATTCAGGGTCAAAAAGTTGCACAAAACGGTAAATCCTTATTGAAACATATAGCCCATGACTCACCTAACTGTTTTAATGCGTCAATGGTCACGCCGGCGGATCTTGAAATAAAAGCGGAAAGCGGCAGGATAAACGTGATTGAAGCTTATGAAGGCGAACTTATCACAGGCTGCCTGCAGGAAGATCCGCTGATAAAGAATGGTTTGGCCATCGCTGATCCTTCACGCGACCTGCTTAAGATCACGGTCATTAATCGTTACAAACAGTCACCGCCCGCGCTGGGGTTCATCAAAGGGCTGGGACTGAAAAGCGGGGCCATTGCATCAACGGTGGCTCACGACAGCCATAACATCATCTGTGCCGGGACAAACGACGAAGATATGGCAAAAGCGATCAACCTGCTTATCGGGCATAAAGGGGGTATAGTCACAGTTAACGGCAACGAAACGGAACTTTTACCATTACCGGTTGCCGGGCTCATGTCGGCAGGCGACGGGTACGAAGCAGCCCGGAAATACCAGCTCATCAACCGGAAAGTGAAATCATTGGGGAGCCCGCTGCATGCAGCATTCATGACACTTTCCTTCATGGCGCTGCTTGTGATTCCTTCATTGAAAATAAGCGACAAGGGTCTTTTTGACGGAGAGAAATTTATGCCTGCAGAACTTTTTGTTTAAAGGACTCTATACATTGATTAATCTCCTTTAACACAACTGGAATCGATCACGATAAGGCTGCTATTCATGTATTTAGGGATTGAAAATCAATGTGAAGGTATGCCAGTAAGAATGTATTTTCATATGATAATTACTGAAAAACGATGTTATTCTGACTGACTTTTTAGTAAGTTATATTAATTTAAATATCAGTATATCAGAAAAATAGATAAAAGATTGTAAAATTTACATATTTATTCTGTCATGATGTATTTTTTTATACTTTTGCAAAAAATTACACCCAATGACGGAACAATTGAAACTTGACGTAGTAAAACTTGAGGCAGCAGCCAGCAAGCTACGCGCTATGGCTCATCCTATGCGTATTGCCATTATAGAATTATTGAACAATAATAAGAAACTGAACGTTACCGAGATCTACGAAACGTTGCATATCGAACAGGCAGCCGCTTCTCACCACCTGAATATTCTGAAAAGCAAAGGAATTCTGGCTTCGAAACGTGATGGCAAGCAGATTCACTACTCCCTGAAAAACGATACGCTGCTTGAGATCATTACCTGCATTAACCGCTGCAACGAAGCCGGCTGATAACAAGGTTATCAGTTAAAAGTCCCAGGGCTCCTCAAGTTCCCAGTTACCTCTTACATCCATTACTTTAGGGTGCATCATGGCTTTTTCCGGTTGTTTACGCCGGATCAGGGAGCCTGTATCCCACCTCCCGTTGTGATTTTCATCCACAATGGCTTTTACCCTGTATTTGCCAGGCAGCAGGTAGTCAAATAGTACGACATCGCCTTTAATATTCTGTTTTTCAGCTACTACGACACCTTTTTCTGTCAATAGCTGGAATATCATCGATTCAGGGTGGGCGTTACCAGACAATTTTATCTTTATCAGGCCGTATTCTTCCTTAGTCCTCACTTTAAAACCGAAAGTGAGTGAATCATTGGTTTCGCCATAAATATCAGTCACCGCACCTTTGGGAAGCAAGACCTGGTAATCGGCACCTTCGACCCATGCATGTTTTATCATTGTCTTTCGGCCGATACTGTCCAAAGCCTGGACTAACAGGGGTTTGAGCGTGTCGTGCGACGTAGTGTTGATAATCCTGATCATTGATGAATCGAGACTGACAACGGGCGTTGAAGCAGTGAATACAAACGGCCTGTTCAGTTCCAGGTAACGTGAACCGGAAGTGGATGCTGTGAAAGTAAGATTGCTTCTTTCGGGCACGTTCTTATTTCTCGTGTTTTCCTTACTTTTAATTTCAGTGGCGAAAATGAGTGTATCGACTCTGTTGTTATCGGCAACAACACGGAGCTTCAGTGTGTCAATTATTGGTGGAATTAGCCAAGCCCGAACCGTATCATTCCTTACCGAAAATTCTTTAATGCACCAGTTACGGGTACTATCATTACTTAACGGTTTAATATCCAGGTTTTTGAGTGGATACCGAAAAATAAGCTGGAACTGATTTTTACCAGCCATACTTCCCTTCAGGAGTCGTTGGGTCGAATCGGGTTCATTAAACAACATGAGTTCACTGGGCTTGTTTTCACCACCAGTGAGAGTCACCCTGCCCAGGCTGTCAGGGGCTGAGATTTCAGAATATTCCGGTTCCACCAGTGAATCGGCAAAAGCAATGTCTTCAGCACCAGGTGAATAAACATAGTCACCGTTCACATCTTTCAATGCTAAAAGCCTGTATTTGCCTGAAGCAAGGTTGGTAAACACGAAATTGCCGTTATCGTAAGTCCTGGTAACATAAACCGGCCGTTCAAGGTAAGGAACGGAATCTTCTGTTTTTGAATACAACAACACGAACAAATCTTTCTGTGGCTCAAGGGTGAAAGCGTTAGTAACTTTTCCCGACAGTGAAAGAGAGTCAATCACAGCACCGGTGGAAAATGCATAGGAGAAGTTGCGCAAAGGATTACCTTCCGTAATATCCACTATGGCATCACCTAGGTAAAACTTGTAGGTTGTATTTGCCCGGAGTGTATCTTTTATCCTGATTGTTAATGTTTTACCACCTTCCCTGATGTCAGGTAACTGATTTAGCGGAGGTGAAATGAGCAGGAATTTATCAAGATTCTTAAGTTTTACATATTCACTGAAGGTGAGTGTTATCTTTTTACAGCTGAAATTCACCGAATTGTTTGCAGGATCGGCAGAGGTAAACATGGGTGGTTTGGTATCCTTTGGCCCGCCACCGGGAGCCTGCGTGATGGCACATGAATAAACCACCAGGGATATCAATGCCAGGATTGCAAGTTGAATAAGTCTTTTATTAATTCTTCTCTTCATGATGAAGTTTCGGTTTGCAAAGATTGTGAAAATTCCGCTTCGACTGAAAACAGAGTGTATTACAATGAACCCTGCAGCACACCTTGAGGTTAATATTGTACCTTTACTTTTCTGAAATTTTCAAATGAAAAGATCATTCCGGACAAGCTTCCTGATTTGTATTCTGCAGGTTTTAAGCGTGTTGCTGCATGCTCAAACTGATAAGCCGGTCTCAGTTATAATGGCGGAAAGTGAAAAAAGCACCTTGAAAGATCGTTTGTTGAAAAAAGTAACAGGTGCAGAGGATAATTACGATCTCAGGTATCACAGGTTCTACTGGGTGGTGGATCCTTCAGTTAGCGCTATTTCAGGCTCGGTTACGTCATATTTTGTCGCAAAGAATAACAAAATCAGACAGGTGCAATTTGAGCTGGCATCAAACATTGCAGCCGACTCAGCAACAAGTGCATCATCAGGCGCTGTTTTGCAACACAATGGTAATATTCTGACCATTTTATTGAATCGCGAAGTTGCCGCCGGTGCACTCGATTCTGTTACCGTTTATTATCATGGTTCACCCGGCAGCAGCGGGTTCGGCTCGTTTGCTGCTGAAAAGCATAACGACGTGCCTGTATTATGGACGCTCTCCGAACCTTACGGGGCTTCGGAATGGTGGCCTTCAAAAAATGACCTTACCGATAAAATCGATTCCATTGATGTCTATGTAGTTCATCCAACCGGTACACATGCTGCATCAAACGGACTGCTGGTTGGTGAAAACAGCAATGGCGACGGCCGGTTGATCACTCACTGGAGACATCGCTATCCGATTGCCTCTTACCTGATCGCAATAGCCGTCACTAACTATTCACGCTTCAGCGATACATATAGCGGAAGTAATGGTTCGTTTGAGATTCAAAACTATGTTTATCCCGAGGACTCGGCAAGTCTGCGAAAGCAGGCGCAGCTTGTGTTGCCTGTGCTTGAGATCTTTGAAGAGTTATATGGCCCTTATCCATTCCGGAAAGAGAAATATGGCCAGGCTCAGTTTGGATGGGGCGGAGGCATGGAACACCAGACTATGACATTCCTGGGACGCGGCGCATTCAACCTTGAAATTATTGACCATGAACTGGCTCACCAATGGTTTGGGAACACAATCACCTGTGGATCATGGCACGACATATGGCTTAACGAAGGCTTCGCAACATACAGTTCAGGATTGATTTACGAGCGGATGTCACCCGATCTCTACTGGCCAAAGTGGAAATACCAGAACATGTCGTATATTACTATGGAGCCGGGCGGTTCGGTATATTGCGACGACACAACCAATGTTGACCGCATCTTTGATTCGCGGCTTTCATACAGTAAAGGCGCCCTGGTGCTTAATATGCTCCGGTGGGTTGTTGGTGACAACGTGTTTTTTGAGNGGGTAAGAAGCTATTTCGATGATCCGGCGTTGCATTTCGGATTTGCCCGTACGGCCGATTTTCAGCATCATATGGAAAAAACCGCCGGTCTAAGTCTCGACTGGTTTTTCAACGACTGGATTTATGGGCAGGGCTACCCTTCATACAAACTTACTTGCACACAGAAGCAGGATAAAAGTGCAATTATTAACCTGGAGCAAACAACTTCCCATTCTTCGGTAAGCTTCTTCAGCCTCCCGGTTCCTGTTTGTTTTTATGGTGAAGGATGCGATACTACCATCGTTTTTAACCATAAGTATACACCTCAGAATTTTTATATTGAACCCGGTTTTACTATCGATTCAATCAAAATTGATCCTGAACGCAGGATTATTTCTGCCGGCAATTCAGTAGCTCTTTTTAAGCTAAAGGAAGAAGATATTATTATCACTCCGAACCCGGCAACTGACAGGATTACAATATATTATAATCCAGATAATGAAGATGATATGAAAATCTTTGGGGTTGACGGCCGGCAGTTTGAAGCTCATTTCAAGGAAAAATTCAGTGGCTGGGCAGTGCTGGATGTGAGTGCGCTCCCTTGCGGTTATTATTTGTTATACTTTGCCGGTAAAAAGAAGGCTGAAAAGTTTTTGATAGCCAGGTAATCAGTGTTTTAGCTGTCCGTTCAGGGCTGAGAATGTGTATCCCTCTTTTGAGAAATGCTCAAGATAGCGTGGCAGGACATATTCCATGCGTTCGCGGGCTTTGAGGCTATCGTGAAATACAATGATGGTGCCGTTGCCGGTATGTTTGATGGAATGTTGCAGACATTTGTACGGTGAAACACTTCGGTCGAAATCCATGCTGAGAACGCTCCACATGACAATACGATAGTTTGCATGCAACTGTCGTGCCATCATGGGTGTGAGCTGTCCGTGCGGTGGCCTGAAAAGCGGGCTTTGCACCAGGTCGTTACACTTGTTTACATTCTCATGATATCGCTGCTGTGAAGTTGCCCATCCGCGTAAGTGGTTGAAAGTGTGGTTGCCTAGTGAATGACCCTTGCTCTTTACTAGTTTGAACTCCTCGGGATGTTTCCTGATGTTGTCTCCTACACAAAAAAAGGTCGCCTTAGCATGGAATTCGTCGAGGATTCTCAATACACCTGGTGTAACTTCAGGTATCGGCCCGTCGTCGAAAGTGATAAAGATTTCTTTCTTAGTTGTTTCAATTTCCCAGGTAACGTTCGAAGGAAGGAATGTCCGGAGAATATACGGCATGGTTGCCAGGTACATGCGGCTGTGCATCACGAGTGTATTTGAGACGATGTCGTGCTAAAATGCCTTGCGAAGGTATGAAATTCCATCGGACTGAACTTAAAGTAATTAGCAGTTTAAATATTTTGATGCAGGATAAGTTCAATAGCACCATTTCCGAATCTTGTAAAGGAAGCATTGCGAAATTCGATGTCGCCATAATCACGCATACGTTCAATGATTGCCTGCTTGAGCGAGCCGTTTCCGATGCCGTGGATAAAAATCACCTTAGTGTAGTTGCAGGCCAGGGCGCTTTCGAGCATGCGTTCGAAGGTGCCTAGCTGAATAGTAAGTATTTCGTGGGGTGAGAGTTGGTCGTATCGGTCACGCAAGGCAGAAATATGCAGGTCGACTTCCGCTTCACGCGGAGTGGTCTGATAGTGGTCAATAATTGCTTCAGGCCGGAATTGTTTTGCTTTTTCAGGAACAGGCGTTTCACCCTCCTTTTGCGCAAGTACATATTCCACGGTCGAATGTATCCTGTTAAGTTCGCAAAGGGTGAAAATGATCGCCTTGCGGTTTTGAAGCAGCCCAAACTCGTGGAAACTGTCCTCGCGATAAAATTTTGAACCTTTGATTCTGAAATCGGCACTCACCGGCATCAGAAGTTTTTCGTTTTCATCCTTGTGGAAAAGTATCTGCACAGTACCTGATGTCCATTCATTGAGATCTTCATGAACAATTGTTTCGATCAGCACTTTCGATTCTTTGGGCAAAACACCATAGTCAATCCCCGAGAAACCGCCGTCTTCTTTTTTCAGGAAGAGGCTGTACAATGTATCGTTTTCAGTGAAATTTACCAGGTAAATATCGATGTTTCCTGTTACAAGCCATTGCTGGTCAGTAGGGACATAAGCCAAATATACACCGGCGGCTATTGCTTGTCTCGCAGATGGTTTTGAGATGGAAGTGGAGCGGTCGTCAGTGGAAACAGGAGCAGGCATTGTCTGCTTTTCAACATTCCCCGGGTTTTCGTGGGTAAAAACTTTCATTGGGGCATTTCCCTGTTCAACAAGGACAAGATTACTTGTGAGGGTCGGAATTTCAAAACCATCTTCAATAGCAACCGAAACCATGAAATCGTTGATGATTTTCATGACAGTGCCGCCGCCTTTTTCGTTCAGGAACCTGACTTTGTCGCCCGGTTTATATTGCATGGACTGGTGTTTTTGCGATTAGAAAAATAAGTGTCAGAATGGCTGTTTTTTTTAGAATTTCTGACGTCTGTTCATCTGCAAAGTTACATATTTAAGCCGCTCAACCTAATATATAACCCTGGCCCGGCCGAAGTGCTTCATTCTTCTTCTAATCCGAAAATCAAGTACTTTTGTTATGTATATTTCACAACGAAGATCACATTAATTGGAACGGAAGTATCACATATACAGACTGTCATCGGTTTTTTTATTGCTGTTAACAGCTATGATATTCCTTTGCCCGATGTCAGGTTGCCATCCTGATAACCCTGTTCCTGAGCCGACACCTTACGATCTGGTTATCCCGAAATACTTCCCTACTAAACTGAATATTCCGGCTGATAATCCGTTTACTGTAGAAGGTATTGAATTGGGCCGATTTCTTTTTTACGATGGCCGGCTTTCAGGACGAACTGATGCCGACAGCCTGATGTCGTGCGGAACCTGCCACCTCCAGAGTCGTTCGTTTGAATGTGGTATAGACCATCCGAAATTCACAGGTGGCAAAACTTTTGGTCTCAAAGGCTTCCTAACGCCGCATTATATGCTGCCACTTATTAACCTTGTGTGGAATGAGAACGGTTACATGTGGAATGGTGCGGTAAGCCCTAATTCGAACGATAAAAACAAAAGGACAATTGAAGATTTTGTCAGGATGGGGGTTACGGCTCAGCATGAAATGGGTGGAGATACTACGCATACCAAGAATCTGATTCAAAGCATAGCAGGCTACCCTGAACTTTTTGAAAGAGCTTTTGGCTCAAAAACCGTAACATTCAAAAATATCAGCCGGGCAATAGCGCAATTTGTGAGGACATTGATTTCCTCCAACTCCAAATTCGACCGTTATATGCGTGGTGAAGAGCAGCTTACAACCAGCGAACTCAATGGTTATGTTCTGTTTATGACAGAAGAAGGTGCCGACTGTTTTCATTGCCACGGTGGTGAAGGTAACCCATTGTTCACAACCAACCTGTTTTACAACAATGGCAAGGATACTGTGTTTGACGACCCTTTCGACAGGTATTCAATCACAGGTGACGAGCATGACAAAGGAGCATACAAAGCCACTACTCTTCGCAACATTGAGCTAACAGGACCTTACATGCATGATGGCCGTTTTAAAACGCTGGAAGAGGTGATAGATTTCTACTCTGAGTCGGTGCAATGGTCACCTTATGTGCACCCACTGATGCATCATGTTAATGACGGAGGTGTTCAGTTGACACCTGCTGAAAAGAGGGACCTGATAGCGTTTATTAAAACGCTTCGTGATGAGAGTTTCCTAACTAATCCGGCGTATTCAAAACCGGATAAATTTCCTGATGGCTCGGTTCAGTAGTGAAATACTGAGAACAGTTTTATTGGGATTAGCCCCGTAGGGGCGACATTATGGAAAACAAGGGAAAAATTGAATAAGCCCCGTAGGGGCGACATTATGGTAAACAAGGAATAAATTGAATAAGCCCCATAGGGGCGACATTATCGTAATATAAGGAATAAATTGAATTAGCCCCGTAGGGGCGACATTATGGTAAGCAAGGAAAAAATTGAATAAGCCCCGTAGGGGCGACATTATGGTAAAGTAAGGAATAAATTGAATTAGCCCCGTAGGGGCGACATTATGGTAAGCAAGGAAAAAATTGAATAAGCCCCGTAGGGGCGACATTATGGTAAACAAGGAAAAAATTGAATAAGCCCCGTAGGGGCGATATTATGGTAAGCAAGGAAAAAATTGAATAAGCCCCGTAGGGGCGATATTATGGTAAGGCAAGTAAGAAATAGAAAGATCAGCCCCGAAGGGGCGGCAGTATGCAACCAGTCCCTTTGGGATAAAAATCTGTCACACACATGGCAAACACCTACACACAAATCAACATTCATGCAGTATTCGTTGTAAAAGGCAGGTTAAATGTTCTGAATGACGACATCCGTAGTGAAGTTTTTAAGTACTTACATGGAATTCTGANNAAAAATCTTGGTCAATTCCCTTTGGCAGTGAATGGTTACAAAGATCATGTCCATGTTTTCTTTGAGATGTCGACCACTAAGTCTTTAGCTGAAATTATGCGGGATGTTAAATCAAACACATCGAAATGGATAAATGAGAATGGTTTGATAAAGGGTCGGTTTGAATGGCAGGAAGGGTACGCGGCATTTTCTTATTCAAAATCACAGAGGAGTAATGTTATAAAATATATCAAAAACCAGGAAGAACATCACGCAGGCAGGTCTTTCAGAGAGGAATATCTTGATCTTTTAAAGAAATTTGATCTGGAATATAACTCTAAATATTTGTTCGAATTTTATGATGATTAGTAGTACTGTCACCACTACGGATCTTAGCAGAAGGCTTAGGTTGAAAGTGACCATACTGCCGCCCCTACGGGGCTTAATGGATCGGCAGTTGTAGGAGTGACCATACTGCCGCCCCTACGGGGCTTAATGGATCGGCAGTTGTAGGAGTGACCATACTGCCGCCTCTACGGGGCTTAATGGATCGGCAGTTGTAGGAGTGACCATACTGCCGCCCCTACGGGGCTTAATGGATCGGCAGTTGTAGAAGTGACTATTCTGTTGCTCCTGATGGGCTTGATGGATTACCAGTTGTAGAAGTTATTTTTAACTCCTTTAAAATTTCTTTGGAATGCTTGCCAGCAGGTCAAAGTCGACATTAAAACCAAGATAGAGATTTATCTTCCACTCTTTTACTGTAGGAATACTGGTGCTTCCCGTAAGTACATCACCCTCCTTGAAACCATTCTGGAGTTGCGTATATTCAGCAATGTTGGCCCCAGCATTTACATGGAAATAGTCAAGGATTTTGAAACTGGGTCCTATATAAAAGTTCTTGAACAGATTTTGCCCGCCGAAACCCACAAACAACCCCGCATCATAAGTGAATTTTCCTTTTTCTTTACTCAGGTCGATAAGTGAGAGGCTGACGCCGGTCATATAATCAAACTCGAAATTGCCGCCATTCTTGTTTACTATCACATTGGCGCTTGAACTGTTTGGGCTTTGAAGTGAGAGTTGCCAGTCGGGTGTACGGTAATTCTTAAGTCCGACACCCTGTATGAAGCGTATCTTTTTCTTTTTATTGGCAGCTGCTGCTTGTTTAGCAGTCATGTCGTTGTATTGTGCTTCAATGATCTTTAAACGTTCCGACACTTTGATGAAATCTAACTCTTTCTGGTTTAATGTTCTTGCCAGAGAGTCAATGATTTTCAGCGAGTTGTCTTTTTCGCGGTAGTACTGGGTGAGTTCGTCGGTTTTTTCTTTCAAAAGGCGGTCTTTCTCATCCACAGATTTCTGCAGGTAAGAAATTTCCTTATCCTTGGCTTCCAGTTTCGTATTGTGGACATCCAACTGGCCTTCTAATTTTACTTGCTTTATTTCGGCATTGCTTTTCAGCCCCTGTATTTCGGCTTCGAGTTTAGCCAGTTGAAAGTCACGGTCACGGAGAAGCTGAGCTTTTGCTTCCATCTCTGTATTACATTTCAGGATATCCTGTTTCAGCGATAGGATGTTGCGGTTCAATGTGATACGTTCCAGTAAAAGGCTGTCATTCTGGCTGCTTTTTAATATGAGCTTGTCATTAAGCTGCGCGATGACCGATTGCAGAGAATCGATTTCCTCTATCAGGATAATCTTATTCTGTTCCAGGGAATTGATGGAAAGGCGCAGACTGTCGGCTTCGCGGTGAAGAACAATATTATCATGCATGATGCCATCCATCAGGATTGAATCAACTTCTGCTTCCTGTGCCCGGGATTGGAGGAAGGGGAAAATCAGGAGTGCTGTAAACAGTAATTTCTTTATGCTGAGTGCTTTTATTTTTGAACTTGACATTGTGTTGATGAAAATGACTTTATAAAATAATTGCGAAAGTGTCATTTTATTGTGCAAAGGTCGGAAAAAAATAGTTAAGTAGCTGAAATAAAAAGTTTTACTTAATTATAGTCAAAAATATTAATAACACACTCTTTCAAACCAGGATTCAGGAGAATTCCATTACTCTATGACCATTAATCAGTGAATATATAAAAACATTTACCATGAAATAATATCACTGCTCCATGCTATTTTCCTAGTTTTGCAACTTCCAAACCGAAAATTGATGGCAGCAACTAACAATACGACCCTTATCTGGCGTGCGGTGATTGTACAGGACCTTGAAGAAGAGGAAATCCGTGAGAAAGAATACCTGTATCAACAGGTCGAATTCAATGAAAAAGGCTCTGTGCTGACCGAAGAAACATTTTTGAAGACGGATCATCACAACATAAATTCATCTACACCTATGACAATGATAACCGCCTTATTGAAGAAAAACTGATTGAGGAAGACGGTATCGAAGCAGAACACCGCACCATGGAGTATGACGATAAAGGATTATTGATCAGGGAACTTCTTCATTACCAAGACGAAAGCTTCGATGTTACAGAGTTCATCAGGAACGGGGAGGATACACTTATTATGAAACGGACCCTCGACAGCGAAGGGGAAGAAGAGTCGCGGACGGAGTACCAATATGAAAGCGGGAGACTCATTTCACAGACAACTTTTTCTTTTAGAGAAAAGTCGGAAGAAACCAAATACTCCTACGATACTGAAGGGCATCTGCTTGAAGAAGAGGCAGAATCACCGGATGGTAGCTATAGTGTTGTGAACGAATATGATGAAACTGGAAAACAGACGCTCTCGAAACGTTACAACAGCGATGGAGATCTGGTAGAGAGGACGACTTTTACATATGATGATTCCGGTACTGTTGAATCACTGAAAACCGAAACGGTTTCCGGAACCACTATCACAGCCATAGAGCATGATAGTGAGGGCAGATTGATATTGCAGGAAGAACAAGATGAATCAGAAAACCTTATTAGCCGTCTCCGGCGTGAATACGATGAGCAGGGAAGACTGTTGATTTCTTCCGTTTTTGTTGCAGGATCATCCTACAGGTCACCTCAGGATTACCGGATCCGGTATGAGTTCAGGGAGGCCGAAGCTTAAAGTTTAAGGCTTTGGTGGCTTAAGTATTTGGGTTTCGAAATGGTTCAATTGGAATGTTTAGTGTTAGGACTCGTCTCCGCTCTTATACCTCACAACCACTTTCTTACGCCAATTTCCTTTTCGATAGTAGATGTAAGATAAGCCCAGTCCTATAGACCATGAAATAGGGATAGCCCACCATATTCCGGTGAGGCCGATATGGTGTGAAAGGAACCATGTAAACGGGATACGGATCAGCCACAACGAAAGAAGTGTGATGAACATAGGGATGAGCGTATCACCGGCGCCGCGCATTACACCACCTACCACAAACATAGTAGAAAATATCAGGTAAGCCGAAGCCACTATTACCAGGTATTCCGAACCTAGTTCAATCACTGTGACATCCCTGGTAAAAAGCCCCATCAACGACCTGCGGAAAAGTATCACGCAAATGGTTGTGATCAACGCAAGTGCTGCCGACATATTCAGGGTCGACTGCAACCCCTGCCTGACTCTTTCGGGTTTATTTGCACCCAGGTTCTGACCAACAAAAGTTGATAATGCTACACCAAAGTTCATTGCAGGCATTCCGGCCAGCGAATCAATTCGGCCGGCAACACTGTATGCCGCGATGGCATCTGTCCCAAAATTGTTGACAAACCGCACCACGGCCAGCATTCCGATAGAAACGAAGGTTTGTTGCAAACCTTGTGGTAACCCTATTTTCAGACTGGTTTTGAATAATTTTCGGTCGAATTCCAGCCGTAGTGATTTTAGTTTAACTATCTCGTGGGTACGATTCAGATATAATATGCCCGTGATAAATGCTCCAGCTTGGGCAATAACTGTGGCCCATGCCGAACCGGCAACACCCCATTTAAACCATCCTACAAAAATTACAGCGAGAATGCCGTTGACAACTGTTGAGATCACCAGGAAATAAAGAGGTGTCCTGCTGTCACCAAGTCCGCGAAGCACCGCCGAGATACCGTTAAATCCAAAGAAAAACACCATTCCTGTAAGGTATATATTGAAATAGGTAACAGCTTGTGGCATAACATCATCAGGAAGGTTAATAAGCCTGAAAATAGGCCTGCTCAGCAGAATCCCGATGATTGTTAATGCAATGGCCGCGAAAAACAGGAAGATATACATGGTGTCCATGGTACGCTTCACGTTGTTTAAATCCTTTGCCCCGAAGTATTGAGCTATCATGATAGTGGCACCCATGGANAACCCTATCACAAAGGAAACCAGCATGAAGATTAATGGAAACGAAGCCCCTACGGCAGCCAGCGCTTCTTTTCCAACGTATCGGCCAACAACAATACTGTCGACAATGTTATACATCTGCTGAAAAACATTGCCGATAAGCATCGGAATAGCAAATTGCAGGATGAGTTTGCCGCTGTTTCCTTCGGTCAGGTTTTTCATATGGTGAAACGAAACTGATGTTTCATGCCTGGATTATTCACTTTTTCAGGCAGGGTAGTTTTACTTTCGATCAGCATTAACTGGTCAGTTGTTGAAAATATTGGCCTCCATTTGTTTAATAACCAGTTTACTCGTGCGGTCGACACATTCAAGCATCTCCGGCATGCGTGGATCGTCATTGCCGGCCCGGGCAAATTCTTCGATAGTATGCAATATATCGGAAATACCGTCCACCGAGAAAAAGATAAAATGAGGTTTTAACTTATGGGCTACCTGGCGAAGTGTTTCCCAATCGCGTGATGCATAAGCCGTTTTCATACTGCTGATAAATTCCGGGGTGTTGTCACAGAACATGTGAACAATCGATTGTATGAATTCCTGATCATCAGTATCAAGCATATCCAGTGAATACAGCAGGTTTTCACCATTGCCGTTGGTGCTGGTTATATTGGCCTGGCAGACTGGCAACTGTTTGACGTATTGCTTCAGCTTGGCCTCAAGATCTTTCCTGGAAACAGGCTTGTGCAGGCAGTCATCAAATCCTGACGCGACAATCTCATCAATGATCTCAACGGCCTCGTGCCCGGTAATTCCTATGATAACATAGCGATTGCCACTGCTTTCGCAAAAGTTTCTTATATGACGGCTGGTCTCCATGCCATTCATCACGGGAAGTTCCACATCGAGAAGAATGACCGAGGAGGGAAGTTTGTTGATTTCATCAATCAGTTCGCGGCCATTTCGGAAGCAAACCGATTCGTAACCGAGTTGCTGAAGATACTTTGTGAAGAGCAATTGATCTGCTTCTGAATCTTCAACAACAATGATGCGATTGTTTTGGATCATGAATATCGGGTGTACATCAATGGTTGAGGTGACAAAGATATGAAACAATGCTGATTAATAGTCAGGGTTTTCCTGTTTGACGAGTGTTTTGGTCGAGAGCAAACCGCATGCAGCGTCGATATCAAGCCCTCGCGAAGCCCGCAGCGTAGTAGTGATTCCTTTATCATTCAGAGCCCTCTGGAACGCCAGAATAGTTTCATCACTGCTGCCTTCAAGGGGTACACCGGGTACTTTATGAAAGCGAATGAGATTGATACGGCAACGGGTTTTATTCAGGAGACGGGCCAGTTCTTTTACATGGTGCGGTGTGTCGTTAACATCTTTAAAAACAATGTACTCCATCGATACACGCCTGTATTTTCCGAGATCGGCTTTGTTGATGGTTTCAATAACTTCTTTTATGGGATACACATGCTGTATAGGCATCAGTTTACGCCTTTCTTCATCAAATGGCGAATGTAAGCTAACAGCCAGGTTGCATTTGCTGTTTTTCAGGAAGTGTTCCATACCCGGGACTATGCCAATAGTGGAAACGGTAACTTTGCGCACGCTGAGAGCAAAACCGGCTTCAGCCGTGAGCAGATCTGTTGCCCGCATCACTGCCTCAAGATTGTCAAAAGGTTCGCCCATGCCCATAAATACCACGTTGGTTATGAGCTTGCGTTCGGGNATGCTCCTTAGCTGATTAAGTATCTCACCGGCTGTAAGATGCGCTTGAAATCCCTGCTTGCCTGTCATGCAGAAAAGACATCCCATTTTGCATCCGACCTGTGACGAAACGCACAATGTATGACGCTTCTCATCCGGGATATATGCCGTCTCTATAAATTTGCCACCCTTGGTCCGGAACAGGTATTTTTTGGTTCCATCAAGGGATACCTGAACTTTCTCAGGCTCTGATATTCCGATAGAGTAATTGTCATCCAGCAGTTTACGTGCCTGCTTTGAGATGTTGGTCATCTCATCAAAAGAGGTAACATCAGTTTTGTAAAGCCAATAAGCTACCTGGTTGCCTGTATAAGAAGGTAAACCCAGCCCTGAAGCAATTTCCTTTAATTCTTCTGGTGTTTTACCCAGTAAGCTTTGTTTTTCATCCAGAAACTGAACCGGATTCATTTACTTTCTTTTTTGTAACAGCAAAGATACAGCCATCTCAGAAATAAATTTCAGCCACTATATTATTGTATGGTATGCCTTTCGAAAGCAGTATTTCCCTGCATTCGACCACCATCTCAGCGCTTCCGCAGAGGTAATATTTATGATCAGTAGGCAGGTTATCCAGGCTTTGGAGATATGTTGTTACGCGGCCATGATAGAGGCCTTCACTTTTGGAGCCCGAGCAACAGCGCACATAACGGTTGCCGAAAGCCTGGCTTAGTTCGTCGCTGAAAAAGAATGACTGGGGTGTACGTCCTCCGTGAATCAGGATATTCTGCTGACCATATCCCGAACGATACATGCTGAAAAAAGGAGCGATTCCGGTACCTGCTGAAATCCAGTATGCAGGTTCGTTATCAGCCTTAAAATTTCCGAAAGGAACAGTAACCCAAATTTTACTCCCTGGAACCAGTGATGATAGGGGTGGTGTAAGTTTTCCGTCTGGTTTAATGTTGTACAGAATTTTGATAGCTGGTTCTGCTGTGCCGCTGGCAATACTGTATAAACGGGCGTCCTCTTCAGGATCAAGGGTGATGCCAAGTACCTGCCCGGCAACAAAGTCAAAATTTCGCCTGAAAGACAGTAAGAAAACCGAGGGTGCTATCTCATTGTTTGTCAAAACCTCTACATCGGTAAGCTTCACCGCAGGCTTTTTGGTAGTTGTATTCATTCGTATATAGTGTGTGGAATAACAAACCGTTACCGGAGGAAATGGTTCAGAAATATTGAAAAAAGTGTTCCGGAGCAGTGTATGCGAATGAGCCGGTCAAACTACCTTTGACCACAAATGGATTAGTTCATTATCCTGAAAACCAGTTCTTTGATGAGTTCCTCGTTTGGTGTTGTACTGTTTTCTATCCCAACAGCACGTGAAGCAAATGTACGGAGCAGTGAAACAGCCTTGATACATTGCGATGGTGAATAGTTACGGGCAGCGATAGTATATGTGTTTAGCTGGAATGAAGACACCCCCAGAACTTTTTCAGGATTACCCTTGCTTTTGTCAGGAACTGAATGGTAGAGCAATATTTTGGAAAAGAAGCCAAACAACGTGGGTATTAGCCTGAAAATCGGTGTTTCTTTCGGGGTGGCAGCAAAATGAAATACAATGCGATGAGCTTTCGAGATATCGCGCCGCGCCATAGCATCAGTAAGCTCATAAATGTTATAATCTTTGCTAATGCCTATATATTTCTCAATAATATCTTCGTTAATAGCCTTATCTTTCGGATGATTGATGAAAAGCTTGCTCAGTTCGTTGACAATTTTCTCAAGGTCGTTGCCTAAAAATTCAGCCAGCATACTGCAGCCCTTGCTTGTGATGGAATATCCCTTTTCGTTAACATGTTCGGCAATCCATTCACCAATTTTGTAATCTTTGACTTTGGCCGATTCAAATGAAGCTATCTTTGGCGCTTTATCGGCATATTTCACCCACTCCGACGGCCCTTTTTTATACTTATAGCAAATTACCAGCATGGTATGTGGGGATGGATTCTGCATATAAGTCAGCATCGGCATGTAAGCTTCAGCCTTGCGCAATTCCATATCCTGGGCTTCGCGCAAAACGACGAGTTGCAAATTCCCCATCATAGGGTACGCCTTGCATTGGTTAACAACCTGGATAGTTGTTACATCACGCCCGTAGACGATCGTTTGGTTGAATTCCTTCTCAGGTCCGGTAAGAACATTTTCTTCTACAAAATCTGCAATCAGGTCGATGTAATAAGGTTCCTCNCCGTGGATCAGGTAGACCGGCTGAAATTTCCTGGCCTTTAAATCTTTTATTAACTGGCTGAACGAATGAGTCATGCCTCAGATTGGCTGAATTAGAAACGAAGATGCTTAACAGTCAGTCGTTTTTCGATGAGTTGTTTCAAGGATTCAATTCCGATTGTGAGGTGATCTGAAACAAAATTTTCAGTAACCATCTGGTCACTTTTCTCGGTTTTTATACCCGAGGATATCATTGGCTGATCTGAGACAAGGAGCAGTGCACCAGTTGGAATTTCGTTAGCAAATCCTACAATAAAANNAATTGTTGCAGTCTCAAGGTCAATGCCAATGGCATGCGTTTCCCGAAGGTAGTCCTTGAAATGTTCATCATGTTCCCAGACTCTGCGGTTTGTTGTATAAACGGTTCCGGTCCAGTAGTCGCGGTTGTAATCGCGAATTGTGGTAGAGATAGCTTTCTGCAGGTTAAATGCCGGCAAAGCGGGGATTTCCGGTGGGAAATAGTCGTCAGATGTGCCTTCGCCGCGTATGGCTGCAATGGGCAGAATCAGGTCGCCCAACTGACTGCGATGCTTAAGCCCGCCGCATTTCCCGAGAAAAAGCACGGCTTTGGGCTGTATAGCGCTCAGCAGGTCCATGATTGTGGCTGCGTTGGCACTGCCCATCCCGAAATTTATCATTGTAATCTGCCCGGCAGTGGCACTCGGCATAGCCCGGCCAACACCCTTTATCTCTACATTGTTCATTCGTGCAAACTCTTCAAGGTAGAGGCCGAAATTTACCAGCAGAATATAATTCCCAAATTCATCCAGTTGTGTGCCGGTGTAACGTGGTAACCAGTTTTCTACTATGTCCTGTTTTGTCTTCATGAAATGATTTTGGATCACAAACAGCAAATTTAAATTTTTTACACCATCTTTGTGGAAAGCATGTTGCTTTCTGATGATTTTTGGCCGATACAGCAATGCAGATTTTAAACTTTCCTCCCCTGGATATCATAGTGCGGCAGCAAAATAACAGGCATGAGATTTTTGATCCTGTGCGTAAAAAGTATTTTGTGCTTACACCCGAAGAATGGGTAAGGCAACATGTAATTGCATACCTTTTGCTTGAAAAGCAGGTGCCAATTAATCTGATTGCAATTGAAAAAGTCCTGAAAATCAATAATCTGACAAAACGCTTTGATCTTGTCGTGTTCGACCGCAATGCAAGACCGCTTATGCTTATCGAGTGCAAAGCACCGGGTGTCAGGGTTAATGAAAAAGTGTTTGACCAGGCCGCCCGTTACAACATGAGCCTGAAAGCCGGACTGTTCCTTATTACCAATGGTATTGAGCATTATTGCTGCCGGATTGATTTTGAGAACAGTCTCTACATTTTTATGAATGAGATACCTCTTTACCCGGATATGTTGGCTATTAGCGCCGGATAATAGTAAACCCAGTGTTTCAATTACTGATTATTTCAAATCCTATGGAAAACTTCTTTGAAATAGTACCCCGTGAATTGTTCGAGATTGTGGTTATTGCATTGTTTTCACTCATTATCGGACTTTCGCAAAAAGCCATGCACAAAGCTCATTCCGATAAGAACGATTCAAGTTTTGGCACCGACCGGACATTCACTTTTATTGGTTTGCTGGGATATATCTTCTGGATTTCTGATAATTCCCATACGCTCTACCTGATAGGGCTGTCCATTGTAGCTGTTTTTCTTGCTATAAATTATTTTTATAAGATTTCGCTATTCCAGGATTTTGGATTAACTACTGTTATTATTGCCCTGATGACATACTCACTTGCAGCACTCATACGCACCCAGCCTGTTTGGTTATTTCTGCTGGTATATGTGATTGTGCTGGTTTTCACAGAGTTAAAACAGCCATTAAATACATTCTCGCAAAAAGTTAACAGAGAAGAATTCATCACACTAGGGAAATTTCTTGCAATCGCAGGGATCATTCTGCCGATTGTCCCTGATAAGCCGATAGTATCATTCCTTGATCTCACACCTTACAGGATTTGGCTCGCTGTCGTTGTTATTTCAAGCATTTCATATTTATCCTATATCCTCAGGAAGTTTGTTTTCCGTGATTCTGGGATCATTGTGGCGGGAATACTGGGAGGCCTTTACAGCAGCACTGCCACCACAATTGTACTCGCAAAGCAAAGCCGTGAGCAGATTTACGGCCAGCGTCATTTTGCAGCCGGTATCCTGCTTGCAACTGCAATGATGTACCTGAGAATTGCGATACTGATGGCCATTTTCAGCCGCGAACTCTTTAATCTGCTTATACCCTGGTTCATGCTGATGCTGGTCGTTTCGACAGTGGCTGCCATAGCAGTACTTTATATTCGTAGCGATACCCAATCAATCAAACCTCCGCAGGTTGGTGATAGTGTAAATCCTCTCGAATTCAGGGTGGCGATTATTTTCACGTTGCTTTTCGTTATCATGAGTTTTCTGACTTATTTTACCGTGAAACGCTTTGGTGCAAAAGGGTTGCAGGCGCTGGCATATATAGTGGGAGTGACTGATATTGACCCGTTCCTAATTAACCTGTTTCAGGGTAAATTTGGTGTGGGAGCAGGGATGACAGCCATTGCCACAATGCAGGCCATCTTTAGTAACAACCTCCTTAAACTAGTTTATGGTTTGGTTTTGGCTGGCAGGAAGGTGAAGCCTGTATTGCTGGCGGGATTCAGTATTATTTTATTAACAAGCATATTGATAATCATCCTTTTATAAAATATTTGTACAAGTTTCAGACATAAAAAAACCGGGCAAAGCCCGGTTTATGTCAGTTTCTCAAAATGCTAGTTGCATTTAAGGACAGTCTTTATTTCATAGTCAGCGGCAGGTTTATTGGGGCCTGTAGTAACTTTTTTGAAATATGCACAAGCGTTGGCGTTGTCCTTTTTGCCTTCGTATGCTTTGCCGAGCTGGAAAAAGAAGTCGACCTGTTTTTCTGGTTTTGATTCAAGCTCAACTCCTTTTTTACCTGCTTCAATAGCCTGGTCGAATTTTGAGGTAGCATTATAACTCAGAACGAGGATAAGGTAAGTATTGCTTCGGGTTGTGCTGTAATCAAGTGAAGAGTTGGCGAATTTAATGGCATCGGCGTACTTTTTAGCAGTGTATGCTTTGTTGGCATTCACCAGGAGGCTTCCGGCCATTGATTCTTTTGCCTTTTCTTCAGTAGCAGTATCGCCTTCCTTAGCTGCCAGTTCAATGGCTTTATCAAGCGCAACCTGCATATTGGCTTCATCACCTTTCTTTTTATAGACTAATCCTTTGGTATAGAAAGCCTTGGTGTATTCAGGATCAAGTGAAGTTGCTTTTTCCATGCTTGCCAGTGCGCCGTCAATATCCTCAGCTTTAAACTGGTCCAAGCCCTTGGCAAAGTATATCTTGGGAAGCTGAGCCTTAATCTTGCCAGGTTTTTCAGTATCATTATACTTGGCAGCGTATTCGTTGGTTTTATCGAAAGCAGCTATTGCATCATCATATTTCTTTTCTTTCAGAAAATTGTTGGCCAGCGAGTATTGCAGGTCAGGGATTGCGCCGGTAACCATCTTTTTGAGGTCATCAGCATCTGCCCCNGATTTTTCGCACATCCCGGCTACATTCACCAAACTGTTAATGGCACCCGGCAGGTCAGTGTTCTTTAATTCAAGAGCTTTATTGTAAGCGGTAGCTGCTTCCTCCAAAGTCTGTGCATTGAGGTAGCCTGCTTTTAGTGCGAAAAAGGCTACAAGAAGTACAACGATGGTTCTTTTCATTGTAGAGATGATTTTAATTATTGATTGATAATGATTTGATTTCGTAACTTGAATCGCAAAATTAGAATTTTCCGCAATTCGAAGTTAACTTTTTTCATATTTAACAAAAAGCATTCCAAACCAATCTGACGAAGTATACAGAAATTATAAAATTGCTTAAAATTTTAATCCTTTGCAGAAATTGCCTGCAGCGATTGATATCCGATTAAGCGGTGTGTAAAAAAAGGATATTTACCATTACTTTTAAATAGGGCTTCCAGTGGATGAATTTCGCCTTAATTCATTTAAAGCGGATGCACATAATTCTGAAAAATATTCTACATTTGCACAATTCATGAGTCGGGATTTCCCGGTCACAGCGGAAAGGTTTGTTTAAAAAACTATTTAGAGTAAGTAACATTCTCAAAAACCATTAGAAAAGATGAAGAGCACTCTCCTTAAAGTTGTATTAGCCCTGGTGATCGTTTTACTGGGATTTCTTATTTACAGAAGCATAAGCACCCCTGTGAAATTCAAAGGCGAGCTTACTGCCAGGGGCGATGTGGTCATTGATAAACTCAAGGACATTCGTACAGCCGAACAACTTTATAAGCACCTCAACAGGCGTTATACAGGCGATTTTGATACCCTGGTTCAGTTTATTCGTAATGGAAAAATTCCTGTGGTTAAGATCATTCCCGATCCAAAGGACACTACTTTTAGCCGTACAATTAATGATACCATTGGTTTTGTAAGCATCTTTGATTCTATCTATGCCAAAAAACCATACAAAATCGAAGAGTTGAATCTGGTTCCTTTCTCAGATGGACAGAAGTTTGAACTTATGGCTGGTTCGATTGAAAAAGGAGGTGTGAAAGTTTCTGTATTCCAGGCAGCAACACCTATTGAGTTTTATTCAAAAGGACTTAATAACCAGCTTGTTATTAACCTGAAAAAGGAAATGGAAGACAAAAACAAATATGCAGGGTTAAAAGTAGGTTCAATGACGGATGCTTCCACCGACGGAAACTGGGAATAACATATCATCTGCCGGCATTAAATGCCTTTTTCGACTGGCTGACCCTTTAATCGGTCAGTTGGATGCTAGGCAACAAATAACATCCATTCTCTTTACGGAGAATGGATGTTTTATTTCTGTTTTCGGGAAAATGGAAAGGACATATTACGCGCTGATGGGATACGATTTCGGGATGGCTGCAAGTGAGATTTTCACTTCTGGTGGCTACGCACGATATCGTGAAGCGTTTTCGATATTGATAAAAGAGCTGGATATTTCAACATTGTCTTCTGAAAATCTTTCCCTGGCTTTTTCATCGACCCGCCATACCATCGTGCCCGGAGCTTTTTTCAATGCCGAAGCTGCACGCCACTGTTTCGGTTTGAATTATAAGCCCATTGACGGCGAAATACTCAGGTCAGACTACATACGCCGGACTGATGCCTACATGGTTTATGGCATACCACCGGCAATTGCTGATATTGTTTCAGAAATTTTCCCGAATACAGTGCTGAAAAGTTCAACAAGCTTTTCTGTGGAATGGTTGCTCGCAGCGACAGGAATTCAACCCGCGAGATTAATGTTGCTCGATATCCGGAAAACACGACTCAAAATCATTGTCTGCGGGAATGACAACTTGTTGTACTGTAATGATTTTGAGATCTATGCGGCGGAGGATATAATTTACTACTCCGTATTTGTTGCAAGCCAGCTTGGTGTCAAGGATGACTTATCGGTATGGATTTCGGGTAGTTTTGGTCACGACTCCCGGCCATATCAACTTCTTGCCAAGTACTTCGAAAAAGTAACCTTTGTTCCACAACCACACGATATCTCTTTCTCCTCGTCCTTGACGGGAGTAACCTGGAATGAATATTTCACAGTATTAAATGCCGCAATATGCGAATCATAGCTGGGACTCACAGGGGGAGGATTTTGCACCCTCCAAAAGGATTACCTGTGAGGCCTACAACCGATCTGGGTAAAGAGAGCCTTTTTAATATTCTGAATAATCGCATTGATTTTGAAGAACTTACCGTACTTGATTTATTTGCCGGCACGGGCAACATATCACTTGAATTTGCTTCACGCGGGGCTTCCGAAGTAATAGCTGTCGACCTCAACACGAAGTGCATCGACTATATCCGCAAAGCCTCTCAGGAATTGGCATTTGAAAAGTTATACACTGTGAAGGCCAGTGCGTTCACATTCCTCAATTCAGTTTCAAGGAAATTTGATATAATTTTCGCTGATCCTCCCTATGATATGAAGGATAGCCTTCTGATTCCGGAACTGGTTTTTGAGAATTCTCTGCTTCAGCCCGATGGATGGCTTATAATCGAGCACGATGTTTTTAAAGATTTTAAAAATCATGCACACTTTGTTGAAGAGCGACGCTACGGCAAAGTGCATTTTTCATTCTTCTCAGCTGAAGCAAACCTGTCAGCAGGTTAATCGATTCTGATCGATCTGGGAATAAACTGGCTGATGTCACCTCCATACTTATGAACCTCACGCACAATCGAAGAGGTAATCATCACATATTCAGGCTGTGTGAGCAGGAAAACTGTTTCGACTGATTGTGAAAGCCTGCTATTGACATGTGCCACTGAGCGTTCAAACTCAAAATCGGCCGATGTGCGCAACCCCCTGATGAGGTGACTAGCATTCATCTTTTTGCAAAAATCAACCGTAAGACCATTGTAGCTTTCAACGCTAACAGAAGGGCAATCGCTGAACACTGCCTTTATCCATTCAAGTCTCTTTCCTAATGGAAAATAACCTGCCTTGTCCTGGTTAACGCCAATGGCAACAATAATATGGTCGAAAAGCGGTAAAGCCCGGCGGACGATTGACTCATGCCCGAGGGTGATCGGGTCAAATGAACCAGGAAAGACGGCAGTTTTCATGGTAATGTTTTTACAAAAATAGGTAGAAATTGAGGCATAAAGGATCAGGAAGCGAAATATGCCACAAGCATTTCCCTTAATGACCGGTATGTATTGTTGCATGCTTCATCTACTTCATTCATCCTGAACCATCTTACTTCTGTTATGTCCTCTTCTTGCTGAGGTACCGGAGTCTCTTCCCCTTTGTGAAGCATTTCGTACCAAAACGTTTCTTTGAGTATAAAACTCCCTTTCATGTCGGTATAGATATGCAATGTAGTGTCCGCTTGGTTTGTGATTTCAAGTTGCTGAAGTCCGGTCTCTTCCTGTACTTCGCGGATGGCACCTGCCTCATGACTCTCACCTTTTTCCAGTTTCCCTTTCGGTAAGTCCCACAAGCCGTGCCTTTTAATGAACAGGCAATCTCCTTTTAGGTTTCTCACAATTCCGCCGGCAGCTTTCACTCTATGAAACAGATGGCGGAACGACTTTATCGCTTCATCAAATCTTCCGGCAGTTAAAACAATCAGGGATGTTTTGTCGTTACTATGAAGGAAATCGATAAAAAGTTCTGACAACTGTGGAAGTGATGAATAGCTGGAAATAAGAGATGAGTTGTCAACTCCCGATTGTTTATATTTTCTGAGAATTCGATTACTTTCTGATCAACAAAAACTCTGTACATTTGTGCCATGAGAATAAATTTTGAAGAGACTGCTCTTACTACTGCCGAATTCCTGTTGCAAATTAAAGCAATAAAACTCGACAACAATAATCCCTTTACCTGGGCTTCCGGCATTAAATCGCCGATATACTGCGATAACCGTAAGACTTTATCCTATCCAAAGATCAGGACATATATCCGTCAGGAATTTGTGAAATACATCAATGAGATGTTTGGCACTGTTGACCTGATAGCAGGAGTAGCTACCGGTGCAATTGCCCAGGGAGCTCTTGTGGCTCAGGATCTTGGGCTTCCGTTTGTGTATGTTCGTTCCGAAAAGAAAAGCCACGGACTGGAGAATCTTATCGAAGGAAATGTAGAAAGCGGTCAGTCGGTTGTGGTGGTAGAAGACCTTGTATCAACCGGGAAAAGCAGCCTTAATGCTGTACAGGCTTTACGTGAAGCCGGTTGCAATGTAAAAGGAATGGTCGCCATTTTTACTTATCAGTTACCCGATGCTGAGCAAAATTTCAAGGAAGCCGGCTGTGTTCTGCACACACTTACCAACTATGATTTCCTAATCAAAAAGGCACTCGAGCAGGGTTATATTAAAAATACTGACCTGCAATCGCTTATTCAATGGCGAGAGAATCCCAAAACCTGGGGGCTCGACAAATGAGCAAAATTATCAATAGTGATGCGGTGACCATAAACCGCTCGCAGGCCGACGTCTATGCCTTTATCAGCGACTTTAATAATTTTGGCCATCTGATGCCTGAACAGGTAGTGAATTACCAGTCGCAAACCGATTCCTGCTCATTCGAAATCAAAGGACTGGCCACACTCGGCTTGAGAATTATCGAAAAATTCCCTTATTCAAAAGTGACTATGAAAGGTGAAGGCAAACTACCTTTTGATTTTACATTTATTTACTCTTCACATATTGTTAATGAGACTTCGGCTGAAATAATTCTTACAATTGACGCCGATATGAATCCTTTCATGGCCATGATGGCTGCTTCGCCACTGCAAAATTTCGTGAACATGCTTGCGGCAAGGCTCAAAGAGGTGATGGAATCAATTGCCTGAAATCAGGCTACATTCGCTGGTTTATTTTACATTTAGTTGTGCTGTAGAGTCTTGTTTTAACTGGTTGTTAAAAAGATTAATAGCTGGAGTTAAAAAGCTATGATTTCATATTAAATTTACTATTAATTTCATTGCAAGCCTCTATACTAAAAATTAACAAAACCAGTCAACCATGAAAAAGTATTTTCTACTCATTGCATTGCTTTGGGCGGCATTCATGAATGTTCAGGCGCAGGACAAGCCGGTCAGCCCTTCGATAGTCGGTATTGGTGAATTCCACGGCTTATCTCAACCCTTGCGTGATGCTCCTGTTCTTACAGATGATGACTGGGCCAGGATGCAGGAAGATGCAAACAAACCAAGGAATGAAGAATTGCGAGAGCGATCATATCCTTTTGCTGCCACAGCGCAGCCAAAAGGAAATGACCCCGTTTGGCAACAGGCTAATGGTACTATGCAGCCTCCCAGAGCCCCAATTGTCTCCTTCAGCGGGCAGACATCACCTTACTATCCTTCGGATGCTAACGGGGCTGTAGGACCCAACCATTACATGCAGACAATAAACTGTGTTTATGCCATATATAATAAATCGGGTGCTCTTGTAGCTGGTCCTTCTAACCTAAACACACTCTTCAGCGGCGTCACGGGTGCAACCTATAACGATGGTGATCCTGTTGTTCTTTACGATGAAATGGCAGATCGCTGGGTAGTATGTGAGTTTTCAATTAGCGGGTCTAATGATTACATGCTCATGGCTGTGTCACAAACAAATGACCCGACCGGATCCTGGTATCGGTATTCATTTGATGTTGCTGATATGCCCGACTATGAAAAAATGGCCGTATGGCCCGATGGATATTACATGGGTATGAATAACAGCAGCAAGAAAGATATATACGTATTCCAGCGATCGCAGATGCTGGTTGGAGGAACCGCCCAGTTTGTTGGATTCGACAATCCAAACAGACCTACGACAATTGATGGATTTATGTGCGTGCCTCCAATTGATAATGATGGTACAGCTGCACCAACCGGTATGCCTGGAATGTTTATCACCATTAATGATGATGCCATAGGCGGTGGCTCTGATCAGCTTTGGCTATATAAGCTGACTGTAAACTGGACAACACCCTCATCATCGACTTTTGCACGTACTCAGCAGATTGGGGTTCCAGCTTTTGATAGCAACTTTGGTGCTAATTGGGACAATATTAAACAGCCCGGTACTACACGCGAACTCGATGCTATTCCGCAGGTTGTGATGAACGCACCGCAGTACAGAAATTTCGGTACTTATCACACAATTGTCTGCTGCCATACAGTAGATGTTGACAACACGGATCATGCAGGTGTCAGGTGGTACGAACTAAGGTCGACCGATGGATCGACCTGGTCATTAAGACAATCAGGTACTTATGCACCGGACGCACACTCCCGGTGGATGGCCAGTATTCGACTGAATAGCCAGAATGAGATTGGGCTGGGATATTCAATTTCAAGTACCACGGTATATCCTGGTATCAGGTATACTGGCCAATCTTCAACAGCTTATGCTGCAGGAGCAGGGGTGATGGACCTTGCTGAACAAACTGTTGTGACTGCCACTACATCACAAACTGCTTATAACAGGTGGGGTGACTATTCTGGAATGAGTGTTGATCCGACTGATAGCAAAACGTTTTGGTTTACGACACAATATGGCGGTTCTAGGCAAACCAATATTTGCTCATTCCAGGTAGCAGCAGCACCCGCAACACCTGACCTTATTGTTCAGAATCCAGCAACCACTCCAACTTCGGTGAACGACGGTTCAACAACTACAGCATCCTGCACCGTTAAAAACCAGGGTGGTGCCGATGCAGGCACTTCAAACCTTAAATATTATCTGTCAACAGATGCAACATACAACTCAGGCGATATCCTGCTTGGTACTGATGCCGTTGCAGCACTTACAGCAGGCAGCAATGTATCTGTCAGTGAAGTTCTGACTATTCCGTCGGGAACTGCAATTGGGACTTATTATATCATTTTCTTTGCCGATGCTGATGGGTCTGTAACCGAAGGAAACGAAACGAACAATACTGGCTATGTTCAAATCAGTGTAACGTCAGCAGCCGGCTCTCCGGACCTTATAGTTCAGAATCCCGCAGCATCTCCCGCATCAATACTGGCCGGAAGTACAACATCTGCTTCCTGCTTGGTTTATAATCAGGGAAATGCTATAGCTGGTACTTCTTACCTTAAGTACTACCTCTCCACCGATAATACATACAATACTGGTGATACATATCTTGCTACCAGTACTGTAGCGTCGCTAGCAGTAAGTGGTTCAGCAGCGGTTAGTGCCACTCTTACCATTTCCTTCAACTACAGGTGCGGGTACATATTATATTGTGTTTTTTGCTGATGCTGATGGAACTGTAACTGAAAGCAATGAAGCCAATAATACGGGCAGTGTGGCAATAACTGTTACAGTATCTGTTACTGGTTGTACAAGCACTTCACAATATCCAAGTTCCACGCTTACTCCAACCGCGGCCTGGAAAACTCAGAACTCTATATATGCCGGCGAGTATACAGCGTTCAATGTTACTTCAGGAAGGACATATTATTTCTCATATTGTTCAGCCGATGGAGCAAGTGCGTCATACAATTCTGAGCTTACGCTGCGAAACAAAGCCACAGATGCTTTTATCGCATACTCAGATGATGCCTGTGGTGATGATGCAAAAATAATCTGGAAAGCTACCTTCACTGGTGCAGTTAAATTGGTGACAACCGTTTCAGGTTGTGGTACCAACACGACAAGTACCAAGTTGAGATATAAGTATGCAAATGCTAAAGAATTGGAAGAATATGGTATAGAAACAGTTAGTTACCAGGTCTATCCTAATCCAACAACCGGTAAAATATGGGTAGAATCAAACAATGGTTTTGAGAATGTTCAGAAAATAGCAGTTCTGGATGCTACCGGAAAAGTTGTACAAACTATCGAAATATCTGATAGGCCGGATGCATTATACTCATTTGATCTGGGAGGGAAAGCTTCAGGCTATTACCTGATCAGAATATCGGGTGAGAACATTAATGAACAGTTAAAAGTTGTACTCACAAAATAGAATCAGCATTTAAGTTGAAAAGCCGTGTCCTTTTTTGGAGACGGCTTTTTTTATTCGAAGATTCCAGGTAATCTTGAATCCAACTACCTGATAATAAAGTCTCAGTTATCCAATCTTACTTATATGTTTGATTCGCTCTATATCAGTGATCTCTAAATGCTTCCCGTCGAGTTTTATAATATTTTCCTGTTGCCATCTCGATAAGGTCATGATCACATTTTCGGTGGAACAACCGGCAAATTCTGCAAGTTCCTTGCGTTTAAGCGACATTTCAAATGAATTGCTGTGATAAACCTCGTGTGCCAGATAGAGAATAATATCTGCAATTCTGCCTTCCTTCTGCTTATGGGCAAGGCTCACAAAATTCAGGACCGATTTTTTAAACATTTCGGAAGCCATATTGAAAAGCATAATCGAAAACTTTGCGTTGTCAGTCATAACACTTAGTAATACATCGGCATCGATCAGGATTACTTCGCAATCTTCTACGGCTACTATCGAGAAAAGGTTATTATCCTTATAAAACAGGTTTGCACCACCAAGGATCTTTGACGAAGATACAATGGTGAGAATGAGGTTCTTATTCGATTCATTTTCGTAGTTGAACTTAACTATTCCTTTCTCGAGATATACGATATGTGTTGACAAACCTCCCTGTTTCAGAATTGTTTCGCCTTTTTTGAAAGTAAGTTTTACTGATGATTTCTCGATTTTATCAAACTCTTTCTCTGAGATGAACTGCAATGAAACTCTTTTGAGCCAGTTATATTCCTGTGAATCCTTTGTGAATGGCATAGCTTATCTGGAATTTGACCGCAAATATAACATCTAATATCCTGACATTGATTATTTAATGTTTTTATATCTAAAGACTAACATGACGAAATATATTCAACATGGATGTGAAGGTTACTTTTGATAAATAATGTATTATGTTCCGGAGCTTACAAAGAATGATTGAAAATGAGAATCCGGGGGGGGGATAATATTAAATGTTGTTCCTGTCAAAACAGAATATCAGGTTTCAAAACGCTTTAAAGTTGGAATTATGGGAAAATTATATGATCAACTGGCGGAAGATGTAAGGTTTGTTGAAAGCCTGAAAGCCTGTATTAATTGTGGCACCTGTACTGCAATATGTCCGGCTGCAGAGTTCTACAATTATGAACCACGAGTGATCGCAACTACAGTGCAATCGCAGGATGATTCAAAAATCGAGGAGTTGCTTAAAAGTGAAACTATCTGGTATTGTGGTGAATGTATGTCATGCAAGACCCGTTGTCCGAGAGGCAATGCTCCTGGTTTGCTAATTATTGCTCTTCGTTCACTGTCGCAGGATCTGGGTTATTTCACAGCATCTGAAAAAGGCAGGCAGCAACTGGCTATTAAGCGCACCATCGGAGAGTGGATATTGAAATACGGTTACTGTGTAAATCCTGACCTTGTCAACCCCGCCNTCCATCCTGAACAAGGGCCGGTATGGGAATGGGAAAGGGATAATATTGAGCCTGTCATGGAAAAACTAGGAGCAAATTATCATGGTGATGGCCCGGGGGCTTTACGCCGTATGTCAAATGATGACCTGGGAGAGATACGAAGGATATTCGATGTTACTGGAGGTACTGAACGATTTGAAAAAATTGAGAAATTTTCGGAAGCCAAAGCTGAAGAGATGCATCTGGAAATAGGTCACGACATCGATAGCGAATATTTCGATTATGTATATACCACCAACAATTCGAAGCACACGAAATCATGAAACACGAAGGTAAAAAGCTTGTTTGGCAGGA
The DNA here is from genome assembly GCA_015657475.1 of Lentimicrobiaceae bacterium. GTDB lineage: Bacteria > Bacteroidota > Bacteroidia > Bacteroidales > UBA4417 > UBA4417. Next base: position 204,640 of record JADLKF010000003.1, on the reverse strand, counting down.
ATATCAGAAAGAAATTGCTGATGATCATTTTTTTTATGCACGCAGCTGTATCAGACAGACATTCTTCCCTGGATCGGAAAAGGTATTCACGAAGATCCTGAAAGATGAACTAGGCAAGGATATTTATGATAGTGAACATCATACATCATGCACTGGTATAGGTTATCATGCTGATGCTGTTCCGTTTGAAACCACAATGACAGTTGTTGCACGGCAATTTGCCCTCATGACAGAAGCAGGGTATGAAAATTATGCTGCTTCATGTATTACAAGTTTTGGACTGTATACCGAAATTCTTGAGACATGGCATCATTTTCCGGAGGTTGAAGCTAAGGCCCGCGAATTTCTCTACAAGGCAACCGGGCGGGAGTTTAAAATTCCAAAAAATCTCGCCCACGCCAGCGACATTATTTATAAGTTTAGATACGAAATAGCCAAAAGGGCAAAATACAGGCTGGTTGATAAGAATACAGGCAAACCATTGCGTGTGGTGGAACATATTGGTTGTCACTATTCAAAGATGTTTCCACACAAAGGAGTAGGCGGAGCAGAATATCCCTATGTTCTCACAGGCATGATTGAAGCCTGGGGAGGGGAAGTTATCGATTACCCTGAGCGCAGGCATTGTTGCGGGTTTGGGTTCAGGCAATATATTGTTCAGGCAAATCGTGGCTACTCTATTGCTTGTTCAAAGAAGAAATTCGATTCAATGGAACCATATGAACCCGATATGATTATAACCAATTGTCCGGGTTGCCCAATGTTCCTGGACCGCTGGCAATATGCCCTGAGCGAGATGGAAGGCAAAACATATGGTAAAAATGGCAATGGGATTCCGGTTTTTACCTATGAAGAAGTTGCCGGGCTGGTACTCGGCTATGACCCTTGGGAAATAGGATTACAGGTTCACCAGGTCCCTGCCGAGCCACTTCTCGATAAAATGGGTATTGAGTACGATCCTGGTTCCAAGTTTAAAGGGCCGAATGGTGAAGATCTGGGACGCCCCATAGCACCGTCATATTTAAAGTTTTACAAAGAATGAACAGGAAAATTGCCGTGATTGGCGGTGGTGCTGCTGGTCTTGAAGCATCGTCAGCCCTGACCTCCCTGGGTTTCAGGGTTGTGCTTGTTGAAAAGGAAGATGAAACAGGCGGGCACATTAAAAACTGGCATGCATTGTTTCCTAACAGGAGGCCTGGAGTGGAAGTACTCGATGCCTTGCGGAGCAAACTTGGTTCAGATGTTGAGCTTTTCTCCGGTAAAACCGTCACTGAAATAAAACCAGTGAACGATAGGTTTGAGCTCAGCAGTGCTGACGGCTGGAAAACTGAAGCAGATGCCGTATTACTGACAACAGGCTTTTCACTGTTCAATGCAAGGAAAAAAGAGGAATACGGATATGGCATTTATGATAATGTAATTACCTCGGCTGAACTGGAATCTGCTTTTTCGACAGGAAAAATTGCGATGAAAAGCGGTGAACAGCCAAAAAGGATTGGTTTTGTTCACTGTGTTGGTTCACGCGATGAAAAGGTCGGAAATATTTATTGCTCAAAAGTTTGTTGTGTTACTGCCGTAAAACAGGCTATTGAAATTAAGCAATATCTGCCTGATTGTGAGGTGTTTTGCTTCTACATGGATATGCGTATGTTTGGTCGTCATTATGAAGAACTATACAAGGAAGCTCAGGAAAAATACTACATACAGTTTATCCGCGGCAGGCTGAGTGAATCGACCGAAGATCATACCGGGAAAATTATCCTGAAAGTTGAAGATACTTTGCTCGGGAAACCACTTAAAATAGGGGTTGACATGCTGGTGCTTATGGTGGGTATGGAGCCGGCAGAAATCACTAAGAATCTGGGGACTCAACTCGGGTTGGTGAGCGACAGCGACAGGTTCCTTGTATCAACCGATCAGCATATTTCAGCCAATATTTCTGAAATTCCGGGATTGTTTTTTGCCGGAACATGTACGGGCCCGAAAAATATTGCTGATACATTAGCTGATGCAAGGTCAGCAGCTCTGGCTATCGCCGGTTATTTTGATAACAATCATAACAAAAGTTGATAGAAGGTAAGGCAATGTCAGGAGCAGTTGAAAAAGTGAGATTTGGTTTTTCGGTAAACAAGGACCGGCAAATTGACTATGATGCCAATCTCAAGAATGTTTCAGATATAGTGCAGAAAGCAGAACCTACATTTAACCTCTGCATTTCCTGTGGCACATGTGCTTCGACCTGTACAGCCGGAAAATTCACTGACTTCAGCCTTCGGAAAGTGATTTTGATGGTCAGAAGAGGTGAAACAAAAGGCCTCGAAAATGAAATTACAAAATGCATGTTGTGCGGCAAATGCCAGTTGGTGTGCCCGCGTGGAGTAAGTACTCGCAATCTTATTTTGCAGATTCACAAAGCTTTGAAAACAGGCGCTTTATGACATTTGATATATTCGTAATTCCATTTTTTGGAGGGCTGTTGTTTCTACTGGCTGTGCTATTCATTCGTTTTACAGCCTGGTTAGCAACGCTTGATAAAAGTGGCCGTAAGAAACTCGGTCACGGATTACTCAACGGACAAATTTTTCCTGCCACCTGGGAGGTTTTCATGGAAAGCCTGTTGCACAGGCGAATGTTCAAACAAAACAAATTGCTGGGATTCATGCATATGAGCTTTGCCTTTGGCTGGTTCCTGCTGATAGTACTTGGTAATCTGGAGTCGAGGATATATAGCGGAGGGCATGTAAACCCTCCATATTATCCTATTTTCCTGAAATTCTTTGTTCACGACAAACGCACGTTGCCTTTCGAACTCTACACATTGCCAGGGTTTTTCAGGTTTATCATGGACTTTGTGCTACTTTTCATTCTTTCGGGACTTGTTCTGGCTTTGATAAAGCGGGTGCGGTCAAAATGGTTTGGAATGAAAAGGACTACGCAACACAGTAGGTTCGACAAATGGGCTATAACATCCCTGTGGTTAATATTCCCGCTGCGTTTACTGGCCGAAAGCTTCACTGCCGGTGCTTACCAGGGCGGTGGCTTTCTTACTAACACGCTGGGAACATTTTTTGCGGCATTTCTTCCGGTAGAATACCTGTATTACCCGGCATGGTGGGCATATTCAACGGCTCTGGGAGTTTTCTTTGTCACGCTTCCCTGGTCGAGGTACATGCATATACCAACAGAAGTTTTGCTGATTTATCTTAGGCATTTCGGCATTAAGACAGGAAAGAAGCCGGATAGTTTTTCAGAAATTGAGATTTACTCCTGTCCCCGCTGTGGTGTTTGTATTGACGTTTGCCAGATGAATAGCGCCGGCAGGACAAGTTCAACACCGGCCTATTTTCTTCGCTCGCTGCGCTATGGCAACCCCGACGATGAGCAGAATGCCAACTGCATGTTGTGTGGACGTTGCCACGAAGTTTGCCCTGTACAGATAGATACTCTGGCTATCCGAATCGCAGCCCGTTATGAAGACAATAAGTTACTGGTGCCTTCCTTTAAATACCTGGATCAATTTGATCCTTCTGACACAACAGCGGATATTCTCTATTTTGCCGGATGTATGGGGCACCTTACCCCGGCTGTGAAAAAAGCCATGCTGAAAATCCTGACGGCTTCAGGCGAAAGATTCAGTTTTATGGATGAAGATGGTTCGGTTTGTTGCGGCAGACCCCTTTTATTGGCTGGCTTGCACGAAGCGGCAGCAGAACTTATCCGGAAAAACACTGACCTGATAACTAGATCAGGCGCAAAAACATTTGTCACATCATGCCCTATTTGTTATAAGGTTTTTAATGAAGAATACAAACTTCCTGGTGTCGAAATTCTTCACCATTCGCAGTACCTGCTTCGTCTTGTTGAGAGCGGTAAGATCAAAGTTAATAACACAGGAATCACAGCAGTATACCATGATCCCTGCGAGTTGGGACGAGGATCAAAAATTTATAATGAGCCACGCTGGCTCCTCGATCGAATGGTAACGATTAACAAAACTGAACAGGAGCGCGAGAATTCACTTTGCTGCGGAGGTTCAGTAGGCGATCTTTCAATGAATCACACTGAGCGTAATGTCATCCGTGATGAAGCCTTAAAAGTACTGCTTGCATCAGAACCTGACATCCTTGTCACAGCCTGCCCTTTATGCAAGAAAACTTTCGATAATGGCACTGAGACAGTTGTAATGGATATAGCAGAAGTGGTTTCCGAAAGGCTGCAACCTGCAAGCAAGACTGAATTATCTGCTGCAGTTGAGATAGCAGGCTGACCGAAAGTGTTAATATCCTCTGAGGCATAAGTTTTTATCATTATCAGAGCAGGAATCTGACTTCCTTGACATCACACTCTGATCGGTTGCCATTTCTTTCTTCCAGTTGTAAATGTCCGTATTGATTTACNCCGACAATCTTAGCTTCGGCCGCACTACCCCTGATTTCATATATATGCCATTCATTCAGCCGGTACATCAGGCTAAGATACTCTTCCGTAATCCCTTTCCGGTCACCCATCCTGAGTTGCGAATACCTTGAATCGAGCCACCTGCAAAGTTGATCAAGTGTTTCACCCAAGGAAAATTCCCTGCCGGTTACCATTTTTATTGAAACAGGATTAGGTGCATCACTCAGGAACTTTTCCTGGTTAACGTTTAATCCAATGCCTGCAATCGAACTGTCGAATACTGAACCCAAAACTGAATTCTGGATAAGCATGCCACATACTTTACGGTCACCAATATAGATGTCGTTTGGCCATTTTATACTCACCGGCTGCGAATTTACCTTTGAATGTACAAGATCATACACGCCAAGAGCGATGGCCATTGATAAAATACACTGTTTATCGGCCGGGAGAAACCTGGGGTAAAGCAACACGCTGATTGTTAGATTTTTACCTGGCTCGCTTTCCCATGAATTGTTCTCAAGCCCTCGTCCGGCTGACTGATTATCAGCGATTACAACCAGACCTTCAGCCGGATGTGATGACATCAGCAAATCGAGGATATAGGAATTGGTGGATGAGATATTGTCTAAATGGACAATGGATGAACCAATTAGTTTCATGATTCTGGTAGTTAAACATGATTAAAAATACAACAAATTTCATGGAATGCTGTTTTCAAACCAATGCATCAAATGACAAATTGACTTATATCCGATCTCGGCGCGATGTTTGATGCAGTTATGATACGCTTCCGCTAAGGTACATAGCAATTAAATATGTACCTTTTGTGAAGATAATGCAGTTACAGATGGCAAAAAGAAAAAAAAGCGAAGCATCCGACATGTTGGCCGATATAGTGGTTAAAGGTATGCAGGAACGAAAAGCAGCAGATATTGTTAAACTGAACCTTGGGCCTTTGACCAATTCGATTACCGATTATTTTGTCATCTGTCACGGAAACTCACGTACACAGGTTGAAGCCATTGCCGATTCTGTTGAGTCAGAAGTTAAAAAAGCTATTGGTATAAACCCCTGGCACCGTGAAGGATTCGAAAACTGTGAATGGATACTACTCGATTATTTTGACGTTGTAGTCCATATTTTCCAGTCCGAAACCCGCAGTTTTTATCAACTTGAAAGATTGTGGGCAGATGCGGAGCGTACTAATGTTTCGTAATGTTGAACAACAAAGAAATTACTTCAAGCAATAATGGCAGAAGATAAACAAAATAGCGATCCTAACCGGAAGCCTTTCAACGGGAATATCCCCAAACTTAAAAACCCTAAGTTCAGATTTAACTTCTACTGGATTTACGGCATTTTGGCTGTTATATTCACGTTTCTTTATTTCTCAAATATGGGAACCAGCCCAAAAACTGTTGGCTGGGGGGAGCTAAAAACAATGCTTGCCAACCAGGATGTAGAAAAAATATTGCTGGTTAATAAGGAACAAGCTGAAATATATATTAAGAAGGATAGGCTTTCTCTTGATAAATACAAAGACCTGAAACCTGGTAATTCCCTAAGTACACAGTCGCCGCAGTATACCTATCAGATAGGTTCGGTTGAGACTTTTGAGAAGGATATTCAGGAAGCACAAAAGGACCTGGCCAACCCGGTTTATATTCAAAATGTCACACGTAAAAACTGGGGTTCAGATCTTCTATGGGGTGTTCTTCCGTTTGTAGTGCTCATTGCCGGTTGGTTTATAATCATGCGTATGATGAGCAGGGGAAGCGGTGGCGGAGGCGGCCAGATTTTTAACATCGGTAAATCCAAAGCCCAGCTTTTCGACCGTGATACAATGGTGACTACCAATTTTAGTGATGTTGCCGGGTTGGAGGAAGCCAAGGTAGAGATCATGGAGATCGTGGAGTTTTTGAAAAATCCGAAAAAGTATACGGAACTCGGAGGAAAAATTCCCAAAGGTGCGCTGCTCGTCGGTCCTCCGGGCACAGGCAAAACCTTGCTTGCCAAAGCCGTTGCAGGCGAAGCCAAGGTTCCTTTCTTTTCCCTTTCAGGCTCTGATTTTGTCGAAATGTTTGTGGGGGTGGGTGCATCGCGTGTGCGTGACTTATTTAAACAAGCAAAGGATAAAGCTCCCTGTATCATTTTTANNATCGATGAAATAGATGCAATCGGCCGGGCTCGTGGACGTAATCCAATGACCGGCTCTAACGATGAGCGTGAGAATACACTGAACCAGTTACTTACCGAGATGGATGGCTTCCAAACCAATGCCGGGGTTATTATTCTCGCAGCGACTAACCGTGCTGATATTCTTGACAGGGCACTCCTGCGTGCCGGACGTTTTGACAGGCAGATACATGTTGAACTTCCCGACCTTGAGGAGCGAAAAGCTATATTTAAAGTACACATGCGCAATCTGAAACTCGACGAAGGAGTGAATGTCGATTTTCTTGCCAGGCAAACCCCCGGATTTTCGGGCGCTGATATTGCCAATGTTTGTAACGAATCAGCCCTAATCGCAGCACGTAACGATAAGAAGAAAATTGACAAGCAGGATTTTCTTGATGCAATCGATCGTATCATTGGCGGACTTGAGAAGCGCAATAAGATAATTTCTCCTTACGAAAAGAAAGTCATTGCGTACCATGAATCAGGACATGCGGCAGTAAGCTGGCTTGTTGAACACGCCAATCCCCTGGTTAAAGTTACCATTGTTCCCNGTGGTAAAGCACTGGGAGCTGCCTGGTACCTGCCTGAAGAGAGGCAGATCACCACTTTCGAGCAGATGTACGATGAAATTACAGCCGCTCTGGGTGGCAGAGCTTCAGAAGAAGTTGTGTTCGGCAAAGTATCTACAGGCGCGCTGAATGACCTTGAAAAAGTTACCAAGCAGGCTTATGCGATGGTGGCTTATTATGGACTCAACGACAAGATCGGAAATATCAGTTACTACGATTCAACAGGTCAGCAGGAGTACATGCTTACCAAACCTTTCAGTGAACAAACCTCACAGGTCATTGATCAGGAGATCAGTAAAATGATCGAAAGCGCTTATGACAAAGCTAAAAAACTACTCAGGGACAATCGCGAAAAGCTTGATGAACTTGCCAATAAGCTCTTGCAGAAGGAGGTGATCTTCCGTGAAGACCTGGTACACATTTTCGGTGAGCGTACCTTTGATACCCATGAACATGTGATATTCAACGGCAATGGCGAGAGTGAATCGGAAACAGCTAAACAAACTAAGGCAAGTCAGTCATTGAGTGATCCGGAAATTACAGCAGAAACTGCTGCCGAAATTCCTGCCGAGAACCAGAAAACTGAAGAAGGAGAAGCAGAAGAATTGAAAAATTCATGAGCATTCTGCTGAAACCGGGTTTAAATGTCGGATATTTGTTCCTGAACAAGAAGCGTTTTTATCATGGAAGAGAGCACGTCAAGGGAAAAGGTGTTGAAAAAGGTGCGTAATGCGCTGATTTACAAAACTGATAACCCTTTTCCTCATATTGATTTCGAAACTCCGCTGTATTCCGTTTCCGACGAATCACATGATGTTGTTTTTGCTACCGAATTGATGAATGCCGGCGGCAATTTCGTTTACTGCGAAGATGAAGCAGACCTTGTTGAAAACCTGTCGGCAATGAACCAGCAGGATGACTGGAATAATGTATTCTGCTCCGACCCTGCAATACAATACATTCTCACACAAGCCGGCGTTCCATTTCATGCTGATGAAGAAGACTTTCACGATGTGAAGATTGGTATTACAGGCTGTGAATTCCTTATTTCAAGGCTTGGAGCTATAATGGTTTCTTCAAAGCAGGAGTCAGGACGCAGATTGAATGTGTTCNCCGAGGTTCATATTGTGATCGCTTACACCTGGCAACTTGTGGCTGACCTGAAGCAAGCCCTTTCTGCTGTGAAAGATAAATATTCACCTGCCATGCCTTCGTTAATTTCAGTGATTACCGGCNCTAGCCGTACTGCTGATATTGAAAAGACACTGGTTATGGGCGCACATGGCCCACGCCGGCTCTATGTATTTCTTGTTGAATCATCAGGGTCAAGCAACGAAAAACGAAGAATAATGTACAACGATTGGGTAATAGTATTCACAACACCACAAATCTGGGAAGCAGAACTTATAAAAAGTGTGCTGCACCAGAACAATATTGAATGCATTAGCCTTAACAAGAGAGATTCAGCTTACCTGATAGGCGAGGTGGAAAATTTATGTTTCCACCTCCGATGTTCCTACTGCCAAACACATCATTCAACATCATCTCAGTGAATAATCTCGCCACACGATCCGTTACTGCTACTTTTTTCGTTATTATAATGGTTGGGTCAATGCTCCTGGGACAAATAGCTACGGCCTTGCTATTCCTGCTCATCACCATCTTTTCTATTGACGAATTTCTGAAACTTGCAAGTAAAGCGGGCGCGACACCTGGAAGGTTAGTCACCATAGTTAGCGGTATTTCAATATATGTCCTTGTTTCGTTATTTAGTATTCNTTGCCTTAGATGCCCGGTGGCTAACTCTAGTGTTCCTATTTCTGTTCATGGTTATGATAGCAGAGTTGTACCGAAAGGCTGGCAATCCTTTTCAGAATATTGGATGGTCTATTCTTGCAGCCCTCTATGTAGCTTTGCCGTTAGCCCTGCTTACTTATTTCTTTAATCCGGATGCTGGTGACTGGCAGGGAAGAAGCGGAACAATTTTGGGTTTTTTTGCAATACTCTGGCTTAATGATACAGGTGCCTATTTTGTTGGTTCATTGATTGGGAAACACCGGCTGTTTGAACGAATATCACCCAAAAAGAGCTGGGAAGGAAGCATAGGTGGAGGAGTTGTTGCTCTGCTTACTGCCTGGGGAATTTCATATTTATTTCCTCATTACACAGTTTTGGAATGGCTGCTAATAGCTATAGTGATCATTGTTTTCGGAACACTCGGTGATCTAGTTGAATCAATGTTAAAACGAAGCATAGGCATCAAGGATTCCGGTAGTATTTTACCCGGTCATGGTGGCCTGCTCGACCGTTTTGACGCACTACTGCTTGCCAGCCCGTTTGTGTTTGTGCTGATCACTTTTTTCAAGTAAATTCAGGAGACTTGTATGACCAAAATGAGAATTCATAAAGAAGGATACAGGATAATTTTGATTACAGCTGTAATAAGTCTTATCATTGCGTTGGTAATCAATCTCATATGGCCTTATCAAACAGTTTTTCATTACCTGCTTTACCTGGCTCTGGCAGTCTTCTTTTTTATAGTTGTACGGTTTTTCAGGCTTCCTGAAAGGCCAATCAAAACAGATTCTGAAATTATCCTTTGCCCTGCTGATGGGACTATAGTTGCCATTGAGGAAGTATATGAACCAGAATACTTTAAAGACAACAGGCGGCAGGTTTCAATTTTTATGTCGCCGTCAAATGTTCATGTAAACCGATACCCGGTAAGCGGTAAAATTGTCTATACAAAACNNTATTGGCCCGGATCTTTTTTGGTAGCATGGCACCCAAAATCATCCACTGAAAATGAGCGTAATACTGTTGTGATTGATCACACTGTTTATGGCCGGNTGATGGTGCGCCAGATTGCAGGAGCGTTGGCAAGGCGGATTGTGTGCTATTCCAAAACCAATGAAAGGATTACCCAGGGGCTCGAACTTGGGTTTATAAAATTCGGTTCCAGGGTTGATCTGTTCCTTCCCTTATCAGCAAAAGTAAACGTAAGGCTGGAGGAGAAGGTGAAAGGCGGTATAACAGTGATCGGCTCATTCAAATAACAGGTTGTTGATTAACATCCTATTAACAAAAAAAATCTGTTTGTCCATCTTTTAGCACTACTTTTGGAGTGTCAAATGAAATTAATCAAAAACTGATAAACTATGAAAAAAGTCGTAATGTTAGTTTCGCTCGTGGCCTTTGTGTTGGCTTTCGCAGTGAATGTACCGGCTCAGAACAATCCTGGTACCCAGAAAGTGACCACTGAAAAAGTGAGCACCAGCAAAGAAACCTCTACACCCGCAAAAATCATGTTGCAGCAAAGCAGCAGCAACCGGTGCTAAAACTGATTGCTCAAAGACCTGCAGCAAGCCATGCGATCATGCAAAGAAAGCTGAATGCAAAGAAGGTGCCGCTAAAACCAGTGAAGTACCTGTACCAAAAACCAAGTAAATTTTACCCGGTTACATAATGTGAGAGCCGCTCATAATTGAGCGGCTTTTTTTATTATTTCATTAATAATTCTATAGTATTGATTCAAGTTCTTGTAACGAGAATACCTCATAGGTGGGTTCTTCCATGTGAGTTATAGCTTCGTGGTTTACATAAACCTGGTCAATTCCGGCTTCTTTAGCTCCTTTAATATCTACTTCAAGATCGTCGCCAATCATCAGACTTTCGCCTGCCAGGGCGCCTGTTTTTCGTNNAAAAGCAAATTCAAAAATTGCCCGCTCAGGTTTTTTAACTCCGGCTTCTTCGCTTGTAATGATGCTGGTAAAGTATCGGTCCATTCCCGAATTCCTGAGTTTGCTGAACTGTACCTCTTCAAACCCGTTGGTAATAATATAAAGAGGATACTTAGGAAATAGATATTGAAGAATTTCCATGGCATATGGAAACAAGTAAGTTTTTGATGAAATTCCTTCAATAAATCCGGCGGCCATTTGTTTCCCGAGTTCAACATCACAAACATTAAACTCGCAGAGTGTTAGGTAGAATCGTTTGAAATTGAGATCGTCTTTCTCAATTTTCCCTTCACGATACAACGCCCATAAACCAGCGTTAATACCAACATATTTCTCTCGAAAAGCAGTATATGAAGGTATCCCNCTGTTCTTAAGTCCCAGATTTACAAATAGTTCAAGTTTAGTTTCCTCGGCGTTTCTTTCAAAATCCCACAAAGTGTGATCAAGGTCGAAAAAGATATGTTTGTATTGTTTTTTCATGCCCGGCAAAATTATCCTTTTAACGGTTGATAAAGAAATTTTTACCATAATGTCGAAAACCTGAAAAATTGTTGTAATATTGTGATATCAAAATAATATCAAAATAAAATGGAAAAAGATCGAGTTGTTTCTCCTTCCGGCGGTTATGCCGGCATTGCTGTGTTCATCCTTTTGCTGGCAATAGGAATCGTATCATTGGCTTTGTACAACCAATTGGTGGTTGGTATTGTAGTCGGCATTCTATGCATGGTACTGGCATTCTTTGCTTTGCCGGGCTTACTGGTGCTAAATCCAAACGAAGCATCGGTACTCATTCTTTTCGGTGCATACAAAGGCACAGTAAAAACTAATGGGTTTTATTGGTTGAATCCTTTTTATGTAAAGAAAAAAGTGTCCTTACGAGCCCGAAACCTGACAAGTGATCCACTCAAAGTGAACGATAAGCTGGGTAACCCAATCATGATCGGCATTGTGCTGGTCTGGAAAGTTGAGGATACCTATAAAGCTGCTTTTGCCGTGGACGATTATGCTCACTTCGTTCAGATACAGAGCGAATCGGCTGTAAGGAAACTTGCAGGCCATTACGCTTACGATAACTTTGATGACGAGCAAACCGAAATTACTCTCCGCTCGGGAGGTGAAGAAGTTAACCATGTTCTTGAAAAAGAGCTGGCTGAAAGATTGCATATAGCAGGCATTAATGTGATTGAGGCCAGGATCGCCCACCTGGCTTATTCCCCTGAAATTGCCGGTGCTATGCTTCGCAGGCAACAGGCTACTGCTGTAGTTGCAGCCCGTACAAAAATTGTTGAAGGAGCCGTTAGTATGGTGGACCTTGCCTTACACAAACTTTCGGATAAAAAAATTGTTGATCTCGACGAAGAACGCAAAGCCACAATGGTTAGCAACCTGATGGTCGTGCTTTGTTCCGACAAAGATGCAACGCCCGTTGTAAATACAGGAACTCTTTATCAATAAGCCATGAGCAGCATTTATTTCAGGGAAGAACAACCGGTTAGGCAGACTTTCATGCCCTTGCTCATCATTCCTTCCTGGCTTGTAATCACCGGGATTTTTGGTTGGGGATTTTATGAACAGCTTGTACTGGGAAAACCATGGGGTGATAATCCTATGAGTAACACAGGATTATTAATAACCGGTATTAGTGTGATTGCCGGAATGGGAGCGCTTGTTGCGGTATTCTTTTCAGGTTCCCTCATCACCGAAGTACGTTCCGATGGGTTTTATTACAGGTTTTCACCCTTTGTTAATCGCATGAAACGAATCCCTGTCGATCAGATAGCTTCAGCGGAGGCAAAAAGGTACTACCCAATTCTGAGTTATGGAGGCTGGGGTATTCGCAGAAGTCCATTTCGCCGGACTACCACCTACAACATTTCCGGTAATAAAGGGGTACTTATTAACCTAAAAACTGGTCGTCGTTTTATGTTTGGGACTCAGCACCTGGATGAGATGCGCACTGCACTTGAAAAGATGATGGCGGGAGTTTCGGACCGATACAGGTAAGGCTGCACACAAAAAATAAACGAAATTGACAGTACTTATTACAGAACCTAGATGTCGAAAAAGAAGGTATTTGCACTCAGAATTGATGAGCAGTTGCTGAAAGCAGTTGAAAAATGGGCTGCTGATGAATTCAGGAGTACTAACGGGCAACTGGAATGGATAATAAGCAACTCATTGAAAACGGCAGGCCGTATGTCAAAAATGACGGAATTACCACCTGAGGATAATGATATTAATGAATCTAAGGCTGATTAGTTACCCTGATTTATTTAAATTGACTAAAAAAAGACGCCCTTAACAAAGGGCGTCTTTTGTATAATCAGAAGAGGAAGTATTCTTACTTCTTAACAAATTTGATGTTTGATATGGCTTTGAGTGTTTGAGCTTTAACCGTGTAAACACCTTCAGGCAGTGAACTGATGTCGATGATGCTTTGTTCACCTGTATAAACCACTTTCCCGTTAAGGCTGAGAATGGTGACTTTCACCAGTTGGTCATCAGTAACAATGTTCAGCCTGTCTTTAGCAGGATTCGGGTAGATCATTACACCAACCTTGTCAATTTCATTCACCCCGACACCGATTGAAAGAGTGCATGGTACATCGAGTTGAGGAGTAGCAGGATCGTTGCTCAGAATGCGGATAATTCCGTTGTAAACACCTGCCGCTAGATCAGTGGCAACAAAATTTACATCCAGAACCTGTTCCCATGCCGGGTCAATTGTGCCGTTAATTGGGTATACAACGAGCCACTGGGGCAGCATGTTACCGGTAAGGTTAGCCCTGATGTTCCAGTTGTAAGGCAGTGCCGGATTATTTGAAAGGTGGCTCCAACCCACGCCGGTACTGATAAAATCGCCGTTCGGATCATTAGGACCTGCATCACAGCCGGGGATATATATACCTGCATCGCTTTGGGTAAAGGTATATCCAACCCAAAGATCTTCACCTGTAACAAGAACAGGAGTGGTTAAAACAATGTGTTCCCATTGCATACCGCCGGGAGTGAATGTCTGTGAATAGATCAGATTGCCGGGGCCATATGAGTTACCCATTCCCCAGATTTTGAGTGTCATCTCATTGCTTGCAGAAGTGTTGAGCTCATTAATGTAAACATCAACTGATTCAACGTACATTCCTGCATATGGCAGAGCCAATGCATTGGGGAACCTGGCTGCTACACTGGCTGTAAGGGGTGCTGACCCCCACCCAATGGCTGATGAATTATCTCCGTCATAGTGCAGAACATAGGCAGCATCGGATTCTGGTGATCCTCCATTAGTGACTTTTGATGAAATGCCTGTACTGTTTTGAAGAACATGTGCGGGGGTGTTATTTACAATATTGTCTTTTTTATCCCCGGGATAAATGATATTGATTTCATAATCAAGGGCAGATGCTCCTGTATTCATTACAGTCAGTTGCTGGGTCTGTACCATACCGGGTTCCAGCCAGGCAGCCATTGAAGTAGGATTCACCTCAATGATAGGATCGCTGGGTGCACCAAGCTGGGCATAGTAAACATCGTCAAGATAACATGCTGGAACTTCTCCTGAGCCACTGGCTTCACCGGCAAAGAAATCAACTCCGCCCAGTTGCTTCATACCACTTGTTGAGCTGGCCTGATAGCTTATTGGCCATTCATTAACCATGGTGCCATCTATGTATAGTTTGATATCATCAGCATCCAGATCGATCAGATGTTTAACTTCGAACCAGGCATCTTTTGGATAGGTAAAAGCAATAGCAGTTGAACTTCCGGCAAGAAGTTCGCCGGCGCCGCTGGTGCGGAAATAGACTTCCATAGCCCATTCCGTACCGGGAGCCTGGGTGTGTTGTATGTTGTAATATCCGCATTTTCCGGTTGGTACATAACACCACCATGTCAGTTCATACTGGCCGGTGGTTTTATCACCAAGTTTCAGGATAAGGTCAGTAGCACCGCCGGTTTTATCAACCAGGGCCGATTTCGAAGTACTGTGCGAATAAGTGTCTTTGATGATAGCATCTTCACCTGTGCCGGGAGCATTTGACCAGGTAGTGAACCAGGTAGGATTGTTGACTGCCAGATAGCTGTCTACGTTATAGGGTTCCATGTCTTCGAGCAGCAACACCGTTGGCATAAACTGGTATGTCAGGTCATCGATAAAGTACTTGGGAGTTTCACCCGACCCACTTGCAGCACCAGCATAAAAGTCAACTCCGCCAAGTTGTTTCATTCCTGAAGTGGAGCTGGCCTGGTAGCTGATAGGCCATTCATTTACAAGTGTCCCGTTGACATAAAGCTTGATGTCATCAGCATCAAGATCTATCAGATGTTTAACTTCAAACCAGGTGTCCTTTGGATAAGTAAAGGCAATAGCAGTGGAACTTCCAGCGAGCAATTCACCATCACCATTAGCCCGGAAGTAAGCCTCCAAAGCCCATTCGGTACCCGGAGCCTGAGTGTGTTGGATGTTGTAGTAACCACATTTACCAGTTTCAACATACATCATCCACTTGAGCTCATACTTTCCTGAAGTTTTGTCGCCTAATTTGAGGATGAGGTCCGAAGCTGTGGATGATGTTGGCGCATCAAGAAGTACTGAGTTGGAACCTGAATTGGCAAATGCCGAGGAAATTTCACCATCTTCAGATCCTCCGGGAGCATTGCTCCAGGTAGTCCACCAGGTTGGATTTTGAGCGGCAAGGAAACCGCCGACAGTGTAAGATTCGAAATCGTCGTTGTAGGGAAGGGTTTGAGCTTGTAACCCGGCCAATGAGAAGACGATTGCCGAAAGCAATAGGGTAAACTTTTTCATGGAATTTGGTATTTGTTAGTAATAGGTTTGACTCTAAGCAAATTTAATAAAATATAGAATAATGCTGATTATAATTTTATTAAAAAAAATCAGGAAATTCGGCAGAAGAAATAGTTATATATCCAAACGAACTGCATTAAATGCGAAAGCATTCAAAAACATGATCCTGGCTAAATTTGTAAATATTTACCCTGCCATGTATTTCTGATTTCCATCTCATTTTCAATATGTTTCAAAACCTGGTCAGTCCTGAGTTTTCCCCAGGTTGTTCCCGACTGGAAGCGGGGAGGTGCCTCGCCCGAAAACCTTTCGATTACTATTGAAGGATTGAGCCTTTCGATAAACCGGATAATAAAGTCGATGTAATCGTTGAGTGAAAAGAGTTTAAATGTTTCAGGGTGGCTTTTATACTCCAATGCCAGCTGTGTGTGATTAAATATTTGCAGCTGGTGCAACTTCAGATTGTTAAGTGGTAATTGCGAAATTATTTTTGCTTCAGCCAGCATTTCTTCCACGGTTTCCCCCGGTAAACCGAAAATTAGATGACCACCTGTGTGGATTCCATAGTCAGCTGTTCTCTGAATGGCATGAACCGAATCCCGGAAAGTATGTCCCCGGTTTATTTTTATGAGCGTTTTATCATAACACGATTCTATCCCGTATTCGATAATGACATAATAGTTTTCTGATAATGATGAAAAGTATTCAAGTTTTTCATCATCAATACAGTCAGGTCGTGTACCAATAACGAGCCCGATAACTCCCGGGCAAGCCAGGGCTTCATCATAGAGCTTTTTAAGATCGGGAAGAGGCGCATATGTATTGGAATATGCCTGAAAATAAGCAAGATAGCTTGATGCCCTGCGATATCTTACACGGTGAAATTCAATGCCTTCGGCTATTTGTTGAGAGACACTTTTCTGCGGTTGACAGTATGAAGGGTTAAATGCGTCGTTGTTGCAATAGGTGCATCCCCCGGTTCCTCTGCTGCCATCGCGGTTGGGACAAGTAAAACCTGCATCAATGGCTACTTTCTGAACACGCTGACCGAAAGTACGGCGAAAATATTCACTGTATGAGTTATATCGTTTTGCGTGATGCCAGGGATAGTGGTTTTCAGCCATGATGTAAAAGTAAAAAAAGAAAAGGCTGCCTTATAGTGACAGCCTTTTCTGCAATAAAGAATTTCAGGATTGGTTATTTTGTGGCGTTCTCAAGCCTTTTCATGATTGAAAAAATAAACAAAGCCGATAACAGGCAACATGTGATGAATATTGCCCAAAGTTGCCAAAGATCAAGGTTGCCCCAAAATTTACTACCGATGAAGAGAAACTTATTGCCAACGGCAGTTGCCAGGAGCCAGCCGCCCTGCATCAATCCCTGGAAACGGGGAGGAGCTACTTTTGATACAAATGACAATCCCATAGGACTAAGGAATAACTCGGCAATCGTTAGGATTAGGTAACTACTTATTAGCCAGTAAGGTACAACACGGGATGAGTCGGGCACCGGGTTGTATTTTGTGACTCCATCCTGAACATATTGCAGTTCGTGAGGCGAAACCAGGCCGATAGAAGCAATAAGAATGACAAGAAATCCTATTGCTGCGATTATCATTCCGATTCCAATCTTTTTAGGTGCAGATGGCTCTATTTCCTTTTTATTTAGCCATGAGAATACTCCCATCACCGGGAATGTCAGGGCGACAATAAATAGAGGATTAAACGATTGGAAAACTTCCGGTGCTATGGGATTTGAAGTATTGTTCTTTGTGATGAAATAGTATGTTAGCCCTCCAAGTACCAGGAACATAGCACCACCAATCAATCGCTGTGTTGTGTTTTTCCTGAAAACCAATACTAATCCTGCAACAGCACCAATAAAGGCAAGAATTGATTCGAGGTTAAAAAAGATGTTGGTAAATGGTCCCACCTCTTTCACAGTGTAATCCCTAGCAAAGAATGTCAGCGTTAGTCCATTCTGGTGGAATGACATCCAGAAGAATATTACCACAAAAAACACAAGGATCAGTGATGAAACACGTGGTCTCTCGGCTTTGGTTGAGATCTGGAGCATAATGGCGATAAAACCGATGAACAATCCGACTGCGGCACCTAAGGCAGCAGCATCTTTTACCGTATTTCGCAGAAGGAAGTAGAAAATAACAGAGGTAGTGACCATGAGGCCGCCACCGAGGAGGAAACTCGTAATATTGGTAGTGGCTTTTGGCTTGTCAGCATTTTCTTCACTCTTGATTTTTTCAACAGTTGGAAGGTGTTTGTTGAATATAATATAAACCAGCATAGATAAAACCATGGCACCGGCGGCTACCCCGAACGCATAGTTATATCCTTTGGCAAATGCGTCTATATAATGTTGTGCGAAAGTGGCCAGGTCAGTTACCTGTGTTCCGCTAACTTTATCGGCCAACTCCTGGAATTTTGAAACATCCTGTAGTGTTCCTTTCTCAAATGCATGGCACATAGCAGGCAAGCTCCCGTCATGCAGAAATCCCTGTGTTTTCAGAAACCAGTTGCGCATCCCGGTAGCAACAAATGGTGCAAAGAATGCCCCGATGTTAATACCCATGTAAAAAATCATGAATGCAGAATCACGTACTTTGGAATATTTCGGATCATCATACAACTGTCCAACTACAGCCTGGAGATTTCCTTTAAATAGCCCGTTGCCAAGTGCAATGATTGACAAGCCAGCTATTGTAATTGCCAGAGGATTACCAGGGATTGCCATCACGATATAGCCAGAAAACATAATGATTATACCGGCTAATATAACAGTCTTGTACCTTCTTGATGCATCAGCAAGAATACCGCCAACAAGCGCCAGGGCGTAAATTCCGAAGTAAAACCAACTATAAGTTGTTCCTGCATCTTCTTCAGATAAACCATATTTTGCCTGCAAAAACAGCACAAGAATGGCCATCATGGTATAAAATCCGAATCTCTCGCCCATGTTTGAGAAAAATGCTACGAAAAGTCCTTTTGGATGTTGTTTAAACATAAGTCTTTGATTTTAAGTGTATAATGATTTTATTATTATCTTTCTTCAGCAAATTTAGCCAAATATGGCAGATACCAAAATGTCTGGATGATTTTCAGCAAGCAGAAAATAGACCTGATTGATCAGAAACTGAATTTGAGCATGGCTTTGAAATCACTTTTGTGATTTCCATCAATCTGAGATGTGCCGCTCGAAATAATTTCCCTGTCAAAATAACTTGTGATGGAATACCTGAGCCAAAGACTTACCTTCCTTGATAGTGATAATTTGATCATTGCGTAAAACCTGCTTCCTTTACCCGAAAATGAAGGAACCGAAAATGTGTAAGGCAGATCATTTTCATAGGTATAGATTCTTGAATCGTATGAATCGGCATCAAACAGTGCGTAACGCATTGTAAATGAATAAGACTTTTCTTCAGGCCTGACTACAAGATCCTGGCTGATAAAGAATCCGTTTTCGGTACCTGATTCTGCAACCCGGCGCTGCAGGTAATATACCCTGTTTCGGAATTTCAACCATGATAATGCCTGGTAGTCAACGGTTAGTTGGTA
Organism: Lentimicrobiaceae bacterium; assembly: GCA_015657475.1. Classification (GTDB taxonomy): domain Bacteria; phylum Bacteroidota; class Bacteroidia; order Bacteroidales; family UBA4417; genus UBA4417. The sequence continues at coordinate 185,370 of JADLKF010000003.1, read as the reverse complement.
ATAGTCCCGCTGCACATTCTCAACCGGATTTAGGTAAAGTTCGCCGTTATTGTAATCGATGGGCGTGTTCATCCTTCTGTAACGGGCTGTAACAGCGCCTCTTCGTCCAAGGCTGTAATTAACCTGCAGCGAACTCTCATTCCCTGACGATGGTGCATCTACCCTGTAGCGCAGCCAGTCGTAACGAAAATAGTCGGTATAGGCAGTAATGGCCACATTTTTAAAAGGAGTAGCCGTTATACCGAAGTATAATCCTTTTTCATTCGTGTTTTTTGATCCCTCACCAAAAGCAACCGCGTAAAGATTTGCGTAATCCTTTGAATAATTTCTGTAAACCAGTGACAGAGCAAACCTGGGGTCAGGAGAGAGTGACAACCCGTTAACGGTTGCCATTCCGCCATCAAGCTGTTTCGAGGTTTCGCCGTAAACCGTGAGCCTTTTGTACGAATAGCTGTAATCTACTCCGCAATATGCATTATTGGTTTCTGTACTTTCAAACTGGTTGTAAAGTGATCGTGAAGGGTTAAATAAATGGTTAAGAGCCGAATAATAACCTGTAGCACCTAGCCGCAGCCTGTGGCCATTGTAGCTGATGTGCCCGCCGGCAACCTGCTGGTTAACAGTGGCTTTGTCGGCAAGTTCGCCTGGTGTCCGGTGATAACCGGTTTCAATAATCGAGGTAAAATATTCATCAGTCCCGAGGATGGTATCGGCTGCATAAAAGTTTCCATCAAGGTTGCGGTTTGAATAAAATCCTGTCAACTCAAATTTCTTGATTGCAAATGTGGCTGCTGTTCCCCTGAAAAAAGCGTATTCATTGGCTGAAGCGTGAGGTCTCACAGCAGGTGCACGTTTACGCGATACAATGGTAGCCGGAGATTTACTGAAGGAGAGCCCTGTCCAAAGGGTCAGCCCTTGCCCGAACTGCAGATGATAATCACCAATGGCAAGATGATTCAGATGCCCGATATCTTTGAAATAAACATGAAAGGAATAATAATCGAATCCTTTTTTCAGCGTATCTGCTGAGGGGAAAAGTGTTTCGCCAGGATCTTTGTCGGCCACCAGGCCAATTTGCAGTTTATCCTTGTAACTATAGGTAAACCTAAGGTACAGGGCATCTGGGCTACCCAAAAAATATTTGTTTGGACTCTGACGCCTGGTGCTGTCGTCAACTTCAGCAAAGCCTTGCTGTTGCTCAATCACGCGCTGATAGCGCATCATAACATCAGCACTGCCGTATTTTAAAGCCCGTTTCAGACTGAATTTTTCAACAACAGGATCGCTCAGCGAAATATAAGGCAGTATCTGCATGATCAACGATTCATTAAAGCCGTCGATCACCTGGAGTTCATAGATAGAGGCAAAATTGCCGTATTTCTGGTGATATTCGAGCAGGTTGGTGATCTGCTGGTCATTGAGAAAGAACAAGCGTCGGAGTTCATCTTCGTTTGACGAATTGAGATTTACAGGCCTGGCTGCAAGTATTTTTAGTTCATCAGTCCATTCGCTGAAATCGATTTCCGAATCAGTTTGTTCAGAAAGGTATTCAATGCGATTCTCGATAGGATCGTCATTTCCCGGTTGCAGTGAATCAGCCTGTTGAGCTGATACAGAGACAGGAAAGCACAGGGGTATGGTAAAAATAACCAGCCTCAGAAGCAAAAGGATGTTCCTTCCGGTAATGCACGTCAGAGATGTGAGTCGTTTCGTCATTTTACCTGAAAGAATATTGCAACGATACCTGTGGTGAGTAACCCAGCACTTCGTGAACTGAAGATGAGATATCAAAAGTAAAGTTCCTGATTTCGAGGCCGAAGCCAAAAGTATACTTAAACGGGTTTGTTGCAATGCCTATGCGGGCATATCCCTTTTTAAAAAACCGGTATTCAGTTCCGGCGAGGAATTGCACAGGTTTTTGTGAGTTTTTATAGATCTCAGTGGTGAAAAGTAATGATTCAGAGAAAGTGTATGTAACCCCGGCTCTCATTACTACAGGAATTCTTTCATCGTAGTATTCAGTTAATTTGGCATTTAGCGGGTTGAACACATGGGCACCAAAGGAGAGGTCATTTGTAAGCTTTGCCAGAATTCCAACTTCAAACGTAACAATACCTGTCGATCCGTATTCTGCCGTAAGGCCTGTATGCAGGTAATCGAGGCTGATACCGGCTGAGAACCTGTTTCCAAAAGCCATGGCATATGCCAAACCGGCCATTGCTTCATTATAATTAGCATCGCCTGTATATGAAACATTTCCCCCGAAAACACCGTATCGCGTAGGAACTGTTAGTGCAACCGACTGGAAACCAAGTTCTTTTACCAGGAAACCATTTTCGTAATAAAAACCAGCTGCCGGTTTATTGTAAAATGCCATCCCTGCCTGGTTGTTATGAACACTCCAGCAGTCAGATGTCGATACAGATGCTGATCCCATACCGGCAGTCCTTGCCCCGGCAGGTCTCCAGATATCGCCTGCAGCAACCGGTATTGATAGAATCACCATGAATATAAAAATGCAATATTTTCTCATGCCTTTTTTTTGACTAATGTATGGAAATATTAAAATAATTCTGACGCTTGATGTAAATTTGGCTCAAACGACCAGTTTCCTTAAACAAATATTCAAATCTTGGAAAATGATAACAACATCGACATTTAATTTTCTCTTAAAATTAAAGGAGAATAATAACCGGGAATGGTTCCAGCAGCATAAGAAGGAATATGAGAGTGTTCGTAAAGAGTACGAATCATTCATCGGAGATATGATACCTGAAATCTCATTGCTTGATCCGGCCATTGGGCAACCTGCGCTGAAAGACTGCCTTTTCAGAATTTACCGTGATGTAAGGTTTTCGAATGATAAATCACCTTACAAGACTCATTTCGGGGCATTCATTGGAAAAGGCGGCCGAAAGACAAACGGTGTGGGTTACTATATTCACATTGAACCAGGCCAGAGTATGATTGCAGGCGGCGTTTATCAGCCACAGCCTGATATTCTGAAGCTTATACGCAATGAGATTTATTTTAACAGCGCTGAGTTCAAACACATTTTGACTGATCCGAAGTTTGCTGGTTTTTTCGGCGCCTTAGATGATTTTGATAAAATGAAACAGTCCCCCAAGGATTTTCCGGCAGATTTCCCGGAAATAGATTTGCTGAAATACCGGAGCTATATCGTATTTAAAACGCTGCCTGACAAGGATATCCTGAAACCGGATTTTCGGAAGGATATCCTTGAGATATTCAAGGCTATGCTGCCGTTTCATATTTTTCTGCATCGCGCTATCAATAATGGATAGAATTAGATCATATAAAAAACGAATCGCCCGGTTGCTTGTAGCTTCCGGGCGATTTTTTTCATTGCAGATCACAGGTATTATACATCAATATTGGCATATTTGGCATTCTTTTCAATGAATTCACGGCGAGGAGGAACTTCATCGCCCATAAGCATACTGAAAATTCTGTCGGCTTCTGACCCGTTTTCAATGGTCACCTGGCGCAAAGTACGGAATTCAGGATTCATGGTGGTACTCCAGAGTTGTTCGGCGTTCATTTCACCCAGACCTTTATACCTCTGAATGTGAATTCCTTTCTCTGAACCGTCTTTCGAAATTTCATTAACTATTGCCTGGCGTTGCTCCTCTGTCCAGCAATATTTTTCGGTATTGCCTTTCTTGATCAGGTAGAGTGGGGGAGTTGCAATATAAACATAACCGCTTTCAATCAGCTCTTTCATATACCTGAAGAAAAAGGTGAGGATGAGGGTGGCAATGTGGCTGCCGTCAACATCGGCATCGGTCATAATGATGATCTTATGATAGCGGAGCTTATCAAGATTCAGTGCTTTGGAGTCGTCCTCGGTTCCGATAGTAACTCCCAACGCGGTGAACATGTTGCGGATTTCTTCGCTGTCGAAGATCTTGTGCTGCATGGCTTTTTCCACATTCAGAATTTTTCCCCTGAGCGGGAGAATAGCCTGGAATTTACGATCACGGCCCTGCTTGGCTGTACCGCCTGCCGAATCGCCCTCAACGAGGTAAAGTTCGCACAGGGCAGGGTCGTTTTCCGAACAGTCGGCCAGCTTGCCAGGTAAACCTGAGCCGGAAAGAACGTTTTTCCGCTGTACAAGTTCACGTGCTTTTCGTGCGGCATGGCGTGCAGTTGCAGCAAGAATAACCTTGTTGACAATCATCCTGGCTTCGCGCGGGTGCTCTTCGAGGTAATAATTCAACATTTCGGCAACCAGTTGATCAACTGCGCCCATCACTTCATTGTTACCTAGTTTTGTCTTTGTCTGGCCTTCGAACTGGGGTTCCATCACCTTAACCGAAATGATGGCTGTGAGACCTTCGCGAAAGTCGTCACCCGAAATATCGAACTTAATTTTATCGAGCATCCCCGACTTTTCGGCATAAGTCTTGAGTGTCCGGGTAAGGGCCCGGCGGAAACCAGCCAGGTGGGTGCCGCCTTCATGCGTGTTGATGTTGTTAACGTAGGAATGAATATTCTCCGAAAAAGAAGTGTTGTACTGCATGGCAAGTTCAACGGGAATTTCATTCTTTTCGCCTTCCATATAGATAGGCTCAGGGATCAGCTTTTCACGGGTTTCGTCAAGATAGGTAATGAAATCGATCAGGCCGTTTTCTGAATAAAATGTTTCGGCGTTTTCGCTGCCGTTTTCTTCCTTTTCGCGTTCATCAATGAGCGAGAGTTTTATGCCTTTGTTGAGGTAAGCGAGTTCACGCAGACGTGACGAAAGAATATTGAAATCGTATTCTTCGGTGATGAAAATGGTATTATCAGGTTTGAAATGGACCCGGGTGCCGGTCACTTCGGTTTTTCCGGTCACTCTGACATCGGTAAGAGGTTTTCCTTTGGAGTATTCCTGTTCAAATATTTCACCATCGCGGTAAACGGTGACTTTGAGCATGTCCGACAGGGCATTTACGCATGAAACGCCAACGCCATGAAGCCCGCCGGAAACTTTATAAGAACCTTTATCAAATTTACCTCCTGCATGTAACACGGTCATCACGACTTCAAGGGCTGATTTTTGCTCTTTTTCATGGAAGTCGGTAGGAATACCGCGACCGTTGTCGGTTACGGTGATAGAGTTATCCGGGTGTATAACAACTTCAATAGTGTCGCAGTAGCCGGCCAGGGCTTCGTCAATGGAGTTATCAACAACTTCGTATACGAGATGGTGAAGACCTTTAACACTTACATCGCCGATATACATGGCTGGGCGCTTGCGCACGGCTTCGAGCCCTTCGAGAACCTGTATGTTTTCAGCAGTATAATTTCCATTTCCGTTACTATTCGCAGAACCATTTGGCCCTTTTGTTATTTCATTCATAATCAGCTTGTTGTCTTCCAAATTAAAATGTATGGCAAAGGTACTCATTTTACTGGTATAAACATAGAAAACCGTATACCGAAAGCGGGATTTTTATTAACAATCGGGTATCGTTTTTCAACTTGTAAGAGACAGATAATCAGTTAGATATGATAGAAAAATTGAAGAAGGGTAAAAATGACACTTTTAAATGGAAAATATATTAAAAAATGATGACATACGAGAACTTTATCAGGAAAATATCTTCAGGTTTAGCATCAAATAGTACCTGCATGTTGGTGCGAATATCAAAGAGGTGGTCTTCCTCAAAAGCTGTACGCCCTTGTGACCAAACCAAGTACAGCGTTGAACCGGGCTTGTACTCCCACCGTGCAACGAGATTCGACCTGAATTGCATAAACCTGAAATCAGGNCTCCCAAAACAATAGTCTTCAACGCCGTCGGTATTTTCATCTATTGAATAATAAAAATCCTCACCGTTTTGGCTGTAGTAACGGCCGATCTCCTTGCCTGACAGTATATGGAAACGATCCGAATATTTTCCTGCCCTGTTATTGGTAACATATTTATATTCACTGTACTTACCTGTGAATAAAAATGGCTGCCCCCAGAATTGAACCGAGAAATCAGGTGTGATGTTGAAATTAAATCTTGCAGAGAGGCTAATGACCTTTCTGTCAAGCTTAGCCAACACATAACGATATTCTTCCGTATTGGTTGCTGCTGAGGCGTTCCAAAGTTTATCAATGTATTGAAGGTCATCATGCCCGGTGGTATAGCCAGGATAGAGCGAGAGCGACAATGCGTTCATTGGCTTGTATATTAAGCCCAGGCTGAAGTATTTGCTGTTAAAGTAGTCATTGAATCCCTTATTAATACTGGTTGTCAGGTCAAATGAAAGTTTTTTCCTGTTATCTGTTGTTAGATTGAGGAAAGTATTGATTGTGCCTGGCAAAGTAAATGAAGGTCCTCCCCGGAGTAAGGTCTCGGCAATAATGTGTGGTTCGCTGTTTATGGAGAAGTTGAGTTGCCAGTAGTTTTTAAATTGAGCGCCGATATAAACATTACCCCCATAATAGAGCAGTTCCCCACCAAAATTCCAGCCGTTCCACTGATTGGTGTTGATATTGAAATACCTGAAAATGCTGAATGGCTTATATATCCTGTAACCTAACCAAGCGACCTGCTGGATTTCGTCCCCACGCCTCATATAACCTATATCATTGAAATCAAGCCCGGGCGATCTCATAGTAAGCCAGCCACCGTATGTCCAGTGGCCCTGGCCTTGTTTGCCACCGGTAATGGTCGCACCAAATCCTGAAAGTGAAGTGCGGTTAGTATCCACTTTCATGTAATCCTGGTCAGGGCGCTGGTAATAATGTGCCGAAGATTCCTGAATATCAGTAATACACTCTTTGGTGCCGTTTAGATTGCTGAAAGCACCTTTTAACGTAAGAAAATAGGTTTTACTCTTCCAGTTGCGTGTAAAATCTACGCCCCCTGTATAGGCGCTGTTAGGAAGAAATTCAAGTGAGCTTTCAGTAATATCGCGGTTTGTGGCTGTAATCATACCGCCAACCTGAGTTTCACCTTTATTGTAATCGCGCTGCAGGCGTGCAACAGCATAATTAGTAAGCGGTTCTACTGATACTTTCCGCCTTTCGCCATTATAATCGATTGTAGCTTTAACGTTTTGTGTAACAGATTCAAGAATACCAACCGATAATCCTTTTTGAGTTTTCCCTGAAACTTTAAATGAACCCAGTATATTGGTCGATGTCGGAATATCAGCGAATTCTCCATCCTGCAAATTATCCAGCAAGTCGTAATAATACTGAGGCTGCCTCCCGATACGCCGCGAATAGAACAACATATTACGGGTATCATCACCATCCCCGTTTGTCATACTGAAATCGAAGATGTTTTTCCCTTCTACGAAAAATGGCCGTTTTTCAGAAAAGTAGGTCTCGAAAGCCGAGAGGTTTACTTCCGAAGGATCAGCCTCTACTTGCCCAAAATCAGGGTTCACACTAAAGTTGAGTGTAAGGTCATTGGTAAGTGCTACTTTACCATCGACACCTACTTTCGGTGANGAATTTTTCCCTGTAGCAAATGGATTGCCCTCTTCTTTTTCTGATAATTTTTCTGAAGCCATAACATAGGGTAAAATCTCAATATCGCGGTGTGGTTTAATGCCAGAAATACCTTCCATCTCACCGAAAAGACTAACGAAACCAGGTGCATTACGTGGTACAGGCTGCCAGAGCGACATCTCCTGTTTCCTGTATATGTAACGGAATACGTCAAGTCCCCATACATGCTCGTCATTTTTTGCAAACCTTATCTGTGACAATGGAATCCTGAATTCAGCCACCCAGCCCTGGGCATTCATAGATGTTTTGGCATCGAATATCGCATCCCAGGTGCCGTCATCATTACCGTCATTAATGATCATCAGGTCGAATTTTACACCGGCCGCCGTTACCCCGAAACCAAACCCGGTAAGTTTATCGGCATAACTGTCTATGATAAGCGCCACCCAGTCACCGTCAGAATTGTCGCGTCGTGAAAGCCGGTGTACGATTTCTCCGGGAACTGAATCATAAGCCCTGATGGCTACATACAGGTTGTTATCGTCGTAAAGTATCTTGAAATCAGTTCGTTGTGAAGGAGAGGCGCCATCATCAGGTTCACGCTGAACAAAATTACCCTGCCATTCAGCCCCTGTCCATTCAGCATCGTTAATCACTCCGTCAATATTGGGGGCGGAATTTGTTATTCTTGCTGTTTGGTATTTTTTGACAGGCTCTTTGGTTTGAGCTTTTGTTTGACTGCCAACCAGAAATATTATCAGGGTAACAATCGCAATANNCGGGAATACCAGTAATAATTCGAATACATCGTGCTGCCTGATTCTGTAATACGACGGAGAATAATGCAGCTAAGTTACAGAAGCATTTCTGATTTAGAAAATCTCTGGATGGTCACCAGGAAAATTCTTTCATATTTCCCGGATGAAGGTATTTTCAAAAACTGTTCCGGCTTTTGTCAGAACGAAAAGCTGGCACCACCAATTACATTAAACTTATACGAAGGATAATCGTACCAAACCCAATGGCGGTTATTGGTAAAGTTGTTGAAGTTCAGCCAGAAAGACAGCGCTTTATTGAACCGGTATTCCAATCCGAGGCTGCTATCGAACCAGCCGTTGATTTTTTTAGCCGGTGCAATGCTGCTCAACAAAGGATCTTGCTCCTCATACGCCCATACCGGGCCATTATAATCGGCCTGCAGTTTCACTATAATCTTGTCCTGAATATTGTATCGTCCGTTGAAAACGATCACAAAATCAGGCTTGTACCATGGGTGTTCTGAGTAAAGAAGTTTGTAATACTTATTGTAATTGCCTGAAATTGACAGGTTTAATTTATCAGCCTTTACAAATTCAAGTTCTGCCTTCACATTCATTACGCTGATATCGTCATAAATGATTCCGAAAGTGTTATGCAGAGCCGAGTATTTACCTGTGAAGAACGGATTGTTCTCAATCGTGCTTGACGAAATACTGCCGTTAAAATTAAAACTCTTGCTGATGTTGCTGCTGAATCCTCCGTAAACCCTGAAATTTTCATACACATATTGATAATAGCTGTCATCTTTTACGAATGGATTTTCTGAGATAATGTCCTTCAGTGTGTTGCGCTTCATTGAACCGTCGATACCGGCGTATATCTGCAGCGCATTGGGAATTGCTTCGAGCCGGGCTTCAACGAAGGGGTATACATGTCCTTTTGTTACAGTATCGCCCTGGACATATACATTGAAACCTGCTTTGAAACTGTATTCATTGTATTTCATTGCAATGAAGGGTTTCAACAACACAACCAAGCTGTTTTGCTTGTCCGAAACCCCGCTTACCTGGTTGTAAAACTGCAGGTCGGTAATAATTCCAAGGGTTTGCTTTTCCTTGAGGTTGAAAAGGTCGTAAGCCTTATCAATGGCTCCGTTGAAATGAAAATTATGTTCAGTGCTTTGATAAAGGTCATCCATGTAATAATAACCCGCCGAAAAAGCATGGTTCAGCCTGGAATTAGTCTGGTAGGCACTTGTCAGGGCAACGTCACCGCCGGCAATGGCATAACGTTGTTTCAGGTCATCCTTTTTAATATTCAGCCTTTCCAGGGTTGTATCGGCTACTCCGTAGAAATGCACAACGTCCCTGTTGAAATAAGCTTTTGCGTCAAGCACATGATTCTTAAGATATCTTTCGCCATTAATTTCTGCCAGTTGATGGGCATTGGCCGGAGGGCCAAAATCCTTTATTGTGCCTGCTGAGGAGAGATGTTTCGCCCTTACGCTGAACATTCCTTTTTTCGACCGCAGCGAAGCAGCGTATAATTCACCGTATAATGTCGAGTAGTTGCCAAAACCGCCTTTGATATAATTTCGGTAGAGTTTACTGATAGGTTCTGCAACCAGTTTAGCCGAGGGCAGCGGTTCAATCTGCAACTGTAAGGCTGCAGGTTTTGGCCTGATGTTGTAACTCATAACCGGCACTGTAGTGCTGGTGTCGGTGTTTACCGGGTTCTGGTTGATTTTAAAAGCATCGGGTATTTCAGGCTTGTAAGTAGCAACAACAGTTATCTCTTCAGTATACTTGGGCTGTTGAGCCATCCCTAGCACCGGGATCACCGTCATGACAATGATTGTGAACCATGCGGGCAGATAGCGGCGGTAAATCAGGAAGTTGGGTTTATTGACAGGATGTATATACATGGCAGGTGAATTCTGTAATGTTACTGGTTAACAGGCGAGTTCTTTTCCGATTCAATGATTGCGTTGAGTTTTTCACGGGCAGCAACTACAAGGTCCTGGCCTTCATAATTATCAATGATGCTCTGTAGCGTTTGTTTTGCCTGGAAGTTGTTATTCTTTTTGACATAAACATCGGCAAGCAGTATGAAACCTTTAGCAACCCAATAATCATAGGATGAGTAATCTTCGGCCAGAGCGAATAGGGTTTTTTCGGCCTGATCGTATAAGGTGGCATCATACTGCAACTGGGCGATCATAAACTTTGCTTCAGCGCCCATTTCGTTTTGCGACAGTTTAACAGTTTCTTCAAACTCTTTGCGGGCAAGTTCGGTATTGCTGAGTGCGTAGGCCGACCTGGCAATGAACAGATGTGCTTCAGTGGCCAGGTTTTGCGGCAGATTCTCCTTCTGAAGCAGCTTTTGTGCCGATTGTATGGCCAGTCCGTATTTACCGAGCAGGTAATTGCATTGCATCTGGCCGGTAATGGCGTCAGTCACCTGAACGGGCTGCTCCGAAATTTCTTCGAGGCGGATAAAATTGTCTAGCGCGCCGGCATAATCCTTTTGCGTATACTGTATCCGTGCTGCCTTAAGTGCTGCGGTGGTTGAATAAGCGGTTCGCTGGTTGTTGAGCACAAAAAGGTAACCTTGCAAAGCCTGGTCGTATTTTTCTGAACGATAATCGCACTCGGCTTTATAAAAGTTTGCCTTGATCGTAAACGATCCTTCGGGGTACCTGGCGAGGTACTTATCCAGACTTTCTTGGGCCTTGGCACAGTCGCCGTTCATGTACTGGTTTTCAGCAGCTATAAACGTGAGCGAATCCTGTTCGGTGCGGGAAACATCAGCCTGCGGGACAGTCTTGGTGAAATCCACATATTCATCCACTTTATTTTGATCGACATAAATACTCCGGATACTTGCCAGCGCTTCTTTCGATTCCGGTGTGCCGGGATATTCTTTCACAACGCGCTTTAAAACAGTGAGTGCTTCGCTGTCGCGATTCTGGTTAAAGTAAATGAGGCCGGTTTTAAGCAACGATTTTTTCACGTAAGTACTTTTCGGATAGTCATTTACAACTTTTTGAAAATAGGAAAGTGCTTCACTGTTCTGGTTAATAATTGTATAGGTGTTGCCGATCTCGTAATAGGAGTCATCGAAGTAGGTTGAACGCGGATAGTCTTTTAACAACCGTTTCAGCCAGTCGATCTTCTGCTGCAGTTCACCCTGAACACCATAAGCTGTTGCTACCTGGTAAACCGCATAATCGGCATCCGGAACTTTTTGTGATACGGCCTTTTGGTAATATCCTATAGCTGTTGAATAGTCCTTTTGCATGAAGTAACAATCGCCAAGCCTCAGGTTTGCATCGCCCGCCAGCTTTGTTTCAACCGGTTTATTGCCGAGATATTTCCTGAAATTGAGCGCTGCTTTTCCGAATTCGTTTTGCTTAAAATAGCAGTATCCAACATTATAGTTGGCGATGTTGAAAAATGGCTGTGATGACGCTCCGGGGCTCACGAGGAATTTACTAAAGCTGCTTTCAGCCTCATCCCATTGCCCGAGCCTGTAATACGATTCTCCCGTCCAGTATGTGGCTGCCGCCTGCACCTGTTTGTCGGTACTTGTCTCCTGAGCCTGCCCGAATAAACCGATTGCATCTTTGTAGTCGCCGTTGTTAAACTCTTCAATGGCACGGTAGAAAGATATCTTCTGGTATGCGGCATCGAGCCTTGCATTGCGCTTTTTTACCTTTTGCAACGAAGCCAGCGCCTCTTTATAATTTCGGGTCACCATGTACAAATCAGAGAGATAGCCATATGCTTCGTCAAGACGTTGCGACTTCGGATATTCGTTGATGTAATCCTGAAGCGCTTTAACTGCTTCGTTGTAAGGGTTATAGGATAATTCGATCGAGAGCTTGGCATAATTGAAAAGAGCCTCTTCGGTAAGGTCCTGATCAGCTTTGATCTTGTAGGCCGAGAGAAAAGCATTGTGGGCGTATCGCTTTTGGTTGGTTTTAAGATAGCTGTCACCAAGATGGAAGTATGCGTTTTGCGAGAGTGTATCCTGCACTGTCGCTACCACCTGGAAATACTTTACGGCTTTGTTGTAATCTCCGTTTTTGTATGCACTATAAGCAATTTCATAGTAATCGCCGCGTGAAGTGTTGATTGGGTTAGCATTAAGGTATCGATCGAAATAAGAAGAGGCCTCCTTGTAATTCTCCTTATGATAATATGCATCAGCGGTTAGCCGTGCCATTTCGGCATTCATTTTTGGGTTACCCTGTTTCTCAAGCAGGGGTACAGCCTTGGCAATCAGTTCATTGTACTTACCCTGCATCGAATAAATCTGCACAATGTAGTAGCAGGTCAAATCTTTGAAGGTCTCGTCGTTTTCAATCTTTTCAAAATGTTTCAGGGCCGTTTCATAGTTCTTTTCCAGATAAGCAATGTTGGCATAATAGAAAGTAGCCGGAGCCATATAACGGTTAGGCTTATCTTTCACCTTCGTCAGCTCCTCTTTGGCTTTGGCCAGGTTATCGGTTTTAAAGCAGGAATAGCCCATTTTAAAATGATATTCATCAGTTTGCTCTCCACTCAACTCGTAGATATCCACCAAAGCAAAATTCTGCATTGCTTTTTTGTAGTCTTTGTTATTGAAAAACTGCCGGCCAAGTTCAAAGAATGCGTTGTTTACCTGCGCATTTTCAGGATATTTACTGATAAAGGATTCAAGCCGGTCGACAGCATCGGGATGGAAGAGCTGCCCGGCGCACAATGCGGCATAATATTGTGAACCTGCATTCAGATTTTCGTTACCCGCAGCGGCCAGCTTGTCGAAAATGGACAGTGCTGAAGCATACTTTGCTTTTGAATACAGGTCAACAGCATCGTTGTATTCAGCCTGGGGCGACTTGTACGCGCTTGTTTTCTGGGCATGCATATGGGATGCCGCTAACAGGGTGATTGTAATTAAAATTACCGGAAGTTGCTTATTCATATGAGAACTCTAGGAGAGAAAAATTAAAATTACTGCTTTAATAACAGGCAAATGAAGGCGTTGCAAGCGATTTATCAACACGCTTCGTTTAACAATTCTAACGTAAAACTGAGCCGGGTAGTATAATAATTAAAGAATCAAAAACTTATGAGATGTGATTTATTTTGATATAGAATGATGATAGTTAGTGCTTTAGAATGCTATGGAAATTTTCCGTGATTCAATCAAACGATTGTTTTCCGATATCTTAAGGATATAAATTCCTGGTTTAAGAGATGCTAAATTGATGGTTTCAACAGATTGCGACATCGTTTTCCTTTCATCAAGTATTATAGCGCCATTCAGGGAATAAATACTGACTGATAGTTTTTTAGGTTTAGTGAAGGATGATTCGAGGATGAGCTGTCGTGTATCACCATTAGCATATATACGCAAATCATTTGGGAAGGTGATGCCCTCTATGCCTACCGGTCCATAGACGAACGATAAGTTATCGACCCACATTTTTGTATTTGTGTGGGTTTGACCATCAGCAAGATTAGTATTGAGAAACAGGATATTCATGGTATCAGGTGTTTCCCAGATGTTGTATTCCATCGGTATTTCGAAATAACTCCAGTCGGAGATGATTCCTCCCCGGTAGGCTACTCCGTACCCGATGGTATCGCGGGCGCCATTCTGCCATTTGCTAAGAGCCCAGCCAAAATAGCAGGTATCGTTGTTTACCGGCTGATACCTAAGGTAACCGGCCAGCCTGTTTGGCATTCCTGTAAAAGGATAACCGCCCCAGATATTGAACTGAAGGTTTACTACGTCGGCTTCCATGTTGGCGGTCGACAGGATACCCGGCATTGAATAGGTTCCTATGAAAGGAATTGTAACTGTCACAACTTTAAGCTGAGCAGAAAAACTACCTTCCTGCGGATTGGTTGCATCTTTGATCACAGTAGTGAACAGCGCCTGGTTAGTAGTGTGCCAGTCAACAGGCTCACCATTGGCCCAGTTTTCGAAGCTGGCATTGGGAATGTCCTGTGAATGGGCACTTATGGTTGAGAATAACAATATTATCAGGACAGTAAGGAAGTTCAGGTAAGTTTTCATCACAACAGGTATAAAAATGCTGGTATTCAAAATTACGAAAAATCCCCTGCAAGGAGGGGACCGGCAACAAAACAGCAACGACCCTGTAAGCGGGATTCTGTGCCGGTGGCTTATGTTGCCGGGCCACCGGTTTTTGTCATTTATCTGGGATTGCCGTCACCGGCAACCTCTAACGGCCCACCCCCGGGTATCGGACGAGCAGCCCTTCCCGACAAATCGGGACCCGGTATATTTGGCCTTTCAACCCATAAGGTTTACCATCATGCCTGTTGCCAGGACATGTCGTGAGCTCTTACCTCGCGTTTTCACCCTTGTCCCGATGAAACATCGGGACGGTATATTTTCTGTGGCACTGTCTGTTTCCACGGTGTTCAGCCGCAGAACCTTCCCGTTAGGAAGTATGGCGCTCTGTGTTGTCCCGACTTTCCTCATCAGCCTGAGACTGACGCGACAAAACGGGTCGTTGCTTCTGCAAAAGTACGAATTATCAGGGGATTAATGGTATGGAAGTCTTACTGAATAAAGATGCTTGCTCTAATATTAATAGTCGGATACAATAGTTAGTATAAAATGAATCAATAATGTAATGCGTTATACTTTGCTGTTCATCATTTGCTAATTTACATTTATTATTTCCTACCTCAATATCGTCACCGTGCCTTTTATCGTTCGTTTCACAGTTCCCAGCAGGGTGATTTCATAAACATCACAAACATAATAATATACGCCATCACTGGCAGGCTGGTTGGTATTCACTATTTTACCGTCCCACTTTATCTCGGGGTCTTCGGTTTTAAATACTAACCTTCCCCAGCGGTTATAAATCTCCAGGTTGATACGTTCAACCGATGTGTAAGGGAAAGGAACAAGATAATCGTTATAGGTGTCGCCGTTGGGAGTAAACACGTTAGGAATTGAATAACCGCGGCATGTGTCACTCTCGATGCAGAGGGTATCGCTCAAAGCGCTTATATTTCCAACAGAGTCGAAAGCTGATACCGCATAACAGCCTGCAATCGTCGACAGAGGCCCGTGCAGGTAAGAGGTGGTATGAATACCGTAAACCGAATCAATGACAGCGAGTGCTGTATCCTTTGGCGACTGGTACCATATGTAGTATCCGGCAACATCCTGTCCGCAGGGCTGATCAGGGTACATCCAGGTGAGCGTATTTGAGAAAGTACTGCAATCAGTGGTAAGGATCGCTACAGGCGGGCAGGGCGGTTCATTGTCAACGGGTATCCCGCAGGCTTCCTGCGACCAGTTGATGAGCGGGTCGGTGATGCCTTCCGTTCCATAGCTGCCGATGCTTTTCACCTTGTAACAGTATGTTTCTCCGTTAATAAGGTTCTTGTCGATATAATAATCCTGATTAGTGTATCCTATTGAATCATAGGTTAATGTTGTTTTATTCTGCCTGAAAACAACAAACTGGCTGTTGATCCACGGAGTATTGTAATTGAAATTGACACGTAGTTTTTCGTCACCGGGAGCAAAGGTTATAAATACTGAAGATGCTGCCTGCGATTCGCCGATAAGGAAACGTAATCCTGGCGTATCATTGTATGTATCAACGCGGTAACTTGACCCATCGTCGGTAGTGTTCAGTGGTTTATCAATGTAAATTGTATCATCAAGCGATGAAAGCGAATCGATCAGAACTAGGTTGCTTCCAGTCAGTCCGGTCGATCTGTAGATCAGGTATTTATACGGCCCTGGCGCCTGTTGGGGATCAATCTCTGTTGGTTTTGACCAGGCGAGGTAAACTTCGCCGCTGTTTGCCGATGTCTTATCAATGCTCACATTGGTGATGATGGCAACATCTTTTTTCAGTTTTGCACAGGCTTCGTCGGAAGCAATACCTTCCGAACCGTCAGGGAAGACAGCAGTCACAATATAACAGTAGTCAACGCCGTGTACGAGTCCTTGCCCGCCGTCAGTATCGGTATAGGTAGTGTTAGCCCAGCCATCAACCGAGGCAATTTTGCGATAGCCAGTGGATGCAGGCACACCTGTTTCGCAATATCCGGGCACATAGCCATAGAAGCCATTTCGTCTGTAAATGTTGTAGCTAATGGCATTAGCACATCCGTTCGGGCTCCATGCCACAGTGATTGAGTTGCCGAGCGGTGTTGCGCTGATGTTTTCGGTCTTTGGCCCTATAACCCTTATATTCAGCGTGTATATGTCGAAAAGCGAAACGGGCCTTGCATCGTCGGTGGCTTTAATGAAAACCTGGTACGCCGATTTTTTTATGTGACTGCAATCGGTACGCCATTGCAGGATACCGGTTGCTTCACCATATGTTGTATCAGTCAGCTGATCAAAAATTGCAGGGCTTTTTGCCAGCACAAACGGCTGACCTGTGGCAGTAAGCGTAATATCATCGAGATTACTGTCGGTCGCTTTAATATAATAAGTAAGCGAATCACCCGCTACCACGCAGGTGTCGGCCATGTCTTCAATCACGGGGGCTTCGTTGTTGCAGGCCAGTACCCGTATCTGCATATCGCGTGTAACATATCCAATGCGAACCCCATTGCGCCATTCTTCTACAAGGAAGGCAAAATTGTATTCTCCCTGCATGGTTGGCTTGTCCCAAAGAATGTCGCCGGTTACAGGGTTTATGGTGAATGAACTAGGGTTAACCACATCCACTTCATTCGGCATTTTAAAGCCGGGAATAGGCTCTCCGCCTTCACCACGGCAAACCACAAAAGCATATGAAAGGCTGTCGCCATCCACATCATATGCCCCCGGGTTGTGAAGGTAGGGATGGCCAACACAAGCTTTATCAATGGGAGGCATCGAAAGTTGCGGGGAGTTATCTGCACCAACAAAAGGATTTATAACAAGCTGTGATTCAATAAAAAAAGGAACATCTACAGAATTAGGAATGTTCATGATCCCTTCGTTCCTGTTAGGATCTTCTAGTGTAATGATGTAAGTTGCCGGCCCGGCATAAGTATGTTGCCCTATGTAAATATTTTTACGGATGGAATCCGAAGCTGGTCCGATGATTTCACCGATATGCTCGGAGGAATACCCGGCAGGTGTATACCCGGCAGGCCCGTTTGACCGCGAAATGATGGAAGATGTACCATCGCCCCATTGCAGTTCAAGCTCATTACGGTCGGCAAGGCTGTAGGCTTGTGTATAGGTGATTATAGTTACTTCATATTTTAGTTCACTCAGCCTCTTAAAAGTAATTTCACCGGCACGCTGGTGCGTAGCCCATGCAGGCAGAATTGCTGAGACTAATATGAATATGAAGAATAAGCGTTTGATCATGAGTGAATTATAGAATCTCATCTGGTAAGTATAACCACTGAAACCCGATTTCAAAGGTACTAAAGATAATTTGTACTTCATGAAAAGGAGTTTCTAAATAACCGCCACAAAAAGTAAACCAAACAAACAGGCAGTCTTTAGTAAAATTCTTTGTGTATAAAAAAAGACGATAAGAGCCACGGTCATTTATCCCATGTTAAGAATCGTTAACTTTGCAATTCACCAGTAACCCGGTGGTTTATGTATTTAGCTGATAATGAGCGGGAAAACAAGGAGATAGTCAAGCGCTATCGAGGGTTGCTTCGTGCATGGAATTCTAACAAAGGTGTTCGTGAGAGGAACAAGGTAAAAGAAGCATTCCATGTTGCCAGTGAAGCCCATCGTACAATGCGCAGACTTAGCGGTGAACCTTATATTTATCATCCAATTGAGGTTGCCCGTATTGTTGCCGGGGAAATCGGCCTGGGCGAAACAGCCATTATCTGCTCTCTGCTTCACGATGTGGTTGAAGACAATGAGAATTATACGATTGAATTCATTCAGGATAAATTCGGGCCCAAGGTGGCTTACATAGTCGACGGGCTTACTAAAATCAAGGATGGGTATGAAACAATGGAATCTTCAGCCCAGGCTGAAAATTTCAAGAAAATGCTTCTTACCCTTTCCGATGATGTAAGGGTGATTCTTATAAAACTGGCTGACAGGCTGCACAATATGCGTACGCTCGATGCCATGCCGGCCCGCAAACAGAAAAATATTGCAGCAGAAACGCTTTATCTCTATGCTCCGTTAGCGCATCGTCTTGGCTTGTACGCGATTAAAAGCGAACTCGAGGATCTCTCACTCAAATATATTGAGCCTGAAGTATACAATACGCTTGCACAAAAGCTGCATGATACTGAGTACGAGCGTGCCCGTTTTATTCAGCGTTTTATTTTACCTGTCAAGAAGGCCCTGGCTGCCAGCGGTATTTCGTTCGAGATTGATAGCCGGGAAAAGTCTATATATTCCATCTGGAAAAAGATGCAGACCAAGGAAATTCCCTTCGAGGAAGTTTATGACCTGTTTGCAGTCCGCATCATCATCGATTCACCTCCCGAACTGGAGAAAATCAATTGCTGGCAGGTATACAGCATTGTAACCGACCATTATAGCCCCAAGCTAAACAGGCTCCGCGACTGGATATCTACTCCCAAGGCCAACGGTTACGAGTCATTGCATACCACAGTGATGAGCCAAACTGGTCAATGGGTTGAGGTTCAGATACGTACAAGGCGCATGCACGAAATCGCCGAGCGGGGCTATGCCGCTCACTGGAAATACAAATTATTGAGCGATCCCGAAAGGGTTCATGAAACCGGACTGGATCAATGGCTTAGCAAGGTCAGGGAAATTCTGAGAACACCTGACACCAATGCGTTGAATTTCCTCGATGACATCAAACTTACCCTATTTACTGACGAAGTTTTTGTGTTCACACCCAGGGGTGAAATTAAGTCATTGCCGGCGCGTAGCACAGTACTGGACTTTGCTTACAACATACACACCCAGTTAGGAAATTCATGTATCGCTGCCAAGGTGAATCACAAGTTGGTCCCGTTGAATTATACGTTGAAAAGCGGCGACCAGATTGAAATTATCGCTTCAAAAAAAGGCCAGCCGAAAGAAGAATGGCTCAATTATGCTTATACAGTCAGGGCCAAAACATACATTAAAGAGACTCTCAAGGAGCAGCGGAAGCAATTTGCTGAAGAAGGGCGTACGCTGCTTGAATCATATTTCACCGAGCTTAAGATCAGATTTACGAAGGCAAATATCACCAGGTTTATGGGTTACTATGGACTATCAAGTAATATTGACCTTTACTATAAAGTTGCAAAAAATGAAATCAGCCTGAATGACGTCCGCAGTTGCTGTCTTGAGCACAAAGCCAGTCTCAGGGTTAGTAATGATGATCGTGGAGAGCCCGCCGATGTTAATGGCGAACTGCCGGTATCTAAGATGTTGCCTTCCATTCCTGACCTCGATGATACGGAATTTACGGCCAGTGAATGCTGCCTGCCTTTACCCGGCGACGATATCGTTTGTTATGTTTCAACTGATGGCTTCATACAGGTGCACCGCACGCATTGTCCCGAGGCTATCGAGCTGATGTCGCGCCACGCCAAACGTATGATCACTCCGCGGTGGCCAAATCGCCACCTTAATACTTTTCAAACAGCTATGAAAGTCACCGGTATCGACCGCAAAGGCCTTATCTATGAACTTATTAATGTGATTAGCGAGCAAATGAATTTTAATATCAAAGTATTCCATATTGAAACATCAGGCGATGTATTTGAATCAACCATTGGCCTTTTTGTTCATGATACCATAGATATCAACCGCATGATGGGTGAAATCAAGAAAATAAGCGGAATATCTACTGTTACCCGGGTAATGAAACTTTAAAATCCGGCTGCATCGATGGCTTGTTTTTCAATTTGCGAAGAGCATAGTTAATCCCGGGCGTCATTTGCATTTCAGAAAATTGTCATAATAGTTTGATATATAGTATTTTATAATCCAAAAGGCCTCGAAACTATTTTTATTTATACCAAATCCAGATAGATGTTTAATTTTGTATTTTTATAGAAAATTTATTTCGATATGTCGCAGGAAAATGAACGTGTAAATTTTGATACAGTTAAAAAGATATTCACAGAATATCTTGAAAAGCTGGGGCATCGGAAAACACCCGAGCGTTTTACAATTCTCAAGGAGATTTATAACACCGACGGACATTTTGATATAGAAACGCTCTATATCCAGATGAAAAACAATAAGTACCGAGTAAGCCGCGCCACACTTTACAATACGATCGACCTGCTGCTCAATTGCAACCTGGTCACAAAGCATCAGTTCAGAAACAACTGTGCCCAATTCGAGAAATCGTTCAAATTTCAGCAGCATGACCACTTTATTGACCTTGATACCGGGCAGGTGTTAGAATTTTGTGACCCAAGGATACATGAAATTCTACTTGCTGTTGAAAAATCGCTGGGTGTCAAGATAAATCATCATGCACTGACCTTTTACGGACACAAGGTATCGGGCGGTACCGAGGCTGACAAATCCTGAGATCCGAAACCTTTTTAACCGGGTAATATTCCCGGTGTTTTGCTTTAATCCATACCTTTACACACCTGAACAGAGGCCTTATAAGCCTCATTATTTTGCGCTATCACGATGAAAATTGATGTTTTACTTGGCCTCCAGTGGGGTGACGAGGGTAAAGGAAAAATTGTCGATGTCCTTACTCCCCGTTATGATATAATTGCACGTTTCCAGGGCGGCCCCAATGCCGGCCACACGCTCGAAATCGGAGGCGACAGGCATGTGCTTCACACGATACCTTCAGGTATTTTTCATCCTGATAAAATCAATGTTATTGGCAATGGTGTTATTGCCGACCCGTTTATTCTTTTCAAGGAAATTCTTGCTCTCAGGGCTAAAGGTGTCGAACCAAGTGTAAACCTTCTCATCAGCAAAAGGGCACACTTAATCCTTCCTACCCATCGTTTGCTTGATGCAGCATATGAATCGGCCATGGGAAAAGGTAAAATAGGTTCCACGCTCAAAGGCATCGGCCCTTGTTATACTGATAAAACTGCGCGTTTTGGAATACGATTCGGCGATATGCTTTCAGCTGATTTTAAGATGAAGTATAATGCCTTGAAAGAGAGACATCTGCGCATACTCGAATCGTATGATTTCGATTTATCGAAACAGGAAATCGATAAAATGCCGGTTGAGGAATATGAAAAAAAATGGTTTGAATCCGTTGAATCACTCAAAGAATTTGAACTGATCGACAGCGAACTATTCATCAATCATGCATTGGCCGAAGGTAAACGGATACTTGCCGAAGGAGCCCAGGGAAGCTTGCTCGACGTGGACTTTGGATCTTATCCATATGTAACGTCTTCCAATACAATCACGGCAGGTGTATGCTCCGGCCTCGGGGTTCCGCCGACTGCCATTGGCAAGGTTTATGGTGTTTTCAAAGCCTATTGCACTCGCGTGGGCAGCGGCCCGTTTCCTACCGAACTTAATGACGAAACCGGCGAGCTGCTCCGCCAGAACGGGAATGAGTACGGCTCTACAACCGGACGTCCGCGCCGCTGCGGATGGCTTGACCTGCCCGCTCTCAGCTATGCCATCATGCTCAATGGCGTTACCGACCTCGTTATGATGAAAGCTGATGTGATGAACGATTTTGAAAAAGTGAAGATATGCACTGCGTACAAGATTGACGGTATGGAAATCCCGGAACTCACTTTCGAAACACTGAGCGGTGATGTTAAACCGGTTTATCACACATTCGAAGGATGGCAGACATCGTTGAAAGGATTAACAAACTTCGGAGTTTTGCCCTCAAAATTGTCGGATTATATCCGATTTATCGAAAAAACGGTGAACCTGCCCATTGATATCCTTTCAGCAGGACCCGGCAGGGAGCAAACTATCATGCGGTAACCGCTACTTCAGTCTTACAGAATTTTTATGCTGTGTCACCGGATTTTATCCGACGACAGTCGAAAAGAATTTTACCATCAGCAGTCATTTTCTATTATTGCAGCGATATTTTAACAATATACTGCATGGCAAAATCAAGGCTTGCTCTTCTCAGAATAATATCTGTTGCTTTACTGGTGGTTCCAAATGCCACAAATGCCTGGCCGGGAATTATTTCGGGTGATACTACTATCAAATCCAGAAAAGTAATAGAAGCATTACGAATTGATTCGGAACCGAAAATTGATGGCTACCTTGATGAACCGTTTTGGCAGACCCTTCCTGTTGCCGGCGATTTTACCGAGTACAGCCCCGTCAATGGGTTGAAAGCCCCTTTTGCCACTGAGGTCCGGTTTGCATATGATGATGTTGCTTTTTATGCATCAGCAATACTTTATGATCCATATCCCGACAGTATCTGCCACGAAATGGGCAAACGCGACCAGATAGAGCTGCTCAATACCGATTACATTTCGTTCGATATCCTTCCTTACAACGATGCCCTGAATATGTACGAATTCAAGGTGACACCACTCGGATTACAGAATGATACCAAGTATTCAGTGATCGGTCAGGATATTAATTGGGATGCTGTATGGGAATAGGCAGCCAGGATCACTGATTCAGCCTGGTTCGTAGAGATAAAAATCCCTTACTCAGCTTTGCGTTTCCCTAAAGCTGAAAAGCAGGTTTGGGGTATAAACATGTGGCGGAATCTGAAGCGACGTAATGAATGGTCCACATGGTGCTTCGTTGATAATACAGTTCAGCAGGATCTTTTTAAGTATTATGGTGAAGTGACCGGAATGCAGCATATTGATCCTCCGCTCAGGCTTTCAGTAACTCCTTACGTTGCCGGTTACATTGAAAAAGATCCGTCAATGGCCAAGTGGTCATCAGTGGCAAGGGGAGGCCTGGATCTTCGTTTTGGTATCAACGAGAGTTATACTGTTGATATGATGCTTATTCCCGATTTCGGGCAAGTTCAGAGCGATGACAAAATTCTTAACCTTTCACCGTTTGAAGTGAGGTATGACGAAAAAAGGCAGTTTTTTACCGAGGGAACAGAAATGTTTGATAAATGCGGAATTTTTTATTCCCGCCGGGTAGGAGCTACACCCCGAAATTACTATGATACATATAACGGGCTGGCAGATAATGAAATAATCAAAAGCAATCCTGACGAAACGCGCATTATCAATGCCACGAAGCTTTCGGGACGCAACGCCAGAGGCCTTGGAGCCGGATTGTTTAACGCCATGACCACCAGCACCTGGGCCAAGATCGAAAATGAAGAAACCGGGGATAGCCGCAGAGTTCTTACACAGCCATTCACGAATTATAATGTGTTGGTTCTCGACCAGAACCTGAAGAATAACTCATACGTCACACTTATCAATACCAACTACTTGAGTCCCGGCGACGATTATATCGCCAATGTTACCGGGNCTGAAACCCGCATTTGCAACAAAAAGAGCACTTTCGCCATTTTCGGGCGGTTAAACCTCAGCAATAAACTGGCCGGTGGTGAAAAACCGAATACAGGCCACGCGCTGGAATTCAATGTTTCAAAGCCCAATGGTAAGTTCCAGTATTACATCATAAGGGAACAGGCTGACAAAGTATATGATCCGAATGACATGGGATTTCTGCTAAACAACAATTACGCGTCAAACACCCTGCATCTCTATTATATTGAACAAAAGCCAAGAGGCATCATGGTGAATACAACCACACGGCTCACCAGCATGTACAATACACTTTTTGAGTCGTCGAAATTCAAATACTTTGCCATCGAAGCAGCCAATAAAACTACCTATTCAAATTTCTGGATAACACATGTCGTGTTTACGGCCAGCCCGCTGGGCTATCATGATTATTATGAACCTCGTACCTGGGGATATGTATACAAGAAACCAGCTTATTATAGTGCCAACCTGATTGTTGCTACTGATTCGCGCAAGCGTTTCTACCTGAGAAGCCAGGCAGAGTGGCTCATCATGCCGGGCAACCATTCGCATGGCTGGCAGCTGGAACTCACCCCGCGCATCCGGTTTACTGACAAAGCCACGCTGACCATGGATGTAAATTACAGCCAAACAATGAATGACTACGGCTGGGTGGCCGATATATATGATTCGGCAATGCAGCAATCGATCATCTTCGGTAAACGCGATGTGGCGACACTGAGTACAATCCTTTCGGGACAATATACATTCAGCAAGCGCACATCGCTGACAATCAGGTTGCGTCATTACTGGTCACAAGTCGATTACAGCAGTTATTTCCTGCTGAACAATGACGGATCCCTTTCTGATTCGTATTACAATGAAAATCATGATATCAACTTCAATGCTTTTACGGCTGATGCTCAGTTTGTGTGGTACTTTGCTCCCGGCAGCGAACTGAGTGTTGTATGGAAAAATGCGATCAACTCTTTCGACAACAGGATGATCAACAATTATTTCGACAACCTTGACCGTACTTTTAATACGCCGCAGGCAAATAGTTTTTCGATACGGGTGCTTTATTACCTGGATTATCAATATCTCAAGAAAGTTGTCGGATAATATAATGTCCTAAAAAATTTGAGAAACTTAAAGTCCTGAAATGTTTATTTAGTTTTAAGTACAAGCAATTAATAGATTGATTATTTTTACATGGTACTCTTATAATAATATTCTTATCCATGTTCAACTCAAAGTGCATACTGGTTTTCGGTATAATTTTCCTTTTAATTTAGGTTGTAAGAAAGAAGAAAATATAAAAAACGAGATGAAAGTTACAAGAATGAAAATCGCATATTATGCTGATCCTACGGCGGTATTGGATTATTCATTCGATTATACGCATGACAAAGAACTAATTTTGACCAAGGGAAATTCCGTCCGGATAACTGTTTATCAATTTGATGATCAAGGACGTATAACAGATATTAATTATGTGCAGACTAATGGTGTATTCCTATATAAAATTAGCATCTCCTACAAAGGCGATATTGCGACCATGATCTCTTATGATCATACAGTAACCACACCTCATTGTGATGATTCCACCATCTTTTCTCTCGCAACGAATGGGCTTGCGACACATTCGGTTAGCTATGGATTACAACCTTCTGACTCCAATGATACCACATGGTACACCTGGAATGATCACGATTTGGTGAAAGTAGTTTCATATTGGGGTTCCAATATTCATACGAACATAATTACGTATGATTCAGGGATTAATCCTTTGTTTATAACCGACTTGCCAATTCCCTTCTACACATTTCATTACGATTACTTATCGGCCTGTTCCAAACATAATATTATGGAAATGAAAGATTTGTATGGAGTAGTACGGTACAAAGCTGATTCATTACTCTACAATTCTGATAATTATCTTATTGGGTTCAATTCAGACATGAAGGGAGATAAAAAAAGAATTATCTCATTCGAACTTATTCCCAAATAAATCTTGTTGGTAAAATTGAGCAATTTGGGTAACTTTGAGTTGGCTCCTTCTTACAATTTCATAACCGTTGTATTGTGATTGTCAGATTCAATACTAATTATTACCATAATTATGATATCAGAAAAAAAAAGCTGCCCGAAAGCAGCTTTTCAAAAATTCAACGAATTTGATTAAGCAACAGTAGTCATGTGCTTGATCATATCTAGGATCTTGCAGCTATAGCCCCATTCATTGTCGTACCATGCAATGAGTTTCACGAAATTGGCATTCAGCATGATACCGGCTTCGGCATCAAAAATTGAAGTGCGGCTGTCGCCAACAAAATCGCTCGATACCACTGCATCGGCAGTATATCCGAGGATGCCTTTCAGTTCGCCATCGGCAGCAGCTTTCACAGCAGCTTTAATTTCGTCGTAGGTAGTGGCTTTTTCAAGGCGGCAGGTAAGGTCGACAACGGATACATCTAGCGTAGGAACGCGGAACGACATACCGGTGAGTTTGCCTTTCAGTTCGGGGATAACCTTGGTAACAGCTTTAGCAGCTCCTGTGCTCGAAGGAATGATGTTTCCTGCAGCAGCACGTCCGCCGCGCCAGTCTTTTGCCGAAGGACCGTCAACGGTCTTCTGTGTGGCAGTTGTGGCATGAACAGTGGTCATGAGGCCTTCAACTATGCCGAAGTTATCATTGATAACCTTGGTAAGCGGTGCAAGGCAGTTGGTGGTGCAGCTTGCATTGCTGATAAACTGTTCGCCGGCATATTTTTTATGGTTAACGCCGTAAACAAACATGGGAGTATCGTCTTTCGAAGGTGCTGACATAATAACGCGTTTTGCTCCGCCGTCAACATGTGCCTGGCAGGTTTCCTTGGTGAGGAATAAACCGGTGCATTCGGCAACATATTCAGCGCCAACTTCGTGCCAGTTAATTTCGGCGGGGTTCTTGCATGCAGTAACGCGGATGGTCTGGCCGTTAACAACCAGGTGTCCGTCTTTTACCTCCACGGTGCCTTTAAACTGGCCGTGAACAGTGTCATATTTAAGCATGTAAGCCATGTAATTTACATCAATAAGGTCGTTGATAGCTACCACATCAATGTCGTCGCGAAGAATGGAGGCACGGAATACAAGGCGGCCAATGCGGCCAAATCCATTGATACCAACTTTAATCTTTGTCATAATATATTGATTTTTAAGTAAGTGTATGTATTATCAAAAAGCGCTGCAAAGGTACTTAGAAATCTTTGAAGAGAAACAAATCCCGGCAAGTTTTAGTTCGATTTTCAGTAAAATATGGAGCAGAAATGCTGTTTTTAGCAAGGGATGTACCTATGTGCTTATTTCTTAAATTTGCACCCGATGGAAAATATCCGAAACTTCTGTATCATAGCCCATATCGACCATGGTAAGAGTACCCTGGCCGACCGCCTGCTCGATATGACAGGCTCAATTTCTGACCGTGAAAAGCAGGACCAGGTGCTTGACGATATGGACCTCGAACGTGAACGCGGCATTACCATTAAGAGCCACGCCATCAGGATGGATTATGAGTTTGAAGGGAAAAACTACAAGCTCAACCTCATTGATACTCCCGGCCATGTGGATTTTTCGTATGAAGTTTCGCGTGCCATTGCAGCCTGCGAAGGTGCATTGCTTGTAGTTGATGCAACCCAGGGTATTCAGGCACAGACAATTTCAAACCTCTACCTCGCTCTCGACCACGACCTGGAAATTATTCCTGTCATCAACAAGATCGACAGCGATAGCGCCATGCCTGATGAAGTAGAGGATCAGATAGTTGACCTGATAGGCTGCAAGCCGTCGGAGATCATTCGTGCCAGCGCCCGCACAGGATATGGGNTGGATGATATCCTGGAAGCCATCATTCATAGAATTCCTGCGCCCAAGGGTGATCCGGAGGCTCCGCTGCAGGCGCTTATCTTCGATTCACTCTTCAATGTTTACCGCGGGGTAATCGCTTATTTCAAGGTGATAAACGGTACGATCAATCACGATGACTTTGTGAAATTTGTTGCTACCCAGCGTGAATACCATGCCGACGAGATAGGGATACTGCGGTTGAAACCTGAAGCATGCCAGTCGCTTAGCGCCGGAGATGTGGGTTATATTATTTCAGGGATAAAGACAGCAAAAGAAATCAAGGTTGGTGATACAATAACCCATGCTGAAAATCCATGTGAAAAAGCCATCGAGGGTTTCAAAAATGTGAAACCCATGGTATTTGCCGGTATTTACCCGACCGACAGCGACGATTATGAAGATCTGCGCGCCTCCATTGAGAAGCTTCAGCTCAACGATGCCGCCCTGTCCTTCGAGCCGGAATCGTCGGCTGCACTGGGTTTTGGCTTCCGCTGCGGCTTCCTCGGACTGCTGCATATGGAAATTGTACAAGAGCGCCTCGACCGTGAATTCGATATGGACATTATCAACACGGTGCCCAACGTTATGTACAAGGTCATTACCACGAAAGGGGAGGAGACGGAAGTGCACAACCCTTCGGGAATGCCCGACGTTACTACCATCGACCATGTTGAAGAACCGTATATCCTTGCTCAGATAATTTCCAAGTCCGAATATACAGGCCCGATCATGAAGTTGTGCCTTGACAAACGCGGGACCCTTAAAAACCAGGTTTACCTTACCCAGGACCGTGTTGAGCTGAATTTTGAACTGCCGCTCGGCGAAATAGTTTTCGATTTTTACGATAAGCTGAAAAGCATCTCCAAAGGTTATGCTTCATTTGATTACCATATTTCAGGCTATAAAGAAGCGGCACTGGTAAAACTTGATATTCTTCTCAACGGTGAATCGGTTGATGCTCTGTCAACCCTTATCCACCGGGATAATGCCTATGATTTCGGCCGGCGCATATGCGAAAAATTACGGGAGCTCATCCCCAGGCAGCAATACGATGTAGCCATACAGGCAGCAATCGGCAGCAAAATCATCGCCCGCGAAACTATAAAGGCAGTCCGCAAGGATGTGACAGCAAAGTGTTATGGCGGAGATATTACGCGTAAACGCAAACTGCTCGAAAAGCAAAAGAAGGGAAAGAAACGTATGCGGCAGATCGGATCGGTGGAGGTACCGCAAAGCGCATTCCTGGCAGTTTTAAAGCTGGACTAAAGAACCAATCGTTCACCTCATAGCCGGGAAAATTTTTCCCGGCTTTTCTTTTTTTCTGATCCTGTTGTAACTTTATGCCTGCCAAAACCGTAATATTTCTGAAAGCGATCAAACTAACCATATAAACGCATGACGGTAGCAGAGTATAATTCGTGTGCCGATCTTTACTCCGACGGGGTTTACCGCTTCATCCTGAAGAATATTAAGGATGATGATACGGCCAACGACATCGTGCAGGAATCGTTTGTGCGAATGTGGGAAAGGGTAAAAGAAATAAGTTTCGAAAAGGCTAAATCATACCTTTTTACAACAGCTTATCATACCATGATCGACCATATCAGGAGGAACAAAAGGTATAGTGAAATGGACGGAACCTATGAATCGGAATTGCAAAGCAGTAACAGCTTTAACGACCTGAAGGAAGTAATTGATGAAGCTGTGGCTAAACTGCCAGAAATACAGCGTACTGTTATATTGCTGCGCGATTACGAAGGTTACGCGTATGATGAAATTGGTGAGATAACCGGGCTGAACGAATCACAGGTGAAAGTTTACATTTTCAGGGCACGTACTTTCCTGAAACAGTATATTGGGAAACTGGACCTGGTAGTCTAGAGTTTCAGGCCTGATGTTTAAAGTTTCAAGTTGGCAAGATAAAAGAAAACTGAATAAATGAAAATCAACCGCGATAATTACGAAGCATACTTTCTCGACTATCATGAGNGGGCTCTGAACCCTGAAGAGATGGCCGAAGTGCTCGTTTTTGTCGGGCAGAATCCTGATTTGAAGGAACAGTTTGAAGAGTTTGAAAACATCTCACTGCTTGCTGACGAATCGATAAGCTTTGCTGGTAAGGATTTTCTTAAANATGAACACGGGATTTTTGCCGGTCCCATCAACGTAAAAAATATTGAAGAGTACCTTGTTGCTGAGGCTGAAGGCTTGCTTCCCGCGGAAGTTCTTGCCCGCCTGGATGAATTTGTGCAGCAGTACCCGCAATTTGAAAAGGACCGCAGGATATACCGTCATACACGCNTTAGTGGTGATGACAAGGTTGTTTTTTTACAAAAGGATGGTCTGAAACACACAGTCACTCCAGTCGCCGGAATTGATGATTCGAATTTTGAGGAATATTTTGTTAAAGAAGTTGAAGGAATTCTCACAGCGGATGAAGCCCGTAACCTTGATGAATTTGTCAATGCAAACCCGCAGATTGAAAGTGATCGTAAATTATTCGCGATGACCAGGCTGCAGCCTGATACCTCTATTGTATTCCAGGCTAAGGCTTCGCTGAAACATAATGTAGTTCCGCTTCGCAGGATATTCTATTACTCGATGTCTGCGGCTGCTTCGGTTATAGTTCTCCTGGGACTTTACTTTACCTTCGACCTAAATCTGACTTCTAACCAGGTGGCATTGAGCGAAATAAGCATCCGTCCCCCGGTAGTTATCCCCGATCTTCCTGATGGTTCATACAATCCGGCCACTATTATTGAAATATCCGAAAAGACCGGAAACAGTGACACTGAAGGAATTGCCGGGGTTCAGGCAGTGAATATTGTCAGCAATAAAGGGAGCAATGGTTCGAAAATATTACCTGAAAGGTCAGAGGTGCAAATGATGGAAATGATTGCCCGGCAGGAAGTTACATCTAAACAACTGGTAGCACCGGAATTCCTCTTTATCCGGCAGAGCCAGATGTATGGCAGCCGTTATGTTGACTTGTATAATAGCGTGAAATTGTCGGAGCAGATCCAATATGCATCACTCAATGCACCGGATAAGAATCCTGTATCAACTCTGTGGCGCGGGCTGAGAGGCAAAGTAGAGGATAAGATTATTGACGATCGCCGTACCGTTACTCAGCCGAGCCAGGGATTATCGGTGTGGACTGTGGCCGAAGTGGGAGTGAAGGCATATAACAGCATTTCGCATGACGACCTTGAACTGCTGTTACAGAAAGATGAAACAGGCAAGGTGGTGTCTTATGCATTGGTTGGTGACAGAGTGAATTTTGAGCGCGGAGTAAAATAGCCACCAGGCTCCTTATATAAAAAAACCGGCGATGAGCCGGTTTTTTGTTTTTATCACTAATATCAGAGTTTGCGTCTTACTTCAATTTCTTCATAACCTTCGATGATGTCACCAACTTTGATATCGTTAAAGTTTTCAATATTAAGCCCGCATTCGTAACCTGTAGCGACTTCTTTCACGTCGTCTTTGAAACGTTTAAGTGATCCGAGGAAACCCGTGTAAACCACAATGCCATCGCGTATCACACGAACCCTTGTATTGCGGTTGATTTTACCATCCAATACCATACAGCCGGCAACGCTTCCCACCTTGGTAATGCGGAACACCTCGCGCACTTCAACATTACATGTGATCTTTTCTTCAATTTCGGGTGAAAGCATACCTTCGATAGCAGCCTTGATTTCATTAATGGCTGTGTAGATGATGGAATACAACCTGATATCGATTTCTTCGCGCTCAGCCAGCTTACGGGCATTCATACTCGGGCGCACCTGGAAACCGACAATTACCGCGTTAGAGGCGGATGCGAGAAGTACATCGCTTTCGGTGATGGCACCGACTGATTTATGAATCACGTTCACCTGCACCTGTTCTGTTGAGAGCTTGAGCAATGAATCGGCCAAAGCTTCCACCGAGCCGTCAACATCGCCTTTAACAATGATATTGAGCTCCTTGAAGTCGCCAATGGCAATACGGCGGCCAATTTCATCAAGAGTGATATGTTTCTGGGTCCGGATACCTTGTTCGCGCTGCAATTGCTGGCGTTTTGTTGCTATCTGTTTGGCTTCACGCTCATCCGTCATCACGTTGAAATTGTCACCTGCCTGGGGCGCGCCTGTCATACCAAGCAAAAGCACCGGTGTTGCCGGTCCGGCTTCTTTAATAGCCTGGTTGCGCTCGTTGTACATGGCTTTTACCTTACCAAATACTGATCCGGCGAGTACAATATCTCCGATACGCAAGGTTCCGTTCTGAACCAGCATCTTCGCAATGTATCCGCGTCCTTTGTCAAGGGCCGATTCAATGACCGTACCTAAGGCTTTTCGTTTCGGATTTGCTTTCAGGTCGAGCATTTCAGCTTCGAGAAGTACTTTTTCAAGAAGCAGCATCACGTTAGTGCCTTTTTTGGCTGAAATTTCCTGGCTCTGGTATTTACCACCNCAGTCTTCAACAAGAATATTGAGTTTCGAAAGTTCTTCGCGGATTTTCTCTGAATTAGCGCCGGGTTTATCCATCTTGTTGATGGCAAAAACCATGGGTACGCCAGCTGCCTGGGCATGATTTATTGCTTCAATGGTTTGAGGCATCACGTTATCATCGGCTGCTACCACAATGATTACAATATCAGTTACCTGTGCACCGCGGGCACGCATAGCAGTAAATGCTTCATGTCCGGGAGTATCAAGGAATGTGATCTTGCGGCCGTCATCAAGCTTAACTTCGTAAGCACCAATGTGCTGCGTAATCCCGCCGGCTTCACCGGCAATTACATTTGCGCTGCGTATATAGTCAAGAAGTGAGGTCTTTCCATGATCGACGTGGCCCATGACGGTAACGATAGGAGGACGGGGGATGAGGTCTTCAGGCCTGTCTTCTTCCTGGCCATCAATGGCTTCCTGAACTTCAACACTTACAAATTCTACCTTATAGCCAAATTCGTCAGCTACAAGTGCAATGGTTTCAGCATCGAGGCGCTGGTTTATCGATACGAACATACCGACAGCCATACAGGTAGCAATGATCTGAGTAACAGGTACGTTCATCATCACCGAAAGGTCGTTGGGGGTGACGAATTCAGTAACCTTCAGTACTTTCATTTCTTCGGCAATACGTTCAGCTTCTTCCTCCATGTGCTGACTTATGGCCAGCCTTTTCTCACGACGGTATTTCGAAGCTTTCGATTTGCCTGTTCCGCTCAGGCGCTGAAGTGTTTCGCGAATCTGTTTCTGGATTTCTTCTTCCGTAAGCTCAACTTTGGGCTCTGGTAACCTGCCTCGTNNTTTTCCTTACGTGGGCGTTGCCTGTCGTTATCCTGTTGTTTAGGCTGTGTAGCTTCAGTTTCAACCGGGGAACCTTTTCCTTTAATGCGTNTTACGTTTCTTCTTTTTATCGGCTTTGCCGTGGTCCTCGTTAGAGGAAGCCACAAGTTTTTTGCCGTCAGTGCGCTGGGCAGGAGTAGGAAGCTCTATTTTGCCGAGTACTTTCGGCCCTTCGAGTGTTGGAATATTTGTTTTTACGAAGTTCGGGTCTTCACGGGTATAGACTCCCTGACGCCCTGATACTTCTGGCTTGGGTTCGGTTTTTTCTGCTTCTGCTGCAATCACCTCTTTTTCAGGTTCTGCTACCGGTTCGACTATCACCGGTTCAGGTGCGGGTTGTTCAGCAGTTTTTTCTACAACAGGTTCGGGTTTAACCGTTTCAGCTGCTTTCTTTTCTGCTTTATCTCCTTTATCACCTTTTTTCTTGTTTTTTGGCTTGGGCTCAAACTGTCCCAGGTCAATTTTGCCAAGAACCTTTAACTGGGGGCCGCCTGTTTCTTCAACCGGCTGTTCTTCCGGAATAACGGGTGCTTCAGCTTCAATAACAGGTTCGGGAGCAGGAGGTGTGAGAGGTGGTGGAGGTGGAGGTGGAGGTGCAGGAACAGGAGTTTCTGGCTGTTCAACCGGCTTTGGTTCGGGTTTAATCTCTACTACAGGTGCCGGTTCCGGTGTTGGAACAGGATCCGCCTTCTTAGGAGGTTCCGGTTTCTTTACAGGTTCCGGAGCAGTCGGTTTTGCCTGGGCTTGTTTCTGAACATCAAAAGTTTTGATAATCAGTTCATTGCTATCACGTTCTTCCGGTTCTTCTACAGGAGCGGCTTTGCGGTCATCAATCGTAAGAGCCTGGTGGTGAAGGTATTCAAGCTCAATTTTCTTTGAACTTTCTTTGGTTGCCTTATCAGGTTGATATTCCTTCACCAGGAGGGTATACATCTCCTGAGTAAGCTTGGTGTTTGGATTGCTGTCGACTTTATGCCCCTTTTTATGGAGGAATTCGACAATGGTTGAAACACCAACGTTAAACTCGGTTGCTGCTTTACTCAGTCGTATTGTTATTGCTCCTTCTGACATGCTGATAACCAGGTTTCGCCTATAGTTTTGAATTAGTGTGCAAAAGTACGATATTATTTTCAATCTGAAATTAAATGCTGGGTTTAGGGTATTAATGCTTATGTTTCCCTATTATATGGGGAATTTTAAAACAATTAACTCCTGTTTAGCTTTATTCAAACTCCGCTTTCAGAATTTTCAACACTTCTTTTATAGTCTCTTCTTCAAGCTGTGAGCGGCGGACAAGTTCATCTGCATCAAGTTCGAGTACACTCTTGGCAGTATCGCAACCTATTGATTTCAGCTCATCAATGATCCACTGGTCAATTTCATCGTTGAATTCCTGCAGGTCAACATCTTCATAATCAACATCAGTATCGCGGTAAACATCAATTTCGTAACCGGTGAGTTTGCCGGCTAGTTTTATGTTGTGGCCGCCTTTGCCGATAGCCAGTGAAACCTGGTCGGGTTTCATGAAAACCTCGGCACGCTTGTTTTCCTCGTCGATGGTGATAGAAGATATTTTGGCAGGACTTAACGAACGCTGAATATAGAGTTGTGGATTCGTTGTGTAATTGATCACATCGATGTTTTCGTTTTTTAGTTCACGGACAATGCCATGGATGCGCGAACCTTTCATACCAACACAGGCGCCTACAGGGTCGATGCGGTCGTCGTACGATTCAACGGCAATTTTGGCACGTTCGCCGGGAACACGAACAATGTTTTTAATGGTGATGAGGCCATCATATACTTCGGGTACTTCGGCTTCGAGCAATCTTTCGAGGAACACAGGTGAAGTGCGCGAAAGGATGATCTGCGGAGAGTTTTTCTTCATTTCAACCCTTGAAACCACACAACGGATCGAGTCACCTTTGCGGAAAAAATCACCGGGGATCTGTTCGGTTTTGGGGAGAGTAAGTTCAAGGTACTCATCATCAAGGACGAGTATCTCGTTTTTCCACACCTGGTAAACCTCACCTGTAACTATTTCACCGATTTTATCCTTGTATTTCCTGAAAATGTTGTCCTTTTCGTATTCCTGTACCTTGGCCACAAGGTTCTGGCGGATGGCCAGAATCTCGCGCCTGCCGAAGTCAAGCATGCGGATAGGTTCCGAAACCTGCTCGCCTACTTCGAAGTCGGGCTCTATTTTGATGGCTTCGGAATATGCTATCTGTGTGTTTTCGTCTTCAATTTCGCCATCGGCTACAATTGCGCGGTTCCGCCATATTTCAAGGTCGCCTTTATCAACGTTTACGATGATATCAATATTCTCGTCGGTGCCGTATTTCTTGATAAGCATATGCCTGAAAACATCTTCGAGGATGCGCATCAGCGTTTCACGGTCGATGTTTTTAAATTCCTTGAACTCGGAGAAGGTTTCAACGAGGTTGATGTGTTCCATTTCTGACATGGCTGTAACTATTTGAATGTTAAAACTTTATTACTTCTTTAGTCTCTTTGATCTCGCTGTAGGCGAAATGGTGTGGTATTTCGGTGATGACTTTCTTTTCCTTTTTCTTTTCAAGGATGTCAAAACCAATGTTGTCTGCTGCAGTGAGCGTCCCTGTGATTTTTGTGCCATCTGGCAGGGTTACTGAAACTTCGCGGCCAATATTCTTAACATATTGACGTGCAAGTGTGTATGGGTGGTCGATGCCCGAAGAGGATACATTGAGTTCAAAATCTTCTGTTTCCCTGTCGAGGTGCTTTTCGATGAAACGGCTCAGCGAGATGCAATGCTCTATAAGCACTGCTGTATCGCTGTCGATGAATACCAGGATTCGGTTGCCCGGTTTCACTATTACATCAACGATGAAACGGTCGGTACCTGCAAGGTGCTCTTCAACGAGTTTCCTGATCTGGCTTTCTCTGATCATTTTCTTTGGGCGTTAATAAAAGAGGGGACAAAAGTCCCCTCCTGATTCCTTCAACCTGCTGCAAACCCGGGCTTACAGTGGCATTCGGTCGCTCTGACCTAAAACACATAATTGTTTTGATACAGAGCATTTAATGTTTGTTGTCCGACCAGGATTCGAACCTAGACCAAGAGAACCAAAATCTCTTGTGCTGCCATTACACCATCGGACAATCTGTCTTCCTTAAAAAGGTGTGCAAAATTAAGTATTTTTTTAATTCTGCCGGACTACGATTGAAAAATTAGAGTAAAACCCTGATCAATCAATTAATTTGTATTCCCTTTCTTCATGAATTGTCATAGGTATAGTCATTCCCATTTGGCCGGTGAGAACCAATGACATGTCTTTATCAGAAATCGCCTGCTGGCTGAGCAGTATGCCGTTACCCGAAATTCGTACGGTGCCTTTTTCAGTGCCTTCCGTTTCCTGGTACATCTCCATGCCCATGGTTTCAACAGTTCCCGAGGAGGAGGTTTGCTCCTCGTATTTAAATATGTAAATTAATTCACCCTGTGAAGCTTTTTCTTTGTTTTCGAATTTGCTTTTTCTGATCTTTTCAGTAATTGTCTGGTTGTTTTTCTGATCATAGGTTGTATCGATACTGCGAGAAGAGAAAGTGTCGCCCACGGCTAACATCTCTTCGGGAAGTTTCAGAAAGAACAGCATTGTGCCAACCGAAGAACCCGGAATACCTGTTAAAACATTGGCTGAGTCTGACGAAATAACCAAGATCTTACCTTTCGGTGTTATGGATATGTTGCTTTTCTTGCCGATGTAGTCATTCATTGCAATTGTCGTGTCGATCTGCATCATTTTTGTTGAGGTGGTAAAATTCTGCCAGGTAAAGCTGCCACTAATCAATCCGTCATTATCGACGGACTCAACACTGAAAACTCCATCCTGATTTATGCCTGTTGTTCCTTTGTTCTCCTGACCCATTAACTCCTGGATAAACGAATTGCTGCTCTCCATCCTGTAATGGTAAGTCTTGCCGGGTTCGTACCTGTAATCGACTTTTACTTTGTCCTGTGCTTTAACAACTCCTGCAATTAGTATCAGAATAATTACTGAAAATTTCTTCATAGAGGTCATAATTAATGGAATTTAGAGTTGATCAATTGTTGGTAATTACTTTGTAATGCTTGTCTTCGTTTGCTATTTGCCAGGCCGTGAGAAAAACCAGTTGTGCCACGCGGGCTGCTTTAGCGTAATCGATTTTGTCCGGATTGTCGCCAACCTGGTGGTAATCATCATGCAAACCAGCAAAGTAAAACATAAACGGGATGCCTTTTTGGTAGAAGTTATAATGATCGCTGCCACCCATCACGGAGTTGTCGTCAACCAGTTTGAAACCAATTTTTTTATTGGCAGTTCGAGTAATGGTGGCAAGATCAGGGCTTTTTGCCGCTCCCACAAGGTTGAGCGAGTTAGGTGCGTTTCGCCCGATCATGTCGAGGTTCAGCATGGCAACGGTTTTGTCGAGCGGAAACAATGGGTGCTCAGTGTAATAATCCGAACCATACAGCCCTTTTTCTTCCCCTGCAAACAAAATGAAAAGGATGCTGCGCTTGGGTTTGACGTTCGAAAGGCTGAATGCGCGTGCGATAGCCATCACACCTGATGTACCTGAAGCATTATCGTCAGCACCGTTGTATATATAGTCTTCACCTGGTTTTGCCTGCTTTTTGAAACCCACATGGTCGTAATGCGCTCCTATGACGACAAATTCATTTTTCAGAACCGGATCGTTTCCTTCGATAAAGCTGACCACATTAGCCACATCACGCTCATTGTTGCGGGTTTTGATATTAAGTTGAACTGTAGCTGAAGGCAAAGCATATGAGTGAGGCTGGTGCGTGGAGTCAATATTTTTTTGCAGCATCCGGAGATTATCAACACTTCCAAAAAGCGCTGCAGCAACATCCTCACCAACCTGCAGACCCGGTATATCATCTTCGGCATCATCGCACATTGTATAAGGTATTGCGTCAGCAGGAAGGCTTTTGGTAAGAGAAGGCCATAAAAAGCCTTTTGGCTTTAGGGAAGCATAATTTCCGGGTTCCGTCACCACCATCATAGCGCCAGCACCGGCTTTAATGGCAGTAATGGCTTTGGACCTGATACCCGAATATTTCGTGGGAGCCTGGCCTTCGAAAAATGTTCCGCTGTCGTTTTCACTGGGTTCATGCCTGAAAATCAGTACTGCTTTATCTTTTACATCAACACCAGCATAATCATCATAATCATATTCAGGTGCTGTGATACCATATCCGGCAAATACTACTTCGCCGGAAAATTGCCTGGAATGGTTGATGTAATATGGTACAAAACCGCTTTTCAATGGTATTGAGGTTAATACACCGTTATTCCTGATGCGGAGGAAGCAACCGGTATCGAGGTCTGTTTTGCAAAGCGGGAAATTCTGGAAATAACTCCCATTGACGGGTGAGAGCACATTTAACCTGAATTCTCTGGCAATATAAGCTGCAGCAGTATCAAGGCCGGGGCTTGGAGTGTTACGTCCCAGCAGTTCATCACTTGCCAGGAAACCGATATACTGCTTGATTACTTCCGGAGTGATGCTTTTTAGAGCGGTCTTATCAGGTTTCTGAGAATATCCATCATGGTGAAATGTCAGGAAAAAAAATAGTAATGATGGTAAAATCAATTGAGTGAGAAAATTTTTCATCGTCCGGAATAAAATAATGCAGATCAATCAAAAGTACTGAGAAAATGATTCATTCTAAGTAAGTTTGACGATAAAATCCGGTAATTTTGTTAATACTTGTTAAGCCGGATGGGGGCATTCCTTGTCAGGTAGTACAAATAATTTATATTTCCTTAATTTCGCAGCATAATTCCGGAAAATCCATTTAATAAAATATTCATGAAAAACTTCAGGAGACTGAATGACATGCTTGGCTGGATAACCTTCGCCATAGCATCGGTAGTTTACCTGCTGACCATCGAACCCACTGCCAGCTGGTGGGATTGTGGTGAGTACATCTCAACCGCGTTTAAATTGCAGGTAGGACACCCTCCCGGAGCTCCTCTGTTCCAGTTGCTGGGCAGATTTTTCTCTTTGTTCGCTTTTAATGATGTAACCCAGGTAGCCAAAATGGTGAATATCATGTCGGCATTGTCGAGCGGTTTTACCATCCTTTTCCTGTTCTGGACCATCACCATGCTGGGGCTAAAGTTTGTAAAAGAAGAAGAAATGACTGTCGGACAGGGTTTTGCCATACTCGGCAGCGGCCTGGTTGGCGCCCTGGCTTATACCTTCAGCGATTCATTCTGGTTTTCAGCTGTTGAAGGGGAAGTATATGCCATGTCGTCGTTTTTTACAGCCATAGTATTCTGGGCCATTCTCAAATGGGAAAGGGTTCATGACCAACCGCACTCACTGCGATGGATATTACTTATTGCTTTCCTCGTCGGACTATCAATCGGCGTTCACCTGCTTAATCTGCTTACTATACCTGCTATCGGGCTGGTGATTTACTTCAGAAAATACCAGTCGAACTGGAAGGGTATCATCTATACGCTGGCTATTTCATTCTTTGTGCTGGCTTTTATCATGTGGTGGCTCATTCCATGGACGGTTTCTCTGGCCGGAAAGTATGAAATCGCTTTTGTGAATACACTTGGATTGCCATTTAATACAGGAACCATTTTCTATTTTCTGCTCCTGATCGGAGCATTGATCTGGGGTGTCAGGTTCACATACCGCGAAACGCACTCGACCGGGGAATATATCCTCGGTGGTGTGATGTTGCTATTGCTCTCGATCTTCTCGGTGATCAGTTTCCTAGCTTTCCTGGCGATCATTGGCGCTTATCTCTGGTATAAGCAAGGATCGGGAAGTCATACGAACAGAAACCAGTTGCGGTCGCTCGTGAATACAGGCTTACTGAGCATAGCCTTTATGCTTATCGGCTACTCATCGTTTTTTATGCTTGTAATCAGGGCAAATGCCAACCCACCAATCAATGAGAACGACCCGAGTGATGCTGTAAGTTTGCTTGCTTACCTCAACAGGGAGCAATACGGATCGTGGCCGATTTTTTACGGGCAGTATTACAATGCTCCGCTTGACCCTCAAAAGCCGTATACGGA
Organism: Lentimicrobiaceae bacterium; assembly: GCA_015657475.1. Classification (GTDB taxonomy): domain Bacteria; phylum Bacteroidota; class Bacteroidia; order Bacteroidales; family UBA4417; genus UBA4417. Next base: position 145,473 of record JADLKF010000003.1, on the reverse strand, counting down.
CGGAACGCCGATCTATGTGAAAGATCACAAAACCGGAAAGTATAAAATAACCGACGACCGCAAGAACTCAATTCCTAACTATGATAAGCGTTTCTGTACTCTTTTCCCGCGGATGTGGAGCAATCAGAAAGAAAGCCATATTTCTGCTTATAAAAGCTGGGGTAAGATAAAAGGTATTCCAATCACTGTGACGGATGATGATGGTAAGACTAAAACTATCATAAAACCTACCTTCGGTGAAAACCTCACTTTCTTTTTCCGCTACCAGATCGGGCATATGTATATGCGCTATTTCATGTGGAATTTTTCCGGAAGGCAAAACGACATTGAAGGCCATGGCGGGATCCGTTACGGAAACTGGATAAGCGGCATTCCTTTTATTGATAACCCCAGGCTCGGCGACCAGTCGAACCTGCCTCCCAGCATGGACAACTGGGCAAGGAATAAGTTCTACATGCTTCCGTTGATTCTTGGCCTGTTGGGTATGTATTTCCACTTTAAGAAACATTTCAACGGCGCATTACTCGTACTGTTGCTGTTCTTCATGACCGGTATTGCCATCCTGGTTTACCTGAATATTACACCTCAGCAGCCCCGTGAACGTGATTACGCTTTTGCCGGGTCGTTTTATGCCTATGCAATATGGATAGGACTGGGGGTGATGGCATTATGGGATGCTTTGAAGAAAATCAATGAAAAAGTAATTGCACTTGTTGTAACTCTTGTTTGTCTCCTGCTTGTTCCTGGCCTTATGGCTAAGGATGGATGGAACGACCATGATCGTTCAGGCAAATATGCGTGCCGCGATTTTGCTGCCGATTATCTCAATTCCTGCGCGCCTAACGCGATCCTGATTACCAATGGTGATAATGATACTNTTCCCCTTTGGTATGCCCAGGAAGTGGAAGGCATACGTAAAGATGTGAGAGTTGTGAACTTCATGCTGGCATCAGGCGACTGGTATGTACACCAGCTTAAACGCAAGATCTACGATTCGGACCTTTTACCTATGACACTGCGTTATGATCAGTATGACAAAGGGGTGAATGAGGTTGTAGCCTATACAGGTTCCTATAATGATCGAATCGAACTGCAGGATATGATTGACTACATTGCCAGCGACGATCCAGGTACCAAGTACCAGAGCGGTGACCGTTCTATCAGTATTTTCCCTACTAAAAAAGTGAAAATAACGGTAGATACTGCCAACCTTGTGAAGGATGGGATTGTTCCGCAGGAACTTGCCGGTAAAATTGTTCCGGAAGTAACCTGGGATATCAGGTCAAATTACCTTTACAAGAATGACCTTATGTTGCTCGACTTTCTGGCAAAGAACAAGTTCAAAAGGCCGGTTTATTTCTCAAGTCCTTCGAGCATCAGTGATGCAGTTAATGTAGACAAGTATTGTTTCCAGGAAGGTTTTGTGTACAGGTTCCTGCCGGCAATGAATGATACAGGTGATTATGTTCCGGGGCTGGGTAGTGTGAATTCAGAAGCATCATTCGACATCTTGTTGCACAAATGCAAATGGGGCAATCTGGATAATCCCAATGTGTATGTTGACCGTGAAAGCTATCGTAATACAATGATTCCCAAGCAGAATCTCGCCCGCCTGGCACGCAAGCTCAGCCAGGAAGGTAAATTCGATAAAGCAGTTCAGGTATGCGATTATGTGCAGAAGGTATTCCCTGATGAAAAATTCACTNTTGATTACTACATGATTCAGTTTGTTGAATCCTATTACATGGCAGGTGCCTACGATAAGGGAAACAAACTGGCTGAAAAACTGGTGAATATCTACGAACAGAACACCGCGTACATAGCATCACTTGACCCTCAATTCCGTGCTAACTATGAAGATGACCTAAACCAGGCCATGGGCTTCTTTGGTGCTTTACAACAAATAGCTGACCAATACAAGCAGGAAAAGATCAGCAAACGTGTTGAGGCATTCCTCAACAGGACTATGGGTAAATCATAAATTAGCTGTTATTCAAATAAAAAGAGGCTGTTCACAATGGAGCAGCCTCTTTTTTATTTACCATGTTCAACCAGCTTATTTTATGGAGGTTTGTTTCTTTTTGCTCATGTAAACAAGAACAATTCCTGCAATTACGAATGGAATCGACAATAACTGCCCCATATTCAGAGTCATACCGCTTTCGAAAGCTACTTGTGGTTCTTTAAGGAATTCGATCACTATCCTCACGCCGAAAACCATGATCATGAACATGCCAAAGAGAAAGCCGTCAGAGGGTTTGCCATTTTTTTTATAATAATACCAAAGGAGATAGAAGAAAATAGCCAGGTAACACAGTCCTTCATATATCTGAGTGGGATGGCGGGGGATGGTTTCACCGGCGCGCCTAAAAATGAATCCCCAGGCCAGATCAGTTGGTTTGCCGAAGATCTCACTGTTCATGAGGTTTCCCATACGAATAAAAAATCCTGAAAGTGCTACAACTATAACTATCCTGTCTATTGTCCAGAGGAATGTCTGCCTTGATTTCCTGGCAAAAAGGTAAAGTGCGGTGAGTATGCCAATAGCGGCACCATGACTGGCAAGACCTCCTTCCCATATTTTAAGAATTTCAAGCGGATGGCTCAGGTAGTATTGCGGTTCGTAAAACATGGTGTGACCAAGCCTGGCACCAACCACCGTGCCAATCACCATGTAAACCGAAAGTTTATCGAGCAGGGCTTCAGGGAGATTTTCTTTCTTGAAAATTCTCAGCATGATCGCGTAACCGACAGCAAATGAGGCTGCAAAAAGCAAACCGTACCAGCGGACAGCAAAGGAGCCGATTGTGAATATCTCAGGCTTCACCGTCCAGTTTATGAATTGAAGGATCATTTTAAATGTATTAGCAGGCAAAAATAGTGAGTTTTAATAATCAGGGCTTCCTGATTTTACTTAGTACACTGTCGATCTTCTTTTCAAGCAGCATGTGATTTGCCTCTATTGATATGCTTCTTGATGCTTTCAACATGTCGAGCCCTTTAATAAGGTCCGCTTTACTTTGCTTCATGAAAGTGAATTGTCCTCTTTGTTCATGATAAGCAGCCAGATATTCCTGTTCAGTTTGTCCTGGAGTCGGAATCAACAGTGCTTTGACCCCTGTGGCAGCAAGATCCATGATTGTTGAATAACCCGGACGGCAGATTACCGCTGAGGCTGATTGCAGCAGGTCTTGAAGTTCACGGGTAGGCAAATGGGGAATAAGTGTCAAGTTGCCTTGTGTATATGTTTCATCCGAAGAACCCGGTTTGCCGGAAAGAATGATAGCCGGCATGTTTGAACGTGACAGTTGCTTTAACAGGATTTCCTCAAAAATACTTCGTTGTGGCTCAGGGCCGGATATGAGAGCAAGAATAGAAGGCTTTGTTATACTCGTTATACTTGACGGTTCAAAACGCGACAACAGCCCGATATAATCGGCATTTCGGGGCAATGGGAATTTGTGTGACAAATCTCCGGACAGATTGTCTTCACCCGGTAAATCCGGGATCCAGCATTCATCAAAACGATTGATAAGCTTTCTGTTTACCAGATAAAAGAATGGTTCAGAAAAAGATAACCAACGCGGTGTTTTGATCATGATCTGGTGAATGATGAGAATGCTCTTTACCTTTTTGTGCCATGCACCATAACGGTTATCTGAGATTATCAAGTCTACAGCATGATCCTTTACAAGCTTTTTTATGAATTGGTGTTCGCGGATTATACCTGTGATAAATGCGGGAATTTGAGTTAGCAGTTTGAACAACATGTTCCCTTTAGCCGGGTATGATGGGGAGAATCCGGGAAAGCGGCAAAAGGGTAAATCGGGGAATTCCTGTTTTAAAAATTCTAGTGGAAGTTCATCTGCACCAATTATTACATTTGACCCTTTCTTCCGGAGTTCCCTGATTACGGGTACACAGCGTGCAGCATGGCCGATGCCCCAGTTGAGCGGACAAACGAGAACATTTATCGCGGTTTTTTTTTTCATTACTATTTTCAAAGGTAAGTAATCAGGTGAATTTTTAAAGTATCTGAAGCAGTTTTGAAAATTTACTTAAGTTTGGCTTTTGATATGGAAGATCTGATCTATAAAATTGCCATTACTCTTATTCCCAATGTCGGAAGTGTAAACGGTAAGAACCTCATAGCTTATTGCGGGGGTGTTGAGGCTGTTTTTACAGAGAAAAAGCGCTTCCTGATGAAGATTCCAGGCATTGGTGAAGCCACAGTAAACTCCATAGTTACTCATAATGTTTTCGACAGGGCGGAAGAGGAGGCGAATTTTATCAGGAAATATGAAATCACACCGCTTTTTTACCTCGATGCGGACTATCCTTCACGACTGAAACAGTGTACCGACAGTCCGCTCATGCTGTATTACAAAGGGAATGCTGACCTTAACAATGGTAAGGTAATATCAATAGTTGGTACCCGTCATGGAACCGAGTATGGAAGAGATATGTGCCGAAGAATTGTTGAAGGGTTAACGGGGGATAATGTGCTTATTATCAGTGGGCTGGCATATGGAATTGACACATGGTCGCATAAGGCTGCCATGGATTTTAATCTTCCTACTGTTGCTGCCCTTGGCCATGGCCTCGATCGTATTTACCCTTACACAAACCGGTCACTTGCCGAGAAAATGCTTTCAAACGGCGGCTTGATCACCGAGTTTATGAGCCAGACAAAACCCGACAGGGAGAATTTCCCGATGCGAAACCGTATAATCGCCGGTATGAGCGATGCCGTTATTGTGGTAGAGGCTGGTGCAAAAGGCGGCGCTCTGATTACTGCTGACCTTGCAAACTCATATAACCGGGATGTTTTTGCTGTTCCGGGAAGACTTTCTGATACCTTCTCCGAAGGATGCAATAATCTTATTAAAACTAACAGGGCTGCCCTTATTCAGTCGGCTGATGATATAAGGTATATTCTCAACTGGGATAGCCATAAAAACCTGACCAAGGTTGTACAGCGGAGATTATTCGTTGAACTGCCTCCTGAAGAGCAATCAGTTATTGACTTGCTACGTAATGAAGGGGATCTTGATATTGATTCAGTGATTGGGAGAACAGGCATGCAGCCGTCGAAAGCGGCATCGGCCCTGCTTAACCTTGAGTTCGAAGGAATAGTGCGTTGCCTGCCCGGCAAAATCTATCGTTTATGCTGAAAGTTGACTGCTGCGTACTGCTCTTACAACAAGGGTAATAGCAATTATTGCCATAGCGATGAGTGACATAAGCAATAGGGTGTTATCATTATACAAGAGGCAAAACCGGTAAACTCCATGCAGAACGATTGCTGCAAATAGTCCGGTAAGAACATCAATAAAACTGTTACGCCTCTTTTGCGCTATTCCAAAGAAAAATCCCATAACTGTAGCCATACTCAGCACTGCCGGACCAATGCTCCATGCGTATGTGCATGGTTTGACAAATTCGGGAGGAAAGAAATAAGCATAAACAGAATATGATGTTGTAAATCCAAGCGCTGCAACAAGTGAATAAACAATGCCATCGCTGATGTTTACAAACCGTTTGTCTTTGTATGCCACTAATCTGATTATGAGAAATTTGATCAATTCAAAGAGACCTGCAGTCAGAACGAATGCATAGAACATTGTCCTGTGAAAGCTATGAAGACTGTCGAGTCCGGTTTTATGAATGATCCAGTCAGCAAGCATAACAACCAATATGCTTAGCAATCCGCTGATAAACACTTTAAAGAACAGCGAAAAATCACCATCCCTGTATTTAAAGCGAAGGAAGATATACAACAGGAAGAAAAGTGCCGGGCTGACGGCAAACTGAAGAATGGTGCAAACTGTCATCATCACTAGAATTATGAATCAAATATAGGCAGGAATTTGTAGTTTTACACGGTGATAGCCAATATTATAACACAGACAGTTAAAATCCAGTTAATGACGAAACATTGAAAGGTGTAGTAACAAAATCAACCGGTAGTTTTTATTTTGTCAGGACAGATACTGGTGAGGTTTATCAATGCCGGCTTAAGGGCCAATTCAGGATTCATGGTATACGCACTACCAACCCGATTGCCGTGGGCGATTCTGTGGAATTCGATTTGCCGGAACAAAAGCAGGAAGGTTTGATACATACTATCAATGAGCGTCACAATTACATAATCCGTAAGTCGATAAAACTCTCAAAGTTTTCTCATATTATCGCGGCCAATCTCGACCAGCTTATAATTATTGCCAGCATTGAGCAACCCAGGACTTCGACCGGATTTATCGACCGGGTGCTGGTGACAGCCGAGGCTTACCATATACCTGCCTGTGTAGTGTTTAATAAGATTGACATCTACAGTTCCGAATCGGAGAAAAGGTATCATTCATTGATGGCTCTGTACCGTAGGATTGGATATGGCGCAATGGCTGTTTCGGCTCTGCAAGGAACAAATCTCGAGGAATTCAAAGCGTTGCTTGCTAACAAGACAAGCCTTCTCACCGGCCATTCAGGTGTGGGTAAAACTGCGCTAATCAATGCTGTCGAACCTTCAATGAATCTAAAAACAGGCAATATTTCCGGCTATCACCTCAAAGGTATGCACACCACTACGTTTGCCGAAATGCTGCCTTTAACCAACGGAGGTTATATCATTGATACACCGGGTATTAAGGAGTTCGGACTCATTCATTTTGAAAGCCGTGAGGTTGGCGAACGCTTTCCTGAATTCAGGGCACTGCTCCCCGATTGCCGGTACACAAACTGCACACATGTCCACGAACCCGGATGCGCTGTAAAAGCTGCACTTCAAAGGGGTGAAATTGACGAAGGCCGCTACCGGAACTACCTTTCAATTCTCAACGATGAAAATCTGGATGTGGTTGAATATGAATGATCAGTAGTGAATTGTCAATATAATGGCTTGCATTTATGAGAGCAGTTATTCAAAGGGTTACAGGATGCCGGCTAAGTATAAGTGGCGCGGAATACAGCCGGATAGGGCAGGGCATGCTGGTATTGATAGGAATAGAAGAAACAGATAACCAGGATGATATAGAGTGGCTTGCTGCCAAAATTGTCAGACTTAGGATTTTCAATGACGACCAGGGAGTTATGAATTTGTCGGTGTCTGATACCGGTGGAGAAATTATGGTTGTCAGCCAGTTTACATTACATGCAAGTACAAAAAAAGGCAACCGCCCGTCATATATCAGGGCGGCTAAACCCGAAACAGCCATCCCGCTTTATAAAGGATTTGTCCGTCAAATGGAGGCCGAATTTGGGAAGGCTGTGAGTACAGGAGTATTTGGTGCAAATATGCAGTTAGAATTCACTAACGATGGTCCTGTGACCATTATCATCGACACAAAAGCAAAGAATAAAGAGGGATTCCTTCAAGACTATTTTTAAAAATTCAGGGTAAGGCCAAAACTTGGCATTACAGGCAGTTGGTACACCTTTTCATTAGTGATCCTGTTTACATAAAAGATGTTATCTCTGTCATAAACATTTGTAATGGTGAAATTTGCATCGAGGGTAACATTCTCGCTGAAGGAAAATTTCTTTGTGAGACCCAGATCGAGACGATGATAATACGACAGGCGTCCGCCATTTATAGTACCGTAGATGATGCTGAGATCGCCGTTCATGGTGGTGATATCGGAGAAAATACCCTGTGCGAAATTCAGTTTTTCATAGTAGCCCTGTGTTTGGGTGAAGGGGAATCCTGAACCCAGGTTCCAGCGCCCGTTAATTTCCCAACTGTTGAGTTTGCCGAATTTGTACGATGAAACGATGTTCACGTTGTGCCGTCTGTCATAATGTGGCACATAATGAATGAGTCCGTCGTAACGGTTCACAAATCCCAGTGAGTAAACGACCCAGAGATACAGGTTCTTGTTTTCATATTTCATCGAAAAATCAACGCCTTTTGCCGACCCATTTTCAATGATGAAGTCCTTGCGAAGATATTCAGGCTTATCCTGATATTCTCCTATGTCTTCAAATATCTTGTTCCGGTTGATATTTGTGAGCTGTGAGAAGTTCTTGTAATATGCCTCAATATTAACCAACAGGTTCTTCCTCACATCAATTTCGGCGCCGAGAATGAAATGCTGCGCTTTTTGCAATTTGCTGGTCACCTCTTTACCGTCAAATGTGGTCGGCAGGTTCTCAGGACCTGACAGGAATCCGTAGAACAGGTTAACTACATCGCGGTCACTGTTGGCTGCTATGAAGTTCTGTGTGTAAAGGCCTGTTGCCATTTTGAATCGCAGCTTGTCCGATACAAGATACTTCATCGAGAGTCTGGGCTCTGGTGAGATTTCCGACAGGGAAGCATACCACTGGAACCTCATTCCCGGTTCGATAAGGAACTTACTCCGGGCTATCTTATAGGTGAAATACCCGGCAATTTCCGAAGTGTTCTGTGTTTGGTCAATCTTGCGGTTTGCTGAGTTGAAGTAATCAAAAACAGTCTTGAACCCCTGCATTTCGAATCCGTATTTCATCTGGTCCTTACCGAAAAAATAGGTAAAATTCATCCCCATATTAAAGCCACGGACAAGACTGGTACGGGGTGCCAGCGTATTTTCAGTGAGGTTCATTTTATAGGATGAGTAGGCGAAATTACCTTCGATCAGTACCGGGCTTTTTCCTGGTATTACCACGAAGTTCATCCCGGCGCCGTATGCGTCCCAGTTGAAGTTCGAAACAGCTTTGTATTCAACCTGGTCGCTATAATTGAAACCGAAGAAATTTACCTTGCTTCCATTGGATGCATTGATTGATGCTTTTGCATAAAGGTCCCTGAAGTTGAAAGGCAGCCCGTTTTCATCGATATAGCTGTATAAAGCTTTTGAAGTTTGCTCCAGGTATGAATTCTTGTATGATAAAATAAATGATGAACTACCATCAGCTGATGTTTTCTGTTTTTTGATAGGTCCTTCAAGCAGGAGATTTGCGCCAAATGTGCTTGCTCCGGCTTTTCCGGCAATCCTTTTCTTATTGCCATCACGTGTCGTAAGATCCATTACCGATGATATCCTTCCGCCGTTTTCAGCGCCAAAGCCTCCGGTATAAATATCGGCAGTCCTGAGTATGTCAGTCTCAAATACTGAAAACAACCCGATGGAATGAAAAGGGTTGTAAATCACCATGCCATCAAGTATCACCTTGTTCTGAATGGGAGCACCGCCACGAATATACAATTGCCCACCCTGATCGCCCGTGAATATCACTCCTGGCAGTACCTGCAGGTATTGGGCCAGGTCGGCCTGTCCGCCTACTGTTGGTATTTGCCTGATCTGCTTTGGTGTAATTTTTACTACCGATGTACGGGTTTCGGTCCGTTGCTCAGTGTACTCGGCTGTCACACTGATTCCCTGCAGCTGGTAAGAACCTTTAACCAGGTAAAGCTTTTTATTCAAAACAACATTCCCTTTGATGTCGACCGGTTCGCGGAGCGTATCGTATCCAAGATAAGTCACCATCAGGGTATAATTGCCATCAGGAATCCTGGTAATTGAAAAATACCCGTTCTCATCGGTAGCTGCACCATGCGAAGTTTTGTAAAGGTAAACATTGGTGAAAATAATAGGTTCACCTGATTCTTTATCATAGACAAATCCGCGAACAGTGCCGTTTTGAGCGAAAACCGAAGCAGATGCGATAATAAGCAGCAGGATGACTGAGAAAATTTTTGAAGGCAGTTGCATGAAGAAAAGGCGGATTACTTTTGAAGTACAAACTTATAAAAATAACGTTCACCAATATGAGAATATCATTCAAATGCTCCGAATATGGTTCATTGCGAGGATTGATCAGAGTGAAGTTCAGGTAATTTAACTGTCCCGGTCTTGCGATTGAATAGCACAAGTGTTGTTCTTTCCGGCAAACATGTATCTGTTCTTTGCGATAATATCATATAATTTGTCACGGTATTTGCGTGGTACAATGTAAAAGATTGACAATATGTTAAGTGGAAAACCAATCAGAGAAATTATCTTGAGTATGGCATCGGATTTTTCGTATAATTTCTCATTATAAAGCAGAAGTACAGTATCAGCCGGAGGGATTGAGGAAAGCTTTTTAAATAGTATTGCTAATTCTGCAGATTGTAATGTGTTGATATTTATATGCTTCCTTCTGTCGAATCTCTTTATCAGGTTTACACAGGTGCTGCAAAATGAGCATGAACCATCATAAAAGACTGTGATCTGTTTTGTGGTGTCTGTTTTGCATAGCATTGCTGTGAGTCGTTTGTCAAATTGTCTCGATCAATGAACAAAGTTGAATTACAGCTTGTTCAAAGTACACTTTTTTTACATATAATTTATCTTTGTATAAACATCATTAAATATGCTTAAATCTATATATTTTGTATTATTGCATAGTGATTAACTAAAAGCAAATCAACCAAAATAATGTCAGAGAATAGAATAACTGTAGAAAACGGAAAATTAAATGTACCTGATAATCCGATAATTCCCTTTATTGAGGGTGATGGCACCGGGCCTGATATCTGGAATGCTTCCGTCAGAGTTTTTGATGCCGCAGTGCAGAAAGCATACAATGGGGGTCGTAAAATTTTATGGAAAGAAGTGCTTGCCGGTGAAAAGGCATTCAGCACTACTGGTAACTGGTTGCCTGATGATACGCTTGATGCTTTCAGGGAATATATTGTTGGTATTAAAGGCCCTCTTACCACGCCGGTTGGTGGAGGTATCCGTTCATTGAACGTGGCTTTGCGCCAGATGCTGGATTTATATGTATGCCTCAGGCCAGTGCGTTGGTTCAACGGAGTTCCCAGCCCTGTAAAGGACCCCGGAGCCGTCGATATGCATATTTTCCGTGAAAACACCGAAGATATTTATGCCGGAATTGAATTTATGCAGGGAACACCCGAAGCGGAAAAGTTGCGTGATTTCCTCATTAATGAAATGGGTGTGAAGAAAATACGATTCCCCGAAACATCATCCCTGGGTATTAAGCCGGTATCACTCGAAGGAACTGAACGACTTGTCAGGGCTGCAATAGAGTATGCTGTTACAAGAAATCTGCCTTCTGTTACGCTTGTACATAAAGGAAATATCATGAAATTTACCGAAGGCGCGTTTAAAAACTGGGGCTACCAACTGGCTGAACGCGAATTCGGTGATAAAGTGTTCACCTGGGCACAATACGACAAAATCGTTGCTGAAAAGGGTAAAGAGGAGGCTGATAAAATACAGCAGCAAGCAGTAGAATCAGGCAAAATCATTGTTAAGGATGTTATCGCTGATGCTTTTTTGCAGCAAATATTGCTCAGGCCCCGGGAATATTCGGTTATAGCCACACTCAATCTCAACGGTGATTATATAAGCGATGCTCTTGCTGCCATGGTCGGTGGAATTGGAATTGCTCCCGGCGCCAATATTAACTACAACAACGGTTATGCAATTTTTGAGGCAACACACGGAACAGCGCCGAAATACGCCGGACTTGACCAGGTTAACCCCGGATCAGTGATACTAAGCGGGGCCATGATGTTTGAATACCTCGGATGGAACGAAGCAGCCAAGCTCATTTATTCGTCTATGGAGAAAACCATAGCCATGAAGAAAGTTACATACGATTTCCACCGTTTGATGGAAGGAGCCACAAAACTTAAAACCAGTGAATTTGCCACTGCAATGATCGAGAATATGTAATCAACAATACTAATAAAAAAATATTATGGCAACCCGACTCAAAGATAAACTTCACGAAAAGATCGTTGAATGGCGTCCCCGTACCGAAAGACTTCTTAAAGAATTTGGAAATGTTGTAGTTGACAAAGTTACTATCTCACAGGTTATCGGGGGAATGAGAGGCGTCAAAGCCCTCGTCACCGATATTTCGTACCTCGATCCTTTTGAAGGCATCAGGTACCGGGGTTATACCCTGCCTGAGGTTTTTGAGAAGTTACCTAAACCAAAAGGATCGGAAATGCCTTACGTAGAAGGACTTTTCTATCTGCTGGTTACCGGTGATATGCCAAATGAGGATGATTTGCAGGATATTTTGGATGAGTTTAACAAAAGGCGGATACTTCCCAGGTATGTCTACGAAGTAATTGATGGTATGCCATGTTGCAGCCATCCTATGGCTATATTCTCAGCAGTTGTCACTACGCTGCAGCGCGAATCATTGTTTGCCAAGAAGTATGCTTCAGGTAAATTGCATAAGCTTGATTACTGGGATTCTACTTATGAAGATTCTCTCAACCTGATTGCAAAGATGCCCGAAATTGCTACTTACATCTATGCAAAATTGTACCGTGACGGGAAGCGGATTCAATCAAATCCTTACCTTGATTTCGGCGGTAATTTTGCTCATATGATGGGCATCGGGAAACCATACGACGACGTGAGCCGCATGCATTTTATCGTTCATGCCGACCATGAAGGTGGAAATGTCAGCGCACATACAGGTCACCTGGTCGGAAGCTCGTTGTCCGATGTGTATCTTTCAATTTCTTCGATGATCAACGGCTTGGCGGGACCGCTTCACGGACTTGCTAACCAGGAAGTATTGCGATGGTTGCATCATGTGATGGAACAGATGGATGGCGTCGTACCTACCGAAGATCAGATGAAAAAATTTGTCTGGGAAACACTTCAGTCAGGACAGGTTGTCCCGGGTTTTGGCCATGCTGTGTTACGTAAAACTGACCCGCGTTATATGCTGCAGCGTGAGTGGTCACTGAAACATATCGCCGAAGACCCTATCTTCAAATATGTTGACATGCTTTACAAGGTCGTTCCGCCAATTCTCCTCGAACAGGGAAAGGCTAAGAATCCATGGCCAAACGTGGATGCTCAGTCCGGTGTTATTCAATGGCATTATGGAGTGAGGGAATATGATTTTTATACAGTTCTTTTCGGGATTGGAAGAGCCATTGGTATTTGCGCTAACCTCATCTGGGATCGTGCACTGGGTTACCCGCTCGAGAGGCCGAAGTCAATTACAACAGCAATGCTGGAAGATCTGGCTGCAGGCAAAGAAATCATAGCAGAAGACTGATTCAGGCTTCATATATTTAAGAGGCTTCTCAATTATAGGGAAGCCTTTTTTTTGTCACATTGTTACGTGATAATTCTTTCCAGATCGGGACCAAATCCATTTTCTCTGACATATTTCTGCATTTCAGGAAAGAATTCCCGGAATTCATTTTCGAAACTTGTATAATTGGCTTTAAGGTCTTCAACGGCGTCCTCCATACGCGAGACAAAAGTTGTTCGATGCGAAATTCCGGTTAAGGCCTGGTCAAGGCCGTCAAGTGTGGCATAGGCCATCAGCCAGTTGTTCCGTATCATATGCGGCAGCATGCGCTGAATTCGGGCAGGCATAAGGTGGAAATGATCTATCAGCAGTGCAAACCTGTGATTTGTGAATGTGAGCAAATCCTCTGGTGAGAACTCGTCCCAGTTTGCAGCCAGGAAATGATCATAAAACATATCGACAATGATTCCTGAAAATTTGTGATGTTTCGGTCTGAGCCGCCTGATACTTTCTTTAACAACAGGGTGACTATCGGTAAATGAGTCTACGCGGCGGTGCATAATGATACCACTCCTGATGTGTGGAGCAAAATTCAGATAATCATCACCTTTAACAGCATCAGCAATGAAGTTGCCGACAATTTTGCCGGTATCAGTGCCTGCTAAATACAAATGTGCCAGATAATTCAAACCGTGTATTAATTTGTAAGAATCGGTTTCCAAACTTAAAGAAATTTCTAATTAAACCAGAAACAGTGATGTTCGGGAGTAATAAGGGACCGTTTCCATCAATGCATAATTTTTGGGTTTCAGTGACTTTTCATTCCGGATAGATTATATGGGACGATCATTTGCACACGACATATTCACTGAAATTTAGAATGATTCCATTACTCATGTTCAGGTAATTTCCTAGCTTTGTATAATTCAGTAAAATACCTAATTTCACAGGAATGACGAAACTCATGTTGCTGGGTGATGAGGCAATTGCTCAGGCCGCTATTGATGCAGGTGTGTCGGGAGTATACGCTTATCCCGGAACCCCTTCGACCGAGATCACCGAATTTGTGATGAATTCAAAAGAAGCCAGGGAAGGATATGTGCATGCATCCTGGGCTGCTAATGAAAAGACTGCCATGGAGGCTGCATTGGGAATGTCATATGCCGGAAAGCGAGCAATGGTTTGCATGAAACATGTTGGAATGAACGTGGCAGCCGATGCTTTTGTTAACTCAGCGATTACCGGGGCCAATGGCGGATTGATCGTGGTGGCTGCCGATGACCCTTCGATGCATTCTTCTCAAAATGAGCAGGATTCAAGGTTTTATGGGAAGTTTGCCATGATTCCGATATTGGAACCGTCAAACCAGCAGGAAGCCTATGACATGGTGATATATGGATTTGAGCTGTCTGAAAAATTAGCCACACCTGTCATGCTGCGCATTACTACAAGACTGGCACATTCGCGTTCAGGTGTTCTCAGAATGCCGACCCGTGATCAAAACGGTCTTAAACTGCCTTCAAACCTGAAACAATTTATCCTTTTACCTGCAATAGCCAGGAAACAATACAAAACGCTCGTTGGCAAACAGACTGATTTTATTGCCCTGAGTGAAACAAGCGGATTTAACCAATACACCGAAGGTTCTGATCATTCAATGGGTATCATCACTACAGGAATTGCATTGAATTACCTGATGGAGAACCTTCCCGACCGCAAGGTTCCTTTTCCTGTATTGAAAATTGGCCAGTATCCGCTCCCGAAATCGCTGGTTGAAAGAATCTACACTGAATGTTCATCTTTATTGTTGCTGGAAGAAGGATATCCTGTAGTGGAAGAGATGCTTCGAGGTTATCTGAACCATGGAAAGCCTGTGCATGGCCGTCTTGATGGAACAATTCCCTTTGATGGTGAATTAAACCCAAACATTGTTGCTGTTGCTCTGGGGCTGGCAGATACACGTGGCCGCGATATCCCTGCTGCTGTTGTTGGCCGTCCGCCCTCGTTGTGCAAAGGATGTCCTCACATTTATTCATATAATGCACTGAACCAGGCTCTTGAAACCTGGAGCAAGGGACGCGTTTTCTCAGATATAGGCTGCTATACGCTTGGTGCTCTTGAGCCTTTCAATGCCATCAACAGTTGTGTTGATATGGGTGCGAGTATTACCATGGCCAAAGGTGCCGCTGATGCAGGGTTGAATCCGGCGGTAGCAGTGATAGGCGACAGCACTTTTATCCATAGTGGAATTACCGGGTTAATTGATTGCGTAAATGATAATACGTCAGTCACGGTAATCATTCTGGATAATGCCACCACGGCCATGACCGGGGGGCAGGATTCGGCAGCCACAGGAAAAATTGAGAATATTTGCCGTGGTGTTGGTGTTGACCCTGAACATATAATCGTACTTAATCCATCCCCAAAGTATCACGATGAGAATATGTCAGCAATCAAGAAAGAGCTTGACTACCAAGGTGTTTCAGTTGTTATTCCAAGAAGAGAATGTATTCAAACCGCTACAAGGAATCTGAAAATTGCCAGGAAGGAAGCAAAGCAGCAATGATTTGCTGAACAATTAAGACTTTGACACTAAATAAGAAGTTCATACAATGAAAAGGGATATAATATTAGCCGGTGTAGGCGGACAAGGAATTCTCTCAATCGCTGCAGCTATCGGAATGGCAGCACTTGACTCAGGTTTATGCCTGAAACAGGCTGAAGTTCATGGCATGAGCCAGCGGGGTGGAGATGTTTCTTCAAACCTGCGTATTGCCGACCATGAAATTGCGTCCGACCTCATCCCGTTTGGCCAGGCAGACCTGATCATATCAGTTGAGCCCATGGAATCGCTGAGGTACCTGCCTTATCTATCCGCTGATGGATGGGTTATCTCTAATATCAAGCCTTTTGTCAATATCAGCAATTATCCTGAGATGGATAAGCTTATGGCTGAAATATCATCGCTGAATAAGCATATTGCATTGGATGCTGATGAAATAGCCAAAAACCTTGGTTCTGCCAGGTCTGCCAACATGGTCATTCTGGGCGCTTCCGCTCCTTTCCTTGAAATACCTGTTGACAAATTAAGGGACGCGATCAGGAAAATATTTGGTAGAAAAGGTGAAGATATTGTGAATCTTAATCTTGGAGCTTTTGATGCCGGGTTGGATTTTGCTTCCTCTCGAATGGGCTGACAAATTGTATGCCTGCCTATAGAAATAAAAAACGCCATCTGGTCAGATGGCGTTTTTATTTTGAATTTAGGCTTATTGTAATTTAAATGTAACAGGCATGTTGAAAAGATAGCGGACGGTCTTTCCGTTTTGCTTTGCAGGATGCCATGGCGGCATCATCTTAATCACCCTGATCGCCTCTTCATCACATCCTCCGCCAATACCACGCAGTACTTTTACGTTGGTAACATTGCCTTTTGAATCGATGATGAATGATACATAAACAATACCCTGAATACCATTCTCCGAAGCCTGTTCAGGATAGTGAATATTATCAGCGAGGAACTTTGACCGGGCATCTTCACCTCCGGGGAAAGTAGGCATCTCTTCAACAAACTGGAAAACAGGCTTATCTTCCTCTACTTCAATAACTTCCTCTACTTCCTGCGTTACAGGTGCTTCGTATGTTTCCATAGCAACAGGCTCGTTGGTTATGGATTTACTCAGTTCGTCCTGGTTAAAGATGTCAGCATCCTCAACAACTTCTTCAGTTGTAACAACGGGAGCTACAAATTTTACCTTTTGTTCGAGTGCGGCTGGAGGTGGTGGAGGTGGTGGAGGTGGTGGTGGTGCTTCTTCCTGGGGTTTGTTCATATCGATGAATTCAGCTTCTGCCGTCTTCTCGATATATCTTGATCGCTTCTGTGCATAATAACTCGATACCAGGGGGTAAGCCAATGCTGCAATAAGCAGTGCAATTGACAGCAGCAATGCCCTGGTCACATATTTCTTATACAACCTACGCAAAACATATGCCCCATACGATTTGTTCCTGTGCTCAAAGACGATTTCGTCCATTGGAGCGACATATTCTTTTTGCTTTGTCATTATTGTTTGCGATGTTTAATTGTTTCAAAAACGCTGATGGCGAAAGTTACTGATCTATTGAGTAACCGGTGCAGCCGGAGTAGCCGGAGCTGTTCCATTGAGCATCTGTATTTCAATGGGCGAAATATCAACTATGGCATAATTTGCAATAGTTGTAATTGCCATTTCATCAATAATATCAACCAGGTTCTTGTATTTTGCTTTGTCATCTGCTTTGATCAGCACAATCGGGGCGCTTTTGTCCGATTTTTTCAGCTCTTTGGTTTTGTTCTCCAGAGTACTGTCAGCCATCACAAGTTCGCCTGTTTTTACTTTTTCTCTCAAATCGTAAACTGCTTTGAAAACGGTTTTGTTTCTCTGCAGCAGGATTTTCCTTATACCGTCTTTACTATAATCGGTCTTGATGAGTTGCGGAAGCGGTTTGTTGGGATCAGCAACACCAAAATAGTAATAAAGCTGGTCATTCCCTGTGATGAGGATATTGATGGTTCGGTCAGCCGAGATTTCAGGAGCCTTTTCTGTAGGGTCATCCTTTTTCTCCGGCATAGCGATATCCATTGCCTTGGGCTTGCTGAAAGCTGTGGTTAGCATGAAAAAGGTGATAAGCAGGCACATCAGGTCGACCATCGGCGTCATGTCGATGCGGGTCGAAAACTTTTTGGCTTTCTTCTTTCCGCCTTTTTGTTTAGCTTCTTCTTGGATTATTTCAGCCATAATAGGAATTCTTTTAAATGAGATTCACCCTGTTAATTATTCCTCCGGTTTTGCTTCTTCTTTCATCAGGTTTGTTACAAGGTTGAACTTGTTCACCTGATTATCCTGTAAGATGTCCATGACATGTTTTACAACTTTGAAGTCAGCCTCGGCGTCTCCTTTGATGGCGACAACTGCATTCGGATTCTGAATTCGGATAAAACGAACCCAAAGGTTGAGTTGGTTATCAGTGGAATCAATCGGGATGCCGGTCTGGAATTTTTCACGTTCCTTCGAGTCTTCCGTGTTTAGCCACGCTTTTAGTCTGTTTGCCGGCATACCGAAAGACGAATTTGTTGAAAAAGTCTTCAGTTCTTTATCAGTGAATTTCAAATTGAATTGTTCAGCAACTTTTTTCAATACTTCTTCACGAATTGAAACAGAAGTATCGAGGCCGTTATCAAAATTCAGATAAACTTTATTGTCTTTTCCAACCAGGATCGTGATTACATTCTTTTCCGGTGCAACTTTTTCGCTGATTGAATTCGGTGAATCTATTACAGTTGCTTCCTGAGGGCGGAAGGATGTCGTCAACATGAAGAAGGTAAGCAAAAGGGCAAATAAATCCACCATAGGCGTCATGTCGATATGGGGAGTTTTTACCGGTAGCTTAATTTTTGGCATGTTTTACTGTTTTAAAGATGAGATCGGGTATCAGCCCGTAACTTGTTAACAAACACGCAGGGAATTACTTCGTCTGCGATGCAAAAGTCTGGGTAAGGCTGAATCCGGCTTCATCAATCTTGTATGTCATCGCATCAATTTTNGATGAGAAGTAGTTGTAGAAAATGATAGCCAGGGTAGAACCTGTAATACCAAAGGCAGTATTGACAAGGGCTTCGGAGATACCTGTTGCAAGTGCAAGAGCATCAGGAGCACCTGCCTGCGCCAGAGCGCCGAATGCACGGATCATACCAAGCACAGTACCAATAAGACCGATGAGTACCGAGATCGAAGCAATGGTAGAAAGTATCACCAGGTTTCGTGATAGCATCGGTAACTCGAGTGCTGTTGCTTCTTCAAACTCCTTTTGCAGCGAAACAAGTTTCTGATCTTTGTCGAGCCTGTTGTCGGATTGAAGTTCTTTATATTTTTTAAGGCCGGCTTTCATTACATTTCCGATCGAACCTTTCTGCTTATCACATGCTGAGATTGCAAGGTCGATNTTCGTTTTATCAAGATGGCCCTGCAGTTTTGCCACAAAGGCGTTCACAGCACCTGTTCCCCTTGCTTTGCGGATGGTGAGCCATCTTTCAATAACAAAGGTCAGGAGAACAATAATAATGGTGATAAGTAATGGTACAATGAATCCACCTTTATACACCATGGCCATATAATTGCCGGGGAGAGGGCTGCCTTTTGGATTCATTCCTTCAAAGTTTACGGGATTTCCAAGTACAAACTTGTAAATCAGGATTGCAACTACAAAAGCAATGATGATTACACCGGCTGCGAAAACCGACTGTATTGCTTCTTTCAATGATTGACCGTTTTTGCTCATTGTAAATTCGGATTTAAGGTTATGGTTTGACTTATTGTGTGAGTTCTGTCTTGTACCTGCGAAGATAGCAGTAAAATTAACTTATTCCATCATCACAGCCTATTTATTTGATATTCTGTACAGGTAAATTACCGGAGAATAGCAGTTTATTTAGTAATTAGGTTGATTGTCGGGGAAGACAAGCGATGGTATTTTTTTGCCTTTTTTTCGTTAACGAAAGGAGGCAATGATATATTGCCTGGCCCGGATGCTGGTTCAGACGCGTTATTACAGTTAAGTAAGCTATTATTGCTGCTGGTAAACCGGTTTAAATTCAGGACATCTTGATTTGAGGTCTTTGAGAGCGCTTGCCGCATTTTCGTTCGACGGATCAATGCCTAAAATTTTGTCCCAGTACATCAGCGACTCACAGTACTGCCTGTTCACGAGGTAATAATAACCAAGATAGCTGTAAGATTCAAGCAGGTCTTTTGAGTATTTTACTGAGTCAGCCTGTGCTTTTTCCACAACTTTGTCATAAAATGGTTTAGCAAGGCCTTCTTTAGTGTCGGGGTCGAGGTTTGAATACACCCTGGCCCTGAAGAGGTAAGCAGGTTCGAAGTCGGGCTGNAGCCTGTTCACCATTGCCAGTGCTGAATCAGCTTCAGTCCATACTTTAGCATCGAAATATGCGCGGGCCATTTTGTAATAATCATTTGTGTTGCCGTTTGACCGGCTAATCTTTTCCTGGTATGTCCGGGCTGCTTTCTCATGCTTTTTGACCTTAAGATAAGCCTGCGCAATCTCATTAAGGAGGTCCATGTTTAATGTATCGCGGTCGAATGCTGTTTCCAGATTTACGATACCGAGTGAATCCTGGCCGTTCTTAATCAGGATTCGGCCTGAATACAAATAATCTTTTGAAGTGATCTTTTCAGCCGGCGCATTTTTAAAGAACTTGTTGATGTAATAATAAGCCTTGGGGTATTGCTTTTCTTCAAAATATGAATATGCGAGAGCACGGTTCAGATCGTTGAACGTAGCAGAATCCGTTGCAAGTATCTGGTTGATTNNTTGCTCAATGGCTTCAGGATATTCTTCAGCCTGGATAAGCATATTTGCGTAATTGCGTTTGGCCGAAATATTACTTGTTGACAGGTCGAGGTATTTTCTGAAATATTTCTTCGATTCCTCCTTATTATTGGTCTTCGCATAAAGGAAACCCATTTCTAGATATGCCGGAGCAAATGAAGGATCAATGTTTACGGCTTCCTGGTAATAATTCAATGCATCACCATAGCTTTTAATCCTGGTGTACAACTGTCCTAATCTAAGCCTGGCCCTTGTTGACTGCGGTGAAAGGTCTTGCGATAACCTGTAATTCTGGGCTGCCTGGCCTCCGTTATTCATGGTATAAATCCAGTAGTCGCCTTCAATAAGCCATAAATCGGGGTTGCGGCTGTCAAGTTGTTCAGCCCTGCGGAATAAGCCAAGTACAGTGGCAGTATCCTTGCTGCCAACCTGCACATAGGCTTCAGCAATTCGCATGAGTAAAATTGCCTGGTCCTGTTTCGACATGGCTGTCTTAGATTTCTTAACAGGCAGGTAACCCTGTGCTTTAGTAAAGTTCGCTTCGGCAGCGGTTTTATCACCTTCAATCAGTGCAACCTTACCAAGTCCAACATAATTCAGAGGTTCATCGGGATTGACTGAAATTCCCTTGTTATAACGTTCCAGCGCTTTTCCGGCAACCGATTTAAATGAGATGTTAGCGGGATCAATAAAATAGGAAGCTAACTGGTTCTCGCCACTGTAATAATAATACCTGGCATTACCTGGTTCAGCTTTAATCAGGTTGTTAAAGGCATTGTCAGCTGCTTCAAACTGCTGCTGGTACGTAAGATTGATTGCTGCATTCAGATCCTGTGCGACTGTTGTTTTAATCAGCACTATCATTGCGATTCCGATGAGTGCAGCAAATTTTACGGGATTTCTTGTCATATTTCCTCCTGCGTAACTATAGATTAGTCTCTGTGAACTTCAATTAGTCTCAATGGCATGGTAGCCGGTACTAGTCCCGACCTGCGAACAATTCTCTGGCCCTGGTCCCCGGCTACGAAAGCCATAAAACCTTTTCCAAGTCCGGAGAAAGTTTCTCTTGTGATCATGTATACATCCCTGCAGAAAGGGTACGAGCCTTCAGCAATGTTCCCTTGGTATGGTTTGCAGTATGGGATACTTTCGTTTCCGATCTCAACGACCTTAACCGATTTAAGAAAACCTACCGTAATACTGTCATACTCATCACTGATCCAGTTCACACTGACTATGCCAAGAGCGCTTGGATTATTTTTCACGTAATTCATTACTTCCTGATTAGAGTTAACTGCAAAACAGTTGGCAGGGAAATTTCCCGAAAGGGAAAACCTTTCGCGGAAGTAGCGAACATTGCCCGATTTATTATTGTCGAATACGACATTGACAGGTTTGTCGGGCGATGAGGGGTTCAATTGTTTCCATGTAGAGACCTTGCCTCTTAATATATCGGCAAACTGGCTTTCAAGAAGCATCGTATCCTTGTTAGCTGGATTAACGATAATAGCCAGGGCATCATGGGCAACTTTTGTGGTTCGTGGTATAAAATTCCTGGCAACAAGATAGTCTTTTTCCTGCTGGGTGAGATCGCGTGTAACTACGACTGTACGCACCGAATCATTCATAAAGTCGCTGATAACATCAGCTTCCGGCTTGTAAGCAGGTGTAATCCTGGCATTCTCATACAAGGATTGAAAAGTGTACAATTGGGTATCAAATAGCAGTTGAAAAGATTCATCAACACTTATCCTGATATTCCCCTGCGTTGGAGCCTCATTTATAGGCTGATGTCCCATAGGGTTCCTGCACGAATATGTGAATGTAGCCATTGTTACCAATGCCAGTATGATCAGGTTAAAAGAAAACCGTTTCATCGTTGATCCTTTATTATTCGTTATCAGTTCCGGATTTTTTACCAAGCATTCTCACAAGCCTGTATACACCGTATGCTATGAAGAAAATAGCAAATGCGAATTTCAGGTTGGCGGGCACATATGGATAAAACCGTGGTATAAAGAGCATCACTCCTAATCCGATATAAACGGCAACCATAACGTAGCCGAATATTTCCATAAATTTCGCGAGCCACTCTTTATTAAACATCGGTCTCGTAGTTTAGCAAGGCCTGCTATTTCTGGTAAGCCTCTAGTTCAAAACAGATTGCAAAAGTAAGATTTTCTTATTTATAGTACTTCATATATTCAATAACTATGCCACAATAATTAAAAACGCCCTGTAAAACAGGGCGCTTTTGTGATGGTTGAAAGGGCTGCTTTCACATATATATTATTCCGTTGCGGGTAGTTCAAATGTTTCTTCAGCATTGGTTGTATCCATGAATTTACTGATGTCGAACCTGAGATAGTCAAATTCACTGACTGGCAATTCCATTTTGTCGCCCGGGTCTGCTTCTATATAATCATTGACATCAAATTTTAAATAACCAAATGATTCATGTTCAGGGAGTTCATCATTTGCCAAGTCAATGTCAATGTACTTGTTAACATCGAAACGCAGGTAATCCGAATTAAAAGGTATAACCGGTTCAGCAGGTGTGAGAAAGTTAGTCCTGGAATCTGAAGGAATTTCTTTCTTATCAATGGTGCCATCAGGGCTGATTGTTTGTGCTGTTTTAGAACCATCATATACTATGCTGTTTTTTAAAAGCCCGTTCACATCATAGGTGCTTTTTAAACTGCTTGCTGTAAGAATCAGCATAGATGTCAGTATGATGAGGGTGTTAATTGTTTTCATGGCTATTGGTTCTTTTGTTTTGACTGCCCGTTCTTAATATTCATGTTTCGATAATATGACGCACTGGTAAGATAAATGTTACAGTTTTAGAAAAAAAAAGAAGCTGCCCTTTTGGAGCAGCTTCTTTTAAAGTCACGGGAATATCAATCTAGTGTATATCCCAGAAGAGTTTTGTGCTTAATTTATCACCACCGATTGCTGAAGCAGCAGCATTATAGTTTTCTTTATTAAGCGTCTGTTCATTAACGGGGTAGGTAAACCTGACGGGAATTTTACCATCATCCGAAGCAGGGTTAGGAGGAAGGTTAAGTACAGGGAAATCAAGCCTTCTCCAGTTAGTATAAGCAACTAATCCGCGCAGGTAGTTGGCTATCCATGACTGTACCCCGATTTTCTCCTTCCAGGTAGCACCTGAACCGGCGTTATTATAATTAACTTCTGGTTTTGCCAGGTAGTCAGCTGCATCAGCAGCAGTAAGTCCCCAAGTAACAAAAGAAGCAGTTATACCGGCATCATAGTATCCTTTTGCAGTGCCGCCAACTGAATAACCTCTTTCGGCTGCTTCGGCCAGGTAGAAGGAAACTTCTACACCATTAAGAATAGTCACAGGGAAAGTCGGTTCGCCTATTGCATCAGCAACGTGTGAATACTGTGTGTAGGCGCTGCTCTGACCATATTCACCACCAACATACTCGGTTGCATCGGGTTTATATGTCATGTAGAACGGGCGGCGAGGATCCTCAAGAGCGTTCATTTTGTCAACCAATGTATTGGCGAGTACAAAGTCGTGACGACCACTCTGGATAAGGTCAACATAAATCGGGTTAGCATTTGTTGCATCAAGGTAAACAAGCTGGCAGGTTTCATCGGGTGCAAAAGCTCCTGCATAGGCAGATTCTACAGCACTTTTCGATGTAGTGGGATCGCCATCAGCAATTGTAATACCAATTCTAATTTTGAGTGAATTCGCAAATTTCTTCCACATGCCGGCATCGCCACCCATGTACAGGTCAGCTGAACCAAAGCTTTCGGCTGATGGATCAAGACTTGCAATGTCAGTATCGAGACGGGCCAGAAGGTCTTTATAAACCGTCAAAGCATCGTCATACTTCGGATAGATGTTGTTGATGTCGTTAGCTTCTGAATAAGGAACGTTCCCGAAAATTTCGAGCAATTCAGTATAGGTATATACCTGCATGATATCAATGATAGCCAGCTGATTTTTCTGAACAGGCTTTTCTGCATCAGGAAATTCGGTTCCATTGATAATCCTGGCTGCATCGTTAAGATCAGTCAGAACGTCACGGTAGTAAGTTCTGAAATCATTAGCAGGAATAGGACGGTTGATGATGTCGAAGTTTGCTTCATCGGTATAGGTAGTTTCCGTCCAGTATTGTGCCCATAATATGAACACATTCAGGTTGACATTTATGCTGCCGATCTGGTCAGCGAGGGCTTTCTGGGCGTTAGCAAATACGTTTTCCGCCGGAACGGTAACGTTGTGCTTCTTGTCAGTGTTGAAATCCTCGAAGTTTTTTGTGCAGGATGTAGTAATCCCTAACAAAACTATTATGACGAAAAATATTTTTTTCATATGTCCAGTGATTTAGAATTGGAGGTTAACAGTAAATCCTATGTTTCGGGTGGTAGGCATTACACCGCTCTGCCATCCTTGTACGTTACCTGCACTCTGGCTGGCTTCTGGGTCAGCATAGGGGAGGTTTTTCTTGATAATCCACAGGTTAGATCCAACCAGGCTGAATGAAACACCGTTCAGGAAGGATTTTGAGAGCATTGACTTAGGCAGGCTGTATGTCAGTGAAGCTTCCCTTAATTTGATGTATGATGCATCATAGATAAAGGTTGAATTTGGATTCTTTGAGTAACCAAATACCCTGTAGTCATCACCATGTACCCTTACATTGTTCTTGGTGCCGTCGGCAAAATATCCATCAACAAGAACACCGCCACTATTGCTGGCATAAGTTCCGTCTTCGTTCATAACAATCGGATCCCTCACAGGGTTTCCGAGTTCATTCAAACCGGCAGTTTCGGGATACAGACCTGTAGCAAGTCCATAATACATATCAAGGGAGAAAATGTCGCCACCTTGCTGCATATCGATCAGGAAGCTGAATGACCAGCTTTTGTAACTGAATTTATTATTAATACCGCTGGTCCAGTCAGGGTTAACATTTCCAATAATCTTATCGGAGGTTGTGCTCTTCAGATAATAGCCGTTTGAACCAACAAGCCTCTTTCCTGTTGAAGGATCATCATTTAGGTAAACATAATCCTGTCCCTGAATTGTTCCGTAAGGTTCACCAACGCGTGCATTGATAGTAACACCACCCTGAAGCGAAGCAATTTGCAGATTCTTGACATCACCTGTCAATGAAACAACTTCGTTCAAGTTTTTAGCCCAGTTCCAGGTAATATCCCAACGGAAATTTGCCTGTTTTACCGGGTTTCCATTCAGCGCTATTTCTATACCTTTATTCTGCATTTCACCGGCATTAATGTATTTTGAGCTGTATCCGGTGGCAAATGATACTGAAACAGGAATGATCTGGTTGATAGTGTTGTTTTTGTATAATGAAAGGTCAAAGCCTAATCTTCCTTTAAGGAAGCTCATTTCGAGACCGGCTTCAATACTCTTTGTATACTCTGATTTCAGTTCAGCGTTATTCTTTGTGCTGGGAACCGAGAAGAGAGCAGTGCCTCCGAAGGTTGTGTTTTGAGCATAAGTATCAATAATACTACCCCAAGGAGCATCGTTACCAACGCCAGCATATCCGAGACGAAGTTTGCCGAGCTGCAACCAATTGTTCTTCGGGAGTACATTTGAGAACAGGAAACTTCCCGATACCGAAGGATAATAGTATACATTGTTGCTTGAAGGAAGCGTCGATGACTGGTCACGGCGGATGTTAGCATCCAGGAAGAGCATATTCTTAAATCCGAGTGAAACGCCGGCGAATACACCATTAACTCCTATTTCGGTGAAACGTTCTTCAGGAGCCAGCATGGAAGCTGCGCTATTTCCTAACGAAAACAGACCGGGAACGATCAAACCACCGTTAGTTGAGGCAAATACCTGGTCAACCCTTGACCGGCGGATATTTGTTCCCAGCAGAGCGCTCAGGTTAAAATCTTCAGTAAGGTTTTTGTTGAATTTAGCCAGTACATCGAAATTCTTTTCAAGGAAATATCTTGAAAAACGCGAATAACCAGATGTAACATCAGGACGGCCAACACCAAATTCACCGGATGATGAACCAACTTCCTTACGTTCTTCCTGCAGTTCATTATAGGTGTCAATTGACATACGTCCCATAATGCTGAAATACTGGTTAATTGTCCAATCTAACTGTGTATAGCCGATGATACGGTCACGGGTGTCAGTTTCGAAATTCTTCCCACGCATAAAATAGGGGTTGTCCCAATAAGCAGGGGCTAGGTCAAACGGGCTGTTTGGATTCCAGGTGATATTCTCACCGGTCTGATCATAAAGATCTTTCTGCATCTTATAATCAACGTTTGTTTCCATCCACTGGCGGAACGATGACATGATATTATCGCTGTAACCGGTTGAGTTACGTCCCTTGCCATTGGTTTTCACGTAGTTGACATTGGCCGACA
The DNA here is from genome assembly GCA_015657475.1 of Lentimicrobiaceae bacterium. Taxonomy (GTDB): domain Bacteria; phylum Bacteroidota; class Bacteroidia; order Bacteroidales; family UBA4417; genus UBA4417. Next base: position 118,686 of record JADLKF010000003.1, on the reverse strand, counting down.
CCTTGAGGTTTTTCAGCATATCATAGGAACCATTGAGAGTGATGCTGTTTTTCTTCAATGAGCTGTTTGGCATGATGCCTTTCTCATCGGTATTTGTATAACCAAGACGGAAAGTTGATTTTTCGGCGCCACCGGCAATTTCAACACTGTTGTTAAAAGTGAGCGAATTGTTGAAGAAAGTAATAGGTCCGTTTTCAGCAGCTTTCCAGGGGGTAGCTTTATGATAATTAGGTGATGCAGGATAGTAAGAATCCCACTGGTAAACCAGAATATTCGGATCAAATTTCTGCCCCATCGAAGCATCTTCATATGTCGGAACAGTGTAATCGAGTTGACCGTCGCCATTTACATCAAACAGGTATTCAAAACCAGCGTAGGGGGGGTCTCCATAGTAATATGATCCGTAACCAGCTCCATATTGATTCTGATATTCAGCGAAAGTGCTTTTATCAACCATACCGGTAGTGACATTTGAGCTTACAGTCACGCCTAATTTTTTACCGGTAACTGATTTCGACCCTTTCTTTGTGGTGATAAGAATAACACCGTTTGCTGCGCGTGATCCGTAGAGTGCGGTAGCGGCAGCACCCTTGAGAACGCTCATTGATTCAATGTCGTTGGGATCAATATCCGATGCAGCATTACCATAGTCATAACCACTGCGGCCCGAAATCTGCCCTGTATTATTCGTGTTATCATTATTAACAGGAACACCATCAACAACAAACAGGGCCTGGTTATTACCTGTAAGTGAGGATGATCCACGGATAATAATGTTGGTGGAACCACCCATATTACCGTTTGCTTTGATCTGAACACCGGCTACTTTACCTGAGATGTTATCAACAAAGTTGGTACGTTTAGCAGCATTTAGTTCATCGCCTTTCACTTCCTGGGTAGCATAACCAAGAGATTTCTTTTCACGGGAAATACCCAGAGCCGTTACAACTACTCCTTCAATGATTTTGGCTTCAGATTCAAGTTTAACATTGATCACATCCGAAGTGCCTATCGGAACTTCCTGGCTTTTCATCCCTATAAAGGAAAAGATCAGCGTGGTGGCTGTCTTGGGTACTGCTATCTGATACTTACCGTCAATATCAGTAAGCATACCGGTCGTAGTACCTTTGACAAGGACTGTAACACCGGGCATACCAAGTCCGTCGTCGGCATTGGTAACCTTACCCGTAATGGTACGTTGTGCAAGCACCTGAAGGCTTGTAAATACCAACAGCGCAAGCAATAAGCTTAGTTTTCTCATAGATTGTTGATTTTGGTTAGTTAGGTTTGTAATTGATTGACTTGTCGGTTGTGTGTTCGTTTCCTGGTTTTCTGCTTCTTCGTTGTTAGATTTTAGTTAGTAAATTGGTTAAGGGTTTATTGTTAATGCGATTGTTCAGATTGTGAATTGATGTGGTAAGTTATTAAACATCAAATGTTGTTTCATACGACTGCTGAAATTACTAAAAATTAAATACTCTTGATACGCAGTGTATCAAATGTTTTTTTCACTTTCCGTGAAAAACTTATTTAAGATTTACTTTTTGCTTTCCAGCTTGTTGTACGAAGAATTTAGAATCAGCGATTGTCAGATTGTAAATTACATACAGACAATACGTTGACCAGTAATTCCGGTAATTGGTTTTTTAAGGTTAGTTAGTTTGGTCTTGCAAAAATAACTTTCTTTTATACGGATTGCTATCTGTACAACCATAAATTTTATTGATTCATCATTAAAAATGTGCATATTTTTTTAAATATTCAGTAATAGCAAGTGTTTCATAAGCAATAATATTTATATGCCACATCAGTTAATGTTTCCCTGATGAAAAAAAATTTAAACATTCAGCAGGTGCAATTGCAGGTTTTTAGTAAATAATGTTGAAGATTTTAGCGGAAATTGGTATTATGCTGATTTTTTTAAGGCTTTTGTTATTAACTCATCGATCTCAGAAAAGTGGAATAACCAAATATAAATGTCACAGTTACCAGGATAGTGACAAACGGCATCCTGAACCCCTGAATATATAATAACGGTAGGATAAGAAGTACTATTTGTGCTAACGAATACAAATGGAAACCAATTTTGCGGAGTTTCCACATCAGTATAGCGCCATACAGGGATAATGCATATAAGAAAGCACTCAGCAGAAAAAACGTTTTACCTGCTGATAGCATCAGCCTGATAAGTTCCTGCTCATCTTCACCCAACGGTTTCATATCAGCCGACAGGAATATATCGTAAAATGCCCCGATGATAAAATAGGCCAGCATTGCGAGACCACTCCCCAGAAAGGTAAGAATGCACAGGAATCTTAAGAAACCGGTTGATTGTGGTGCTTCTTTGGCAGGCTCAACGTTTTGCTGTTCGTCCATAAGATTTTTCAATCAGTGATGTCGGTCATTTTAGCCAAGCTGGCCCAACTCTTTCTCTACAACTTCGAGTATTTCGCAGGAACGAACAAGTTCTTTCATCCGGTTATGATCAGGATAAAGTGGCCGGTCAATATCGAGGTATTCAACATATTTTCTGATTGTTTCACGGGCTTTTTGAGTACCCTGGCCATACATATATGGTGTCTCCAGTTTTTCCCTTAAGTCAAGTGCCTGAGCTGCAGCAAAGAATTCGATGCCAAGTATGCCATAAGCATTATCGAGAATCTGGAAATTTTTAATCGCGGTATTCATCCCCATCGAAACGAAATCCTCCTGGTCAGCAGCGGCAGGTATACTGTGGATGCTTGCCGGTGCAGAAAGGATTCTTTGCTCAACAATCTGCATGTCGGCGGTATACTGGCTGAGCATAAGCCCTGAAAACATCCCCGGATTAGCCGTAAGGAATGGCGGTAAACCAACGCTAAGTGCCGGATTATTAAGCCGGTTCATACGGCGCTCGCTAAGCACCGAAACCATTGTAACGGCAGCCCCAACCATATCCATAGGCAGTGAAACGGGAGATCCCTGGAAGTTGGCACCCGATAGCTGAAGGTTTTCTTCTGCGAAGAAGATGGGATTGTCACCTACGCCGTTTAGTTCGGTTTCTACCTGCTGACGTGCCCATTTTACGGCATCATGTGCAGCTCCGATCACCTGGGGTGTCGATCGCATACTGTAAGCATCCTGCACTTTCACTTTTAACCTCTTTTCGAAAAGGTCACCGCCTTTGGCAACTTTCCTGATGGAGGCAGCACTTCTGACAGCACCGGGGAATCCTCTTACTTCATGTATTTTATGATTGTAAGGCCCGAAATTGGCTTTAAGCGCTTCAAGCGTCATGGCACAGGCAATTTCGGCTTGTTTAAGCCAGCGATCGGTGTCATATAGCATAATAGCGCTCATGGCCGTGAGTACATTTGAACCATTGATGGCAGCAAGGCCGTCGCGGGCTTCAAGCCCCGGAACAGGGATTCCTGCCCTGCTTAAAGCTTCGCGCCCTTCGAGCAATTCACCTTTATAAAATGCATGGCCTTCACCCATCATCAGCAGTGCTATCTGCGACATCGGTGCCAGGTCACCGCATGCTCCCACCGATCCTTTCCGGCAAACGAAAGGAGTTACTTCCCTGTTCAGCATTTCAACCAGAGTACTGGTAATTTCGAGGCGGTTTCCCGAATTGCCGTGTGCATGCACATTAATACGCCCAAGCATAGCTCCGCGAACCCATTCCAGAGGCATGGCTTCACCAATTCCGGCAGCATGATTATAAACAAGGTATTTCTGGAAATCCTTCACCTGGTCATCGCTGAGTACAACTTCCGAGAATTCACCAATACCGGTGTTGATACCATACATTATTTCATGCGCTTCTATCTTTCTTTCGAGCATTGCACGACATGCATTGATGCGATTCACAGCATCGGGATGCAGCTCAACTTTCTGATTGTAACGGGCAACATTCACCACATCTTCGATGGTGAGGCCGCTTCCTTTAATTACCAGGGTCATAGATTTGTTTGTTAGCCGGTGAACAGATGTGGCAAATATCAAGAAAAATTACCTGTGAAGCCTGATCCTGCCAATTATTTTTTATCAGGGATTTCCTGTCAATCAGCGAGTGATCGTGACAGAGTACTTTAAGGTTGGTCAAACCACATCGAAACGATAATTCCTTATGAATTCAAGCGATTTATCGATAAGGTCGTACATCAGTGTATCTTCATGAATAAACGGGACTGATTTTCTGTATTCGTTGAAGATATTTTGAATATAAGGCGAGGTGTCTTTAACACCCCTGAATTCCAGAGCCTGACATGCTGTCATCATTTCGATGGCAAGAATCTTTTCAAGATTGTTGACCACTTTGACCGCTTTTGTTGCAGCGTTTGCACCCATACTTACATGGTCTTCCTGCTCGTTGCTCGAAGTTATTGAATCGACAGAAGCGGGCGTACTCAGTTGTTTGTTCTGGCTTACTACCGATGCTGCAGCATACTGCGGGATCATAAACCCGGAGTTAAGCCCGGGATGTGCCACCAGGAATTCAGGCAGCCCCCGCTGGCCCGATATCAATCTGTATACGCGGCGTTCGGCAATATTTCCAAGTTCGGCAAGGGCAATCGAGATAAAGTCCAGGACAAAAGCCAGTGGTTCGCCATGGAAATTGCCTCCGGAAAGGATTTTGTCCTGCTCGGGAAAAATGGTCGGGTTGTCAGTCACCGAGTTGATTTCGGTAAGAATAACATTCCCGGCATATTCAATGGTATCCTTTACTGCACCGTGCACCTGGGGTATACAGCGGAAAGAATACGGATCCTGAACTGCTTTCCCTTCTTTAGCGATATGATGGCTTCCCTGCAGTATTTTTCTGATGTTTAGAGCGGTTTCTGCCTGCCCTTTGTGGGGCCTTATTGCCTGAATCTCTTCTAAAAAAGGGTCGATGCGGCCGTTATATGCTTCGATTGCAATGGCACCGATAACATCGGCTGCAAACTGAAGCTTTCTTGCTTTAAGCATAACGTAAACGCCATGTGCACTCATAAACTGGGTCCCGTTAAGCAGGGCAAGCCCCTCTTTCGACTGCAGTTCGATAGGAGAGAAGCCTAGTTTCCTGTTTATTTCTGATGCAGTATGGAGCTTGTTGTTATACTTCATTTCACCCAGTCCAAGCAACGGGAGCACCAGGTGAGCCAGTGGAGCAAGGTCGCCGGAAGCGCCTAAAGAGCCTAATTCGCGCACAACAGGCAATGCATTGTTGTTGTACAGATCGATGAGCCTCTGAACAGTTGCAACCTGAACTCCTGAATTTCCCCTGGCCAGTCCGAAAGCTTTGAGTACCAGCATGAGTCTGACAATCTCGTCGCTTACGGGGTCGCCAAGGCCACAAGCATGTGAAACCACCAGGTTGGTTTGCAACTGCGACAGGTCTTGAGTGTTGATGCTACGGCTACATAATGAACCAAACCCTGTAGTAATTCCATATACTGGTTCGGATTGGCCGGCTATTTTTTTATCAAGATATTCGCGGCATGCATTTATTCTGCTTGCGGCTTGTTGGGAGAGGCTGACCGGCGATTTTCCCGAAATAATATTTTCGAGATGATCAAATGTCAGAGGATTTGAATCAATGATTAAATTCATGTTTTACTGGTTGATTTCCAAGAAATTAAAAAATACAGGTAAATTGGTGTTTCTTCTGCGGGCAATAGCAGAAATAATCGGTAAACGACCTAAAGTGCAGTCCTGTTGATTTGTATCTTGAATTTCAGATTCCAGTTAAACATGGTTCGAATAGTATTTGAATATTGTCTAAATGTTCAGTCCAAGCAGTTTGGCTACAATTTCGGCAGGAGAATATTTCTGCTGCTCACCGGTAACCATATTTTTAACCTGGTATTGTCCTGTAGAAAGTTCTTCGCTGCCAATGATCACGATAAAGGGGATTTTTTTCTGATCGGCATAAGTAAACTGCTTTTTCATTTTGGCAGGTTCGGGATACATTTCCGAAGATATCTGTGCTTTTTGAAGCCTGTAAAGGAACGACAACCCGGCCAATTCAGCTTCGCCGCCAAAATTTGCAACCATTACTCTGGTAGTTTGTGTGGTCGATTCAGGGAAAAGCGATAGTTCATGCATTACGTCGTAAATGCGGTCGGCGCCAAAAGAAATTCCTACACCCGACACGCCCGGCATCCCGAAAATGCCGGTAAGGTCGTCGTAACGCCCACCGCCGCTAATGCTTCCCATCTGTATATCACGGGCCTTTATCTCGATGATCGCCCCGGTATAATAATTGAGGCCTCTTGCAAGAGTGAGGTCAAGTTGCACTTCAGCAGTTAATTTCAAAGCATCCAGATAACTGAAAACGGTTTTCATCTCTTCGATGCCTTTTAACCCGGTTTCGGAATGTTCAAGAATTGCAGTGAGCTTTTCGAGCTTTTGCTGGTTACTGCCCTGGAGTTTGAGGATCGGCTGTAAATTGGTTACAGCCTCATCTGAGAGGCCTTTTTGCCTGAGTTCGTCATTAACAGCGGCCAAACCGATTTTCTCGAGTTTGTCAATGGCAACCGTTATGTCGGTGATTCTGCCGGCTTCCCCGATAACTTCGGCTATTCCGGCGAGTATTTTACGGTTGTTCAGTTTAATGATCACCGAGATGCCAAGCCTTTGGAAAATATCTTCGGCAATACGGGCCATTTCGGCTTCATAGATCAGTGAGTTGCTGCCGACTACATCCACATCGCACTGGTAAAACTCGCGGTAGCGGCCTTTTTGAGGACGGTCAGCCCGCCACACAGGCTGAATCTGGTAACGTTTGAACGGAAAAACAATATCATTCCGGTGTTGAACCACAAATCTTGCAAAGGGTACGGTTAGGTCGTACCGCAAGCCTTTTTCACTCACATGCTTAAGCAGTTTGTTTGAATCTCTTGCCAGAAGCGACTTTTCGTCGGTGCCGGCAAGAAAATCTCCTGAGTTGAGAACTTTAAAAAGTAATTTATCACCCTCTTCACCATATTTTCCCATGAGCGTGGATAGGTTTTCCATTGCCGGGGTTTCGATAGGCTGGTACCCGTAAAGCATGAAAACGCTGCGGATCGTATCGAAGATGTAATTGCGGCGGGCCATTTCAACCGGGGTGAAATCGCGGGTGCCTTTGGGTATCGATGGTGCAGACATGGAGGAGTTTAAAGTTTGAAGTTTAAAGTTTAAAGTTTCATGTTTTAGAGGATACGAACTTTAAAGTTAATTCATAGGTTTGTAATTTAAAGTATTTGATAAGATCATATACCTGAATCATCGCTGAACTTTAGCAAAACCATTACCACTAACCATTAACCATTAACCATTAACCATTCACTATTCACTATCCTCAAGCTTAATCCCGAGCCTGTCGAACACCGACTGAAGGAATATTTTACTTTCGCCGGTTCCTTCATTGGGAGCCCAGGGAGCTGAAGAGCCTTCGGTATGAGGTACAAAAGGTCCTTCTTTAATTTCGTATACTACCGAACCACTTTCGAGAGACGTGAGCATGTGAAATGTATTTTCTTCAAATTCCACCCCCAAAGTTCCTGAATTTCTGTTTAATACAGCATGGTCGCGGATACTTCCGTCATCATTGAAGGTAACTGCGAGTACAGTGCCTCTTAGCAAANNAACAAAAGCTTCTTCCTTTGTGACATGCTTATGCGGGCGGATATAGGTCCAGGGTTCAAGTGCATTGAGCAGGCGCTGCACCGGATCGTTGAGTTCGGGGTGAAAGTTATAATTCATGCGGTGCCTTGGTGATTCCTTTGCTTTTACAATGACCTCATCAAGCAGTGTATCAGTGATTTTTATCATTTGCTTTTTAGTTTCTTAAAAATGATCAGGCGGTGAGTTTCTTATAACGTATTCGTTTCGGACCTTCATCACCGAGGCGCTTTCGGCGGTTTTCCTCGTATTCTGTATATCCGCCTTCGAAGTAGTAAACCTGCGAATTACCTTCAAAAGCCAGGATATGAGTCGCCACCCTGTCGAGGAACCAGCGGTCGTGTGAGATAATCACGGCACACCCGGCAAAATCTTCGAGTCCTTCTTCCAGTGCACGCAGGGTATTCACATCAATGTCGTTGGTAGGCTCATCGAGAAGCAGCACATTGGCTTCCGACTTGAGTGTGAGCGCCAGGTGCAGGCGGTTGCGTTCACCTCCTGATAATACTGCGGTCTTTTTACCCTGGTCAGACCCGCCAAAATTGAAACGCGAAACATAAGCACGGCTGTTGATAAGCCTTCCGCCCATTTGTAATTGTTCATTTCCCTCGCTGATCACTTCCCAGACGTTCTTTTCCGGATCAATGTCAGTATGTGCCTGGTCAATATAGCCTACCTTCACGGTTTCACCTACCTTGAATTCTCCTTTGTCGGGTTTCTCAAACCCCATGATAAGGCGGAAGAGGGTGGTTTTTCCTGCGCCATTGGGGCCGATTACTCCTACTATTCCACCAGGGGGAAGGGCAAAGTTGAGGTCCTCGAACAGGACTTTTTCACCAAAAGCTTTTGAAACACCTTGCGCTTCAATTACATTGCTGCCGAGCCTGGGGCCATTAGGAATAAAGATCTCCAGTCTTTCTTCCTTCTGTTTCACATCTTCATCAAGCATCTTTTCATAAGCATTCAAACGGGCTTTACCCTTGGCATGACGTGCTTTTGGAGCCATGCGAACCCATTCAAGCTCACGTTCAAGTGTTTTGCGGCGTTTACTCTCAGTCTTTTCCTCCATTTCGAGGCGCTTGGTTTTCTGCTCCAGCCATGATGAGTAGTTGCCTTTCCAGGGAATGCCTTCTCCGCGGTCGAGTTCGAGAATCCATCCTGCAACATTGTCGAGGAAATAGCGGTCGTGGGTTACGGCAATCACAGTGCCTTTGTATTGTTTCAGGTGAACTTCGAGCCATTCCACACTTTCTGCATCCAGATGATTGGTTGGCTCGTCGAGCAGGAGAATGTCGGGTGCCTGCAGCAACAAGCGGCAAAGTGCAACGCGGCGGCGCTCGCCACCCGAGCAGACACTGATCAGCGTGTCAGGTTCCGGACAACGGAGCGCGTCCATGGCTCTTTCAAGCTTGGTATCCAGTTCCCAGGCATCATGATGGTCGAGCATTTCAGTGAGATGGCCTTGACGTTCGATAAGTTTGTTCATTTCGTCATCTGACATCGGCTCCATGAACTTGTTGTTCACTTCTTCATACTCTTTAAGCAGATTCACGACTTCCTGCACACCTTCCTCCACAATCTGCCTGACAGTTTTGGATTCGTCCAGCTTTGGCTCCTGTTCCAGCAACCCGACAGAATAGCCTGGTGAAAACACTACTTCACCAAGAAATGATTTGTCGACTCCGGCAATTATTTTCAGCAAACTTGATTTACCTGAGCCATTCAGACCAATGATACCTATTTTTGCTCCATAGAAAAATGACAGGTATATGTCTTTGAGAACCTGTTTATTGGGAGGGAAAATCTTCCCGACGCCCACCATCGAAAATATGATCTTTTTGTCGTCGCTCATTGATGAATTCTGAAATGTTATTATTGTCTCAAATGTGGTCAGAATCCCGGAAATACTTGCCGGGATTATTGCTTCATAGTACCGGCCATTATTTTTTCAATGGCCATGGTTGAGTTCTCCCAGTCATAAGTGTTGTCTACGTATGCTTTTCCGGCTTCGGCGATTTTACGTGCAAATTCCTGGTCGGTCAACAGCCTGATGATATGATCGGCAAACTCTTCAGGGCTTCTTCCAACCAGTATTTCACTGTTTTCGGCTGCACCCAATGCCTGGTTGGCCAGTACAGAGGTTATGCAGGGCAATCCCATCGACATAGCTTCCAATAGTTTGTTTTGCAATCCTGTGCCGATTCTCATGGGTGCAATGAAGATTTTTGAAGTAGCATAACATTCCCTCATATCTTCAACCCACCCGGTGACTCTGATCTTCTCGTTTGCCAGTGCCAGTACACGCTGGTGGGGTGTTGCGCCTGCCAGCATCACAGTAACTCCGGGAATTTTGTTCCTGACTATAGGGATGATCTCGCTGATAAGGTATTCGGCTGCATTTACATTTGGCGGGTATCCCATATTTCCGGTGAAAACAACATCAAAATCTTTTTCCCTGACAACCGGTTTGAAATACTCGTGATCTACCCCATTGGGTACTACAATGATCTGGTTGTTAGCAGGATGCGGGATAAGGTCACGGTCAGGGGCTGAGATGATGGTTTTGTTGTCAAAATCACTGAAAATAGCATGTTCATACCTGAGCAGCCGCCTGTATTCAAGCAGGAAGAGCGGCCTCAGCCACCACGAAGATGTTTCGGCACGGCGTTTCATCCCGGTGGAGAATACATCCTGATAATCAAGAGTTTTAGGAATGTTTGAATGCCGAACGTATTCCGCAACACGCAACAACTGGCAGAATATATGCTGAGGCTTGAATTCAGCTATTATCTGGTCAATTTTCTTCTGGCCCCTGCTGTTATAGAAGTAGCCGACCTGCAGTGGCTTACCGGTAAAAAAAGCTCTGACAAGGTTTAGGGCAATCTGAAAATAACCGTATTGTATAACATGCACCTGGCTACAGAATTCTCTGATTTTCCTGACAGCCTTCTCATCAGCCCGGCCTCTGTTCATTGCCACCAGAATAATTTCGTGCTTCTTTGAAAGATACTGCAACTGATAATATGCACGCAGCTTATCCCCTTTTTCAATTGGATAAGGAACACGTGATAACAGAAATAATATCCTCATTATTAGCAGGTTTTGATGCTGGCTTGGTTGCTGCGCTCAATTATTGCAAAGGTATGAAACGGTTTTGAAATGAAAAAGAAACTGAGACTAACGAAAGAGAGGGATCGTTTCTCAGAACTTTACAATGGAAGAGGTTGGTTTATAGCGCTTTACCTGAAATTGTCAATCGTCGTTGCCATAACGGCCCAATAGCGACAGTTTTTGGTAGAATTCGGTCAGATGCCGCATCAGGAGGGAATTGTCGTGCTGATCCAGTACAAGTTTACGGGCGTTGTCGCCGATTTTCTGACGTAACCCGTTTTCCTGGACTTTCCTGATCATTTCAATAAAATCATCGGCCGTGTTGGCGATGAGAATATCTTCTCCCTGGGTGACCCGAATACCTTCAGCGCCTATTTCGGTGGAAATCACAGCCCTGCCGGCAGCCATTGCTTCGATGATTTTGATGCGTATACCGCTGCCCGAAAACAAAGGAACTACCATAACGGCATGTTGGTTCATAAACTCAAGAGCATCAGGTACTTCACCCACAACTTCCACATTCATCGAGTTCAGGTTCCTGAGCCAGTCAGGCATCTCGCGACCGGCGAGGTATAACTTCAGTGACGGCATTTCCTGGGTTATCAACGGCCACACTTTGGAAAGAAACCAAAGCATACCTTCCTCATTTGGGAACCAGTTCATAGAGCCTATATGAAAAAGATCGGTTTCGGCCGGCTGATTTACCGTGGTCTTGTATTTGTCAAATTCAATTCCGAAAGGAATAGAAATCACGGGCGTTTTGCCTGAGTGTTTTTCAAAAAATGCAGCATCTGTCGGGGTAATGGCAACGATACCGTCCATTTTCTGAAGCATTTCCAGTTCGTAATTTTTCAGCGTAAGAAATAGATGCTTAATGTAATATCTCTTGAGCGGGTTGCGGGTGTTGATAGCAATCCTTTGCCAGATGAGATGCTCGATATTGTGCGAGCGCAGAACGAACCTGGCTTTGCTGTATTTCCTGATTATATCATTGTAAACCGTCATGTAGAGCATTTCGGCCTGTATAATATCAAATTCGCTGGCGGTAAGAACTTCGATAAGTTTCTTTTCAAATTCAGGTGTGCGAAAACGGGCTACATGATAGGACTGCCCTGAAAGGAAATTGAATAGGGCATCTTTAACCTTGATTCTAAGGTCGATATCAACGAATTCGATGCCAGTTTGTTTCTGGAATGCCTCCGGAACCGATGCCGGGTCGACCCGGTATTTGCTTGTATTTGCAGCAATCACTTTAACTGTATGCCCGGCCTTGATCAAACCGGTTATCATGGCATACATGGCAATAGGCCCACCCTCGGCAGGCGGCCAGGGTGATTTGTTGCAGAGCAGCAGTATTTTCATTACAAGTAGAAAACCGGTGGTTAGTTAAATTAGTCGTAAAGCTAATATCTCAAAGATAATAAAAAAATCCGGCTATTCGCCGGTTTCTTCATTATTATTCGATCTCTTCTTTCTAAAGAATCCCAATACATTGGTAATAAATCGTTTGTAGCTGTCGGATTCCATCAGGGGAGAATCAGTGGCAGCCTTATAACTGAGCCATATGCCAATCGGCAGGAATATAATCGTGGATATCCACATTCCTTTCCAGGCTGACATCACACCGCTTTTCACTGCTTTTTCCCCGGTAAATGAAATAACATGGTAGACAACAAAAAGCAGTACCGATACTACCAAAGGCAAGCCCAGTCCACCTTTTCGGATGATGGCACCCAGGGGTGCACCTATAAGGAACAAAGCCAGGCAGGCAATCGAAAGTGTGAATTTGCGGTGCCACTCAATATCGTATTTTGCTTTGAGTGTAGCTTTATCCCTGATAGCCTGTTTATTAAACTCAAACGACTGCTTCACATTGCGTGCGATTCCCAGCGCAGCACCTACTATCATACTTTTGTCACGGTTGTTTTTACCGGCAAGAATGTCTCCCGATTTGGGAGGCAGTGCTGCTTTGCTGTTGCTGTCGAGAAGCTGCGATGTTCGCAGGTATTCATAATAATTAAGCAATGCTGTTCGGAAATCCTTTCGGCGCGAAAGCAGGTCCTCACTGATGGAATCACTGGCTTCAGATAGTTGTTTATTGCTGAGCATCAGGAAGTTGTTTCTGAAAAACTCCTCGTTGGTCCTTGAGAGCCTGAATTGCGTGAGGTCGAACTTTATTACCTGTTCGCTAAAGAGTGTCCGCTGGAAAGGTTTTTTTATCTCACTGTCGCGGCCCTGCATCTCTTCGTAATTCCATCCGTTGAATAAAGTGATGATGAGGTAATCACCGTTAGCGTTTTGCTCCATTCGCCCTGAATCAGCGATAGTGAATTTGTTATTTCCCATGAAATCAGTGTGATCATAAATCACCACATCATATATGCCAACGCCGTCGGGCGCTTTTTTCCCAATTTTCATTACATATCCTTCAATGCCTGAATAGAACATTCCTTCACGAATGTTCAGTGCCAGTTTTTTCTGCCTTACATCGTAAAGCGTTGTCCTGAATTTAAGATTAGCGTATGGGAAAACAGTGTTTGAATAGAAAAAAGCTCCTGCAGTAAGTACAACCGACAAAAAAATGAGCGGCATCATAACCTTGCGCAGCGAAATACCGGCGGCTTTTATAGCAACAAGTTCATAGCGTTCACCCAGGTTTCCGAAAGTCATCAATGATGCCAGGAGTATACTTAAAGGCAAAGCCATGGGTACAAAAGTGAATGAAGCGTAATACAACAGCTTGGCGATAATGTGCCATTCAAGGCCCTTGCCTACCAGATCGTCGACATACCGCCACAGGAACTGCATCAGCAGCACGAAAACCGAAATAAAAAAGGTCGCGACTGCAGGACCCGCATACGAACGGAATATGAGCACATTCAGTTTCTTCACGGCAATGCTTCAATTGTTACCGGCAAAGGTAGTAAGTTAACGGTTATGAACGATTGATAGAGAATGGACAATTGACAGTTCATAATTGAAAATTGAAAATTGATCACGATAGCTATCGGGATTGAAAATTGAAATGAATAATGATCTCGGTAGCTATCTAAAATGAAACTGGATCTTTAAAACACATATACACGGAGTTCACACAAAAACACTTAGGGAAACTGAAGGAAGGAGAACGGAGAACGGAGGATGGAGAACGTTGAACGGAGAACGGAGGATGGAGAACGGAGGATGGAGAATGGAGGATGGAGCATGGAGAATGGAAACTGGTCCGATAGCAATAGGGACTGGAAACTTGAACTAGAAAGTTTGCCCTTAAAATTATGCACCAGTCACTAAGCACCAGTCACTAAGCACCATGCACTAAGCACCAGGCACTAAGCACCAGGCACTAAGCACCAGTCACTACTCCTCAACTAATCTCACCAATCCATCTCTCTAAAAATGATTTTATATACTTTTGCTCTTGCTAAATCACAAATCTATGGCTTATACGCTGATAGAAGTTAACGACAAAGCCACCCGGCGAACTTTTTGCGATGTGATGCGGGTTTTGTACAAAGGCGATCCTGATTTCATCTGCCCTCTCGACGATATGATCGAAGGTATTTTTGATCCTTCAAGGAATACCTATTACACACACGGTGAGGCAATCCGCTGGATCATGAAAAACGAAAAAGGAGAACTGATCGGGCGTGTAGCAGCATTTATCAACACGAAAAAAGCTTTCACCTTCAGCCAGCCAACCGGCGGTATGGGATTTTTTGAATGTATAAATGATAAAGAAGCAGCATTCAAACTCTTTGATACCTGTAAAGCCTGGCTCCAGGAAAGAGGTATGGAAGCCATGGACGGGCCGATAAATTTCGGAGAGAATGACAATTTCTGGGGATTGCTGGTCGATGGGTTCATGCCGCAAAGTTTTGGTATGAACTATAACCCGCCCTATTACAGGCAGTTTTTCGAAGACTACGGCTTTAAACCTTATTTTGAGCAGGTTACAAACCACCTGGACTATACAAAGCCTNTTCCTGAAAGATTCTGGAAAATTGCTGAACGTGTAAGCCATAACCCTGAATACAATTTCAGGCATTTCTCATGGAAAGAGTCAGATAAGTTCATAGCAGATTTCATTGAGATTTATAACGATGCATGGCAGTTTCATGAAAATTTCACACCCATCGATGCATCAATCCTTAAGGCCGAACTTACACAGGTAAAATCGCTGATGGTGCCCGAATTTATCTGGTTTGCCTATCACCGGGATGAACCCATTGCTTTCGAAGTGATGTTCCCTGACTTCAACCAGGTGATCAAGTATTTCAATGGCCGCCCAAACCTCCGGACAAAGCTGCTTGTTGCTTTAAAAGGGAAAACAAAGCTCTGCAACCGCACGAGGATTACGGTGATGGGTGTAAAGGTGCATTACCAGAGATTTGGCATTGAATCGGGACTATTTTGGCATATGGAAAGTGTTATGAAGCACCTTCATCATCAATACAAGGAGGTTGAACTCTCCTGGGTTGGCGATTTCAATCCCAGGATGCAGATGCTCCATGAAGCAACCGGTGCCAAATTCGGTAAAAAACATGTTACTTACCGGAAAATTTTCGACGAGAATGCTGAATTCATTAAGCCGCATCAGCTCCATTCAGCAGCAACTGGGCAGTTGAAAGAAAAAAAATAGCCCATTGCCTGAATCTATTGAGAAACTTGCTAAATTTACAAGGAGAAAAATCAATCATTAAAACCAAATAAACATGAAAAAACTATTACTCATTCTTCTTTCCGTTTTCACCGTGGGAGCCTTTGCACAGCAACGTGCACACCTGCCGGCTTCATTGCTCAACCTGCAGGTAAAAGCTGAGAAAAAGGCCATTAAAGAAACCAGTAATATGCTGGACAACGTAAATCATTATGTTGCCAGCTACGATGCACTTGGAGAAACTGAAATGGGTTATACTATCTATGACCTGCAATCCAATGCCTCATCACCCAGTAACAGGTTCTACATCTATCCCAGCGGAGAGATGGCAGCTGTCTGGACTTTTGGCACCGGGCCCACAGCTTATTCAAACCGTGGTACAGGTTACAATTATTATGACGGTACTTCCTGGGGACCAGAGCCAACGGTACGTATCGAAACATCAAAAGCCGGATGGTCAAACTATGCTCCGCTGGGAACAGGCGGAGAAATAGTGTGCACCCACCACAACACTGCCGGACTTATTGTGAACAAGCGCAGCTCACGTGGCGCCGGAGCATGGACCGAAAGTATTCTTCCCGGCCCTGCAGGCGCAGTTGATATTTCATGGCCAAGGCTATGCACTTCGGGTGCTGACAGGAATAGTGTTCACATTATAGCCAGCACTTATTCAGCATATGCAGGCCAGGATCTTGCATTGTTATACTACCGCTCAACCGNNGACGGCGGTGTAACCTGGGATAAAACGCATGTAATTCCCGAACAAATGAACTCAACCCATTACGCAGGCTTTAGCGGAGATATATACAGTNTGGCTGAACCCAAAGGTGAT
This sequence comes from Lentimicrobiaceae bacterium, assembly GCA_015657475.1. Taxonomy (GTDB): domain Bacteria; phylum Bacteroidota; class Bacteroidia; order Bacteroidales; family UBA4417; genus UBA4417. Next base: position 102,454 of record JADLKF010000003.1, on the reverse strand, counting down.
ACCATTGCATTCATAGTGAATGATCCCGACGAAGACCTTTTTGTAATGCGCTCACCCGATAATGGTGAAACCTGGGAAAAAACTGTGATATGGCAACATCCTGATCCGCTGGCAACAGGCACACCGGTGCTGGACTCTCTCTGGGGACCAGACGGAGCTGCCCATATCACTTTTGATAAGTTTGGCAAAATGCATGTTGTTTTCGGCGTGTATAAATCAAATCCTGCCGGAGCTACATGGTTCCCTTACAGTGGAGGTGTTGCATACTGGAATGAGGATATGCCAACATGGACAGGTGGTACCCCCGAATGGCAGATCAACTGCCTGAATGTTGATTCTTTGGATGCTCACAATCAATTGATTTTATATCCGTTAGATGTTAATGGAAACGGTACTTGGGACGTTATTGGTACAAATGAATCTCTAGGTTTATACTATATTGCAGTTGTTAGTATGCCGCAGATCGTGATTGATAAAAATGGAGATGGTATGGTTGTAGGAGCAGGTTTAACCGAAAATCTTGACAACGGTGTTCAAAATTACCGGCATCTTTGGGCACGCTCATTTTCAAACTTTGGTGAAGGTTTTGGAAAGTTTGTAGACCTTACCGGTGATGATCTACACATATTTGACGAATGCGTGTTCNCTACCTTCTCACCAACATCCAATGATTTCTTCAGCCTGATATTCCAGATGGACAGCGAACCCGGCCTTGCTGTAAGGGGAGACGAAGATGCTCCTGGTGATAACTATATTGTATGTCTTGATATGCCTAAGGCAGAATTTACCGGTACCGGGGATGTCAAAGAAAATNTCCTTTCAAGCGCTTATCCAAACCCGGTTTCTGATGAAGCCAGCATTTCGTTCAGCCTTGATAAATCCAGCCTTGTAAATCTGAAGGTTACATCTCTCACAGGACAGGTCGTATACGAACGTAACCTTAACGTGATGACAAAAGGCGAGCATCTCATCAATATTCCTGTAGCTGAATTTGGAGCAGGCTTGTATATGTATACGCTTCAGGCAGGCAGTACTGTATCAACAGGGAAAATTGTTGTGAAGTAGAAGCGGGCTTTATTTTCTCAGAGAGCCGGTTCACAGACCGGGCTTTTTGTTGAAAAAAAAATGACATCCGCGAAAAAGTAATACTTTTGTTTTTAATCTTTGCAATTAGAAAAAACTCAATAAATCATAAGTCAAACCAAATTTCCACAACAATGAAAAAAAGTTTACTCTTTTTACTTGCGATGAGTGTCGGAATAATGGCATTTGCCCAGTTCCAGAAAGCCACTGTATCAAAAGAACTTAGGAGTATTTCAGCTCCTAAAAAAGCCGCAGTCACTGAGAGCACAAATCCGTTCCAGTATGCCGGCAACACCTATGTTGAGGCTCCTGTAACATACAATGAGGATGAAGTAGGTTACACCATCTACGACCTGCAATCCAATGCTTCAACACCTTCCGGCAGGCTCACCCAGTTTACCGACGGAACTATGGCTGCAGTTTACACCTATGCTATTGATCCTACAGGATATGCAGGCCGCGGTACAGGTTACAATTATTTCGACGGTACATCATGGCAGTCTAATGCCACTGCCCGTCTTGAATCAGTAAAAACCGGATGGCCTTCACACGCACAATTAGGCGATGGTGAAGTTATCGTTTCGCACCGCAGCGGTACTGCTGGCTTGAGGCTTCTGAAACGTGCCACCAAAGGAACCGGCGCTTGGACTGAATCTGACGTCCCTGCTCCGTCAGGCGCTGCAGGCCTTCTTTGGCCCCGCATGGTTACCGGCGGTACAGATAAAAACACCATTCATATCATTGCCCTTTCAAGCCCTACTGCAAATGGCGGTACCGTGTTCAACGGACAGGACGGTGCTATTGTATATCTGCGTTCACAGGATGGCGGCGCTACCTGGGATAAAAATGAAGTTTTACCCGGTTTAGGTTCCGATTTTTATACTGCCTTCGGCGGAGATAACTATTCACTTGCCGAACCACAGGGAAATACTATCGCATTCATTGTAACAGACGATGGACAGGATCTTATTCTCATGAAATCGACCGATAATGGTGACACATGGACCAAGACCGTTGTTTGGGCTCGTCCTTACGATGCCATTACCGCCGGTGCCGATTCAATGTACTCGCAAGATGGTGGTGGTCATGCGGTGATTGATAAAAACGGCAAAGTTCACATGTTCTTTGGCGTTTACAAAACTGACCCTGCTGCAAGCACATGGTTCTTATATCAGGGTGGAGTTGCATACTGGAACGAAGATATGCCGACCTGGACTGGGGGAACAGATGAATATCAGCTCAATTGCCTAAGTCCTGACTCACTGGATGCACACAACCAACTGGTAATGTACCCATTGGATACAGATGGTAATGGTGTTTGGGATATTATAGGAGCTGATGGTGCTCTAGGGCTTTACTATTGTTCTCCTATTGGTATGCCACAGGCAGTATTTGATGAAAACGGTAATGGCTTTCTAGTAACTGCAAGTTTGACAGAGCATTTTGATAATGGCGTTCAGAACTACAGGCACCTGTGGGGCAGGGCTATTTATGGTTTCGGCGCTGAATTCGGCCAGTTTGTTGACCTTACAGGTGACGACATTCACATGTTCGACGAATGTGTTTTCCCGTCGATTTGCCCGGTTGGAAACGAAGCTAACGGTTTCAAAGTAATGTACCAGGTTGATTCTGAACCCGGCCTTGCAGTTCGTGGTGATGAAGATGCTCCTGGCGATAACTTCCTGAATGTTGTGCATATCCCGTTCCCGGTAGGAACTCCTGAAGCTGAACAAGCCAATTTTGTTGTTTCACAGAACCAGCCTAATCCATGTGTTGAATCAACCGAGGTGAAAGTCTACCTGCCCAACCAGGCTAACGTCAGCCTTAAAGTTACCAACATGGCAGGCCAGCAGGTGATCAATAACAACTACGGTAAACTTGCAACCGGAGTTAATACGATTAAAATCAATACTTCGAACCTTACTTCAGGTGTATATTTCTATACCGTTAATAATGGTTCAACTACTTCAACTCACAAAATGATCGTGAAGTAATAGAAGAAATTTATTCTTCAGCAGGAAGGCTTCCGGAATTATCCGGAAGCCTTTTTTTATTGTGATTGTAATATTTGTGCCAGGAATGATTCACTGAAGTGCATCAACCGAGAACAAAACTGGCATTTATCGATTATATTTGCTATTTATCTTACATCATCCCCAATTAAATAAATGTCAAACAAAACCAGATCTCCTATGAAAAAAGCGCTACTCTTCTTCATTGTACTTGCTGTGAGTACTGCTGCCTATGCTCAGTACCAGAAAGCGCAAATTCCTTCATCATTTACCAAGATTGCTGTCCCGAAACGGGCAGTTGCTGTGGATGATAACACAAATCCATTCGATAAGATACACAACGCTTATGTTGAAAGCCGATTGTCGTACCTCGAAGATGAAGTGGGATACACTATGTATGACCTGCCATCGAATGGCTCCTCCCCTTATGGCCGGTTGCGGCAATTTGCAGATGGAACGCTGGCTGCAGTTTATACGCGTTCAATTTCTCCGACAGCTTATCCTGATCGCGGAACAGGTTATAATTATTTTGACGGCACATCCTGGGGCCCGAGCAATGCCGACAGGATAGAGACCATCAGAACAGGATGGCCTTCGGTGGCTCAGTTGGGGACAACCGGTGAAATTACATGTGCCCACCGCGGCGCAACCGGTGGAACCGGCCTCGTATTCTGTAAAAGAGATCATTGGGGAACCGGCGCCTGGACACAATTTGAAGCACCACCTCCAGCCGGTGCTTCGGGCATTCTGTGGTCAAGGATGGTGACAGGCGGTACCGATCACAATACGATTCATGTAATTACCCTTACAGGGCCTACCGGCAATGGCGGCACTGTTTACAAAGGGCAGGACGGCGCACTTATCTATATGCGTTCGCAGGATGGCGGACTCACCTGGGATCAAAATGATGTGCTGCCTGATCTTGATAGCAGTAATTACGCCAAATTCGGGGCTGATAATTATGCATGGGCTGAACCCAGGGGCAATACGCTCGTCTTTTGTGCTTCAGAAGAGGCCAATGACCTGATTCTCATGAAATCTACTGATAATGGCGATACCTGGCAAAAAATCATCGTCTGGCAACATCCTGATAATGCTGCTACAGGAACAGATTCGCTGTGGGTGCACGACGGATCAGCTCACCCGGTTATCGATGTTAATGGCAAGGTTCATCTTTTCTTTGGAGTATATAGAACAGATCCTCTAAATGCTCAATGGTATCCATATACAGGCGGTGTTGCATACTGGAATGAAGATATGCCAACCTGGACTGACGGAACTGATGAATATCAGATCAATTGCCTGAACCCCGATTCTCTATTCGCTCATGGACAGTTGGTAGGCTATCCGCTTGACCTGAATGGAAACGGAGTTTGGGATGTTACGGGTGAATACAGTCTTTATTATGCTTCAACAGTTGGCATGCCTCAGGCAGTAATTGACGATCAGGGCAATGGATTTGTGGTATTTTCTGCTACTACCGAGAATCTCAGCAACGGTATTCAGGATTACAGGCATTTATGGGGAAGGGCTATCTATGGATTTGGTGCCGAGTTCGGAGATTTCGTTGACCTTACTGGTGACGATATCCACATGTTTGATGAATGCATATTCCCGTCAATCCTCTCGGAAGGAGGGATAGATGAAGGATACAAAGTGATGTACCAGCTCGACTCTGAACCGGGAATGGCTCTGGGTGGTGATGCCGATCCTCCCGGAGATAACTATTTCAATGTATTGCAGATACCCTTCCCTGTTGGTAAAACTGAACCAGCATTACGGTCAGCAGTGGTTTCCCAGAACCAGCCCAACCCTTGCAGCATATCAACCGAGGTAAAGATTTTCGTACCTGAGCAATCCAATGTTAATGTGAAGGTGTCAAATATTTCAGGACAGGTAATAAGCAATGTTGATTATGGTAAATTGCCTGCCGGCACCCATAATCTTACCATGGATGTTTCGAACCTCGTACCCGGAATTTACTTCTATACGGTCAATTGCGGACAACAAATGGTTACCAAAAAGATGATTGTTAATTAGCAGTCACTTCTTCAGAGAATATGAGGCTTCCCGGTATGAGCAGGGAGGCCTCATGTTTTTTTGACTTAATCATAGTCTACTGACAGCACTTAGTATTTAATTATATTGAGGTTTTTGTGTATGTTTGCCTGAGAATTAATGCAGATAAATGATAACAGGGGAGATCAGGAACCTGATAGCGAAAGATATACGGCTTGAACTCAAGCAGCGCTATGCCATTAATGGCATTTTGCTTTACGTGGTTTCAACCGTATTTGTGAGCTATTTATCGTTCAATAAAATTGTTGATGCTTCTACCTGGAATGCACTGTTCTGGATCATCATGCTCTTTGCTGCGGTTAATGCCGTGTCGAAGAGTTTTGTTCAGGAAAATGTAGGAAGGCAGCTTTACTACTACTGTATAGCAAGCCCGCAGNGGATCATTCTCTCCAAAATCCTCTATAACTTAATACTGATGNGGCTGTTGTCAGCTCTGTGCCTGGTGGTATTTGTGCTGTTGATGGGAAACTTCATCACAAATTATGCCCTGTTCATCGTGGCACTATTCATGGGAGGTTTCGGATTTGCATCAATTCTCACCATGATAGCAGCAATAGCTTCAAGAACCAACAACAATTTCGCCCTGATGGCAATTCTCAGCTTTCCTATTGTATTGCCATTGCTGCTCACCCTGATGAAAGTTACCAATTCGGCACTCAATATGGGTACATGGAGCGAAAACATTCAGTACGTAATTGCGTTATTATTAATCAATGTAATAGTAATAGCGCTCTCCTACATACTGTTTCCGTATTTATGGAGAGATTAAGCAGATACAGCAAACTTAAAATAGCGGCTATGAATTTTAACCTTGCTAAGAACTGGTGGAAAATACTGGGTGTGGCCCTGGTGCTTTACAGCATTATTGCCGGATTCCTCATTCCGGTGCCGAAGTTGCCCGTGATCCATGAGTCGATCAGGAACCTTTTTTTCCATGTTGTGATGTGGTTTACCATGATGGTGATATTCATAGTATCGCTTGTAAACAGCATCAGATTCCTGGTTAAATATGATATGTGGTACGACCTGCTGGCATCCCAGGCTGTAAATACCGGTCTGTTTTTCGGCATGATGGGCATTGTTACAGGCATGGAATGGGCATCATTCACGTGGGGAACTCCCTGGACCAACGATCCGCAACTCAACGGCGCAGCAGTAACTATTCTCGCATATTTTGCTTACACTGTGCTTCGCAGGTCAATTGACGAGGATAGCAAAAGAGCAAGGATTTCGGCAGTTTATAACATTTTTGCATTTGTAATGCTGGTTGTTTTCATCGGCATACTGCCACGTGTAGCCAGCAGTTCGCTTCATCCGGCTACCGGAGGAAACCCTTCAACAGTAGCAACCATGGACCCAACCATGCGGCTGGTTTTTTATCCTGCTATTATCGGTTGGATACTTATAGCCGCGTGGGTTCTGCAATTGAGAACAAGGTACATAAAGCTGAAGCTGAAGTGGGATAATCCGGAGGAGTAAAGAAAACCGGAGAAAGTAAAACGGAGAACGGAAAAAGTGGGATGGGGTGGTGAGGTTGATATGTTGGGGGATGTTAACAAGTAAATACTGAAATAAGATATGATAGAAACAAAACTAATCGTTGTAATAGCTGTGCTGGTGACAATATTTGCCGGGCTGGCTATATACCTGTTAAACCTTGACAGGAAGATATCAAAACTTGAAAAACAGCTTAACGACAGACAGGATACGGAATGAGGAAGTCGCATATCATCATCATTGTTGCTATAGTAATTGCGCTCGGGACAATCATAGTTTTGTTTTCGAGCAGTGATACATATTCTGATTTCACTGCTGCCAGGGCAAATCCTGCAAGGCAGCATCAGATAATCGGTAAACTGGCAGCGAGCAAGCCTGTTGTTTATAACCCGGCAACGGATGCCAATACCTTCACTTTTTACATGACGGATGAAAACGGTAAGCTTTGTAAGGTTCAATACAAAGGGAGCAAGCCTCAGGACTTCGAAAAATCGGAACAGGTTGTGATTACCGGGAAGATGGATAATGATTCTGTTTTTACAGCCAGTGACCTCCTGCTCAAATGCNCCTCAAAATATAACGAGGAGAAAAAGCCCGAACAATTCGGGAATAAAGAATTCAAAGCCGGAGAAAAAGAAACGGGTAAGTAATCAGCGATAATTGCAAAATAAACGGGGAACCAGCCATGCTGATTCCCCGTTTTATATTTTTCTGCGGAGTAATTGCTAGTATTCGAATGTGATTTCAAAATCATCGAAATAAGCCAGTTTCTTACTTACATTCCATCCATAAATCTTTACCATATTTGTTGACTCTATTGGCTTATTGACATCGAACTTGGCAGTATATGGAATCCATTTATTAGCTTCGGTAATAACAGCTTTGAGTGAATAAGCCTTCCAGTCAACGGGTTGATTGTTTTCGGAAAAATCAAGGATAATGCTTATATCCGGTGATGCAATTGTTGAATAAACCCAGCCTTTAACAATGACCTTTTTGGGCAGAGCCTGATTGATATTGTCAACGAATTCGCGAAAACCGTAGGAATATGCAAACTGTTCATCGACCATACTTACATACTGGCCGGAGTGTGCAGGTGCCCCGTCCATTTTAACAACAGTTTTTTCGTTTGACCACGATGGAACGATAGCAGCAGCATTTTCAAGATCGTTGCTTATAACGACAGTATTCTGACCTTTAGCCTGGTCAGTGGATGCATTGGTCGATTTCTGATCGGAGCCTGAACAACCCCAGAGAGCAATTCCAACCAGTGCAAGAGCGAGGATTTTTTTCATAATTAATTAATATTTAGCGTTTTAGAGATTATTTACAATTATTGCAAAGTTACTGTATTTTTAAAATGCTCTGCAATAGCCTTTTGCTTTAATTTCGTAGCTGCATTAACAAATTTATTCAATAGGAATCAAGAGTAGATTATGGCATTTAAAAACCTGGCAGAATATATCCATCTTCTTGAGAAGTCAGATGAACTGTCACGGGTTTCTGCTAGGGTGTCTCCCCACCTGGAAATTAGCGAAATCACTGACAGGGTGAGCAAAAGCAATGGTAAGGCGTTACTATTTGAAAATACTGGCACCGGTTTTCCGGTACTGATCAATGCCATGGGCAGTGAGAAGAGAATATGCCTTGCACTGGGTATGGATAACCTCGACGAGGCAGGAGAGAGGATCAAGTCGCTGTTTGCAGAACTGACAATTCCCAGGCCCGGTTTGATCGACAAACTCACAGCATTGCCAGTGCTGGGCGAGGTGGCGTCATGGCTGCCCCGTGAGCGGAAAGGCAAAGGAGAATGTCAGCAGGTTATCATGGATGAACCTGACCTTGGCAAGCTACCGGTACTCACCTGCTGGCCACACGATGGCGGGCCGTTCATTACGCTGCCCTCAGTGCATACGGTACATCCGGTTACTGGCCAGCGAAACGTGNGCATGTACAGGATGCAGGTAATGGGTAAGGCCGAAACCGGCATGCACTGGCACCTTCATAAAGGTTCAGCAGCTCATTTCAGGGAATATAAGCGGCTTGGACTGAAAATGCCAGTCACAGTAACACTTGGAGGCGACCCGGTTTACACTTATTCTGCCACTGCTCCGTTACCCGAAGGCATCGATGAATACCTGCTGGCAGGCTTTCTCCGTAGGAAAAAGGTAGAGCTGGTAAAATGCCTTACCAATGACCTGATGGTTCCGGCCGATGTGGATTTTGTGATTGAAGGCTATGTTGATCCTTCTGAAGGCCTCGTGCTCGAAGGCNCCTTTGGTGATCACACCGGCTACTATTCACTGGCAGATTATTATCCGAAGTTTCATGTAACCTGCATAACACACCGGAAAGAAGCCGTTTACCCGGCCACCATCGTAGGTATTCCTCCCCAGGAGGATGCCTGGATCGGCAAAGCTACCGAAAGGATATTCCTTGCACCTATCAGGATGACCATGGCGCCTGAAGTTGTAGACATGACAATGCCTCCCGAAGGCGTTTTCCATAACATAGTTATAGCAAAAATAAAGGCCGAATACCCGGGGCAACCTGCCAAAGTGATGAATGCCNTTTGGGGTGCGGGGCAGATGATGTTCAACAAGGTGATGGCCGTTCTGGACAGCGACACTGACCTTAGTGATCCTCTGAAAATACTTACTGAAATAGTGCTGAATGCTGATCCTCATGAGGATATAATTTTCAACCGCGGGCCGGTAGATGTACTCGATCATGCAAGCAGCGCTTTTGCTTATGGCAGCAAACTTGGCATTGATGCAACCCGTAAACTGGGAGTAAGCCGTGATAAGCTGCAATATAATAACACGCGCATCGGATTGACAGGCAACGATGATTTTCAGGTTTACGGCAAACTGAAAGAGGCCGGGGAATTGCCATTTTTGATACTGGGAGTANAAAAAACCAGGCCCGGTTATGTGAGAAACCTGCATAATCAGTTGGTTGCCGGCGGCGCAATGGATGGATACAGGTACGTGGTTTATATTGACGACTTTGCGCTTGAAATGGATNCGGGTGATATAGCCTGGCTTGTTTCCAATAATATTGACCCGGTGCGTGATTGCTTTTTTGCTGATGAAAACAGAGGCCCGCTGGCAGTTGATGGCACCATGAAGTCAGGGAAATTAGATGATTTCAGCCGCGACTGGCCGAATGTGGTGGTAATGGATGACACTACAATTAACAGGGTGGATACACTGTGGAGCGAGCTTGGAATAGGGGAGTTCCTGCAATCCNCTTCGAAGAAGTATAAATCACTGGTCAGGAACAATGGAGCAGTTGCTGATAATTCTGCGATTGACAGACAATGCTTTCGCTGATAATCCATTCTAATTTCTGTTTTAAGGCCACCTCTTTCTTTGCATGTCGGCGTAAATAGGTAATTTCGTTGCATGTTTTAACCTAACCTAAGTCTATCATGTTAACGAATTCTTAAAGAATCTTACCTCGAAGAAGCCATGAAACTGGAGGATAAATATGGCGCCCATAATTATCATCCTTTGCCCGTAGTTCTTGCAAAAGGCCAGNGACCATTCGTGTGGGATGTTGAAGGAAAACGCTATTTTGATTTCCTTNCGGCTTATTCGGCTGTAAACCAGGGCCATTGCCATCCGAAAATTGTCGGTGCCATGGTAGAACAGGCTCAGACTCTTACCCTCACTTCACGAGCTTTCTACAGCAACATGCTTGGTGTTTATGAGAAGTTTGTCACCGAATACTTCGGGTATGATAAAGTACTGCCGATGAACTCGGGCGCTGAAGCTGATGAAACAGCCCTCAAACTAACCCGCAAATGGGCTTATAAGGTGAAGGGAATTCCCGAAAATGAAGCCAAAATCATCGTTTGCGCCAACAACTTCCATGGCCGCACAATCACCATAATTTCAATGTCGACCGACCCGGATGCTTTTGGCGGTTTTGGGCCATACACCCCGGGATTTGTCACCATTCCTTACAACAACCTTGCAGCACTTGAAGAAGCGCTGAAAGATCCGAATGTGGCAGGTTTCCTGGTGGAACCAATACAGGGAGAAGCAGGAGTGTTTGTTCCCAATGAAGGCTACCTGTCGAAAGCATACGCTCTTTGCAAAGCTGCCAACGTGCTTTTTATTGCAGATGAAGTGCAGACAGGCATCGCCCGTACCGGCAAACTGCTGGCCTGCGACCACGAGAATGTCCGCCCTGATATCCTTATCCTTGGAAAAGCCCTTTCGGGAGGCGCAATGCCGGTTTCAGCGGTGCTGGCCGATGACCCCATCATGCTTACCATAAAACCGGGCGAACATGGTTCCACATTCGGTGGAATCNCTCTCGCATGCCGCGTGGCAATAGCAGCACTGGAAGTAGTGAAAGAAGAAAAACTTGCCGAAAACGCTGAACGCCTGGGAAAAATCTTCAGGGAGGAATTGCAGGCTGTTAAAAGCCCGATGATTAGGCTGGTTCGAGGGAAAGGGTTGCTGAACGCTGTTGTGATAGAACCGCATAACGGTAAGGAAGCTTGGGATGTTTGCCTTAAGATGAAAGAAATGGGGTTGCTGGCCAAGCCCACTCACGGGCACATCATCCGTTTTGCACCACCACTGGTGATCAACGAGGCACAACTGCGTGAAGCCATTGCAATTATCAAGGAAGCAATTATTTCCTTTGAATAGCAGTTTCAAATGGAATACCTGAAAATAGCACAGCCAGCGTTTTTAGCGCTGGCTGTTATTTTTACACGCGGAATCTTCTTTACTCAAAAAACCTGTCCTCAAAATTTACCAGGTAAAGAACTTTGGTGGCACGGGTTACAGCAGTATATAACCATCGCAGGTATTCATCATTGAGCATATCGTTGGTCAGATAGCCTTTTTCAATAAAGACAGCTTCCCATTGCCCGCCCTGTGTTTTGTGACACGTAAGCGCATTGGCATGTTTTACCTGCAACGCATTGAAATACGGATTCTTTCTCACCTCAGCCATCCGCTTCAGCCTTGATGAAATATCCATATAATCTTCCATGACCGAATCATAAAGCTTGCGGTTTTCCTGTTCCGGTAACGAAGGTGTTTCGGTATGCAGTGTATCGAGCATTAAAATCACGTCGTAGGCAGGATCATCTGGGTAGTCGACCATGCGCATGGTAACGTGTGCAAACCTGAAGCCGTATAATTCCTCTATTTTCCCGATGCGCTGCAGCTCAATAATATCGCCGTTGGCAATAAACCCGGCATGTGTTTCCTCCGGAAGCCAGAAATAGTTGTTCCTTACAACCATCAGGTGGTCGCCGGCAGCAATGTCGCTTTCATGCGAAAGTATCCGTTGCCTTATTCCCTCATTGAAGAGATTTGCCCTTTTGTTCGAACGGGTTATTACAACTGTGTTTTCAACACCCAACCTGGAGTAGCACTCATTCAACGCATCAAGCATTTCATTGCCGTTCACGCTGATGACATCGCGAAATGCATTGCTGCGGCCAAAAAGTGGACTGAAAGTGGAAAAATTGCCGATTTTCATCCTGATGCCGGTGGCTACCGAAAGTATTCCTGATTCAAAGGATTGGCGCACAACTTCGGTGAGCGTATAACGGGTAACGGTCAGTCCGTATGATGACCTGAGGAACTCTGCATCGAGCGCAGGNCTGTAATTGATTCCCACCGGNGGTAACTGGGCATTGTCACCGAGAAAGAGCATTTTGCTTCCGCTACCCGAATAAACGTGTTCCATGAGGTCTTCGAGCAGGTTGCGGCCGTTAACGAAGCTGCTGTCGCCGGGCCTGTTGTTATCAGGGATCATCGAAGCCTCATCCACAATGAAAAAAGCCTTATGCAATGTATTGGGTGTCAGGCGGAGTGAAAGCTTTCCTTCTTTGTCGATAGCGGAGCGGTAAAGTTTCTTGTGTATAGTGTAAGCAGGGCGTTCAGCGTATCCTGAGAATACTTTGGCCGCTCTGCCGGTAGGCGCAAGCAGTACAGGAAATAANCCTGCCGAGGACAGGACCCTGACAAGTGCGCTGATTATGGTTGTTTTTCCGGTTCCGGCATAACCTTCGAGCAGAAATAACGGGAAATTCCCTTTTTCGGTGAGAACGAATTCGGCCAGCATATTGATGAGCTTTTCCTGCCCNGGAGTGGGGGTGTAAGGAAACTGGCGTAAAATACCCTCTGTTAATGCCTGCTGGTTCATGGCCTGGTTTGGTGAAGAATGTTGCAGCGTCTGTCAGAACGGGTAACCTATCCCAAAGTTCCACACAGCTTTTTTAAGCCTGAAATCATCGCANTTGAACCACTGATCGTCGAGTGAAGGATTTTTTGTCCTGAGGCCCCAGTCGAGGCGGAAAATGAAGAAAGAGAAGTCGAACCGGAGGCCGAAACCTGTGTCCAGCGCCAGTTGATCAAAGAAAGATTTTAGCCTGAACTCGCCGCCGCTGAAATCGGGGTTNTCTTTTCTGAGCCAGATGTTCCCTGCATCGGCAAAAAGGCTGCCATGAATAAAATTGTAAACCGGGAAACGGTATTCAAAACTACCCTGGATCATAATATCGCCGGTACGGTCGTAACGTATTGATTGTGAAGAGTATGTACCAGGGCCTAATGACCTGAATTTCCAGCCGCGCATATCGTTGGCGCCGCCAAGCCAGAAACCTTTTTCAAACGGCAGGGCCTCGCTGTTGCCATAAGGAATCCCTGTCCCCGCGGCAAACCTGACAGCGAATGTATTCTTGCCGGCGATTTCCCAGAAATGACGCAGGTCGACATCCAGCCTGAAATACTGAGCATACCTGACACCAAAATGTTCATAATAGCTGTTTTCGGTTTTTTGCGACCCTGAAAAATTATCAATTGCATGCAGCAGATTGCCGGCAGTTTCAGTCGTCAGCCTGATGAAATACAGCCTTTTTCTGTTTNNCTGCAGCATCTGATTACTGTGGGTAATGCTAAACCTTATCATGCCGAGCAGGTGGTCGGAATACTGGCTCACGAAATAAGGATCGGACAATGAATTGAGATATGCCTGGAAAGTGGAATCGGTTTCAATGCCGACATAGTTGATTTCAAGTGGNGTGAAGGTATAACGTGTTTTTTCCGATTTGCTCCACTGGTACGACAAGAAGAGTGTTGAGATTTTCCTGGTATAGTCAGGNCGGTTTTCAAAATTGTACCCNGCCGCTGATGATGTCCGGGCCAGCGAATAGATCGAATTGTCGAAAATGTGAAATGGGGCGAGTAGCCTCGGAATATCGAGTCCCGTTTCGACACCGGCCTGGAAAGTATTAAAGAACAGGAATTTGTTCGATTTCTCTCCTTCCGGCAGGTTCCCNTGCACTTCGGCTGCACCGGTGAGCTTAATGCGGAAGGTTTCAGATCCCCTGAAAATGTTCCTGTTCATCAGAAGTGTGTTCACACCCATACCCAGCGTTCCTCCTGAGTTTGTGCCTTCAGTACCAATGTTCATGATAAACGCCGGGTTGCGCGACAACCGGATGTTGCAATCAAGCCATTGACTGCCGGGTTTCAGGTTACTGTCAGCAGCAATTGGGGAATAACTCACAGTGGCTGATCGGATTGCCGACAAGTTGACAAGTCGCTTGTACGTAAGATTTCCGGCATCAAGTGTGAAAGGTTGCTTTTCCGAAACGACTACCGCGTCAGCAATTGTGGAGAAGCGAATCCTTGCTGGCCCTGTTTGGATGAAGTAAAGCTTCGGGGAAACTGAGTCTCTTTTGTGCCGAGGATAGAAATACCGGATGGTGTCGGGCTTTGCGGCTGATGTGATCAGTGCATCAATGTCGGTATTGATATAGATGTTTCGGTAATAGAATTTTGAGTGGCTCAGTTGAAGCAGGGAGTCACCGGGTTTTGCNCGTACCGCCTGCCTGCCCGCAATATCTAATTTCAGGTCAACCTGGAGCCTGCCTATGGTGGTATCGGCAGTGTAAGTTATGTCAGTCTTGGAGAATGAAAAATATCCCTGGTTTTTCAGGATGGAGGCAAAACGGTCTCTCTCATCGTCAAGAACATAAGTATCGAAAATCATTCCCGGTTTTATCAGCGACTCACCGGCTGTTTTAAAGTAGATATTTTCAATGGCTGTATCNGGAATGTATGCATTAAATGAGGAAACAAGGTAAGGCCGGCCTGTTTGAATCCTGTAAATCACCTCTGCATGACTGCCTTTGTAAATGGCTTTGTGGCTTACCATGGCAGACGGAAAGCCTTTATTGGCAGTATATTGCCTGATAAGGGCCGTTGAACGGAGAGTAAGGTTGCTGTCGTATATCACGGGTTCGGTACCGAAAGCCTGTTTCAGGTATTTTCTGAAGCGGGTTTGTTTACCCTGGTTAGCCTGACGGTAAACCCATACCCGGGGTGAAAATAGGTGAACATATTTNTTAACCGCTTTCTGTTGTATGAATCCCTCCACTTCGTCCGACGGAATGTAGGCATTATCGATCTTTACAACATTCCTGGTAAGCAGGTAGCCGCCTCTTTTCTGAACTTTCCTTGTGGGGTTGCACGATGCCAGGGCCAGGAAGGCTAAACTCAGCAGGATAAATGAAAGCTTGTTGCAATGGCATCTCATACAACAAAAGTATGAAAATGACGCAAACTGTATTCGCTGTGGCGATGCGATAAACGAAAATGGAAGAGAAGCGGACCTGATGTTGCTATTGAGTGAACGGACCGGTTATCAGGTGGTCTGGCAGGGTTATGAACTCATTTTATCTGGTTGAACCAGTTTATTGTACTTATACCCCAGGGAATCAGTCCTGTTTCGTGGGTGAGTCCTTCCATGGGCAGGAGTGTGACTTTAGCCTGATTGACTCCCAGACTTATAAACCGGTTGTACATTATATCTGATTGATTGGGCGGAACATTCCGGTCAGCAGTGCCGTGATAAAAGCGGATGACGGCATTGCAATTCCATGCTTCAGCTGAGTTAGCCGCAAGCAATGTCCGGAGTGAAGCAAAATCATTACCCGTCGAAAAACTGTTTATCATTTCATCGGTCACAAGTTTAGCAATGGTATCGTTGAGCTGCGCATTTACATCGTCATTGCCATGGCTGCCGTCAAATAAACCCGGTATACGACTGGCATAGGGTTCCTTAAAATACTGCGTCAAAGGCCCCGACATATCGCCGGCTTCGATCTTGGAATAAACAAAGTATGGGAGATAAAGCGGTCCGGGAAATGTTTGCAATGCAAGTACATGGTCCGACATGGCCATGAGGTCGTATGCCCCGGCACCGCAGGAGGCAGCTGATACATTAATTTCAGTTGAATAACCTTGTTCGCATTCTTGCAGTGTGGTGAGGGTGGCCCAGCCTCCCTGTGAATAGCCCATCAGGAAGTATTTTCCCGAACTTTTTGCCTTCACTTGTTCATCATTCAGCAACTCTTTAGTTGCCAGTATCATATTGACAACTGAATGCGAAGTCGATTGCTTGTCATAGTATGGATGAATCATAGTATCTGATTCACCAAAGCCGAGGTAATCAGCTATCACGACAATATACCCGTTTCCGGCCATTGCCTCCATCAGTGAATACATCAGTTCGTTTGGATTGACGGAGGGNGCATTGTAGTGAGAAGTGTTCGTGCCGTTCTGGAAACTGATAACCGGATATTCGCCTTCAGAAGATGGTATGCAAACCAGGCCGGATGCTGTGACTTCAGCATCATGGAAAGTAGTTTTATAAGTAATCCTGTAAATATCAATGCCGTAAGCTGTTGATGAGATAATGGAATTGATCTCAGGATATTCAGTGCTTTGCGTGCCCAGTATGGCTTTGATAAACCCGGAACTATATGAATCGATTTTCTCGAAATCCTCCAGGTATTTATTTTCAACAGGCGTNGTTATTGTTCTCTTTTTGCAACCGGCAATTGAGAATATGACCAGGATAACCAGGGCAATACTGATGAAATTAACCAGCCGGAAAGTTATGGTTGAAACGGATATTTTTTCATAGCTCAGACTTTGTTCTAATTCAACATAAAGTTAATATAAATGGTTCAGCGAATTGACGGTAACTCCGGACAAAAATGTAAGCAATTAAGCAAAAAGCTTTTCTTGATATCGTTTGCCCTGCTTTCAGCTGACCTTTAAATTTTTACAATTATTAACGCGTTGTGCGGTTTGAATGTTAAAAGATTGTTAATTAAAATCAAAAGGAAAGCCATGCATAATACTGTTAATCAGTATCTTAGATGTATAATATCTCACCAAAATACATCTGCTATGCATGACTTACGTTCAAATTTCGACAAGTTTTTTAACATCACCAAATTCGCTTTTAAGAATCGTATCAATTCGTACGATAATTTCTTTGCCTATCGCAATCGTCCTAAGATGTCCGATTGCGAAATCATTGCTTTAGCTATTACCGGCGAATCCTTGGGGATCGACAGTGAAAGCTATTTGTGGGGAAAACTCAAGAATAATTATTCTTCATGGTTCCCAAACCTTATTGACCGCAGCAATTATAACCGGCGCCGCAAACGTCTTTATCCATTGGTAGAGGAGCTTAACCAAATGATAACCGGGCAATTGAACCAGTTCGAGACTGTTTTTCTTGTGGATTCTATCCCTGTTCCGGTATGTCAGATAGCGCGTGAAAAACAGAGCAAGATCTGTAAAGAAAGTTTCGAAACAGCTCCGGACAAAGGATTTTCGGCAGTCAGTAAATCCTATTTCTACGGGTATAAACTCCACTTACTTACCTCTATGAGAGGCGTTTTCCACTCAATGGACCTGTCCAAAGCCAGTGTTCATGATGTTCACTATCTATCACAGATAAAACATTCAGGGCTTAACAATTGCACTCTGATTGCTGACCGGGGTTACCTCTCTTCCACGCAGCAGCTGGATTTGTTTACCTCTTGTTCCATTGAGTTGCAAACTCCCAGACGTTCCAACCAGAAAGACTATCAGCTATTTTCCCCGGTTTTCAAAAGAACCAGGAAACGTATTGAAACGCTCTTTGCTCAGTTATGCGATCAGTTTATGCTCAAACGTAATTATGCAAAAACTGTCTTAGGCCTTTCTGTTAGAATACTTTCTAAGATTACCGCTGTTACTTTGCTGCAATTCATTAACTTAAAGAACGATAAACCTCTTAACCACTTAAAATATGCATTGGCGAATTAAACCGCACAACGCGTCAATTATTATTTATCCCGTCTAAAACTTTCCGTTTGGATGCTATGATCTATCTGGTTTATTTTTGTATTAATGCATAAATGGAAAGGTCATTCAACAGAATATCATGATTTTTTGCCTCACACTTCAATAGAATGATATTTGTATTGGCTGAAGGTATTGGCTTGAACTCATAATCGTAATGCCCATGTTGAATGTGTCCAAATTTGCCGTCAGAGAAATGAATTAGCGGTGGATTGAGAGAATAAATAACCCTGTTAGTAGTTGTATCCTTGATTGTCAATATCATCCTGGCCTTTTCGTCTTCTTCAAACATACTCACGAAGTTCACCTGTATAATACTAGCATACTTTAAACTGTCGACCATGTTATCAACAGATTTATAGATTTCCATTGTTGAATTTGCAGGAACAGTTACATTCTCTGCCTGATAAATCAATACTCTCTTATATATGTTATAATCATATGATTTCTTCCAGAGTAATCCTTTGTATTCATTATCCTGCTTAAGAAATACCTTCCAGTATTTGTCTTTGTCCATTTCTGACCAATGTAAAATAGATACCAGGTATTGTTTTGATTGTACAAGGTTCAAAGGAACAGTACACAGTGCTATGAGCGCAAAAGGTACTTTAAACCATGTCTGGAGTTTATCAAAAAAAATANNAGCGATAGGAATAAAGAAAATAATGTAGTACTCGATAAATGCGCGCATACCATAACTGCCACCGTAATACCAGCACCACCAGGAGGAGATGAAGTATGTGATGATCGCAAAGAATAATATCCAGGTGATGAACTGATAGAATTTTTTATCGATAAGTAATTTAACCAGACCTGCAATGCTTAATAATAGCACTGGCGTATAAATAAATAACCCTTTCCTGTAACTAAACAATACATTCATCACCTGAGGCGAACTCAGGTTAAAGGATTCATTTCGATAAGAATATAGGATAGGTGTACCAGTTTGCAGATACCAGGTTAAAAGTTGTATTGAAATAATGGAAAGAAAAATAGCAAGTCCAGCGATTAGAGTTATAGGACGGCCAATGATCTTTAAGATACCGGTTTTCATATTATCAAAGGATTCGGCAATAAACGGGATAAAAAAGATTATCAGGAAATTGAGAGGCCTAATCAGGACAATTAATCCGAGAAGTATTGTACTATAGTAAAAGTGCTTTATTTCAAATCGCACAAAGTACAGTTTGAGGGTGTACAAAAAGACTATAATAGCAAAAAAAGAATAAATATGACTGAATGCCGCATCGAAACTGGCATATATAGGAATAGCCGTCGAAAAAGTAATTAATAGTTGCACTAAACAAACAGTAATCTGTTTGAAATTATAGAGTCTTAATAGTTTTTTTAGAAAGAATAATGATAAGAACAGATAGAATATTGCAGCATGAAAAATTGAAATGTGAAATGGTCTGCTGAAAGCATCCACTTCTTTACCCTGGATGCGCTCAATTGCATATGTAATAAAGAAAAAGGGTGAAATCATTATGGATGTACCCACAGGATACTTATTCACAAGAAACTTTCTGTAAGGCACATATACTGAAAACTCATTCACTCTTTCGTAAACCTGGTGGTTTTCGAATCTGGTGTGATCTTTTCTGTTCAGGTCATGATAAATAAATACTGATGGTAAATAATCATAATAGCCTTCACCATCGGCTTTAATAACAACTTCTTCATTGCCCAAATAATTATTGTATGTAAGAATAAGAGCAAAAACAAGGAGTAATTCAAAGATAATTGATTTGAAAAAATTCAAGATTCGCATAATATATGATATATATCCCGGGTTAAATTCAAAACATAGCAAAAATAAAAATTAATTATATGCAGGATCAGGTAAATATTTCTGAGATATTTGATGATGTATTGATAAAGTGAAATGCAGTATCTGGAAAAGTAACCGAATCACTTGTTCTTGTTCCCTTAAAAAGATGAGATTGAGATTATATTTTGCCGTGGTAACTGTTTCAACTTATCCCGGAGTTTTCGGGACTCGAACTGCCGGCAAATACCACCAATGGAATAAAACAAAAACCACACTGAAAGGTGGTTCTGTGTGGGAATTGGCAGAGTTTATCCCGATGAAGTCGGGACTCGAACAGCCGGCGATCTGAACCAAACAAAAAACCACCCTGAAAGGTGGTTCTGTGTGGGAATTGGCAGAGTCAATCCCGATGAAGTCGGGACTCGAACAGCCGGCGATCTGAACCAAACAAAAAACCACCTTGAAAGGTGGTCCTGTGTGGGAATTGGCAGAGTTTATCCCGATGAAGTCGGGACTCGAACAGCCGGCGATCTGAACCAAACAAAAAACCACCCTGAAAGGTGGTCCTGTGTGGGAATTGGCAGAGTTTATCCCGATGAAGTCGGGACTCGAACAGCCGGCGATCTGAACCAAACAAAAAACCACTTGAAAGGTGGTTCTGTGTGGGAATTGGCAGAGTTTATCCCGATGAAGTCGGGACTCGAACAGCCGGCGATCTGAACCAAACAAAAAACCACCTTGAAAGGTGGTTCTGTGTGGGAATTGGCAGAGTCAATCCCGATGAAGTCGGGACTCGAACAGCCGACGATCTGAACCAAACAAAAAACCACCTTGAAAGGTGGTTCTGTGTGGGAATTGGCAGGCTCGAACTGCCGACCTCATGCGTGTGAAGCATGCGCTCTGAACCGACTGAGCTAAACTCCCGTTCAGTTTACAAAGTTAGAATTATTATCAGCCGGTCACATCCTGAATCTCAAAAATTATATTTGCTGTCACCTGTTTATCATTGTGAGCTTTCCAGTGTAGACCCGGTCTTTATTTTTTATCAGCAGGTAATAGGTTCCGCCGGCAAATCCGGTTAAATCAATAGTATGACGCAATTTATTCAATTCAATCGTAAAATTGTTTTCCCGAAGGATCTTTCCATAAAGATCCAGCACCTTCAGATTATATTGTCCGGGTAATTCCAGGGTGATGCTGAAAATGCCATTTCCCGGATTTGGTGATATTGTTATACCTGATTCTGATTGCACTGATTGCTGTCCGACTTCGTAATTAGCTGTGATAAACAGTGTATCCGATGAAACACTTGAACCGCATTCATTTTGGGCAATTACGCTTAAAGCGGCTATNGCCATTGAAAGAACTGTTCCAGTTTACATTACACATTTGACCACTGGCTGAAATACCCCGGCTTCAGAAGGGCCAAAGAACCAGCTGTATTGCTCGGTATTTATTGAGCCCGTTGTTGTGTAAGCTGTTACCGGTGTGTTTGTCACATTAACAGCTGCAGGGCCATAGGGTCTTGAAGGAACCTCAGGTATGCTGTTTACATTAACGGCCACATTAGCATTTGCTGATAGTGTCCCGTCATTGATCACAACAGTATAGACAGTTGTTTCTACAGGTGAAACAACCGGGTTTTGAATATATGATGTGAAACCGGGAGGGTCAGATGACCACTGGTATGTATATACGCCCGAGCCTCCGGTTCCGCTTGCTGAGAGCTGGGATGATCCTCCGCTGCATATGGTGTCGGGTTCAGCAAAGGCTATCACGGACAGAGGCCCGCCTGTAACTGTGATAGTTACCTGGTCGGTTCCTGAACAACCGGAATTATTATTGATGGCGGTGAGCGTAAATACCTGTGTGGTCAGAAGCGGGACTGTAAAAGGATTGAAGACTGAGGGGTTGACAAACAGTTCAGCCGGATCCCACTCAGCAGAGAAGGTTCCGCTTCCACCGCTTGCAGATCCTGAAAGTTGCACGGATGTATTATAACTGATCGTTTGATCGCTACCGGCGTTTACAACCACTGCAGGATAAATTGTGAGCTGCAGATTATCTGTAACGGGTGTGCATGCGGCATTTCCATAAACAGTGAGCAGAAGGATCACCGAACCATTGCTTATATCATTGGGTCCCGGGGTATACACAGGGTACAAAGAAGCCGGTAAATCGAACGTGCCATCACCAAAACTGCTCCATTGCAGGGAAAGATGATTTGTTGCGGTTGCCTGGTCTATTGAAAAACCCATACCCGGGCATACGAATCCATCAGGGCCTGCATTACATTCAGGGCCTGGTATATATGTCAGGGTAACATTATCGGTAACCTCCGGCAAGCCGATTGCACTGGCATGAATAGTAAGAGTAACCTGCCCGTCAGCAATATCGCCGGGGCCGGGATAATAAACAGCCGAGGCAGAGTTAACATTGGTAAAGCTTCCGTCTCCACTGGTAGTCCAATATATTCCTGTTGCGTTGATAACCTGAGCTGACAGTTGATGCCCCTGCCCGGCGCAGGCAATTTCATCAGGGCCGGCGTTGGCAATCAGCAGCATAGTAGCAAGTGGAGGCCATTCTATATAGTCTACCCATGCTTTGTCGGAACCCGAAGAAATGGAATAGTCCTTCTTATATTTCCACATGAAGCTGTGAACTCCTTCAGAAACGGAATAAGTGACTTTGCTCCAGGGGATCTCACCCGACCACTTGCCTTTTTCCTGTCCATCTATGTAAAAATAGAGGAAGTCATAATTTGTCTCGGATGATACCTTACGGTAAAAACTGATATCAGATGGTGATAAGATATTCATGGTCAGATACAGGCTGCATTCCTGGTTATCAGTAATAGAGGCTGATTGTGAACAGTACGAACCTTCGTATGGTAATGACTGACCGATAGTCCAACTCCCGTTACCGGCAAACTGCCATGGAAAGCGGTTGAAGTTGCCTGTTTCAAAGTCCTCAACCACAGGCCCTATGTTGATGAAGATGCTGTCGGCCAATGAAATGTCCTTTGCACCGGATAAAGAGAACAGTATAGCTCCAACATGACCGGCGGGACAACTCGCAGAAACAGCAATTGTATAAGTAAGTAACTGTTCGCTCCCTCGTGCAAGGGTGTCAATGGAAACATTTCCCTGGGTGATTGAAAGGTACGGATCAATCACAGAAAGATCCGTTTCAATATTGGTCAATGCCGAACCGCCTGTGTTTTTCAGTGTCAGGATAAGGCTTGCCGGCTCACCCGGCATCAGGATATTGTTGTTCCCGTCGGCAACTGCAACATGCGTAATCTTCGGTTTGCCTGACCAGGCTGGCAACCGCATCGAACGGTTAAAGGTATCTTGTGCAGCAATAAGTTGATTGTCAATTTCTATCAGGTGCCCGTCCGGTACGGAGTTCTTTACATTGAACCGGAACGCATCAGGAAAAGTAATACTCTGCCCCGGTGAGAGAGTGCCTATGTATTCAATGCTGTCGCTCAGTATGATAAACGGATCTGTGGAGGTTATTGACATGACCACATTATTCAGGGCAGCGCTGCTCACATTCCTGAGAACAGGTGTTATATGAACTGTTTCACCGTATTCGATGATGCTATCATTTCCTGAACTGACCTGGTAAGAAATTTCTATTCCTTTTGTGTTGAAATTTAGTGTCTTGACTGCATAAAGGAAATTGTTGTCCTCTGCATAGAACTTTAAGGGCAGATTTGTGTATGACCTTAAGGGTGTCCCTGAGAAAAGCCCGGATTCCGATAATGACAATTCCGTCGGGAAGGGCTGTGTGGAATACAGGAACATAGAATTGGCCGATGGCTGTGCCAGTGAATCGCTAATGGCACCAAAGTGATAATTTAATCCGTCACCGTTGGATAATCCGGCAAGCCACTTCATGTAGGCCGTACTATTCATGCTTCCATAATTGAATTTAATCCTTCCATCGGGAAACAAGGTAACTGCAAAATTAAAATCAGAGCTAGATGTATAGCCATATACTGAGGCTTTCCACCGGAATGTTGCGCTGTCGCTGCATCCCTGGTACCATATGCCATCGCCTTCACCGGTTGCCAGTACCATTGGCTTGCCCATATAAGGCGATATTGTCCGGGTATTCTTGAAAAAGGTCTTTTCATAGATTATGTATGGCCAGGGAGTCGGATGATTTTCAAACATCAGGTAGCCATCAACATGAGGGTATACAGTGGTATATGTTTTTCCATAGAAAGGAAAGGGAAATGGAAGCTCTTTTGTAGCATAACCGGAAGAGGTATTATTTACCGTAAGCTGCTGGGTATTTATCATTGGAAAAGCACCTGTGCCTGACGCCTCATTATAATCGATAGCCATACGCCACTTATAAGGTGGTGTTCCACCGCTTACACTCATTTGCTGGCTATAGGGTTCATACAACTTGGCTTCAGGAAGCGTGGCGTTCTGAATGGCAGGCTTATTTGCGCTAAGGGTTGCATTGATTGTAAGCGTAGTGGTGCCGTTTTCAACCAGCGGTACATTTGAGAATCCTCCCGGGATTGTGATAGCAGATCCTGAAGTATAATCAACCAGGTCAAATGAAATAACCTGTCCTGTTGCAGCATTCAGGGGATCATTTTCATTGATCATGAGGAAGAACTTTGCCGGTTGCCCGTTTTCAATTTCGCTGAGCAACGGAGTGGCATCAAGTCCTATTTCTATGGTTTTGTCGGCTTCGGTTGTGCCTCCTTTCATGTAAAGATCCCCTCCCTGGTAATCGAGGAATGGTAAATTAAGGGTCACATCAGGTTCCGTTGCCGCCAGGTCGTTTGCTACACCGGCAATCACTTTCAGCCTGTTTCTGCTGGTGTGTTTCAGCGTAAACTTCATTGTAAGCTTAGGGGAGAGATCCTGCTTGGCATATGAGATATAAACGGCATTGTTCCATATCCCTCCGCTGGACGGATCTTCAGCAAAAGCTTTATACATTGCCCATGCAAAACCCTGGTTAGCCCAGTTTGTTATGCTGCCATAGGTATTGGCAATTTTTAGTCCGCCAATCTCCCAGTCCTTCAGATCCAATACTCCATCACCGTTAATGTCGATGTTATTGGTATACTGTCCGTCGCCATTATAATCGTAACGTATCGAATCGTTATAGCCCAATATAGTCATTGCATGGTTGGGACTGCTGCCAAATGCTGTAATAACATATTGCCCGCCAAAAGTTGTGCCGGCAGGTAACTTTTCTGTCACGGTCATGGTTTGGGAATAAAAATTAGCTACTCCGCCGACCGATGATGCACCGAGGTGGTTATAGATCCAGTTTCTGAGTGTATTGAGGCCATCAACTGTATTAATATATATTACAGCAACATCAGTGATGCGGTTGTGCATGGCATTATAATAAAGGTTGTAACCCGACATCCATCTGGTCGGCCCGCCGTAGGAAAGCCCGCCGTAGTCGAATACGCTGGGATTGCCGACCCTTTTGACAATTTCCCAGGATTCGAGGAAGCTCACGCCTGCATTGGCGCCTCCATTAAGGAAGTTATAGGTAAAATAAGTCGCCATCTGGTTTTGCGCAACATTGCCGGGGAGATTCCTCAATGCATTTAACTCATAGGTGAGCCCGAGCCCTATGCTGCTTGCCTGTCCGCATTCAAGTCCGCTTTGCTGGAAAAGTGGCCTGAAAAAGGGTTGTGCAGAATTGTCGACCGAATAAGGTAAGGTTAACGGACCTCTGAGTAATGGCGCTTTTACTTCCTGAACGGATTTTAACCTGTTCTGTTGCTCAATAGTGAGTGAAGGGGGCTCTCTATTACCTGAGGGCAAGCAACATTGTAAAAGAAACAGGCTATGAGTGTAACGAGTAGAGATTTATTCATACGAATGAATTAAAAATCACTTTAAAAGTAATAAGAAAAATATTACCCTAATTAAATAGCTGACAATAAATTACATCATGACCACATATCAGCATTGTTTCAATTCACATAAAAACTGCTGTAATTATTAATTATTCCGCATTTTTGGATTAAGTCAGCAGTGCTGTTTTTGCAAATAATTTATATTTGTTTGAACGTTAAAAGCAATGGATTTGAAGAGTAAAAATGAAAATACGGTATATATCCCTCAGTTTGATATTATCCGTTTCTTTGCCGCATTTATGATCATTATTTACCATTCCTACATTGGCTGGAAGGGATGGTTTGGAGTGCCCGGCATTATTTCAACCGGTGATTACAGGACTCTGTCAGCCACAGGTTTGAGAGTAGACCAGTTTATCAGAAACCTGCCTTTCGGTGTGGATATTTTCTTTTTTATCAGCGGTTACCTGCTTACCTACCTGCTGGTGATGGAAAAAGAAAAATACGGGAAAGTGAATGTGCCTAAATTCTATCTCCGCCGCGGGTTACGCATATGGCCACTATATTTTTTCCTCATAGCCGTTACGCCTTTTCTCATCAACTGGCTTGGTGATAAACAACCGACATACTGGCCAACGATTGCTCTGATCAATAACTTTGAAACCATATGGACTCAGCAGTGGGTATATCCGTTCTCACATTTCTGGTCAATTTGTATTGAAGAACATTTTTATCTATTCTGGCCACTCATCATTGCTTTTATTCCAAACCGGAAACTACCCTCTGTCATAGTTTCCCTCATTGGCTTCAGCTGGCTATACAAGATATACACTTACCTCTTCCTCGATTCCAACTGGTACCAGCTTTATCTGCACACTTTCAGCCGAATGGATGTCATTCTTTTGGGTGGATTGCTGGCTGTTTTTTACCTGCGGAAACCGTTTGAGTTCAAACTGCACTGGAGCACCAGAATAATTGTATGGGTAATAATCATTGTCCTTTTTGCCTTCGACGACCTGAGCAATTATGAAAATATGCTCAATGGTGTCACGCGCAAATTTGTATATATCGGTTTATCAGGAATGCTAATGATGGATATGTTATTTAATCCGAAGAGGAATAATATGCTTGTCCGGTTCAAACCCCTGCTATACCTGGGTAAGGTTTCCTATGGCATTTACATGTATGGCAATATCCTTGTTTGGGTCATACTCAAAAAGGTAATTCTTGAACAAAAGATCAATAACCTGTACCTGTATCTAACACTGATAATACTGAGTTCTTTGTTGATACCTGTGATCAGTTATGAACTGCTTGAGAAGCCATTCCTTAAACTGAAACAGAAATTTGCATTGGTGAAGACGAGGATGTAGAATATCCTGTGAAGCACATCTCTCCCGGCTTAATGCAGATGGTTTATCAACACATGATTCCGAATATACGATACACCAGTCTTTAGCTTGGGCGGTGAAACCTTTGTGATCAGATAAATGACGACGTAGCCTTCCTCAATGGAGTGTGTCGTTGAACCGATGTAATACCTGTCTAAAGACGAAGAATAAAGAATATAAACCAAAGCCATTTGCACAAAAATAAAAAAGGTTCCAGTTAATTCCTGAAACCTTTCTGTTGTGGGAGCACTACCAGTCCCGATTTATCGGGATGGATTCGAACCAAGGACCCTCCCGATTGCATCGGGATGCACTGAACCAGCAGCCTGGAACTAACTTGATTGATTATCAATCAGTTCTTTAATTTTTGTTTTGCTTTTCCAGGATTTAATCTGTTTCTCCCGGCATAATGCAGATGGTTTATCAACACATGATTCCGAATATACGATACACCAGTCTTTAGCTTTGGCTGTGAAACCTTTGTGATCAGATAAATGACGACGTAACCTTTCCTCAATGGACTGTGTCGTTGAACCGATGTAATACCTGTTTAAAGACGAAGAATAAAGAATATAAACCAAAGCCATTTGCACAAAAATAAAAAAGGTTCCAGTTAATTCCTGAAACCTTTCTGTTGTGGGAGCACTACCAGTCCCGATTTATCGGGATGGATTCGAACCAAGGACCCTCCCGATTGTATCGGGATGCACTGAACCAGCAGCCTGGAACTAACTTGATTGATTATCAATCAGTTCTTTAATTTTTGTTTTGCTTTTCCAGGATTTAATCTGTTTCTCCCGGCTTAATGCAGATGGTTTATCAACACATGATTCCGAATATACGATACACCAGTCTTTAGCTTTGGCGGTGAAACCTTTGTGATCAGATAAATGACGACGTAGTCGTTCCTCAATAAGCTGTGTCGTTGAACCGATGTAATACCTGTCTAAAGACGAAGAATAAAGAATATAAACCAAAGCCATTTGCACAAAATAAAAAAGGTTCCAGTTAATTCCTGAAACCTTTCTGTTGTGGGAGCACTACCTGTCCCGATTTATCGGGATGGATTCGAACCAAGGACCCTCCCGATTGCATCGGGATGCACTGAACCAGCAGCCTGGAACTAACTTGATTGATTATCAATCAGTTCTTTAATTTTTGTTTTGCTTTTCCAGGATTTAATCTGTTTCTCCCGCATCAATGCAGATGGTTTATCAACACATGATTCCGAATATACGATACACCAGTCTTTAGCTTTGGCGGTGAAACCTTTGTGATCAGATAAATGACGACGTAGCCTTTCCTCAATGGACTGTGTCGTTGAACCAATGTAATACCTGTCTAAAGACGAAGAATAAAGAATATAAACCAAAGCCATTTGCACAAAAATAAAAAGGTTCCAGTTAATTCCTGAAACCTTTCTGTTGTGGGAGCACTACCAGTCCCGATTTATCGGGATGGATTCGAACCAAGGACCCTCCCGATTGCATCGGGATGCACTGAACCAGCAGCCTGGAACTAACTTGATTGATTATCAATCAGTTCTTTAATTTTTGTTTTGCTTTTCCAGGATTTAATCTGTTTCTCCCGCATCAATGCAGATGGTTTATCAACACATGATTCCGAATATACGATACACCAGTCTTTAGCTTTGGCGGTGAAACCTTTGTGATCAGATAAATGACGACGTAGCCTTTCCTCAATGGACTGTGTCGTTGAACCAATGTAATACCTGTCTAAAGACGAAGAATAAAGAATATAAACCAAAGCCATTTGCACAAAAATAAAAAGGTTCCAGTTAATTCCTGAAACCTTTCTGTTGTGGGAGCACTACCAGTCCCGATTTATCGGGATGGATTCGAACCAAGGACCCTCCCGATTGTATCGGGATGCACTGAACCAGCAGCCTGGAACTAACTTGATTGATTATCAATCAGTTCTTTAATTTTTGTTTTGCTTTTCCAGGATTTAATCTGTTTCTCCCGGCTTAATGCAGATGGTTTATCAACACATGATTCCGAATATACGATACACCAGTCTTTAGCTTTGGCGGTGAAACCTTTGTGATCAGATAAATGACGACGTAGTCGTTCCTCAATAAGCTGTGTCGTTGAACCGATGTAATACCTGTCTAAAGACGAAGAATAAAGAATATAAACCAAAGCCATTTGCACAAAATAAAAAGGTTCCAGTTAATTCCTGAAACCTTTCTGTTGTGGGAGCACATGGATTCGAACCAAGGACCCTCTGCTTGTAAGGCATAATTTTTACTTTCTCTTGTCTTCTTATCCTTGTCAATGCTATCTAACGTATTGATATTCAATATTTATTTTTCTTTTTCTTTCTTTTG
This sequence comes from Lentimicrobiaceae bacterium, assembly GCA_015657475.1. Taxonomy (GTDB): domain Bacteria; phylum Bacteroidota; class Bacteroidia; order Bacteroidales; family UBA4417; genus UBA4417. The sequence goes on along the minus strand of JADLKF010000003.1, from coordinate 73,237 downwards.
TTTTCTCTTATTTCCTATCTTTGTGTATCGATATGGTCGCATTTTTGGTCGCATTTTTAACACAGGTATTATGATAGAAAACACAGCAACAGTAAGCTTTGTAATAGAAGGAACCAAGGCAAACAAGGACGGTAAGTACCCCGTAAAATTAAACATTTATTATGGCGAAGGCAAAAAAAAGTATGGAATTAAAGAATTTGTCACCAAGGACGAATGGGAAAAGGTCTTCGCATCCAACCTCCGTGATACAGAATTAAAAAACCTCAGGGGCCGGCTCAAAGCTATTGAAACAAAAGCACAGGACATCATCGACAAGCTGCATCCGTTTTCCATTGTCGCTTTTGAGGAATCCTTCTTCCAGCGGGATCATACGTCGGGTGAAAGCCACCAGGCGAAACTTTCTTACTGGTTCGATCGTTACATCAAAATCCTGAAAGAGAATGATCAGATCGGCACTGCTATCGCCTATCGAACAACCATCAATTCAATCACTGAGTTTCGTAAAAATCTAACCGTTTATGATATTACGCCTGAGCTCTTGAATACTTATGAAAATCACCTGTCAAAAGCCGGTAAGTCAGTCACATCTATCAATATCTACATGCGTTCGCTCCGGGCTATTTNNTTGAACCAGGCAATTGAACATAAAATGCTTTCAGCCGATAAGTACCCCTTCAAGAAGTACCAAATCCCTTCTGGCCGTAATATCAAAAAAGCCCTTCCTGTTGACGACCTTCAAAAACTTTTAGATTACACTTCTGATGATCCACACAGGCAAAAAGCAATTGATTTCTGGGTTCTTTCATATCTCTGCAATGGCATGAACTTTACTGATATTGCCCACCTTAAGCCCNAAAACCTTCAGGGGAATTATTTGTACTTCATTCGTGAGAAGACCAAACGCACAAAGAAAAAGGACCTGCGTCCCATCAAAGTTGGCCTTAATCCCAAAGCCATTGAGATTATCAATCGGCAGAAAAATAGTGATCCCACTAACCCCTACCTATTTCCAATCTTGGAAGTTGGGTTGAGTTCTGTAACTGTCAAACACCGCTGTCAACGATTCATCAAATGGGTAAATAAGCATATGGAAGAGATCAGGAATGAAAAAGAGATTGCCATGAAGATCGGCACTTATGCCGCCCGCCATTCATTTTCTACCGTGATGATGCGTAAGGGCATCTCTACGGCATTTATCAAAGAGAGCTTGGGGCACAGCTCCGAACTGGTCACTGAAAATTATCTCGATGGTTTTACAGATGAAACAAAACTCGAATATGCCAATCTCTTGACACAACTTAAATAAGCCTTACCTTTGAATTATACCTGCTATGAATAACGAGCTCCAGATATATCACAAAATCCTGTTTCTTGACCTCAATCCCTGGTCTGGGAAAGAAATCCCGGATGCCAAATACACTGAACTGACAAGACAGTTAAATAAAGCATTCTATGCATTTCAACCTTTGTATCAGGTTGACTTCCACAAGCCTCTGACACCTATACGAAAGTACTATCACGGTTTGATCGAGAACGAAGCGATCGACTATTTGAATGAGTTTCACAACGAGATTTCACTTTCGCTGAATGACCTTGAGAAAAAGTACCTGATTCATACTGCTTTGAAACGGAAACTATCTGAAAAGTTCAGGGAGACCTCCGACGCAATTGAATCCAATAATTCATACCTTGATGCCTTGTCAGGTCCACTGCAGCAATCAAAACAAGCTAAACCCTCGGATTTCTCTTTCATCCTTCAATTCCTGAAATACTCACTGATCAGGATCTATCTTGAAATCCAGAAAACTTACCCGCAGTTTGTGGAAGAACCTCTATCTGAACCTGAAATTCATGCGCTGTTTTTCAAAGAACCAGCTCCCGAAAATTCATTCATAAAGCAAGCTCCTCAAATCACTCCAAAGCTGCCTGATGTTCACCTGGTCACCAGTAAAATTGAGGTTACATTCAAAGCATTTACTAATGATTTGAAAGAACCGGGAAAAGGTATTCTTGACTATAAGACCATAATCAAGAATCCTCAGCGCTTCGCTTCTTTCGAGGAGCAACTTTTCTCAAACGGCTATATTGACGAAAACTACTGTTTTTGCAATAAGCACGGGCAAAAGGAAGAGTTAGCAATGATCTTTCATTTGTTGATCACCCGAAACTATTTCAATAAGCGCCGATTCCAGCCAAACGGAGAAATTGAACCAATCGATATTCGCAAATTCTTTGATCACCGCTACCAGGCATCGCTCGACAAACAATTCAGATCATATAAACAGAAAGCGGAAAAAATCAAGGATTTCATTGCCAAACATCGCTGGCTCGACATTTTACCTCCCTGCTAAATTGCGGTAATTTGCTGTCAATTTACCATTTCAAATTTCCATTGTTTTCCTGAATCTCTTATCTGGCAAGCCTTTCCGGTTGGCTTAAATTTCCATTTCTTCACTTCCAAAGCATTGTTGCCAATTTCGCAACGTCTTCGACAATCGAAGATGACCATTGGCCAACGGTCCATTTTTCACTTTCAATTCATTGTAAAATGGACGAACTATTATTGCGTCTCGAAAAAATTGAAAAGCTACTCCTGAACCAGAATCTGATGCAGAAGGAGGTGCTTAATTTCAATGAAGCCTGCGATTATCTCGAATTATCGCAATCACACCTCTACAAGCTCACGAGTTCCGGAGCTATTCCCCATTACAAGCCTAATGGCAAAAAAATCTATTTCAAACGGTCCGAACTGGATGATTGGGTCCTTCGCCATCGCACTGCCACCACCGATGAAATAGAATCACAGGTAATGGATAACCTTCTAAAGAGTAGGAGGGCAAAGTCATGATCGAAATTATGGACATGCTGATGAACCTGTCTCGTGATTTCGAGATAGTGAAAACCTACATCCAATCCTTGAAAAGAACCCGCATGGATGATTTCAAAGATACCTGGATAGATGGTCAGGATGTAATGCAAACCTTACACATCAGTAAGCGCACCTTGCAATCCCTGCGCGATGAAGGCACACTGAATTTCAGCCGTATCAATGGCAAATTCTACTACAAGATTTCGGACATCGATGCCTTGTTGGAAGCCAATTATTCACGAAAAAAATCTTCAGCCGATGGAACTCACTAAAGAAAACATCCTGCGCAAGACGCACTACGGCCTGAATATTTTTTCGCATGTGCTTCGTGAGTATTATCCTGATGAGACAGTCCTTTCCGTTAAAGGAAGGGACTGCCTCCCTGCCAGGAACCCATTCAACTGCAACAAAGAAACGCTTCTGATCAAAGTTGTTGATGGCTGTGCTGTTTTTGTGGATTCTGAATTACCGGATTTCAGAGGAGATGCATTCGACTTTGCCTCCATGCATTTTAATCTGAAAGAGAATGCTCTCTTAGAAAAACTGAATGACTTTCTCTTTCTCAGGCTGGGAGAACCCCTTCATTTCCTTGTGGGTGAGACGATGCCCGAAACCCCTGAATTTTCTTCAGCCCAACAGAAACCATTAACTAAGTGCAGCTTCTTTAAAGCGCCCGTTTCCAATACGATTCCGAATGGCGCACTCACTATTCCTGAGATTTATAAACTGATCGTTGGAACTGTTTATCAGGAACGTACGCTGCATTTGCGATCACTTCCCGATAAGAAAGAATCCAGGCAGTTCAAAGCCTCGAATTTCGATTACGTCACCTTCTCTGGCACATTTACCGAACGTAGCGATAAAGCTCTCAAAAAACACTCTGGGCTTATCTGTATCGACTTCGATCATGTTCAGAATCTTGATGAACTGCGGAAAGCACTAATTGAAGATGAATACTTCAATACCGAATTGCTTTTCGTCTCTCCTTCCGGTGATGGGATCAAATGGATTATTCCTATCGACCTGTCTAAGGCTTCTCATCAGGAATACTTCAAGGCAATCTCCAATTACCTCAGCCAGTATTACGAGGTTGATATTGATCAGTCCGGTAAGGATGTTTCCCGGGCCTGCTTTCTGGCTTTCGATCCTCAGGCTTATATAAATCCTAAATACCTGTAGGCCATGAGCAAGAAAAACTTTAATCCGTCCGACTGGCTTCAAAAACCGGCCTTTAAACCTGAATTGAAAGAAAAAGTCAAACCAATTCCGGCAAACAATACCGAAGTTGAATCCTTAATTGCTCAGATTGAACACCAGCAGCTCGACATTACTGCTGGGTACAGCAACTGGCGTGATATTGGCTTCGCTTTTGCTGATGCCTTCGGCGAACAGGGCAGGGAATATTTCCATCGTGTAAGCTGTTTTAATGAGGGCTATTCCCATGCAGAATGTGATCATCAGTATTCCAACTGCTTGAAATCGCATGGTTCAGGTATCACCTTGAAGTCCTTTTTCTTTATGGCAAAACAAGCAGGTTTGACTGTATCACCTACAGTTAGTCCTGTCGTTAAAGAAAACAGTGCTGGAGAGTACACGCCTTCTTCCGAACCTGAAAATCTGCATCCTACCTTCCCGTCAACTGTTTACGATCATCTGCCTGACTTTCTTTTAAGAGTGGTTTCGGTGGCTTCCTCGGATGAGGAACGTGATATTCTCCTGCTGGGTTCTATTGGTGCATTAAGCGCCTGCTTCCCTAAAATCTTTGGAATCTATGATGGCAAAAAAGTCTATCCCAACTTGTTCCTGTTTGTCACGGCGCAGGCTTCTGCTGGAAAAGGCCGCTTAGTTCATTGCAAGCAGCTTGTCAAGCCTGTACATCGGTTCCTTCGCGAACAGGCACGGTTGCTTAAACAACAATATGAAATGGAGCTTGCCGATTACCTCGAACGCAAAGGGAAAGACGCCGATGTCGAAAAACCGGGCAAACCTCCCGAGAAAATGCTGTTTATCCCGGCTAATAACAGCACTACCGGAGTATTCCAATTGCTGTCCGACAACGATGGCAGCGGCCTGTTGTTTGAAACGGAAGGTGATACCCTCGCTCAGGCTTTTAAAAGCGATTATGGCAATTACAGTGACGGCTTCCGCAAGGCTTTTCATCACGAAACCATATCGTACTACCGTCGCACCGATCGTGAGTATGTGGATATGGAAAATCCCAGGCTTTCTGCTGTGCTTTCAGGCACCNCCCGTCAGGTGGCAAGCCTGATACCCAATGCCGAAAACGGCTTGTTCAGCAGGTTCATTTTCTATTTCATGAACATCCGCCCCGTGTGGAAAGATGTGTTTGCCTCAAGCGATGGCAACGGCCTTGATGATTTCTTTGAAAATCTGGGCAACGAGTTTTTCACCCTCTACCAATCCCTTTCATTAGGGTTTGAACTATCCTTCACCTTCACTCCCGGGCAACAGGAACGATTTCATGAATACTTTCAGCATGCGCAGGACCTCTACATTGCTTTGCAGGGCATAGATTATATGGCTACCGTCCGTCGCCTGGGCTTAATTTCATTTCGCATTGCTATGATTTTGTCTGCCTTGCGGATCATGGAAACGGGCAACCTTACCGATCGTATTGTTTGCAGTGACGTTGACTTTGAAACTTCACTTCAGATGATTACTGTCCTGGTGAAACATGCCAGCAAGGTTTTTTCTGAACTACCCGCCGAACCTCAGCTTCCTCGCCGTAAAAATCAGAAGGAGAAATTCCTGGATGCACTGCCGGTTCAGTTCAACAGGCAGGATTACCTCAAAGTGGCTGCATCACTTTCTATTCCTGATAAAACTGCAGAAGGATACATCACCGATTTCTGTAGAAAGAACGTTCTCTATCGTGAGAAACAGGACAGCTATCAAAAAAACAGCGTTGATCTTTCAGTTCGCCGATCTCAGGAAATTCAGGATTCAAAGGAAGTTAAGGAGTAGTTTCCTTAACTTCCTGAGTTTCCTCAAAATTCTTTATTCTTCAATAATTCATTTCTCCTATCCAAACATAGAAAGCTGGTTTGGCATGTGAATAAGTCAATTTGCTTTTCAAATGTTGTTTACTTACATTTGCCAATAGTTGACAAGTCAATAAATAAAAACTATGACTAACCATTTTGGCCAAAAAATCCGTGAGTTAAGAGAGCAACAAAACCTTTTACTTCGGCAGGTTGCTCCACTCCTTGAGATGGATACACCTCAGTTAAGTAAAATCGAAAGAGGTCAAAGAGCGGTGAAAAAAGAGATAATCCCTCAATTGGCAACAATCCTTCATGCTGATGAATCCGAATTATCAACACTTTGGCTTGCCGACCAGCTGATGAATACGATCGGGAACGAAAAACATGCGGAGAAAGCGCTGAAACTTGTATCGAATAATATTAAGACTAAGAAATGAACCATATCCAGCAGAATCAGATAGTAAACTTTATCTGGAGCATTGCCGATGATGTATTAAGGGATGTCTATACTCGGGGTAAATACCGTGACATAATTCTTCCTTTTACAGTTTTAAGGAGGTTGGACGCTTTATTGGAACCAACAAAAGAAAAGGTGCTGGAAATGCACAAAAAGCTTAATCAATTAAAGATAGATAACCAGTACCCCCAACTCAGGAAAGTTTCAGGATATGTCTTTTATAACACTTCGCCATTCACCTACAAGAAACTTTTAAATGAACCATCCAACATAAGGCAAAATCTTGAAAACTACCTGGATGGTTTTAGCAGCAATGTTCAGGACATTATAAGTAAGTTCAAGCTTCGCAACCAGCTGGATACAATGGAGGAAGCTAACATTACATTCCCCCTGATAGAAAAATTCTGTTCTTCGCAAATAAACCTGAGCCCCAATCCCATAACTGACAAGGATGGGAATATCATTCATGAAGGATTGAGTAACCTTGGGATGGGATATGTCTTTGAAGAACTTATCAGGAAATTTAACGAAGAAAACAACGAGGAAGCCGGGGAACACTTCACGCCCNGTGAGATCATCAAATTAATGACTCACATTGTTTTTGAACCCATCAAAGACAAAATCAAAGATGGAACCTACTTGATCTATGATCCTGCCTGTGGTAGTGGAGGAATGTTAACCGAAGCTGAAAACTTTGCTAAAGAAATCAATCCAAAAGCCACATTTCACCTTTACGGACAGGAAGTCAATCCGGAAACCTTTGCTATCTGCAAAGCCGATATGCTGATTAAAGACGAGGACCCCGATAAGATTGCGTATGGCTCCACGCTCTCCAACGACGGTTTCCCGAGACTTCAATTTGATTTCATGCTCAGCAATCCTCCTTATGGCAAAACATGGAAAATTGATCAGGATTCCATAATGGATGTGAAATCAAAGGAAATCCTGGATTACCGCTTTAAAAGTACCGGTGTTCCACGCGTAAGTGATGGTCAGTTGCTTTTCCTGATGAATATGGTGAGCAAGATGAAGACTGACAACGAATTGGGTAGCCGTATTGCCTCGGTTCATAATGGCTCATCACTGTTCACCGGTGAAGCGGGCAGCGGCGAAAGTGAAATCAGGAAGCACATCATCGGGAACGACCTGCTCGAAGCCATTATTCAGTTGCCCAACGATATGTTCTACAACACGGGTATTGCAACCTATATCTGGGTGCTGAACAACCGGAAAGAACCGCACAGGCAGGGCAAGGTCCAGTTAATTGACGCCTCATCCATTTACAGCAAAATGCGCAAAGGCTTTGGCAATAAGTCCAACGAGTTGCTCGAACACCATATTCAGGAAATCAGTAAAACCTTCATCGACTTTAAGGAAACAGAGATAAGTAGGATTTTTGATAATGACGACTTTGCCTATTGGAGCATAACTGTCGATCGCCCACTCCGGCTTTCATGGCAATTGCTGGTTGAAAAACTGTCTGAAGTTGAAAACCAGGAAACACTTTTACCTATATTGAAACTTCTTCAGAAAAAGCTTGAAACTTCTATCCATACCGACTTCAACATTCTTTTATCTGAACTCGATAAAGTAATTCAGGCTTCCGGCATTAAATGGAAACCTAAAGATCGTAAAAACTTTCTTGATGCTGTTTCCTGGAAAGATGAAGAAGCCCAGCCGGTCATCAGGAAAAAAGAAAAAGGCAAAGTAATCTATGAGCCTGATTCTGAACTTAGAGACTATGAATATGTGCCTGTTAAGCAGGATATTCATGAGTATTTTGAAAAGGAAGTATGGCCTTTTGTGCCCGATGCCTGGATTGATCACACCAAAACCGTAAAAGGTTATGAAATTTCCTTTACCAAGATATTTTACAAGTACCAGCCGCTAAGGTCAGTAGCGGAAATCACAAAGGAAATCAAACAGTTGGAACAAGAAACAGATGGTTTGCTTGATAAAATTATGATATGACCTCCTCCTACCCCTCATATAAACCCACCCCAATCCCCTGGCTTCCTCAGATTCCTGAACATTGGAATATGAGGAAAGCCAAACATTTGTTTAAAGAAAGGTCCGAAAAAGGGTTTCCCAACGAACCTTTGTTGGCTGCTACCCAGACCAAAGGTGTCGTGTTCAAAGAAGAGTATGAAACGCGCACCGTCACTGCACAAAAGGATTTCCACCTTCTGAAGCTTGTAAAAAAAGAAGATTTTGTCATCAGCCTGCGCTCGTTCCAGGGAGGTTTTGAATTTGCCCATCAGCAGGGAATTATCAGTCCGGCTTATACTGTTTTTCGCGAGAAGAACTGCAAAGAAATTGATAAGGGTTTTTACAGGCATCTGTTTAAATCAAATCCTTTTATTAGCTCCCTCACTCTTTTTGTAACAGGTATCCGTGAAGGACAAAACATCGAATATGGTGAGTTTAAAGATTCCCTTTTACCCCTTCCCCCTTTCCCCGAACAAACCGCCATTGCCAACTATCTCGATGCCAAAACCGACGAAATCAACACCTTTATCGCTAAAAAAGAAAAGCTGATTGCCTTGCTTAAGGCGCAGAAGCAGGCGGTAATTAATAAAGCTGTGACAAAGGGTATTAGGTTAAATGCACCAATGAAAAATTCTGGTGTTGAGTGGCTTGGCGATATTCCTTCCCATTGGAAAGTAATAAAACTAAAGTATATAGCCAATGCGATAATAGGCGTAACCTATAGTCCAAACGATATTGTAGATGAGCGAAAGGGTATTTTAGTTCTTCGTTCATCTAATATTCAAAACGGTAGGCTTTCTTTTTTAGATAATGTTTTTATCAAGAAAGAAATACCACAAAAACTGCTTACCCAAAAGGGCGATATTCTTCTCTGTGCAAGAAATGGCAGTGCAGATTTAATTGGGAAAAACGTCTGCATTGATGATTCAGCTGTAGGGTTAACATTTGGTGCGTTCATGACAATAGTAAGAAGTAAATATTGGAGCTATCTTTCATGGTTTTTTAACTCTTCTATTTTTAAATCACAAACTTGTCTTTTTGCAACTTCGACTATAAATCAGCTTACGAGTGATACATTAAAGAATCTGAAAATTGCATTTCCTACGGATTCAAGAGAAAGGGAAGAGATAATTAAGACATTAGAAATTGAAACCCAGCAAATCGATTTAGGAATAGAAAAAATCGAAAAGGAAATCGAGCTTGTAAAAGAGCTAAAACAAAGCCTGATAGCCGAGGTGGTAACAGGGAAAATTAAGGTAACATGAGTAAGAATAAACGTAACGTTGATGGTGTTAAGCCTGTAAGCTTAATACCTGTTAAATTAAGTCTCCAGGCTTATTCTGGTAATAATACGGGTACAACTTATAGCCCCACTGATATATATTGTACATTTATAGCCCCACAGGTATATAATGTTAAATAATAACCTCTTGGGGCTATTAATACCAAAGATGATAAAGCAGAACAATGTAAAGCAGATAAAGCAATGAATACAATAGCAGTTATAACAGGTGACATTGTCGGTTCTGCTTCTATAAAAGAAGCGAACAGGGAATTTCTGATAACTTCACTTAAAAAAACATTTAAAGAGATTAGTAAAGTTGTACTCAATACGTCAAAATCCCCTTTCGAGATATACCGGGGCGATAGTTTTCAGGCTGAAATTGAAAAACCGGAAGTATCACTTCTCATCAGTCTGCTCATCAGGGCTAAGATTCGGAGCCTCATGGATGCAAATGAATCTAAAAAAAGGTCTGCGAAAAGAAACTGGGACGCACGCATTGCAATAGGTATAGGCTCGCTTGCCTTTAATGCTGAAAAAACGATAGAATCTGATGGACAGGCATTTCAATTCTCGGGAATGTTGATTGACGGGATGAAAAAAACGGATAGCAGATTGAAAGTTCATACACCTTGGGAAGACGTCAATTCCGAACTTGAGGTATCTTTTTCTTTTGCTGATGATGTAATAAGTCAATGGTCGTATTTTCAGGCTGAAGCATTTTACCATTATCTCCTTAAAGATGAAACCCAAAATTCATTAGCTAAAATCATTCACAGGTCACAGCCCTCAGCACGAAAGAGACTGGTAACAGGAAAGGTTGAGAGTATTGACAAATTTCTCCACCGTTTTACAACATTAATATCTTCAAAGCTATGAGTTATATACACCTCGATCTGTTAATCCGCCTGATAGCAGCACACGCGATATCCGATTTTATTCTGCAACCTTCAAAGTGGGTAGATCATCGAAAGAAAAAGAAAATTAAATCAGGATACCTCTATCTGCATACACTTATAACAGGTCTTCTGGCATGGCTGGCCCTGGGAAGCTGGTCTCCTGTATGGATACCGCTGGTGATCACAATCTCACATCTTGCCATCGATCTGGGTAAGTCCTATATCAAAAAAGAGAACGCTACCTTGTTTTTTGTTGACCAGGGACTCCACCTGCTTGTAATAGCTGCATGCTGGTTCATTTATACAAAACAATTCCCCGTGTTAAGTGCCAACCTGGTATTCCAGTTTACAAACCTGAAAACGCTGTTAATAGTAACAGGATATGTACTGGTTACTTTACCGGCATCCATTATGGTCATGCGGTTAACAGAAAAATGGGGCAAAGCCATTAATGGGAAAGCAAATGAAAATGACGATAGTCTGGAAAATGCAGGAAAATGGATAGGGGTAATTGAAAGGATATTGGTGTTTACATTCACATTAGCCGGAAAGTATGAAGCCATAGGATTTTTGCTGGCAGCAAAATCCGTTTTCCGTTTTGGGGATTTAAAGGAAGGTAAGGATCGCAAAAGAACTGAGTATATATTGATAGGTACATTATTGAGTTTCTCAGTTTCCATTATATTAGGTTTAGTAATACTGAGGCTTATATGACAACCGACACATCCGAAAAAGGCCTCGAAGCCATCATTGAAAAAAGCCTTCTCGAACAAGCCCGCTATCGCCAGGCTTATCCCAACGATTACGACCGGGAGCTTTGCCTGAATAAAAGGCTCTTGTTTGAGTTCATTAAGGACACACAGCCCGAAACCTTCGAAACCATAGTTAAACGAGGCGAAGAGAAGTTCCTGAAAAGGTTGAATGAGCAGATCAAACTCCGGGGCATTATTGATGTGCTTCGCAAAGGGGTAAAGGACCTTGACCTGAATGTGCAATTGTATTATAAACTCCCCACGTCCAACCTCAATACTAAAGCCATTCAACAATACAATGCCAATATTTTCGCAGTAACCCGTCAGTTGCGCTACAGCCTTAACAACAATAACTCACTGGATATGGTAATCCTGATCAACGGCTTACCGTTGATTGCTTTTGAGTTGAAGAACCCGTGGACCGGTCAAACAGTAAAACATGCCATAAAACAGTACCAGGCTGACCGTGACCCCAAGGAACCACTCTTTCATTTTGCCCGTTGCCTGGTTCATTTTGCCGTTGATCCTGATCTGGCTTATATGGCCACATCATTAAACGGCTTCAACACGTTCTTTCTGCCTTTCAACAAAGGCGTCGACAATGGAGCCGGCAATCCTGTCAATCAGCATGGATTAAAAACGGATTATCTCTGGAAAGACATTCTCACTAAAGAGAGTCTGAGTAATATCATTGAAAATTATGCCCAGGTTGTTGAGGAAACAGATGAAGATACAGGAAAGATAAAACGTAAACTGATCTTCCCGCGTTACCACCAACTGCGCGTAGTTAAGAACCTCCTCTCTGATGCGAAACGGATGGGAGCAGGACAAAAATACCTGATCCAGCATTCTGCCGGTTCAGGTAAATCCAACTCTATAACATGGCTTTCACATCAGTTGGTGGGTTTGCACGACGAAACCAATACCAGCCCCGTTTTTGACAGTGTCATTGTAGTCACCGACCGTAAAGTCCTCGATAAGCAGATACGCGACAATATTAAGCAATTCGCCCAGGTAAAAGGCGTTGTCGAAGCAATCACCGAAGGTTCTCAGCAGCTTAAAACGGCTTTGGAGGATGGAAAGAAAATCATTATTACGACTGTCCAGAAATTCCCTTTCATCATTGATGAAGTAGGTACACTTCAGGCAAAAAAGTTTGCAATCATTATTGATGAAGCCCATAGCAGCCAGAGTGGTGAAACAGCATCAAAAATGAACTGGGTTTTGTCCGACAAGGGTGAGCAGTACGAATCGGCCGGTGATGAAGAGGACGAACCGGAAGAAGATACCGAAGACATTATCAATAGGCTCATCCAGAAACGCAAAATGCTGAAAAACGCCAGCTATTTTGCTTTTACCGCCACTCCCAAGAACAAAACCCTTGAAACATTTGGTATCAAGGGTCCTGATGGCAAATTTTCACCTTTCGACCTTTATTCAATGAAACAGGCCATCGAGGAAGAATTTATCCTGGATGTGCTTAAAAATTACACCACGTATCAATCCTATTATAAGCTGAACAAAGCGGTCGAAAACGATCCGCTGTTTGAAACGCACCAGGCTCAGAAAAAACTCCGGGCTTATGTCGAGAGCCATCCCTTTTCAATTAAGGAGAAGACGAAAGTAATGATAGACCATTTCCACACCGAAGTCCGCAAACAGATAAAGGGCCAGGCAAAAGCGATGGTTGTCTCAAAGTCTATCAACAATGCAATTGCCTATTACAGGGCTTTTAATTCGTACCTCCACGAAATCAACTCCCCGTTCAAAGCCATTGTAGCCTTCTCGGGTAAAAGAAATATTGATGGGGTCGAAATGGATGAAGCCAAATTAAACGGGTTTCCCGGCATTGATATTCCAAAGGTTTNNTTTAAGAAAAGTGAATACAAGTTTTTAATAGTAGCCAATAAATTCCAGACCGGCTTCGATCAGCCTTTGCTTCACACAATGTATGTGGATAAGAAACTGAGGGATGTTCAGGCGGTGCAGACATTATCCCGGCTTAACCGGGCCTATAAACCCTATAAGACCGATACGTTTGTTCTCGATTTCTTCAATTCAGTTGACGACATCAAAGAATCTTTTGATCCTTTTTTCACCACCACGATTTTGAGCGAAGAAACAGATGCCAACAAACTCAACGACCTGCAGGATGCCCTGGATAATTACCAGGTTTATTCAAAAGAAGATGTAACCAATTTCACTGATCTGTATTTCCGCAATGCCGGGCGAGAGGAATTAGATCCAATCATAGATAAATGTGTTGAGAATTTCAAAACCTTATGGAACGGCCAGGGAGATGTTATTGTTGAACACAATCAGGTAGATTTCTTTGTTAAATCAAAATCGTTCAATCGCACCTATTCATTCCTCTCAAAAATACTTTCGTTTAATAACGTGTACTGGGAAAGGTTGTATTGGTTCCTGAAATTTCTGATGCCCAAGATCAAACCTAAAGAGAATGATGATTTGGCCAGGGGGATACTCGAAGCAGTCGATCTCGATAGCTATCGCCTTACACGTATAACAACCGACGAAATCAAACTTCAGGGTGGAGGTGAATTAGAACCAACTCCTCCGATAATGCGCTCAGGAGGAGGCGACAATGATTTTGACAAATTGCAGGCAATCATCGATGAGTTTAATTCCAGGTTTGGCATTGATAACTGGACTGATAATGATAAAGTAAAGCGTTTCCTCTTTGAACAACTTCCGGCTGATCTTTCAAGGGATATGGCTACCGTTAATGCCGTTAAAAACTCTGACAAACAGAACGCCAAAATCACCTCCGACAAAAAGGTAGAGGACCTCATGCAGGATGTAATTTTTACATACACTGACCTTTACAGAAAATTCACTGATGATCAGGATTTCAAGCGTCAATATCTGGATTTTGTTTTCGACAAACTGTGGAACCTGCAACACAGTCAACAAATTAGCAATCCACTTTAATTTGATATTCGATGTCAGCTCCCGACCTGCACTTTAATATCTTAACCTTCGACTGGCCAAAAGAAAAGCTCACCTTCTATTTCAGCAAAGAGGACAACGGCCGATGCCAGCGTATCCACAAATCAATTTTTCCGGCCTCGATAGAATCAATTTTTCCCGGAATAAGTGCCAACGGCTCCGATTTTGTTTATACCACATTCACTGGCGAAACAGCAGGCTTTATTCCTTGCACTATCGAGGCAAGATCAGAAACACCGGCATTTATAAAGCGCTATTTCGATCGGAAAATAAACTACTACTTCCGGGTAATCGTTAATCAGATTGTCCAGGTTGGATTTATTAAGGAGAATACCATTTGGTTGCCAGTACCTGCGGCAGATACCGACCAGTTTGAAGTCTATGAAAAATTCGCACTCAAAGTTCAGATTGGCACTGTTAGCCAATACCCAGAAATCTTTATATCATACGAAGGCACATCCAAGGTTTTAAAGAAGAGTGTAGCTGAACTGATGGCTGACTATTCGCCTTCGCTGCTAAATTGGGTAATGGTAAAAAAACAACTGCATAAATTCGACGATTTACCGGATGACCTATCTGATGATTACGAAAACGTTTATCCGGTGTTGAATAACGAACTTGCAAGGGCGCTTGGTTTCCCTGCACCGGTGCCTTCAAAAGAAAATAAATACAAGTATTACCGGAACAAGATTAACGATTTTTACAAGACCTTCTTAAACATAAAGGAGTTCCGCGAAATCATTCCCTTGCACCATACAGGCTTTCTGAAAGTGAATCCTGCACTCATCAGCACTACCAACTTCGATAGCAATCAGATGGTATTCGGAAATAGCGCAACCGATATTGTTCCTCACAATGGCATCAAATTAAACGGTCCATACNGACAAAACCCTTATAAAAAGATACATCTGTTCTTTATCCTTCATAATTCGGATGCCGAAATTGCCAAAGCGGTAAAGACATACCTTGAAACTGGTTTAGACTGGTTTAAAGGCTTGAACAAATATGTTAAAATACTTTTTCACACCGAACCGCATTTCAGCATCCTGTTTAAGGACAAAGAAAATCCGGTACAGGAAATAAATGAGATACTGGCAAAACGCAGCTTCAATCAGGATGTGAAGTACTTTGCCATCTACCTGACCCCTTACACCAAGTTTGAACAGGATTTACAAAAACGTGAAATCTACTATAAGGTCAAAGAGCTGCTGCTTAAAAGGGATATACCCTCACAGGTCATCGATTCAAAAAAGGTCATTGAACAGGGCGCAGATTATGTGTACAGCCTTACAAACATTTCCATTGCAATTCTGGCTAAGCTAAAAGGCACTCCCTGGCGTTTGAAAGCCCAGCTAAAGAACGAACTCATAGTCGGTGTTGGAGCGTTCAAACACATCGAAACCGATGTTCAGTATATTGGTAGTGCATTCAGCTTCAACAACAACGGCACTTTCAATCGTTTCGAATATTTCATGAAACATGAGCTCGAATTGCTTGCTGGTTCAATCTCCCACCAGATACGTGAATATGCTACGGTCAATTCCTCACCCGACAGGCTGATTATCCATTTCTACAAAACAATGTCCGACGATGAGCTGCAGCCCATTCAAAAAGCCCTCGAAGCATTGGACCTTCACATTCCTGTCTTTATAATATCCATCAACAAAACAGAATCCGAGGATATTGTGGCTTTCGATGAATCTTGGAGTGATAAGATGCCATACAGTGGCACTTATATAAACATCGGTAATCGCAAATACCTTCTGTTCAATAACACCCGCTACAACAACCAATCGTTTCGTAGTGCCGATGGTTGGCCATTCCCGATCAAACTAAATATCGATTGTACCGATAAAAGTAAGCTGGATGATACAACCATCATCCGCGATCTGATTGACCAGGTGTACCAGTTCAGCCGTATGTACTGGAAATCCGTTCGCCAGCAAAACCTTCCCGTCACCATAAAATACCCCGAAATCATCGCCCAGATAGCTCCTCATTTCGACGGCCTCGATATTCCGGAATTTGGGAAAGACAATTTGTGGTTTTTGTAATTTCTGTATCAGTATAAATTGGAGTTCCACCAACATAAATCAAACTCAAATTTGAAACGTTTTGCCGTTATAACAGGCCTTCTTTCCGGTTTCCTTTTTGGTGTTGCCACACCATTCAGTAAACTACTGTTAGACGGGTTAAATTCATTCCAATTGGCGGGCTTGCTTTATCTGGGTGCAGCTATTGCTATGTTTCCTTATATCTTCCGTAAAAACAGCAACCTTACGCTGTTATTTCATTCGGGCAGCAGAATGAAAACACTTGGAATAATATTTTTCGGCGGCTTTCTTGGTCCGGTTCTTTTAATGTTTGGTTTGAAAACAGCCAATGCAGCCTCAGTTTCTATCTGGTTAAACATGGAACTGGTAGCAACTGCCATTTTGGGAGTCTTGATTTTTAAAGACACACTCGATAAAAATACCTGGTTTGGAGTTATCTTAACCATCGTCGCCGGAATAGTTACTTCACTTGGTGAAGGCTCAAGCGGCATCATTTCAGCATTGCTGATAACGGCTGCTTGTATAAGCTGGGCTGTGGATAACCATCTTACTGCCCTTACTGATGGCGCTTCCCCTCAATCCGTAACCTTCTTGAAAGGAATTGTTGCAGGCTCAGTAAACTTACTCATAGGCAGCCTTATCGCCAGCGAACCATTAAAGATTGTAAGTGTAGGCCCGGCGTTATTGGTTGGTANNTATTTTTCTTATGGTTTCAGTATTATGTTGTATGTAACTTCTGCCCAGAATCTCGGTGCTACACGCGGACAGATATTGTTCTCCACAGCGCCATTATGGGGAGTGATTCTATCGTACATGTTTTATCACGAAACTTTTCAATGGGTTCATGTTATTTCTATAGTCCTCTTGGCGCTGGCAGTCGTGGTAACTTATATTTTAAAGCATAAACATTTGCATACGCATGTAGAAATGGAACACATCCATTTCCATAAGCACTCCGATGGGCATCATAACCACGAACATGAGGATAAATCGATATCGGCAGGCAAATGGCATTCGCATCTTCACCAGCATAATCCATTGGCACACGAACACCCGCACTTTCCTGACCTGCATCACAGGCATGAGCATGAACAATAATTATAGATTTAGCGCAAATCCTAAAGAGAGTCTATATTTGTAATGAAAAAAAAACGTTAACAATGCCTCAAACCCCCGATGATAAATTAAACAGCCGAAATATCAAGCCAACCGCCATGCGCGAATTGGTTTTAAAAGTGCTCACAGAGCAAGCCTCGGCTATTAGCTTGTCCGATCTTGAACATGCATTTGCGAAAGCCGATAAAGTAACATTGTACCGTACCCTCAAAACCTTCGAGGAAAACAAGCTCATTCACAGCATTGATGATGGTACTGGTTCAGTAAAATATGCTCTTTGTACCGAAACCTGCCAATGTAACCCGCAGGATCTGCATGTGCATTTCTTTTGCACTCAATGCCAGCACACCTATTGCCTTAACGACATCCCTGTTNCTTCAGTCAATTTGCCTGTTCATTTTAACCTCGAAAGCATCTCAATGGTAGTCAAAGGAATATGCTCAAATTGCAAAAAGTAACTTTGCAACTTGGTTGCATGAACTTTTCCATTACTTTTGCGGTTTATTGAACACATGAAAATTCTAGCATACATATTCTCCTTTTACTTGTTGTTTCTCAATGCCTATCCTTGCATTGATGCTCCAATAGATATGTCAATGCAGAATATCGAATTATCTTCTCATTCTAGTGACCAACATCCGAATGATGCCGATCGATGTTCTCCTTTCTGTACCTGTAATTGCTGCATCACACCGATTATTTCTCCGAGTCTAACCAGTCTGATTGATTTCTATCCTTTCCAGGCAGAGAAATATATCATACAAAGCTCTTCTTCTTTTTCTTCTTCGCTTGCAACTATCTGGCAGCCGCCAAAATTAGTCTAAGCCCTTCGCTTGCATTTACTTAATCAATTTAAGCTCCCTTTAGAGGTTTGCTTTTGATGCATTAATTATTTGCCCGTGTATTTTTTTAGGAAATTAGATTAACAATCAGGTGAAGACCAGGAAAATTTCTAAAGCCGAACTCATAGAAAAGCAACTTGAAGCAGACAAGCGATTTAATAGAAGATTAAACTTTTGGTTTGTTTTCCTTTTACTTTTCTTTTTCAGCCTTTTATATATCCAGCAATCTTGGTGCGTAATAAGACTAAAGTATCGGATGCACTTTATGTACGGCAAAGCCATTCATCCTGATTGGGTTTGCATGAACGGAAATGAACTTGAACTTCATATTACCGAAGGTCATGCCTTAAACAAGTTCACTTACTTTGTTTGTAGTCATGAATGTTTTAATCGAATTTCAAAAAATTATCAGGGATCATGCTTTACCAGGGATACTATTACCGGCCAAACGGTCAATAAGGCAGATGCAGTAATTGGACTTCGATCAAAAAATAAACCTGATGTAGTTTATTTCGCAAACAGATCCAGTTTCATGAAGTATTACAACCAACATGCGGATTAGACTTTAGTTAAGGTAACCTCAATGATAAGGCAAAAAAGAAAAAAGAAAAAAGAAAAAAAATCACTCTCAGTCTGGTTCTGAAATGGTTCTTAATAACAGTAGGATCAATTGTAGTTATTGCAGCCATAATAGTCCGGATATATCATTTTGTTCACTTTCATGTAAAATAGATTTCTTATGATAGAACGTATCATTCAATTCTCAATTAAAAATAAGTTTATTGTCGGGCTCTTTGTGGCGGCATTAATAGGTTGGGGAACCTATTCCTTAACCCGCCTGCCCATTGATGCAATTCCCGACATTACAAACAACCAGGTGCAGATTATTGCACTGGCCCCGTCGCTGGCGGTGCAGGAAGTCGAAAGCTTTATTACCGCACCTATTGAAGTAGCAGTAGCCAATATCCCCGATATTATTGAGCTACGTTCCATATCCCGTTTAGGCTTATCGGTAATTACCGTCGTGTTTAAAGATGGGGTTGATGTGTATTGGGCACGGCAACAACTAAGCGAACGCCTCAAAGAAGCCGAGGACGTGATACCTGCCGGATTAGCTAAAATAGAGCTTGCCCCTATTTCCTCCGGCTTGGGCGAAATTTACCAATACCGTCTTGCTGTTGACAAAGGCTTTGAAAAAAAATATACCCCGCTTGAACTGAGAACTATTCAGGATTGGGTTGTACGCCGCGAAATGCTTGGCACTAAGGGTGTTGCTGACATCAACAGTTACGGTGGTTTTGTAAAACAGTACGAAATTGCTGTAAATCCCGAAAGGCTCAGGGGCATGAATCTTACCCTTACAGATATTTTTCAGGCCCTCGAACGGAATAACGAAAATACCGGAAGCGCTTACATTGACAAAAAGCCAACTGCTTATTTTATCCGTGGTATTGGTTTAGTTAAAACCATAGAGGACATTGAAAAAATAGTAGTAAAAAACAACCTTTCCGGCATACCGGTTTTAATTCGCGACGTGGCTACCGTTCAATACGGAAGCGCAACACGTTATGGCGCATTGGTGGTAGATACTGCCGAAGCAGTTGGCGGAGTCGTGATGATGTTGAAAGGTGCAAATGCACACGAGGTTGTCGATAACGTTAAAACTCGCATAGAATCCATTCAGAAATCTTTACCCCAGGGGGTTAAAATAGAATCGTTCCTTAATCGTTCCGACCTTGTGGGACGTGCAATAGGCACTGTTTCCAGGAACCTTGTCGAAGGGGCTTTGATCGTCATATTTATTCTCGTATTAATGCTGGGAAACCTGCGTGCAGGACTTGTCGTAGCTTCGGTTATTCCTCTGGCTATGCTCTTTGCAGTATCTATGATGCAGCTTTTTGGCGTATCGGGTAACCTTATGAGTTTGGGAGCTATCGATTTCGGTTTAATTGTGGACGGAGCGGTTATCATTGTCGAAAGCGTGGTACACCGCATATCAATGAGCAAGCACCACCATCCCGGTGTTACAAGGCTTTCGCAGCGACAAATGGACGAAAATGTATTCGAGTCTGCTAAACGCATGATGAGTTCGGCCACTTTCGGTCAGGTCATTATCCTCATTGTGTACCTTCCTATCATGGCATTGGTGGGTATCGAGGGCAAAATGTTCCGTCCAATGGCTCAGGTGGTATCTTTCGCTTTATTGGGAGCGGCAATCCTTTCACTTACATACGTGCCGATGGCTTCGGCTTTGTTCCTGAGCAAAAGTACCGAACACAAACGTAATTTTTCCGATCGCCTTATGGATGGGTTTCACCGGGCGTTTAATCCTGTTATTGCTTTTGCCCTCAGGCATAAACTGCTGGTCTCTGTTTCGGCTATCATGATCTTTTTTGTCAGCTTGCTTATGTTTACCCGTTTGGGTGGCGAGTTCATTCCTCAGCTCGAAGAGGGAGATCTTGCCGCAGGTGTAATTACTCTACAGGGCGGTTCTCTTTCAAATACGGTTGAGCAGGTACAGAAAGCCAATAAAATATTGCTCGACAATTTCCCTGAAATAAAACATACTGTTTGTAAAATCGGTGCAGGGGAAATTCCTACTGATCCAACTCCAATGGAAACTGGTGATTATATTATCACATTGAAGGATAAAAGTGAATGGACCAGTGCCAAAACCCGTGAAGAACTGGTGGAGAAAATGGAAGAAGCATTGATTCCTTTGGCTGGTGTTAAATTCGAGTTTCAGCAACCTATTCAAATGCGCTTCAACGAGTTGCTGTCAGGCTCCAAACTGGATGTTGCAATAAAGATATTTGGCGACGACCTGAATATATTATCTGAAAAAGGTTTTGAAGTTGAAAAAATCATTCAGAGTATTGAAGGGGTCGAAGATATTAACGTAGAAAAAGTTACCGGTCTGGCACAGGTGCAGGTTGAATATAACCGCGACCGTCTGGCTCAATACGGGCTTTCGGTTGAAGATGTAAACCGCGTATTGCGGGCTGCATTCGCAGGAAGCCAGGCAGGAGTTGTTTTTGACGAAGAAAAACGCTTCGGGCTTGTAGTTCGCTTAGATAAAGATTACCGCAAAAGCCTCGATGATGTGAAAAATCTTTCAGTCGCCCTGCCTAATGGAGGACAGATACCTTTCGAACAGGTAGCAAATATTGAAATAAAATCGGGTCCTGCACAGGTTTCGCGCGAAAACACAAAGCGACGCATAACCATTGGTTTTAATGTTCGTAACCGTGATGTTCAGAGTATAATTGATGAGGTAACTAAACAAATGGATACAAAAATTAAACTGCCAACAGGTTACTATGTAACGTATGGTGGTCAGTTTCAAAACCTCCAGGCAGCAAAAGCCCGTTTAGCAATTGCTGTTCCTGTAGCCCTGCTTCTGATATTTGTATTATTGTTTTTTACGTTTCATTCTGTAAAACAAACGCTGTTGATCTATACCGCTGTGCCAATGTCGGCCATCGGGNGAGTGTTTGCGCTGTATTTAAGAGGCATGAATTTTTCGATCTCTGCCGGTGTTGGTTTTATAGCCTTGTTTGGTGTTGCCGTCCTTAATGGCATTGTATTGATTGCTGAATTTAACCGTCTCGAAAAAGAAGGTATTACTGACATTTACGAACGTGTTCGCAAAGGCTTGCATACCCGTTTGCGCCCTGTACTTATGACCGCTGCCGTGGCTTCGCTCGGTTTTCTGCCTATGGCATTATCTACTTCAGCAGGTGCCGAAGTTCAAAAACCACTGGCAACCGTGGTTATAGGTGGCCTTATTTCGGCAACATTCCTCACCCTGGTCATTCTGCCGGTGTTCTACATCATCTTTTCTTCTGACAAATTTAAAAACCTGTTCAGGAAGAAACTTGCCAAACCTGTTTCAATGCTTCTCATGCTTATTTTAGGCACATCGCTGTTAAATACGGCAAAAGCACAACAGGCTGAACGCATCAGTTTGAAGCAGGCAGTTCAGATGGCTCTTGACAGTAACCTTTCTGTTCGTTCATCGGTTTATTCTCTCGAAGCTCAGAAAGCACTCAAAGGTGCTTCCTGGGACATTCCTAAAACTGCTATTGACGGTGAATACGGGCAATTTAATTCCTATACAAAGGATAATAGCTTTACAGTTTCACAGTCATTCGCCTTTCCCACAGTTTACTCCAACCAAAGTAAACTGGCTGCTGCCGGTATAAAAAGCAGCGAATGGGTGTTGAAAGGCTCACAACTTGAAATCGCTACACAGGTTAAACAGGCGTATTGGCAATTAGCCTACCTGATTGAAAAGAAAAACCTTCTTATTTATCAGGATAGCCTCTTTTCCGGTTTTCTTCGCGCAGCCGAACTGCGTTCAAAAACAGGTGAAACCAACCGTCTCGAAATGATTACGGCCCGTTCGCAAAGCTTTGAGGTAAAAAACCAGCTTCAACAAGTGGGCGCTGATGTAGATATCTATATCCGTAAACTTCAGACTATCCTAAATACGGCTCAACAATACTTGCCTTCTGATACATTGTCAAGGCAACAAATAATGGTTTTATTACCCGATTCTTTGGCACTAGCACAGAATCCGGCTTTGGGATTTATCCGCCAGCAGGTCGAAGTTGCAGGTTTTGAGAAAAAACTGGAAAAAAGCCGCGCCTTACCCGATCTTTCAATTGGTTATTTTAGTCAAACCTTGCAAGGGACACAGGAGATAAACTCAGTTCCCCAGACTTTTGGCCCAGGCGACCGTTTCAACGCTATTCAGGCTGGCATTACTGTTCCTATTTGGTTCAAACCTTATACAGCCAAAGCTAAAGCGGCCGGAATCAGGCAAAATGTCGCCCAGACCAATGCTGAAGCCTATTCTAAAACGCTCACTGCGGAGTATCGCTCACTTCTCGACGATTACAATAAATACAATAAAAGTGTCGATTTCTACGAACAACAGGCTGTACCTGAAGCAGGGTACATAATTGAGCAGGCAGGTCGTAGCTATAAAGCTGGGGCAATAGACTACCTGGATTATGTGTTGAGCTTAAATCGTGCTCTTTCCATTAAACAAAATTACATAGATGCGCTCAACAGCTATATCCAGACCATCATTAACATCGAATACATTTCAGGTAAAACTCTATAAATAAATCAAATCATGATAAAACATAGCATAAAATCAATCATCATCTTTTCAACCTTCATTGTAGCATTATCCTCATGTAACAATGGTAAGAAATCAATGGAGGTAGAAGAAGTCGAAGTAATCCCTGATAGCATTGTCGAATTGCGCGACGACCAGGTGAAACTTTCAGGTATCGAAACCGGGGCTATCGACATGCGCTCTCTCAGTGGTACGCTTAAAGTAAGTGGCTTGGTAGCTGTCGCACCTCAAAACCTTGCGACTGTTTCTGCTCCACTGGGCGGTTTCGTTAAAAGCGCCTCGCTTATGCCTGGTAACACTGTAAGCAAAGGTCAAACCCTGGCAATGCTCGAAAATCAGGAATTTATTGATATTCAGCAAAATTACCTTGAAACTAAAAACAAGCTTGAATATGCCGAAGCGGATTTCAACCGGCAGAAAGAGTTGTATAAAAACGAGGTTTCTTCAACAAAAAATATGCAGCAGGTGACTGCTGAATACAAAAGCCTTAAAACTCAGGTGAAAGCATTGGAGCAAAAACTTGCGCTTATAGGCATTAATCCTTCAAATCTTACAGATGATAATATTACACGGTCTGTTGCTGTGGTATCCCCGATAAGTGGCTATGTAAAAACGGTTAATGTAAACATTGGCAAATTTGTTTCCCCTTCTGATGTATTGTTCGAAATTGTGAATAGCGACAATCTTTTCCTCGAACTTACCTTGTTTGAAAAAGATGCAGATAAAGCCTCTACCGGCCAGAAAATCAGGTTCTTTATTAACAACGAATCCGAACAACACGATGCTGTAATTTATCAGACCGGCAAATCAATCAGTGATGATAAAACCTATAAAGTATATGCTACTGTTTCGGGTAATTGCAAAAACGTTTTGCCGGGCATGTATGTCAATGCTGAAATCGAAGCATCTTCAAACCAGGTAACGGCTGTACCTAATGAATCAATAGCTAGTTTCGACGAAAAAGACTACATCTTTGTTTTCGAGAAAAACAAAGTTGAAGATGGCAAACCTTTTACTGAATACCGTATGGTACAGGTACAAAAAGGAGTCTCCGACAAGGGCTTTACCGAAATCGTGTTACCTGAAGGTTTTGACTTTAAGACAGCTAAAGTCGTTGTAAAAGGTGCCTACAACCTGCTTTCAGCAAAGAAAAATGCCGGTGAAATGGCTTGTTAAATCATAAAAAATATAAAATTATGAAAGAAGTAAAAGCAATAGTAAAGCCTTTTAAAGCGAATGATATCCTGAGCCAATTGCTTCAGGCCGGTTACGAAAATTTAACTGTTACATTGGCCGAGGGTACAGGAAACTTTAATAGCGACGATTCAACACTTTCAATGAATTTCTCAATTACTGACAGCGTTGTGGCTGTAATTATTGTTGTGTGTAATGATCCTGAAGTCGAAAAAATCGTAAGAATTATTTCCGAAAATGGACGTACTGGCAATCCTGGCGATGGTCTTATTTATGTGTCAGATCTGAATAAGGTTTTCCGTGTAAAAACAGGATTTGAGGTTTAAGAATAATTAATTCAAGCCATGGAACCGATTTCAGAATTGCAAGTAATTGCAAAGAAAAAAGGAGGAAGATGCTTGTCACAGAAATATTCCAATAATAAAGGAAAACTTCTCTGGCAGTGCCAAATAGGGCATCAATGGATTGCAACCCCTTTTAGCATAAAAGTTCGCAAGAGTTGGTGCCCGGTTTGTGCGGGTAACCAACCTCTTGGAATGAAAGCCATGCATCAATTAGCTGAAGAACATGAAGGAAAGTGCCTCTCAACTACTTATGAGAATTGCAAAACAAAGCTGCTTTGGCTTTGCAGGAATGGTCACCGGTTTGAATCAACACCTGATAATATTAAACAGGGTCAATGGTGCCACAGTTGCCGCGTTGCAGCCGTTGAATAAATCAATAGATCTGGTGGGGAACTCCCACCCCCGCCAGTTTCTAAATTATTCAAAAATCTTTTTGTCATGAACTAAAACCACTTCCATTATGAAAGCAACTTTGATTTTAGTCCTGTTTTTTGTATCCGGATATTATAGCCTTGCGCAAACCATATATCGGACAGTTGACGGGAACATTATCATTACCGGCGAGTATAAGGGGGAAAGAGTTGTTGCTCAAAGCGGCAAACTTAAATTCTTCCTCAATTATACAACCAAAGTGTTTGTGGGTAAAATTGATTTAAAAACACTTAGAACAGGAGTGGTATTTCTTGATTCGCTGATTCTGTCTAAGAAGGATTCGGTTTGTGTCAATTTTTCAGGCACAATTCCTGATGATGATTTTATAATATGGGAACATCCGGTACTTAAATTAAAAGTTCCTGTAACGGTTTACGCTAATGATATTCAGAATCAATTTATTTTGATTGCTACAATTGAGCATAGTAAGAAACCTGTAACTTATGTATGTCGATTATACGGCTTTGTTGAGTTGAATATTTCGCAGTTTAATTTTGATTTAGCCGATCTAAAAGATGACATCAGTGTTCAATTTGATCAGTTGGTATTAAAAAGACAAAGATGATCCACTAAATTCTGACTGATATAAAATTCTGTCTGGGTAAAAGTTAATGATCGATGAGTAATTTTAATACAAAAAGTGGATGACACTATAGATTTCAAAAATTCTTGACCTGTTTCGCATTATAACAAAAATTCAGGTACGCAATTTAACAAAACACAAATCATGAAAAAATATAAGCTGAATAATCTCGATTGTGCATCTTGTGCTTCAAAGATTGAAGACAACCTCACACAATTAGGGGGGGTGAAATTTGTAAATGTCAATTTTGCAAATTCCACCATGACCATTGATACGGATAATATTGAAATGGTTAAGGCCCGGATTAAAAAAATAGAGCCGGAAGTGGAGGTAGAGGATAATGAGAATGAAACTAAAATAGTTTCAACAAGCGAACTTGCTGAAAACAAAGTAGCCCTTATTAAAGCCCTTACAGGTATTTTATTTTTGGTTGCAGGAATGATATTTGAAGACGAAATTCACAACACACCTTATCATCTTGCTGAGTATCTGTTATTTGGTACGGGTTATCTGATTGTTGGTTGGAACGTTCTTGCATCAGCCATAAAAAACATAATACGTGGGCAGGTTTTTAATGAGCACTTTTTGATGGCTATTGCCACACTTGGAGCTTTTGCAATAGATCAGATGCCCGAAGCCGTTGCCGTCATGCTGTTTTATGTAATAGGCGAATTGTTCCAGGATATTGCTGTTAATCGCTCACGGAGATCAATCAAATCATTACTCGAAATAAAACCGGAATATGCCAATCTTTTGATAAATGGCGAAACAACCAAAGTTGCACCCGAAAGCATTAATATTGGAGATACAATTATTGTAAAAGCCGGCGAAAAAATCCCACTCGATGGTGTAGTAACTGATGGCATTTCGTTTGTTGATACTTCCGCTCTTACCGGTGAAAGTGTGCCGCGTAAATTGAAAGCTAACGATATTGCTCTGTCTGGTACTATTAATCAAACGGGGGTACTCACAATCAAGGTTACCAAAATATTCAGCGAATCTTCAGTTTCAAAAATCCTGGAGCTCGTCGAAAACGCGACGGCTAAAAAAGCGGAAACCGAAAAGTTCATTACCACTTTTGCTAAATACTACACTCCAATCGTGGTTATCGGCGCTTTTTTGCTTGCTGTTGTGCCTCCTCTTTTATTTACGGGGCAAACATTCAGCGAATGGATATACAGGGCATTGGTTGTTTTGGTTATTTCCTGTCCTTGTGCGTTGGTCATAAGTATCCCGTTAGGCTATTTTGGTGGTATCGGATCTGCTTCACGCAAAGGAATTTTGGTAAAAGGTTCCAATTTCCTGGATGCATTAACCCAGGTGAGAACCGTTGTGTTCGATAAAACAGGTACTCTTACAAAAGGCGAGTTTAAAGTTTCTGAAGTTGTTACTTCCAATGGTTTTACAAAAGAGCAAATATTAGAATACGCTGCTTATGCTGAAACTAACTCTAATCATCCGGTTGCTAAATCAATTTCTGATGCTTTTGGCAATGATATTGATAGTAAAAGAATCAAACGGGTTGAAGAAATTTCAGGGCATGGTATTAAAGCTGTAATCGACGGGAAAACCGTCTTAGCCGGTAACGACAAGTTATTGCATAAAGAAAATATCGCACACCCTTTATGCAATGTTCAGGGAACTGTGGTACATATAGCTATCGGTACTACCTATGCCGGTTACATAATTATTTCTGATGCACTCAAAGCAGATGCTGTCGAAGCGATAGAAAAACTAAAAGCAGCAAACATTCAAACAGTGATGCTCACCGGTGATAATAAATTTGCTGCCGCTGCCTTTGCTAAGAAACTCAACATCGACAAATATTATTCCGAATTGTTGCCCGAAGATAAGGTTAAACATATCGAAAACTTAATGCAGTCAGGCAAAGGCGGGAAAGTGGCTTTTGTAGGCGATGGCATAAATGATGCGCCGGTAATTGCCCGCGCCGATATTGGAATAGCAATGGGTGCACTTGGCTCCGATGCGGCAATTGAAACAGCCGATATAGTTCTTATGACTGATTCGCCTTCCAAAGTTGCCATTGCCATTGATGTCGCCAAAAGGACACGCAACATTGTGTGGCAGAATATCTATTTTGCAATGGGTGTAAAACTGGCGTTCATAGTTCTGGGTGTATTCGGTATAGCTACCATGTGGGAAGCCGTTTTTGGCGATATGGGAGTTGCTTTACTTGCAGTTTTTAATGCAATCCGGATACTAAAGCATGAGTAAATACTAAAATCTTTCCTCAGTGTGGAAGGATGTAATTTTAAAAAGGATCATGTTACATATTTAATTTTGAAGTTACACATCTTTGTATCTTGAACAGTGTAATTTATCCTTAAATTTATAACCATAAAAATACCCTCATTATGAAACGAACATGGCAAAATCCGCCAATTTTTGACACACTGTCGGATGATATTATTTTGTCATGGAGTTCCATGTAACCCTCAAAAAATAAATAATAGAACATGAAATACTACTTTAACAAAACACTTGAAAATGTAACATTCGAAGAAGCAGTAGAAAAAGTTACAGAAGAACTTAAAAAAGAAGGTTTTGGAGTTATTTCCGAAATCAACATTCACGAAAAGTTTAAAGAAAAGCTAGGTATTGATTTCAGAAAATACCGCATTCTTGGGGCATGCAATCCCGCAGCTGCCTTTAAAGCATTGCAGGAAGAAGATAAGATTGGTACAATGCTGCCCTGCAATGTCATTGTACAACAAAAATCTGATTCACAGATTGAAGTTGCTGCGGTTGACCCTGTGGCTTCGATGCAGGCAATTGAAAATGAAAATCTGGCTGCTATCGCTAATGAAATAAGGTCTAAACTTGAAAAGGTAATTGCAAACATTTAATGCTTTCTCATCTGTATATGAGTAAAATGTAACCTAAGTATGAGAAAATATACTTACTAACTTTTCTTGTACTGTATTTCATTGTAGTTTTTCTTCTTCCATCCATCCGGGTGAAACGTAAAACAGGCATTACTCCTTTTGTATTTAAAAATACAGATTCAGCACAGGATTATATTGGCAAAGTATTGACCTTGATTAATATAGCCATATTTGCCCTGGTAATGGTAAATCTCACATATCCGGAAGGTTTACAATATTTTGCACCATTCACCTGGATAGGATTTCCAATATTGAAACTTACAGGTTTTATACTAATTCACCTGGCTTTAATTTGGATAATTATTGCACAAATACAAATGAGTAACTCCTGGCGTATTGGAATTGATCCTAATAAAAAAACTGAACTCAAAACCAAAGGCTTATTTTCTGTTTCCCGAAATCCGGTTTTCTTAGGTATGTTGCTTACCCTCGCAGGCATATTTCTCATTTTACCCAATGCTGTAACCTTGCTTACGTTAGTTTCGTCAGCTCTGCTCTTTCAGGTTCAGGTAAGGCTCGAAGAAGAGTACCTGCTCAAAATGCATGGTGATGTCTATCTTGCCTATTTTAAGGCAGTCAGAAGATGGTTATAAAGCATAAATCTTAAATAATCAATTAAGGCATTCAACATATTAACCTTTGTGCATACATTTCACAGATAATTTCAACAATTAATAATGCGTAAAAATGATCTGTATAGCTAACAATAATTACTCTTATTCACGTTATCTCATATGAAATGAAGTACATTTGTACTATGAAATAGCCATGAACGAAAAAATTGTTTTCCAGTAGAAATAATTATTCTCATGGCGTATTCCATCTGACCCGTAAAAATTATAAATAATCAGATGAAATTGCTCTGCATAGCTTTGAGTTTTTACATACTTGCTTTGTCATACGATACATGCAATGACTTTACTTCATTATCTTCTCAAGGTGCTTCGGTCATTTCGGTAAATCATTCTCGTACCCAGAATGATGAGTGTACTTGTTCTCCATTTTGTCATTGTAATTGTTGCGGCAATCCAATAGTTCCATCTTTGATAATTTCGCTGAATCCACCATTTTCTTTATTTACGTTTGGCTTTTCAACTTATAAAGCACATCCTGCCAAAGTAACACTTACTCAAATCTGGCATCCTCCGGTGCAACTTTCTTAGTTAATTCTTCATATGTGGGTAGATGATCCGTTTAATTTTCATCCTCTCCGGAGTAATTCACAATTCATTCTCACTAATTAAAAAATAATCATGAAAAAGACACTTTTGGCAATAGTTGCTGCAGGCTTGTTAATCATAGCAGCTTGCTCCAAAAATAATGACGTTACTCCACCAACCTCAGCACTTGAGGATAACCTTCAGGTTGATCTGAAACAGGCCGCTGCTGCAACAAATGTAATGGTCGATCTGCATAAAAATCCCGCAAACGGGCATAGCCTATGCTACGCTCAGGAAAAGATCTATCATAGTTGCGATAGCTTGTTCTCATCTCATTATTACCAATACAACCAAAATATGTACTCCATGCATTCCGGCAATTACCAGGTATATAATTGGAGTGGCAATATGATGGGTTATGGAAATGGTATGTGTGGTTTCGATTCCATTTATTATCAGAATAGCGTAAACACTTCACAAAACTACTTCCATACTGATAGTTTGATGTATCGTAAAATGATGAATTACAACATGATGCAATATATGCCTCAGAATGTACAAACCTGTTATGATCAAATGCAGCTCATGCGAAACAATCATGCTGCGATTCATAAACTCCATTATTAAATTCAAAAAAAACGAAACGAAAGAGCGGTGTTGAAATTTCAATACCGCTTTTTTAATTCTTTTGCTGGAATTTCTTTTTATCCTTACCCATAGAAAGAGTTGGTTAATTGCTGAAGCTTTCTCAAAAATAAACACTGTTTTTGTTAATTCTATGTTAAATTTCGCAATACATATAATATCCTGTATCTTTAACCGTTACCTTTACAACTTCTAAAAACAATATGCTCAAAAAAGTCGGAAATATTGCAATAATCACGCTCTTGTTAATAGCAACAGGAGGTCTGCCTGTTACAAGGCATTATTGCGGTGCGGCCGAAATGTCCTTCTCAGTCTTTTCAACACCGAAACCATGTTGTGAAGGCAGTTGCGATAAATGCCACAATGTTTTTAAATTTACTAAAGTAAATGACAATTTCGAGGCTGGCTCTTCAATTTCTGCTCAGGCTCTAGCAGATTTTGTTATCTTACACACATCATTCTTTATTTATTTATTTGATAAACAAGATATTACATGCCTTGCTGATTCTTTTGACCGGCGAGCGGTTTTTATTGATATAGCCGGCCATTCGCCGGCATCAACTGGCAATTTCCGTTGTTGAAATCCTCTTTTAGGGGAAAATCCTTTATTGTAGCACCCAACTCTACTGAGGCAATATTTTAATTGCCCATTTGGCATACTTGCCATTATCTGCTGCATTTTCTCTTTTCCCCCATTCCCCAAAGCATCGGCCTTCAATTTTTTGTAAGAAAAATTGGGTTTTAAAAACCTGATATTCTGATAATTATTGTTATAGCCTTTTTCTGCAACATGGAAAATTCAAGGCTGAATGACAATCTTAACGTGCATTCCAATTCATACTAATAATTAATAATTTAAATTTTAAAACAATGAAAACAATCCTTTCGATCACAAGCGTAATGATTCTTCTGGTACTCTTCACTTTCGGCTGTAAAAAAGACAGTAGCGACCAGGACGTACTTAATTCAAATCTTAAAAACACTGAAACACAAGTAATACAACGTTATCAGGTTGCCAAAACCAACGATGATTTACTGAAAATTCATGTCAATGCCAGTGGAAATTTTACTGATCCCAACACAATGATGGAAGACAGCCTTTATCATTTGAACGATTCTCTCTGCAACCAGTTCTACCTTACTTATTGCAAAGAAATGATGGATGGCGACAATATGATGAGTGGCAACATGATGGGTGGAAATACCATGCATGGCAGTGGAATGATGACAACTCATACCTATATGGGTGATACTACAGTAGTAAATCAATACTACCGAAATTTAAATACTATGCGCATTGGTCACTCTGCTCATCACCCAGTTAAATAATTACATTCATTATTTTATTACTTAACAAAAACTTAGAAAAATGAAAACGTTACTAATTTTAGTCAGCTCAATGCTTTTATTCGTAGGGTTTGCTGTTGCTCAAACTGCAACTCCGGCAACCAAGTCAGGTCCTAGTTATACCTGCTCCATGCACCCCGAAATCGCCAGTGATAAACCCGGCACTTGTCCCAAATGCGGAATGGATCTGGTTCAAAAAGCAAGTGTCCAATATACCTGCCCTATGCACCCTGAGGTCATAAGTGATTCGCCGGTAAATGCCCTAAATGTAAAATGGACTTGGTGGCAAAATCCACAGCCCTCTATTCGTGCCCCATGCACCCCGAAGTCACCTCTATGGAGCCTGGCAAATGCCCGAAATGTGGAATGAAGCTAAAGAAAACTAAAACCGCGGAGAGCAAAATGAAAATGGGGTGTTGTATGTAATTCCTCATAATGTTTTTGTTGCTAACCGTTCCAAATACAACTAAATTTGTTAAACAATAATTCGTAAAATAATGAAAAATTCACTCTTAATACTGGTATTCTCTCTGGCAATTGCGCTCTATGCCTGCAACAATTCAACGCCCAATAGTGCAGCTGTCGATTCAACTACCGCCAAAATGAATCTATACATGTACAATGCATCCGAAGTTCGTAGCGAAAAGCCTGGCGATTGCCCAAATGCGGCATGAAACTGGTTTTGTTATCTACTGTTGATACCTCACAGATGCATAAGCAATCGGATACAATGTCACTTAAAAAATAAATTCAAAGGATACGACGGCAACTTATCCATACTTTTGGATAAGTTGTCAGTCGCCTTCTGAAACCTCTTACAACAGAATTGCACATTATTCTTAAATAAATGCCGTATGTTTAATCGCCTTGTCAAATACTTTCTCGAAAACCGGCTGATAACTTTTATCTTCCTCATCTCATTTATTGTGCTGGGAATAGTTTTCATGCCATTTAACTGGAACTCGGGCTTCCTGCCACGCGATCCGATTGCCGTGGATGCCATTCCCGATATTGGCGAAAACCAGCAGATTGTAGCCACTGAATGGATGGGGCGTTCACCTAAGGACATTCAGGACCAGGTAACCTACCCATTGACAACTGCTTTACTCGGTATTCCGGGTGTTCAAACCGTTCGCAGTACATCCATGTTTGGCATGTCATTTATCTATATCATTTTTAAGGATAATGTGGAATTTTACTGGAGCCGCTCACGCATTCTCGAAAAACTAAGTTCACTTCCTGCCGGTACACTTCCGGTTGGAGTTCAGCCTACACTTGGCCCTGATGCAACAGCTCTTGGACAAATTTTCTGGTACACGCTCGAAGGTCGTGATCCCAAAACAGGAAAACCAAACGGAGGCTGGAATCCTCAGGAACTCCGTACCATTCAGGACTTCTATGTTAAATATGGGCTTTCTACTGCCGAAGGTGTATCCGAAGTGGCATCGGTGGGCGGGTTCGTCAAGGAATACCAGATCGACCTCAATCCCGAAGCATTAAAAGCTTTTAGCGTTTCTGTTATGGATGTAATGAATGCCGTTCGTAAAAGCAACCTCGACATAGGTGCTGAAACCATGGAATTGAATAATGTGGAATACATTATCCGTGGCCTTGGTTATGTCAAAAATCTGGAGGATCTTGAACTTTCTGTTGTTGCTGTCCGTAACAATGTTCCGNTTAGAATTAAAGATGTTGCTCATGTGGTATTTGCCNCTGCTACCCGCCGGGGCGGTCTTGATAAAGCCGGTTCCGAGGCGGTTGGAGCTGTTGTGGTTGCCCGGTATGGATCAAATCCAATGGATGTGATTAACAATGTTAAAACCAAAATAAAAGAAATTGAGGCCGGTATGCCTCAGAAAACATTGCCGNACGGTTCCATTTCCAAAGTAACCATTGTCCCTTTCTATGACCGTACCGGCCTCATTAAAGAAACTATCGGCACACTCGAATCCGCTCTCTCGCACGAAATTCTTATCAGTATTATAGTAATTATTGTCCTGGTAATGAACCTCCGTGCATCGCTTATTGTAGCCGGATTATTGCCAATTGGAGTATTAATGACTTTTATTCTGATGCGGGCTTTCGGCATCGAAGCCAACATTGTTGCTCTTTCCGGTATTGCTATTGCTATTGGAGTAATGGTAGATATTGGGATTGTGGATGTCGAGAACATCCTCCGGCACCTCGAAATGCCCGAAAACAAAGGCATCCGGGGAAAAGAGCTGTTATCTGTTATCTACCAGGCTACAACCGAAGTGCGTGCTGCCGTGGTTACCTCTATTGCAACCACCATCGTCAGTTTCCTGCCAGTTTTTGCCATGCAGGCAGCCGAAGGGAAATTGTTCCATCCCCTGGCCTTCACGAAAACTTTTGCGCTGTTGGCCGCTTTCATCCTGGGCATTGTGGTCCTGCCCACTTTGACACATATCTTCTTTTCAATTCATTTTGATACAAAGAAGATTCGTAAAATCTGGAATGGCATCCTGATCATTGCCGGGATTCATTTTTTATTTTCCTGGCAAACCTGGCCTGCCCTGGCATTGATAGCAGTTGGTATTAATAATTTACTCGATTACCGCTGGTCTGAACATCGCAAGGAATTTCCTAATTATATCAACATTGCCATTACTGTGCTGGTTGCAGCATACTATCTTTCTGTCGAATGGCTGCCCCTGGGGGCTCATAATAGTTTGCTGGTAAACTTTCTTTTTGTAGCTGGCATCATAACTATCATCCTTGC
The DNA here is from genome assembly GCA_015657475.1 of Lentimicrobiaceae bacterium. Lineage (GTDB taxonomy): Bacteria > Bacteroidota > Bacteroidia > Bacteroidales > UBA4417 > UBA4417. The sequence goes on along the minus strand of JADLKF010000003.1, from coordinate 38,502 downwards.
AGTCCTGATGTCGATGGTGCATTATTATGAGAAAATCATGCGATGGGCACTGGAACATAAACTAAAGTTCCTCATTATCCCGTTGGTTACTTTAATTTTCGGACTCTTAGCATGGCAGGGTTATGATAAAACATTTGGTTTTGTCGCATCTGGCTTTGAAAAAGTCGGCTGGAAAAACTTCCGGCAAACAGCCGTTNTGCAAGGGCCATCTAAAACATTCCCTGGCACAGGAAAAGAATTTATGCCTTCCTTAAACGAAGGTTCATTTCTGCTTATGCCTACAAGCATGCCGCATTCAAGCATCGAAAAAAACCTTCAATATATCGAAACACTCGACAAACGATTATCGGCTATTCCCGAAGTCGAAATTGCCGTTGGTAAATGGGGCCGGGTAAATTCAGCCCTCGATCCCGCACCGGTTCAAATGTTTGAGAATACCATCAATTACCGACCTGAATACATTCTTGACGAAAACGGACAGCGCAAACGCTTCAAAGTGGATAGGGATGGAAATTATATCTTTAAGGGTGGATCAAAATACAACCTCGATAAAGATGGTTTTCGCTCCATTCCGGCCGATAGCCTTGTTCCTGATAACAAAGGTGAATATTTCCGCCAATGGCGTCCTGAAATTCATAAGCCCGATGATATTTGGAACGAAATCGTCAAAGTAACCAATATTCCCGGTCTTACATCTGCGCCTAAATTGCAGCCTATCGAAACCCGCCTTGTCATGCTTTCAACCGGTATGCGGGCTCCTATGGGATTAAAAGTGTACGGTCCCGATTTGGATGCAATCGAAAAAGCAGGTATGCTACTTGAACAGGCGCTTAAGGATGTCCCATCCATCAAAGCATCTTCCGTATTTTACGACCGTGCAGTTGGTGCTCCGTATATCGAAATCAAACTTAACCGCGAAGCAATGGCACGTTACGGAATGAGCGTAAGCGATGTTCAGGAAGTGTTGCAGGTTGCTGTTGGGGGTATGGCTTTATCCTCATCCGTCGAGGGGCGCGAACGCTTCCCTCTCAGGGTTCGTTATGCCNGTGAACTCCGCGACAATCCCGACGACCTCAGTCGCATTCTGATCCCTGCTATGAGTGGCGTTCAGGTTCCGTTAAGCGAAATCGCTGATATCGGTTATACCCGCGGCGCACAAATGATTCGCAGTGAGAATACATTCCTCAATGGGTACGTAATTTTCGATAAAAACGAAGGCAAAGCTGAGGTAGATGTGGTTCAGGAAGCAGAAAAAATCCTGAAAGACAAATTGAGTTCCGGGGCTGTTAAGTTGCCCGACGGCGTTTCTTATAAGTTCGCCGGTAATTACGAAAATCAGCTCAGGGCTACCAAACGACTGGCAATAGTAATTCCCATTAGCTTGCTACTTATACTCTTACTGCTGTATTTCCAGTTCCGCACGGTTACGGCATCCTTTATCCACTTTTCAGGAGTATTTGTTGCATTCGCCGGGGGCTTTATCATGCTTTGGCTATACGGCCAGGGCTGGTTTATGAATTTTTCCGTTGCCGGCATCAACCTTCGTGATATGTTCCAGATGCACACCATAAATCTCAGTGTCGCGGTATGGGTCGGATTCATAGCCTTGTTTGGCATTGCTACCAACGACGGCGTAATTATGGGTACATACATTCACCAGGTATTTGAAGACAGGCATCCTTCAACAGTTCACGATGTTCGTGAAGCTGTTGTTACTGCTGGTATGAAGCGTGTGCGTCCCGCCATGATGACTACTGCAGTTGCCGTTATAGCCTTGCTGCCTGTCTTATCTTCTAATGGTAAAGGTTCCGATATTATGATCCCTATGGCCATACCTATGTTTGGCGGTATGGTTATTCAGGTAATGACCGTTTATGTAGTTCCCTTGTTCCAGGCAATGTGGAGAGAAGGAGCCGTAACCCGTCATAATAAATTAGAAGCTAAAACCTTAAACAGTCAGGAAAACGATGAAAACACAAGCATTTAAAAAACTATTTTCATACTCCTTGCTCTTAGTAGTTGGTTTAGGGCTAGCAGTCAGCNAACAACCAGATTCATTATACAGTTACCTCGAAATTGCAGCCAAAAATAATCCAACTGTACTTCAACGTTATTATGAGTACCAAGCTGCTTTGCAAAAAATACCTCAGGTTGGCAGCTTGCCCGATCCTAACATTAATGTTGGTGTCTTCCTCAAACCCATGGAACTTGTTGCAGGTAACCAGGTCGCTGATATTCAGCTTATGCAGATGTTTCCCTGGTTTGGTGTACTTAAAAATGCGAAAGATGAAATGAGCCTGATGGCAAATGCTAAGTTCGAATCCTTTCGCGATGCCAAGTTGCAGGTATTCCTCGATGTACAGCGCTCATGGTACGATATGCATAAAGTCAGGCAGAATATCCGTATTTCACAGAAAAACATTGAGATCCTGAAAACCATCGAAAGGTTAGCCATTGTTAGGTTTAAAGCCGGCCCGTCAGGCAATAATTCATCATCTTCCGGCAATTCTCCTACCCCTGCATCCTCACAGGCATCTTCCTCCGGCTCTTCAGGAATGAATACCATGGGTGGAAGTTCAGGCAATCCGGCCGGTTCAGTTTCCGTCCAGTCTTCTTCGGCTATGCCTGGTAATTCAATGGGATCTTCATCAGGCAGTTCCGGTCTCACCGATGTATACCGCATTCAGATTGAAATAAGTGATGTGCAGAACAATATCGAACTGTTAAAAAACCAATGGAACACACTTACAGCTCAATTTAACAGCTTTTTAAACAGGCCGCCCGAATCTCCGGTTACTTTACCGGATACACTAATTGTTGATAACTTTCAATTATCGCTACTTGCGCTTTCCGACACTGCTTTTAGCAACAATCCCATGCTGGGCATGCTTCAGTATGAGCAAAAATCGCTCGAAGCCNGTAAACAAATGGTAACTAAAATGGGCTACCCGATGGTTGGCTTTGGTTTAAATTATACTGTGATCCAGCAAAACCCAATGTCCTCGTCTTCTATGAACGGTAAGGATATGATTATGCCTATGGTTACGGCTACCTTGCCTATTTACCGAAAAAAATACAATGCCATGAAAGCCGAAGCCGATCTGTTGAAATCAGCAACAGCTCAAAATTATATTGCTACGGCTAATGGACTTAAAACTGAATATTACCAAGCCATACAATTAGACCAGGATGCACAGCGCCGTATAAAATTGTATGCTGATCAATACCGCTTGGCTTCANAATCACTGGATATAATGTTCAGGAGCTTTGCTTCTTCAGGCACCGATCTCACCGACATTCTGCGTGTCCGTCAGCAAACTCTCGATTATGAATACAAACAGATGGAAGCTATTGCTGATTACAATACTTCTATTGCATGGATTAAAAGATTAATGGCATTTTCACAAGTTCAGTAACATATAAACTCAATCACAATGAAATAGCCATGATTGTAGAATCTCTCTTTAAAGCAATCACTTTGTTGAATCATGGCGTATTCCATCTTACCAAAATAAAAATAAAAAAACACTAAGATGAAAAGATTATTTTCTAATAAATACTTCCGCTTTAGCCTTATTTTAAGTGGTGGATTTTTTCTCGGATGGCTTTTCTTTCACTCCCCCGGGAAAACTGAAGATAAACACGATCACGCAGCCGAGGCTGCTAAAGGTACTATCTGGACTTGTGCCATGCACCCGCAGATACGTATGCACGAACCGGGTAAATGCCCCATTTGTGGTATGGATCTCATCCCGCTCAACCAGGGAGGTGGTGACACCACGGCCACCGATCCACTTGCAATTCATATGACGAAGGAAGCCGCTCAGCTCGCCAATGTTCTTACAACTGTCGTTTCCAAACAAAATCCGGTTAAGGATATTCGTTTGTACGGTAAAGTGCAGGCTGATGAAAGGCTTTTGCAAAGCCAGGTATCTTATTTGCCCGGCCGTATCGAAAAACTGTTTGTAAACTTCACCGGCGAAGTAGTCCGTAAAGGACAAACCCTTGCGTTACTCTATTCGCCCGAACTGGTTACCGCTCAACAGGAGTTACTCGAAACAGTTTCTACAAAAAGTACGCAGCCTGTCTTGTACGAAGCCGCAAAAGACAAGCTCCGCCAGTGGAAACTCTCCGAAAGCCAGATTGCAGACATCGAAAGCTCAGGTAAGGTTTAAAACAGATTTTGAAGTCTTCGCACATACATCCGAATTGTTTCAGCAAGGCGAGTCAACAACGGCGACTATGTTTCGCCCGGCCNNTCAGTATTGTTTGATGTTGCCGATCTTTCCCATGTCTGGATCATGTTCGATGCATACGAAANNAGCGACCTGCCATACCTTTCTCAGGGGCAAAAAGTTAACTTTACCATACAGGCTTTACCTGGAGCAAATTATTCCGGGAATATCACATTTATCGATCCTGTGCTTGATCCGGTCACACGTGTTGCAAGGGTACGTGTCGAAATCAGCAACCAGGGTGGCAAATTAAAACCCGAAATGTTTGCAACTGGCATTGTAAATGCTAACCTCAATCAGTACAAAGGCAAATTGGTCATTCCTCGTTCTGCCGTTTTATGGACAGGTAAACGCTCAGTTGTCTATGTAAAACAAGCTGGTAGTGATGAACCAANNTTTTTTAAAATTCGTCAGATAGAACTGGGTCCCATGTTAGGCAACAGTTATGTAGTTGAGAATGGATTAATGGATGGAGAAGAAATCGTTACCCAGGGCGCTTTCAGTGTCGATGCCTCGGCACAACTAGAAGGCAAGCCCAGCATGATGAATCCATCAGGAGGCAAAGTATCATCAATGCCGGGAATGGTTATGCCTGGCGATCCGAAACCCGAGGACACCAAAAGTTTACCTGCAACAAAAACGACAAATGATACAAAACCTGCAACAGACAATTCAATGCCTGGTATGGATATGCCTGGTGATACCAAATCCAATGCCAGCAAAAAAGGTGTACAGTCTGTAAATAATCCTGCCATAAAACCGGCAAAAATGAATGTAAGTATGGATTTTACAATGCAACTCAACTCGGTATTTGACCAGTATATAGTTCTGAAGGATGCTTTAGTGCTTGGTGATGCAGTTAAAACTAAACAAACTGCTCAAAAAGTCCAACAGGCACTTGCAAAAGTCGATATGAAACAGTTGAAAGGTGATGCCCATATGCAATGGATGGAAATATCGGGTAAAATGGACAAACAGATTCAGCTCATTATTTCATCAGGTAAAATCGAGGACCAACACAAAGCATTTTCTGGTTTAAGTGATCATTTTTACAAAGCAATAAAATACTTCGGCTTGATGGGGAAAACGGCTTATTACCAGTTTTGCCCTATGGCCAACAATAAAAAAGGCGCTTATTGGATCAGTGAGTCAAAAACAATCCGGAATCCTTATTTTGGCGATAAGATGCTGACCTGCGGAGAAACTAAAGAAACGTTAAAGTATTAAAAAAAATCATTAATGTGAAAGCTGGATTAGTCCTAACGATAGGACATCAAAAGGTTTGGCATGTATTTATTCATAATGTGATTGGGGGAGCAATTGGCTATTTACTTTGCCACCTAATCACTCTTACAGTTATAATTTCGACAATCACAGCTAACTCATGAATCTTTCCTTCGAAAATATTATCAGGCTCCTTCAATCCCAAGGCTCAGAAAAAATAGCCCTGTTCGAAAAAGCTGCTAAAGTAAAACACTTGTCTGTAGGCGATAAAGTATACTTCAGAGGCTTGATAGAGTTCTCGAACATCTGTATAAAAGATTGTCACTATTGTGGCATCCGGCAGTCAAACTACAATGTGCAACGATACAACCTCTCTGACATGGAAATTTTAAACGTCGCTCGGTTTGCATACGAAAATCGATATAGTTCCATCGTGTTGCAGTCTGGCGAGATTCAATCCAAATCATTTTCTTCCCGAATTACAAGTTTGCTCGATAAGATAACCCTAGCCACCAGCAACAACTTACGAATTACACTTTCTTGTGGTGAACAGGATGAAGCTACTTATCGTGAATGGTTCGAACATGGTGCGACGCGCTACCTGTTGCGAATTGAAACATCAGATCGAGGTCTTTATCAAAAGCTTCACCCTACAGATCCCCTGCACACATTCGATAAAAGACTTCAATGCCTCGAAGCTCTCAAATTCATTGGCTATCAGAATGGCACAGGGGTTATGATCGGCATTCCCTTTCAATCTGTAGATCAATTGGCGAACGACTTGCTCTGGATGAAAGATATGGATATTGATATGGTAGGTATGGGTCCTTATATTGAACACAAAGAAACCCCGCTCTATCAATACTCCGGTGATTTGTTTCCTTTGAAGGACCGTTTTGAACTCACCCTGAAGATGATCGCTATACTCCGGTTGATGATGCCTGATATTAATATTGTGGCTGCTACAGCTCTTCAGGCCATTGATAAGATGGGAAGGGAAAAGGCGATAAAAGTCGGAGCTAACATCGTTATGCCGAATATTACTCCAGGCAAGTACAGGGATTCTTATAAGCTTTACGAAAATAAACCCTGCATCGACGAGAATCCTGAGGACTGCCAGTCTTGTCTCGAATGGCGCATTGGGCTCACAGGTAGCAAAATTGCCTGGTCAGAATGGGGCGATTCGATCCACTATCAGCAAAAAAAACATGGTCATGTAGTTGAGAATGGATTAATGGATGGAGAAGAAATCGTTACCCAGGGCGCTTTCAGTGTCGATGCCTCGGCACAACTCGAAGGCAAGCACAGCATAATGAATCCATCAGGAGGCAAACTATCATCAATGCCGGGAATGGTTATGCCTGGCGATCCGAAACCCGAGGACACCAAAAGTTTACCTGCAACAAAAACGACAAATGATACAAAACCTGCAACAGACAATTCAATGCCTGGTATGGATATGCAGGCAACTCCAAAGCCTGGGAAAAATAAACCTTTAACCACTAACACTTCTGATCTGTCTGCCAAGCATTCTGCTTTTGGCGTTTCAGGCAAATGCGAAATGTGCAAAGCGCGCATCGAGGAAGCTGCCCAATCTGTTAAAGGCGTTTCTTCAGCTGTTTGGGATGTAAAAACTAAAAAAATCAATGTTGAATATAATGACAAACTAACTAATCCTGTCGCAATACAAAAAGCAATTGCAATGGTTGGCCACGATACAGAAAAGTTCAGGGCTGATACAAAAACCTATAATGCTTTGCCTGATTGTTGTAAATACCGGAAATTGTAATCGTACTATTTTTCGCTCGAATTTCTCACATCCTTCAGGAAAAACTAAAAATGGTTTCCGGAATCATTAATGCTCTCCAATTGTTTTAATACTTAAAACCATCCAAAATGAAAAAAACTATCTTCATCTTTGCAATAGCAGCCGCAACTCTGGCAGCATGCAATAGTACCGGTAACAAATCAACCGCCAATCAAACAGAAAGTAATGCCCCCCAAGCCAGTTCACAAACTGGTAATGAATCAACCTCCCAAAGTGTAAAAAATACAGCGGCTACTAAAGAAATTGTGCTTCTGTATATAGGTATTAAAGATGGATTGTCAAACGATAATGGCAAGGATGCTGCGTCTGCAGCAAAGGCCTTTGTTGAAGCTGCCGGTAAAGTCGACATTGCCTCTTTCAGTGCCGATCAAAAGAAAACATGGGAAGATATAACTGCTGATGCGAAAGAAATGGCTGAACACATTGGCGCAAATCCTGATAAGCTCGAACACCAGCGCGAACATTTTGTGATGCTGAGCAAGGATATATATGATCTGGTAAAAGCTTTTGGAAGCGAAAAGGTCTTATATAAAATTTTTGATTCCATGTCCAATGATGGTAAAGGTGCTTTCTGGCTCAGCGAAACAAAGGAAATTAAAAATCCATATATGGGCAAAGCCATGTCCAACAGCGGTACAATACAGGAAGAAATAAAATAGCCATGAAGCGGATAAAAAAGGTATTGTTGGCAGCAGGCATTGTCTTTGTTGCAATACAATTTATACAACCTTCAAAGAACATAAATAATCAGGAATTGGCATCTGATATTTCAAAATCAATACCAGTTCCTGATAGTGTGCAGGTAATACTAAAAAACGCCTGTTACGATTGCCATAGCAACAATACCAGGTATCCGTGGTATGCTCACATCCAGCCTGCAGGTTGGTTACTAAGCACACACATTGCTGAAGCAAAAGACAAGTTGAATTTTAATGAATTTGGCAATTTATCTGCACGGCGGCAAATAAGCAAGCTCGATGGTATTGCTAATAGCATTAAAGATGATATAATGCCCTTGTCTTCTTACAAGTTGATGCATAAATCCGCACAGCTCACTGCAGACGAAAAAGAGCTGTTAATTAAATGGGCTAAACAATCCCAGGACATCCTTTCTGCAAAAGATTAACAGCCATGTCTATTAAATTAGGGAAGTATTCCTTTACAGGTCCAATCGCATTTAGGGATAAAATCAGGGATAAGGCCGGTATCTATGCAATTGTATGTAGTGTCGACAGTGAATATTTTTTAGTAGATGTTGGCGAAAGTTCAAGGCTGCGTACACGTATTGAAAACCACGATAAAAAAGATTGTTGGATAAAAAACTGCAGCGGTCAATTGCTCATCTATGTTCACTATACTCCATTTCTAAAACAACAGGCAAGGATACATATCGAACAGGAATTGAGAGAATTGTTTCATCCAGGTTGTAAAATGGAAAATAATATATGGCTCATTGATGATCAATCCTGAACTTTCAATAACCTTTTAATAATTAACTTAATAACTCACATGATGTAAGTGAGTAAGCTTAAAGTAGATTCCGGTGGCATTCGTAAATTGATATGCGAATAGATCAGGATCATGTTAAATCATTTCTAATAAAAACAAGTATGCCCCCAAATACTGTCTTAACTGAAAACGAGTTAAACCGTTATAGCCGCCAAATTCGTCTGCCTGAAATTGGCAGACAAGGACAAACCAAAATAAAAGAAAGCTCTGTCCTGGTAATAGGTGCTGGTGCATTAGGCTGTGCCGCACTTCAGTACCTGGCAGCTGCTGGTGTGGGTACAATAGGAATTGTTGATAATGATTGGGTTGATGAATCCAATCTTCACAGACAGGTTTTGTACAATGTAAATGATATTGGTAAACCCAAACCATTAGCAGCTATTGAAAAACTGGAGCTAATGAATCCGGAGGTAACTTTTAAAGCGCGATTCCTAAGATACAATAAAGAATCAGCCTTAAAGATTACTGAACCATTTGATATTATTGTTGACTGCTCCGATAATTTTGCTACAAGATATTTAATAAATGATGCTTGTGTAATTTTAAATAAACCACTTGTTTATGGTGAAATATTGAAGTTTACAGGTCAAATGATGGTACTCAATTACCATAATGGACCCACTCTCAGATGCCTCTGCCCCGATCCTCCTCATCCGCTCGAAATTCCTACTTGTGCCGAAACAGGAGTTATTGGCTCAATTGCAGGTATTATTGGTGCAATGCAGGCAACAGAAGTGATCAAAATTATCCTGGATAAAGAAGGGGTGCTTTCAGATAAACTATTCAGTTTCGACGCCTTGAACTGTACAACTCATATCGTGCCGTTTGAGAGAGACCCGGAACATTCAATTGTTAAAGAATTAGCTGAATATCAGGATTTGTGTTTATCTGAGAAAGGTTCTGTTCAGGAAGTTTCCTCTGATGAACTAAAAATGATGCTTGCGAACAATCCTAAAATTTCAATTATCGATCTGAGAGAGAAAGAAGAAATATCAGATCTGGGGTTTGAAAGTATTTCAATCCCATACTATGAAATTAGTGAGCATATCCCTCAAATTCTGTCTATGGATTTTGTTGTCTTTTATTGTACGTATGGTATACGTAGCATGTATGTCATCAATTACTTTCAGAATGTACACAAAAAGAAGAATCTTTTTAACCTTGTTTTATAGAATAAAAATGGAATATAAGTTCTTATTCTTGATTATCAACCAGGACAAATGCAATGATTAATTTGAAAAACTTAAAATAAAAACAAACTAATATTTAATACATGAAAACAGAAAAATTTCTTCTCCTCTTAGTATTAACAGGACTATTTAGCATTACGGTTTCAGCCCAGCATAATCATGCTGCGATGGGTGGTGGTAGCTCATCTAACATGAATATGAATATGAATCAGGATACACATGCGAGCATGGTTCATCTCAAAACTGAAACTCTTAAAGTATCAGGAAAATGTCAGATGTGCATAGCCCGCATCGAAAAGATAGCAACTGAAAATGGTGCGGCATCAGCTGATTGGGATTTAAAAGCTCAAATGCTGACAATAGTTTTCGATCCATCAGTTACCAGTGTCGATAATATCTGCTACAAACTTTTAAAAGCCGGCCACGATTCAGGAGGAATAAGAGCCAAAGATAAAGCATATAATTCACTGCCCGAATGCTGTAAATACCGCAATTGATGTCCTGGTTATGACATGTATTGCAAATTAATTTTGTTTTATTAAAAATTTCACTTCTTTCCATAAAGCATAATGCCGCTTTACTTGTTATAATTATTTAACCTTTCCCAGATGAAAATAATCATTCAAACCATACTCGCCCTAATTACTTTCAATATTGTTCAAGCTCAAACACTGATTCCTATACCTGATACACTCTCTGGTAGCACGATCAACTTATTTATAGCAGAAGGATCAAAACAATTTTTCAACGGTTTTAACACCAACACTATTGGATATAATGGAAGCTACTTAGGTCCTGCAATAATCCTGAACAAAGGCCAGCATGTTACCATGAATGTGCATAATCAACTCACTGATACCACAACAACACATTGGCATGGATTGCATGTACCGCCGATAAATGACGGAAGTCCGCATAATCCTATCATGGCAGGTGCTACCTGGAGTCCCTCTTTTCAGGTCATGGACAAAGCAGCAACTTATTGGTATCACCCGCATTTACATGGGAAAACAATGGATCAGGTACTTAAAGGTGCTTCTGGTCTGATTATTGTCCGCGACGAAGAGGAAGCCGCTCACATCCTTCCCCGCACCTATGGAGTAGACGACATTCCGCTGATATTTCAATGGCAGACCTTAGATAACACTACAAAACAGATTGTCCTCAATGATGAACTCGACAATACCACCTTGGTCAACGGAACCATTAATCCTTATGTCAATGTTCCTGCTCAGGTTGTGCGATTACGCATGATCAATGCATCAAGTCATAGATTTTTTGAATTTGGATTTAGCGACAACCGAACATTCCACCAGATTACATCAGATGATGGCCTTCTTGATGCTCCTGTCGCATTGAGCCGGCTTTTGTTAGGTCCCGGCGAAAGGGCTGAAGTTCTGGTCAATTTCTCGGGTCAGGCTGGCCAGTCATATTATATCAAACAATATGGCACTCAACTCCCGGCGGGGTATCCGGGTGGCCCTGCTGGAATGATGGGCGGTCCGCTCGGACCGCTGGATAACACTAATTTCGACCTTTTGAAAATTAATGTTCAGACAGCCACTATAAATCCAGTCACCTCCATACCTTCCACTCTCACAACAAATACAGTTTATTCTTCAGTAGGTGCCTCTAACTTTAATGTTTCAATCACAGGTATCCCACCGATGAGTATGACTGATTTCCTCATGAATGGCGTAAAATATGACATGGACGTCATTAATATGACTACTTCAGTGAATAATATAATGACTTGGAACATCACAAACCAAAGCATGATGCCTCACCCTTTCCACATCCATGGGAATCACTTTTTTGTTCTCAAGGTTAATGGTGCTGATCCTCCTTTGAATCTCAGGGGCCGTAAAGATGTTGTCATTGTTCCTCCCAATGGGGGTAGTGTTCAACTCATCACAAAATATAGCGATTATGGTGATTCACTCTTGCCATATATGTTTCACTGTCATATCCTTAGCCATGAAGACAATGGTATGATGGGCCAGTTTATCGTCAAACCTGATGGTTTTCTTGGTCTCTCAGAATCTATATCTGTATCTGACAAAATCTTGTTTTATCCAAATCCCGTTAATGACCTTTTATATATCTTTATTCCTGGTATTGATGTTCATTCAAGCATCTCCTGTAAGGTATATTCAATTTCTGGTTCATTTGTCCTATCAGCAACCTCAATGAATAATAGTTCCATTGATGTCTCCGGCCTTCTGCCTGGTCAATATATAGTTCAAATTGTTTCAGGTACTTACCACAATTCTTTTACCTTCCTTCGTGAATAGCCTTTGTCTGTTTGAACAAAAATATCTTATTAAAAAATTAAACTTTATCCCTCCCCACGCAGCCAGTGCCGTTGTCTCCATGCGCTTTTTCCTGTCACGGTAATTGCAGAGAAAAGCAATTACACCATGGCGCGCCAGGAAAAAGCGCACTCCACCACCGGAAGCTACTTTACATAATGTGCGCTTATAGGTACGCTTCGCAAAAAGCCTTGCCGCAGGCGCAACACAAGGCTTTTTCCTATAAGCACATTATGTGCTCCGGGCGTAAAGCCAAGTAGCCACTGCCTGCTTCCCTTCCCACTCCGCCCACTTCCATCGCTATATCCTCGCCACATGGGTCATGGCATCCCGGCGCTCATTGCATTCCGCGCCTCGCCCGGCTGCCATAACCCATTGCTATCCCACACCAGCCCACTTCCCTTGTCCACAAGTAGTTTTAGAAGGTTTAGTGTGCCCTCTCACATTCATGCTGCTGCAATCCATGTCGTTCATTCAGTGCATTCCTCACTACATTACGCACCTGCCGTTCCGGCTTCCTTTCATTCGCAGCCTGTTCATGCTGCCCGGACGCCTGCTATCCCACAAGCGCATTCTCACGGCGTCCAGCCATCACCGTGCCTTGTCGCATACCTCATTACATTTCGGTAAGCAGGCACTTTCACAAGCTGCTCATTCAGTCGCCTTCACTTTCGGTCGCTACATTTCGCTCGTCATTCCTTCATTCACTCCATGCATTTCGCAGCCCCACGGCAGCATATAAAGTCTATTCCACTTCGTTTCGGGTGTCACCTGCCATCACACAAGTTCCCCGCTGCCTTCCAGACGCCTGCTACCGCCAAATCCTATACTCACGGCGTCTGTGAAGTCAGCAGGTCACACCACGCCACGGCTATCCACCCTCACTTCGTTCCATAGCCTTCATAAGCTGCCAAAATCCCACCCTCATCCGCCAATCTGAGTAGTTGGAGCAATCTTCGTTTTCTTAAATCGGTCTTTTTGCTTTGCGCACCTCGTAACCTACCGCACTTCCTGCCCTATTACTCGGTCAGGCGCAGCCTGCCGGCAGCACGGTATATCAATCTTATTGCTTTTAGTGAATTTTTCATTTTAATGATCAATCATCAATTAAATACAAAAACCAGTCAAAACGAAAAAGAAAGCCAAAGTAGGGCATCCCTCCGGTTCGGGCAAGGCCAAGCCCTTCGGGCGCATTCACTTTTTTATGCATAATTCAGCCTATTTCCATAAGGCGAATTACCCATGCATAAAAAACTGACCTGCGGCCTTGCCCTCACCTCCGTGCTGCCCGCCTGCCAATGCTTTCTTTTTCTTTTTTTCCTGGTTTTTTCTTTTGTCTTTGTCGCTGTTGTGGGCAGGCAGCAGAACAAAATCAGGCCTTAGTCGGGAAATCCAAACATTCAGGCCATGATCAAAATCACTACCTACACCCCGGGAACCAGCTACTCAGAGTTTACGTTTTTTATCCTCAACAAAGGGATGAACAGTGGCAAACCCTTAGAAAAACCTTGTCCCAATTGTTTTACATGCCATACCACCAGCCAGGCAGAGTATGATCTGTTCTATTGGGTTTGTTTTGGATTATGGCAATCCAAAGCATTTCACCCTTACCTCATAGGTTCTGTGATCCCGTATATCCGCATTGACAATCTAAACCAGGCTATCACCCAGGCAGCTAAAAAAGCCCTGGCCAATCCAGTCAGTTTTAATAAATCTGTTGAAGCCCTCAAGCTGCTTGATCAACACGAAAAGCAGTTCCATCATAACCTTATGTTAATCAAAGAGGCAAAGAAGGCAATCTTTGCAAACTATCGCAACAGGCCATCCTTTTACCGCTGATCCTCTTAAAAACATAACGGATTTTCAACTTTTCAATCCAAATTTAATGCCCGTACAACCGGGCATTTCTTTCTTTTGGGACACAGATTTAAAAAACTGCAAACCAACAGGGTGCAACTCGGTGCAACATACAGCATAGTACTACATAAAGCCCTGTATATCTGTATTATACAATATTTTTTACTATTACACAGCGTATCTTTGTTAAGAAATAAGGTACAATACTAACCCTTGTTAACTCCATACCAAGTCCGTATCAAGGCCGCTTTTCGAAGATTATTAACCCTAAATACTTTACGCCAATGGCTATCGTACAGAATCCAATCACCGGCAGAACCCGAAAGAAATTCGGAACTGCAGTTTTCTCGAAACATTACGAGCAAAACACCATGAGAACCCGCCCAATGCAGGTTGCTAACCCCCGAACCGAAGGCCAGGTAATGCAGAGGAGCAAGTTTGCTCAGACTGTTGACCTGATCCGACAGGTACTTCCCGTTGTTAATGATGCGTATTCCAATACGCTCAAGAACATGTCGCCTTTTAACAAGATCGTCAGCCTGAATGCAAAGAATGCATTCAATGAAGGCTCTGCCGAGATTGACTACACCAAGGTCCAATTTTGTGATAATGAAGGTAGTTCAGTGCGCAATGTCGAAATGACTTGTGAGGACGACCAGCTTGTTACTTTCACCTGGGACCCTAACACCGCCATTCAGAATGAACTGGATGCCCCGGTTTCCATAATCCTGGTTAACTGCTCCAAGAACAAAGCACTGAACTTTCCAAATGTTGCTTTGAGATCAGAAAGCGCATTAGGTATCACCGCCCCGGTTGAATGGGTAGGTGACGTTGTAGCTGCTTACTTCAACACCACCGATTTTTCCACTTCCGTACCTAAAGCCGATGGCGCAATCCCAGCAAAAAAGGTGATCCGTTTTAAAGCTGGTGCTGATCTTTCCAAATCAGTGAAGTAGGTTGGACCTACCTACACAAAAAACCTGCCTCGTTTGAAGCAGGGTTTTTTATTTTTCAAAGGTTAAGTCCTTCTATTTCAGTATGTTTATTTTCTTTTATTTGTTCTGCGTTTTCTTTATTCGTTCTGAGCTGTGGTCGCATTTTTGGTCGCATAAATGAAAAAAGGGTTACAATCAACTTGTAACCCTTTGATTTTCAGTGGGAGCACATGGATTCGAACCAAGGACCCTCTGCTTGTAAGGCAGATGCTCTGAACCAGCTGAGCTATGCTCCCAAAGTATTAAAGAACAAAAGAGTTTCGCTCAACGGACCCTCCCGATGTAATCGGGATGCTCTGAACCTCCCGATAGCTATCGGGATGAGCTATGCTCCCTTAAAGAGGGTGCAAAATTATAACTTTTTTTCTAACTACCAAATGCTAATGATCATTTCCCCGCAAATATTTCCCCGCAATCTCATCATAAACGTCAATCAAAGAATTACTCTTACCGTCTTTTTCGAAGATAGCTTCCCAGGTATTGAGCGGTTCCCAAATACAGGTCCCTATGCCTTTATTGTCAGGCAGGTTGAATATCAGGTCGTTGATTTCGCGCTTGAGCATGGTGTATTCAGCCAGGCAGACAGGTTTGTTGTAATGGCTGATGAGGTAGCCGATGTTGTACTTCAGGTCTTCAAAACTGCCATGCCACTTGGGGTAATACGATAAACCAATGACATCAAAATCCACTCCGCGCTCCATCATGGCATTGAGCCAGGAGGAACATTCTTCTACCTGTCCGCCCAGGGCCAGGTGCAGCATGATGGGAATGCCGGGATCAACCTGCTTTACACCCTGAATTCCTTTGCTGATGAGCATGGCCAGGTTACCGGGATTACCGGCATGTCCCTCGGGCCACACCATTCCATGGTTGATCTCGTTGCCGATTTGCACCAGGTCAGGAGGTGTGCCCTGTTGCTGCAATGCAGTGATAACATGCGCCGTGTATGCCTGCAATGAATCGGCCATAACGCTGAAAGGCAGGTTCTGCCAGGCTTCGGGATTGTTTTGCTGCTGCGGGTCAGCCCAGTAATCGCTGTAGTGGAAATCGAGCAGGAACTTCATCCCGGCTTCTTTTACCCTTTTGGCCATAGCCAGAGTATGACTGAGGTCGCAGAAGCCTTTTTGGGGTGAATACCCTTTTTCTGTGGCAGGATTGTTGAAGATGCGAAGCCTTATATAGTTGAATCCATGATCCTTCAGGATGGCAATGGCATCTTTTTCGGTGCCTTTATCAGAAAAGTGAATGCCTCTGGCCTCCAGTTCAGGGAGAAAGGAGATATCGGCGCCGAGCATCTTTTCATTCAGCGGGTAACCTGATACTTTCACCTTTTCCCCTGGAGCGGCTTCACTTTTATCTTCAACCGGAACCGTATGAATTTCGGTTGAGGCGCTGTAAAGGCCGGTGGATGATGCTTCGAGCCTGATAACTCCCGGTGTCGTTCCGGCTTGCAGTATCAACTGGCATTTACCGTTAAACAGGCTTCGCTGCCATAAGCCGTCACCGCATTTGTCGGGTTCGTGGCTGCTGGGGTCACCGTTGCCAACGCCAATGATCTTTGCATCACCGGTGAGTTTGAATTGTATCCTGTTCATGGCATCAGGCACTTCACGTCCCTGTTTGTCAACGGCACGGATGTTAATCACTGTACCGTCCATGCCATCCGCTTTAAGGGTGGTTTTATATGGCATGATGTAAAGTTCGTAAGCCGGGCCGGTGGTCTCGTTTCTTGCCTTAATGATTTTACCGTTGCGATAACCAACTGCCTCCAGCGTACCGGTTTCATACTTGACGCTCCATATTAGGTGGCTGTTTCGCGGCATCGTTTTCATGCCCAGCGATTTACCGTTGAGGAACAATTCCACACTGTCGGCGTTGGAATTGACCCAAACATTCACCGGATTGCGCCAGTCCATCACCTGGTTCCAGTGGGGTGAAATGTGCAGCACATCCTTATCAGCCCACCACGACTGGTAATAGTAATAAATGTTTTTCGGGAAGCCGCACATATCCATGATACCGAAGTGGGAATTGATGTTGGGCCAGTGGTAGGGGGTAGGCTCACCGCGGTAATCAAAGCCTGTCCATACAAATCCTCCCGACATCCAGTCGTTTACGGCAGCCACCGGCCACCATTCTTCGGCTCTCGACGCCCACCAGGGAGCGGTGATGTCCTGATCGGGGACGTAGCACTGTATGGTATCCTTCACATAAATTCCACGGGTGGTGACAGTACTTCCCATTTCAGTGCCGATCACCGGCTGTTCGGGATGGTCACGGTGATACGCTTCAAGGAACTTGTGACGGTAATTGAATCCCCGCAAGGGGATCACCTCGTTGATGCCGTTGAAAACATTGCCAAGGTCGGCAGCATAGGTGCAGGTGCGGGTCGGATCGAGCTTCTTTAATTCATTGATGAGGCTTATAGCAATGCGCTTGCCCGTGCTTGTTTCCTGTACTCCGAATTCCTCGTTGCCAATTGACCAGATGAATACCGAAGGATGGTTACGGTCGCGGAGGATGAGTTGTTCCCACTGCTTCATGTATTCATCACTGCTGTTGAGCAGGCGGTTTTCGTCGATTACCAGTATTCCCAGGCTGTCGCATGCATCGAGCAGTTCGGGTGTGGGTGCGTTATGGCTGCAGCGGTATGCATTAGCGCCAAGATCCTTCATGCGGTGTATGCGATAATATTGAAGGAAATCGGGTAATGCACTTCCCACCCCCGCATGATCCTGGTGGTTATTCAGGCCTTTGAGTTTCACCTGTTTGCCATTGAGCAACAGCCCTTTGGCCGCATCCATTTGTACGGTGCGAATGCCATGGCGTGTCACAACCCTGTCGGTTACCTTGCCGTTCATCACTACTTCGGTAATTACTCGATAGAGATACGGATCTTCGATGGACCACAGGCGGGGGTTCTTAAGCACCATGCTTTGGGTAACGGACTGCCGGCTTCCGGCAGCGACGGTCACTTTTGATTCTTTGGATGCAGCCGGCACATTTCCGGTTCTGCCGGCTAGTGTAGTCCGCACAGTGACGGTCAATGGCTGAAGTGATTCATTCACCAGGGGTGCTTCACAGGTCAGTGTTGCTTTGCCATTGACGGTTGTTGAATACACAAAAAGGCTGCCATCGTCGAGATGCAGGCTTTCATATTCCATGAGCCACACATGCCGGTATATACCTGCTCCCTCGTAAAACCAGCCTTCGTATTGTGTGGCATCAACCCTCACGGTGATCACGTTGGGTTTACCATACTGTATATAATCGGTGATGTCGTATGTGGCGCCCAGGTAGCCGCTTTTATTGTTTCCAAGGTAGAAGCCGTTGAGCCAGAACATGGCATCGCGGAAGACACCGTCGAACCTCATGGCAAAGCGTTTGCCCGAATCGGCAGCGCTGATGGTAAAGGTTTTACGGTACCATCCTATGCTTGTTTCGGGAAACAACCCGCCGACAGGCTTATAACCGTGCGCCATCACATCGGAGTTGGCAGAATTGACAAAAGGCAGTTCCACGGCCCAGTCGTGGGGNACATCAAGTGAACGCCAGCCGCTGTCGTCAAATTTCAGATTCAGGGGTGTATCGTCCGTTTTCCCGGTCTTGGCAAAAATATTGGCAATACCAAAGTTGAAATCCTTCGAAGGATCGGCAGCATTGCCGAATGCAAATTTCCAGCCTTTGTCGAAGTTTATGATATGACGCGAAACGGTCTGCGCACTTACTCCCGAGTGTACCGTGATGATCAGCAGCGCCGACACTATGATATATGCTTTTTTCATAGGAGAAATATTATGATTCACTTTATTGCCATGTATGGCTGATTCCTTCCTGATCAGTTCCTTTGTCCTTTAATGGGCAGAGGATTTTCGGACCTGAAAATTACGTTATATTCTGATTGGGTGCATCCTTAATCCTGAAGTGAGAGGGATTTTATGAATTAATAGAGGTTATACTCATCAGGAATCTGGAATGACCTGCTATGATCAGGAGAGTGCTTACACAGTATTGATATGCTGAAATTTGCCCTGCAAAAAGCAGGAAAATTGTTTTTAAATATGGAGGAAAGCTTTTGGAAAATTGCTGACGAAATGAACCTGTTAACAGGGTGAAAAACTTGCGCGATGAATAATACCAGGCATAACAGGTTTATTCGGCTGATTGGAGAAAGTTAAATGTATGTTTAAAGTAACATGTAATTACATAACTTTGCCATGATATTTCATCTACTTTATGAGAAATTTGCTAAAGAGTATTCAGGAGATATACCGTTCTAAAAAATATGGACCTGTAATAGATGTGCTGCTCTTTATTGCAATTACATTTATTATACATTTTGTTTACAGGTATTGGGCCATTGAGAAAGNNACCACAGGATTTTTCGGATTCCAGGTGATCACTCCTGCAATATTCGATTGGTTTTCACAAATGGTTTTTGTTCACAGTGGCTGGGTCATTAAAGCCATCATACCTGTCGAGATGGTTGACCGGACCTTTTATTTTACAAATCATACCGGTATGGCAATCAACTGGAGCTGCTCCGGAATAAAGCAGATTCTTCAGTTTGCCTTTTTACTGCTGCTTTATCCCGGGCCATGGAAACACAAAGCCTGGTATATCNCGATGGGTATCATTGTAGTCCACCTTACCAATGTTATCAGGATCATCGGACTGGCAATCGTGATGGATAACTGGCCGCATCAATGGCAGTTTGCTCACCACTATCCTTTCAGGTTTATCTTTTACGTGGTGATCTTTATCCTTTGGGTGATTTGGAACGAGAAGTTCAACCGGAGGAAAGGCTTCAAAAAGTAATCAATAGAAGTTTGCTGAGCAGTGTCTTAGGGAGGTGGTTTTCATTGGGACGAGGCCGCTTCGTCGGATAAAACCCTGATGGGTTTAATCCTCCTCGCGGAGTAGAGGTTTTTCAGAGTGATTTTGACGAGGCCGCTTTGTCGGATAAAAACCTAGCGGTTCTAATCCTCCTCGCAGAGTAAGGATTAAGAATGTATATAAGGAAAACTCAGAAACCGACGGCAAAGCCCAGCGAAAGGGTATTGGTCTTGCCCTGGTAAAAAGCAGGAGTGAAAAGATCCAGGTAATATTGTGCTGTATTGCCGTTGAGGTCAAACCCCTGAACATCGCCATAGCAATAGGATGCATATAGATAAGCATTGTTAACAAACTGGTATTGTGCCGATATCTCAACTATGCTGCTGCTCCACGAGAGATCAGTGAGCCAGGGGTGTATTGTAAGGTCAGGGGTGTGGGTATAGGCATACTCTCCGCCATGTATTGCCTTTGTATAGGAAATCACTCCCCGGAGCCCGGCCATCGGTTTGAAGGCTAAAGCCAGGTATATTTCCTGCGAATTGTCACTGAGGTAATGCCCGAGGTTGAACTTATTGGATGCAAAAGTGGCAGCTGCTACATAATGCTTGTAAGTAATTGGACTGGTGCGGGTGATCTCGGCAGTGAGCGAGAAGTCCCTGACCGGGAAATCCGACAAGTTGAAACCGCCCTTGATGCTGAAGAAGTTATGCTCCTCTTTCGACGAGATTCTTTTGATTGAGAATTCATCGATGAACAGCGAACCGTAGAGGTGAAGATGCTTGATCTGCCTTGAGCTGATGTCGAGGTACATCTGTGAGTTCTGATTGTCGGTGCCGTGGTTGAGTGTGTGGTCAATCGATTTATAGAAGGCTACCGGGATGAGAT
The DNA here is from genome assembly GCA_015657475.1 of Lentimicrobiaceae bacterium. Classification (GTDB taxonomy): domain Bacteria; phylum Bacteroidota; class Bacteroidia; order Bacteroidales; family UBA4417; genus UBA4417. The sequence continues at coordinate 17,631 of JADLKF010000003.1, read as the reverse complement.
AGGCAGGATGAATGCCATCAAGATCGCAGTATACGATGGAGTTCCCGGCAGAGATATTGAGGTTCCTTAAAGGAGTGACGGTGATGAAATTCGCGGCAAGGAATTTGGGTTTGTAGGGCAGCCTCTGCCTGTCAGCATTGGTGTAGATTTTTGATGAATCGATCACTTCCGAAACCAGCCAGCCGTGCACATAGTTGAGATCAATCCATTTGGCAGGGCGCATATGCAGCCTGAACTGTGCGAAAGAGGGCGTCCTTCCTGAAAAGATGTTTGATCCGTGGTAATTGGTGCCCCAGGTGAAATGGTCTTTTACCAGCCCCACGTCTCCCCATTTCCAGGCATAGGTGATGCCGGCACGCATTTCGGAGTAGTCGCCTCCCTGGCGGCCCCCTTCGTTGATTTTGTAGTTACCACCCGGTTCCGGGGTGAGGTACGCAGGGAAGGCAAGGATCTGCGTCATGTAATTGTCACGCAGGCTGGCGTATATGCCCCAGTGCTTGTCGATGGTGCCGTAAGCGTCGAGGCCGCCCCAGGTATGCTTCATTGTGCCGTTGGCATTGGATCGGTAGTCGATACCATAGATTGGACGGATGGAGAATGTGAAGAGGCTGTCCTTGTAATGAAATCCGAGAGGATTGAGCGAAGTGGCTATGTGCGGGTATTTTTTGAAGATATTGAGTTTGTCGGGCCATTGTATTTTATCAACGGTAGTTAGTTCGGGACGGTAGCTCTGAAGGTAGAACTCAAGTTCTATTTGCTGCCGGTGCGATAGTTTGCTTTTTGATTGAGAGGCTTGCTGCAACTTCCCGGCTATGTAACTTTTGGAGTAAGGTTTTACCGCCTGGTTGACATCAATTATTCCGAGGGAGGCAAGTTCATCCAGATAGGCATAGATCGCAGTGTTGCTGATATGCTCCGGGATGAATTGTGCCAATGATGCATTTATTCCCGTCAGGAGGGCTAAGACTACCAGTATGTTTAATCTTATTGTTTTCAATCGGATAATGTTTGGTTCAGGTTGATGGTGAAGATAGTGATGGTACACTGATTTTTATGATGGTTATGATTCCTTGGAAATGGTACACTGATTGGTTATGATGGTTATGATTGGTTAAGATTTATTGGGGATGGTACACTGATTGGTTATGATGGTTATGATTGGTTATGATTTTTCAGGAGATGGTACACTGATTGGTTATGATTTTTATGATTGGTTAAGATTTATTGGGGATGGTACACTGATTGGTTATGATGGTTATGATTGGTTATGATCTTTTAAGTGGATGGTATACTGATTGGTTATGATGGTTATGATTGGTTATGATTGGTTATGATCTTTTGAGTGGATGGTACACTGATTTTTATGATTTTTATGATTGGTTAAGATTTATTAGGGATGGTACACTGATTGGTTTTGATGGTTATGATTTGTAGGAGTGGTTAGTGATGGGGAAGGGCTTTATTATTTATTGCGATGGGATCTGTATTGGCTTTTATATTCAGCGGTTAATACCCTCCTTTTGTGCTGTGGCTTTTTGCCAAAATTAAGCAACAATCCCACTTCAATGTCTGTTGCCTTCAGGTAATTTACCAACTGGCATTCATGCTCGGGCAATAATCCTTCTGCTGCCTTGAGTTCAATAATAATTTTATCATCAACCAGTATATCAGCAAAGTAGTGCCCGATGGATTGATCATCATAATACACTTCAATCGGGACCTGTCGCTGACATGGGATGCCTTGCTTCTTCAGCTCTATCATCATTGCATTTTCATATACTTTCTCGAGGAATCCATATCCTAAATTATTATATACATCATAATAGACCCTGAGAATATCAGAAGTGAGATCACTGTATTTGAAGTTGTCGGAACCCATAGGTAAATACGATTAGAATATACTATTGATGGCTGTATCTATAAAACAGAACCGGTTTTCTGCCTGATCTTTTTCAATCACAGGATATTACTGATCTGATCATAACAGATCATAACAAATCAGTATGATCAGTGTTCTATCCTCCGGGTTATTTGCTCCGAGCCCTGCGGAAAACGATGTTACGAAATGCTTTCCAGAAATAATTCCAATCGGTCTTCAGCGGGTGCTTTAAATACTCATCAAGGTAGCGGTCTTCCGATTGCATGATTTCTTCAAGCGTATCAGGCATATCGGCATAATAGGGAGGGATGAGTCCCGGACGGCAGGAGGTACGTTTTTTCTGCAGTTCTTTGGTATATAAACTAAAATAATGCTTGCTCAGGGGACGAACACCGACCAGTTTCAGATCGCCTTTGAATAAATTAAGTATCATGGGCAATTCATCAAGCCAGAATTTCCTGAAAAACCTGCCGGCAGTGGACACCCTGAAATCATTTTTAAATTTTCCGCCCTGGTCAAGGTCGTTAAGCCGGTGCACATATGCCTGCAAATACTCGGCATAGGGATGCATGGTACGCAGCTTGTAAACGTAAATGATCTTTCCGTTCTTTCCGACACGCCTCAGGCTTACCAGCGGGCCGTAAGTAGGACTGCTGTCGTAGGAAGGTTCGGTGATTTTTCGCGAAACAAAATAGAGCAGGTCACCGATTTGTGTATGATCCACCACTTCGAAGCCGCACGAGTACAACCTCCCGAAAACTTCGGCCATCGATACCGACCGGTCGTAACCGTTGGTGAAAAAGAAATAGAAGTTCTTTAATAAGGGCAACTTCGGGATCACCCTCCTGAAGATATAGTAGAAAAAGTAAAAGAAATAGTTTATACCAGGCCAGTAGTTCGACAGGAACCTGTTCTTCTTGATCTCGTTGGTTTCAACACAATCGATAAAAATNCCGCCAACCGGTATCTTTTTGTTCACGGTTTCAAAAAACTTGTTCACCCGCTGTATATCGTTGATCTTCTTCAGGTTTATCATCACGGTGAACATACCTGCAGGCATAATGTCGAGATTAAACCGGGTGGTTGTCGACATCACCAGTGTGCGGTTATGGGCTGAATCAACATGACTGCACATATACTCATAAGCCATGATGCCGGCTTCCTCTATCACCTGTTCCCTGAATGAACTGAGTGTAAAAACAGGCATCATCATTGGCGCATCGGTCACAGGCAGGGCGGTGTCGTGCACAACGGGAATGCTTTGAGCCAGCCTGCCCATAAATTTTTCTATGGCTTCTGTCCGTTCAGTCTCGCGGTTCAGGCTGCGGCGGTAGTAAAACAGTGAGAAAAGGAAAAGTTCCATAATGGTGGCTAATCCTGTGGTTCCTAAAACAATAAGCCGGGAATAATGGAACTCGTTGAGTAAATAAATAAGCACTGCCGTAATGCCCAGTATAATGGTGTTGCAGAGCAGAATGGGATTTATAAAGTCAGCCAAACGGCGCTTTTTCGAATAGTTGAACTTTTCAAAAATGGTTGAAATACCTATCCATAATGACAGGAAGAGGATAAACGGCCACAGGTACATTGGCAGGTAAATACGCAGGGAAGCGGGTTTGAGCCAGATGAAAAAAGTAAACGCAATGGTTACAATAAGAATATCAATGATAAAGAGGGTAAATGACCTGCGGTTCATTCTCTGCCTGTTTAAGCCCGGTTATGAAAAGGGCGTGTAAAATTAATCGATCCGGACGATTATTGTAATAGTATGAAAGTGTGAAAGTTGTTAACAGGATGTTGACAAGCGGGAGATTACTGACGGGGATGGTGGTCATAGGCGGGACGTGGCCGCCACGACGGTCCTAGCCGAAGCAAGGTAGTCTTGGTGGGACGAGGCCGCCACGTCGAACAAAGCCTGAAAGGCTTTGTCCTCCTCGCGGAGTAGTTGATTCTTAGTTAGAGTAAGGATCGACTATTCTGCGAGCACCGCTTCGCGGTGCGAAGCAGTCTCGGGCAACGCTTGTACTTATTTATTTGAAGATCTTCCTCATGAGCACCGTTGTGCGGTCGACAACAAACCCCTGCAGCAGGCTCGAGTCGTTCATTTCCTGTACATTCGAACCGCTGGAGATGGCTTCCACACGGGTTATTTTGCGCTTCGAAAGGGCTTCCTGCACGCATGTCTCCAGCATGGCGGTGTATTTCGGGTCGGTGTAGCCTTTCTTCATGAAGGTGTAGAAATACTTTACAATGCCCGGCTCGGAAAAGAGGCCGTTCCTGATGCCGATCAGTTCACCCGACTGCTGGTTGATGAGCCCGTAAACAAACTGCCGCGGATAGGATTCCAGCGATTTGGTGATGTACAGTTCAAGCCTTTTCTTGGCCAGTTCGTTGGAAATAAGCGGGTCGCGGGTAAAGCGGTCGTGGGAGCCGTGATGTGCCGTGATCTCAAAAATCGCTTTGCGTGTAGCATGGTCATCACCAAGCAGTTCGCAGCCGTATGGGAAAAAGTACCTTGAACTGATGGCCTGGTCTACCAGTTGCTGATGCCTGAAAATCCTGAATTCGATGAAGCGGAATCCAAGGCATTCGAAGGCATGAATCCCTTTCAGGTCGTTGGCATCGAGCTGGTGCTGAACATAATAGGGAGAGTTTTCGGCTATCATCTTCTCCTCGAAACGGGCATAATCCCTGGCGTTGGTTTCGTCGTCGAGTTGAATGATATTGTGTTTGAAAAGTTTTGATTCTACGTCGAGTAGCTTGTATTTCATGCCTTTTTGGTTAGGTGAATACGCGGGCCTGTAGAACTGCCCCTGATTTTTCGGGCTGCTAATATAAAGGTATTTGTGCCGAATTGTACTCTGATGATAATTTTTGCGCTTAATGCGAAGACGATCTAAATAAAAAAAAAGAGCCGGAGGCTCTTTTTATGAAAACGTTCTTGTGCATTCAGGAGTCTGCCACGTCGGCCTGTCCTAGGGACAGTAGTCTTAAAGGAACGAGTCCGCCACGTCGGTCCTGTCTTAGGGAAGGTGGCCTTAGTGGGACGAGACCGCCACGTCGGTCAAAGCCTGAAAGGCTTTGACCTCCTCGCGGAGTAGTCAATCCTTACTTAAACTAAGAATTGACTACTCTGCGAGCGCAGCATAGCTGCGCGAAGCAGTCTCGTGCCTACAAATAAGGCTACCCTCGCATAGCTGCGCGAAGCAGTCTCGTGCCATCTACGAGGGCTACCCTTCTGAAGCTTCACCAGGCAGCCCGGTGCCTTTCAGCAAGGCTGTACCGGAAACATCCCGCTCTGGGCTACATCTTCGAATCCAGCCCTTTCCCTTTTTCTATATGCTCAAAATTGGGAAGGTAGGCTTTGAGTATTTCCACCAGTTCAGCTTTCTGTATGTCTCTCTTCGCAAAGAGTCCACGCAGCCTGCTGAATATCTCATCAATCTCGGCAACCGGCCTTTTCTTTGAATTTTTTACCACTCCCAGGTTGATAAAGGAAGCCTTGTCTAGAAGCTCATTTTCTGTATAAAACTCTTCATACGCCTTTTCGCCGGAAGTGTCGGAGCCGAATAAATATACAGGCCAGCTTTTTGAATCGCTGTTAAGTAAGATTGCTTTGTTAACAGCTTCTGCCTCCGTCCGGCAAATGTCAGGCTCCAGGCCCATATAATACAGTAAGTCGACAGCGATCTGGTCAAAAGGAATCATGTCCTTTTCTTCGTCCAGCTTTGGGAAAAATATGTCTCCCGATTCACCCATGATGGAAGCCATGAGGCAGAGTTCACCTGATTCCTGTGGCGAAACGAAGAAACGCCTTATGCCAATGGGGCACGACCAGGGTTGTTTTTTTCGCATGCGTTCAAGGAAACCGAGCGGCAGGCTGCCGTTTGAGAATGCCACGTTGGCAAAACGTGCTGTTTTAATGGGCAGATTATCGCTGTATGCCATGATGAGTTCTTCCATCAGTTTTTTGCTGGCGCCCATGATGTTCACAGGATTGGCTGCTTTGTCGGTGCTAACGCAGAAAAAATGTTCGGGAGGCGATTCCAGCAAAAGGTCCAGCAGTTTGCGGGCGCGAAGCACATTGTTCTCAATCATGGCTTCGATGGAAAAGATGTCTTTCTCGCTTCTCACGTGTTTGTGAGCAGCGAAGTTTGCCACGATTTCAAACGGTCCGTGATGCCGGAATATTTTCTCGAAAACACTATCCCCGAAGTTTACGGGGTAAGTGATAAACTCCCCGGGTATGTTGTAGCCTGCTGAGCTGCGCAGGTCGCGGACCAGTTCGGTGAGGCCGTTTTCGTTGATATCAACCACAATAAGTTTCCTGATATTGAACCTGAGTATGGCCTTAATGTAGTGAGAGCCGATGCTTCCGGCTCCGCCTATCACCAGCACCGATTTGCCGTTGATGCGGCGCTGCAGTTCGGTGTTATATTTAACGAAGTCCTCTGCCAGGAGGCTTTCTTCACGTTTGGTGACGTACCTTTTGATAAAGGTGTCAATGTCGGGTTGAGTATACATGGTTTTTGGTTTTAATCGGAAGTCCGCCACGCCGGTGCAGGCTGGGGGAGGTAGTCATTAAGCGACGAGGATGCCAGGTTGGCAATGCCGGAGTGAGGTGGTCTTAGTGAGACAAGTCCGCTACGTCGGTCAAAGCCTGAAAGGCTTTGACCTCCTCGCGGAGTAGTCAATCCTTACTTAAACTAAGAATTGACTACTCTGCGAGCGCAGCATAGCTGCGCGAAGCAGTCTCGTGCCTACAAATAAGGCTACCCTCGCATAGCTGCGCGAAGCAGTCTCGTGCCTGCAATAAAGGCTACCCTTGCATCGCGTTGCGAAGCAGTCTCGTGCCTTGAGCAATGCCTGCCCTCACTCTTGTGCCACGCCATCGTTCATTGCCTTTTTGTCTTCTTTCTTCGGCTTGCTTACCCAACGCCAGAAGATCCATCCGGGGATAAAACCCAGCGCGTTGGCCATCTCGTCGCGGAATTCAAACGAACGTCCCAGGTTGCCATAGCGCTGCATGAATTCCATAAAGAAACCGTAAGCGATCACTATCACCACCGGTAACAACTGTCTGCGGCCGGTAAAGTACTTCGGCCATGCCCAGAAAAGCAGAAACGTTAGCCCGGCATACATGCCCATATGAACGAGCTTATCCATATGCGGGAAGAACAGCATTTGAGGCAGGTCATTTGAGGGCCATTGGCTTGCTATCGAAATAGCTGCCAGGTATATGAAGAAGATTATTTTTTTATACATTCTGGTGCTTGGTGCTTGGTGCTTGGTGCTTAGTGCTTAGTGCTTAGTGCATGGTGCTTAGTGCTTAGTGCTTGGTGCCTGGTGCGTAGTGGGAAGGGAGCAAGGAGTATGGAGCGTGGAGCGAGAAACTGGTTTTTGGGTTTAATGACTTGAGGTGTGGGCAAAAAGAAACAACCATACATTCTCCGTTCTCCAGTTCCGATATCTATCGGGTTCAGTTCCAGTCCTCCGTCCTCCGCATTCCGTACTTCCCAAGCCACCGGTAACTACCAGAGCTTGCTTCGCCCCGGCGAGCCGGGCCTCGCAATGTAGCGGCTTCCATTAATAATTACTTGAACTGGTCACCACCCTTCCCAAACTCATCCTTACCATGATCCTTCCCACCGGGAGAATTTCGTTCTTCGTTCTCCTTTCTCCATCCTCCAGTTTTTTACACTGAGCTTGCCTAAGTGCCAGTTTCCAGTCCCGAAAGCTATCGGGATCAATTTTCAATTTTCCATTTTCAATTGTCCACCTGCCCCTAACACACAAGCCTTCACCTGGCAGGCAGGTTGTTAATTGTCAATTGTCCATTTTCAATTTTCAATTTTCAATTGTCCACCTGCCCCTAACACATAAGCCTTCACCATGCAGGCAGGTTGTCAAATTCCCATTTTCCATTTTCCATTTTCAATTTTCCACCTGCCCCTAACACACAAGCCTTCAACATGCAGGTAGCTTGTCCATTGTCCACCTGCCCCTAACACACAAGCCTTCACCTTGCAGGCAGGTTGTCAATTGTCAATTTTCCATTTTCAATTGTCCACCTGCCCCTAACTCACAAGCCTTCACCAGGCAAGCAGGTTGTCCATTGTCCATTTTCAATTTTCAATTGTCAATTGTCCACCTGCCCCTTACACACAAGCCTTCACCATGCAGGCAGGTTGTCCATTGTCCATTGTCCATTGTCCATTGTCCATTGAATTATCCATTCCTTAACCCCGTTCAACCGCATATGTTCAATCTTTATGACAATAAACGAAACGAAATGTGCACCTGCATCGTATATTTACACCCCAATTTTCTTACAGATGAAAAATTTACTGAGAATCTTTGCCTGGATAAGCGGGGGAGTGGCCATCGTTCTGATGCTCCTGGGTGTTATTGCAGTACTTAACGATAACCATTTTCTCGGCCATTTCTGGGGAAGCTTTTTCTACCCGGCCTATAATTTCCTGTTGCTGGGGATTTTCTTGTTTCTTGCAGGAATAGTGAGGAAGGAGTAGGGTTTTGAGAGAGTGGGAGAGTGAGAGGGTGAGAGGGTGTGAGAGTGAGAGGGAGAGAGGGAGAGAGGGAGAGAGGGAGAGAGAGGATCATATGCTCCATTTGTCTGGATGCTTTTGCATGAGGACGAGCATTCCTATTATTTCTTCATAGGCTTGGTCCAGTCTGTCATGAGTCTCTGTATCTATATAGTTACATTTGAGCGCAAAGTCAAGCCAGTTTTGAGTTTCAGCAGCTTCCGCCTCACTTTCATTTAATTTTGAAGAAAACGATTTTGGGTATTTCCTTCTGCGAAAAGCTTCACTAATATTACTGCATATCGATCTGGAAGACCGGCGTATCTGATCTGTCAGGGAATAAAGTTCTTCTTTCGGGAAAGCCCTGGATAGAACATAGATTTCCATCGATTTTTCAAATGCTTTTTGGTAAACCCTGAGTTTTCTGTGAGAATTTATTAATTCCATCATTCGAATATTTATTATTGAATATCAATTTGTTATATATTAACAACTCCTTAAATGATAATTTTCCCACCATCCCAGATTCCCACCATCCCAGATTCCCACCATCTCCCCATCTCATCATCCCATCTTCTCATCATCCTATCTTCTCATCATCCCATCTTCTCATCCTCTCATCCTCTCATCTTCCCATCTTCTCATCTTCCCATCATCTCCCCTTCTCATCATCTCATCTTCCCATCATCCCATCACCACCTCACCCCCTCTTCACCATCACCGCTTTTACCCTGTTTTTAATCATCTGGCTAACATACTCCTTCATCCACAACACAGGATCATTGGTCCATCGCTGGGGATGAAATGTAAAGAGCACCTGGCCGGGGAGCTGGTGGATTTTGTCGATTATGTCCTGTGTCGACCTGAAATTGTAATGGAAAGGGCTATCCACCTTATCGCGTATGCTTACCGATGAACCGTTCCAGCGGCGGCCGGTATCGGTGAGATAAGCCACTTTGTTATAATCTACATCATAGTAGGGCTCACCGGTAATGCCAAGCTGACGGTAATCGTACTTTTTCCAGATTTCCCTGTTGTCGAACTTAGAGCGTGGACTGCCATGCATACAAATGGTGTTTACCGGTACCAGTTTCCTGAACATTTCCAGATTGATGCAGAATTCATCATATGCAGCGTTGATAAATTTTTCTGAATTCCACTTTTCACTCTTCACTGTTCGTTTTTCACTGACTGTATCCATCGTCTCGTAATGATACCCTATCTCATGCCCCAGCGAGGCAATCTCCCTGATGACGGCTTCATCCCATGAAATGGGAACGGCCCGGAAATAGTAGGTGCCGGAAATGCCCATGCTGTGTTGTATACGGGCAAATGCCAGGGAATTGGCCGGCAGTTTGTCCACATCGTGCCGGAGTATGACAGCTTTTTTCTCCGGGTTTTTCAGGAAACTTTCTAAGGTCTGAAACGAAAATCCCTGCTGTTGCAGGGAAGTGAGCAGTTTTTTATACGTATTGAGGGTGAAGTCGGGCATATAAGTGTTTCTTATTTAATTTTGATGACCCTGGTAAGTGTATCATGCACTCCCGGTATGAGAGCAACGGCCCCCAGTATAACTCCCAGGAAGTTGGCAGCAAGGTCGTTGATGTTAAAGGCCCTATAGGGGAGGAAGTACTGAATACCTTCGCATAAAGCAGCAAACAGCAAACCGGTTATCATAATAATCCCAATTGGTTGTATCGGTTTATTAAATTTTTGAGAAGCCAGATATAACCAGGGAACTAGTGTTAATGAGTGTAGCAGATAATCCATTCTGATCCTTAATACAAAAATATGGTTTATGTCAGAGTTCTTTCCATTGATTGGCAATACAGAAAGCAGGAATACAACCGATATATAGAACCAGAATAGCGTATCTTTCTTAAGCATGGAGTTTGAACAATTTATGAATACCTATATCGCTGCGAATTATTCAGCTGATATTCCGGCAAGCCTGAATCTTTCCATTATTTTGTGATCATTCTTTACAATCATTTTGCTGTCAGGCCAATTTATTACAAACCAGATGAGGAAAGCGGTAAGATCAATCTTAAGTGATAACAAACTATTTAGCTTTTCTTTAAGTGATGATTTGTTAGCAGTTACAGCCATTAACTCATCCAGTAAATTCAATATATCTGTGTCATCGCTCAGATTATAAATAAGACCATGTTTGGCGAGATCGTCAATATTGGCATACTGCAGCGAATTAACATAAACAGAAGGCGTTCCTAGCAGTGCCGCTTCCATTGCCATGGTGGTGCCTTCACCGATAAAGAGTGATGCATTGTATAAAGCATCATGCATCTGCCATGGCTTGAAAGTCACCCGGTACTTGCTGAGAGATTCCGGGAGTGGAGCTTCTGATGAGATCATAACCCTGTATTTCTTTTCCAGTTTTTCAATAATCTTTAGCTTGGTATCAAGGGCCAGTCCTTTTGCCCCAATATCATGCGAGGCATTCCATGCTACGAAACGCAGGACTACATAGGGAACCTGAGGGTTTATGCCCGTTGAACTGAAAAAGTCCTTATCCGGAATGAACCGGCCCGGAAATAGGTAGGCAAGTTCATGATGAGATGGAAAACGTATTTGCTTACTGCCGTAATTATAAGGGAATATATCAGATGTGAGTACACACCGGGTGAAAGGCAGGTATAACCGAACCTGCTCCCAATTGCCCGTATCTTCTAAGGCTAAATGAGGTTTGNNCCTGTAAAAAAAAGAAGCATACGCTGCATACATTGATCCATGACTGATGAGCACATCGGGCTTATATTTGAGGCAGGTAATTAATTCTCTCAGGCTGAATTTGACAATACCCCATAATTTACCAGCCTTTGAACTATATTTTTTTCCTAGTGATTTATATTGAAAGCCATACTTCTGCAACAATGCAATTTCAAATTCTTTTTCGCGGCATGTGAATAATATACCGTGCCCTTGTGCCTGCATTTCCCAGGCAAAATTTTTGAAGAGGTGCACATGGGCAGGATGGCCTATGTCTATCAGGAAATTCATAATGATATCTTTGACATCAAACGGATACCAAATTTTCCTAGCTTATATAAGAATGGATTAAATACATATACAAACCGACCATGTTCTACTAATTCACCTCCAAATTTGAGTTTATACTCGCGAACACCATATGGTACATCAGGTTTTCCCGCACCCATGAAGTCAACCATATTTAGATGATTTTCCAAACCAAAGTTTATTGCGCCCCATATTGCCAAGTGAGTTGGAAAGATTTTATTATGGTAATCCCGTAATCCAGCGTAGTATAATGTATAAATTGAATTGCCCGGCATATATATGCAGAAAGCTCCACCAATAACTTTTTCTGCGTGATATACAATGAATATTTTTCCTATCGTGCTCTTGAATAGATTGATGAAAAAGTCTAAAGCGGGTACGGGCAGATGAACTTTTTGCTTGTATAGCTCGCTTACTATAAAATATAAACTCTCTACTTCTGATGTACTAGTAGCTTCTTTAACCAACGCACCTTCTTTTAAACTCATTTTTATCTCCCTGCGCCGGTTATATTGCATTCCAGCGAGAATTTCTTCAGTGGTTTTATTCTTCAGATTGAGTTGTACATTAAGATGAGGCTCATATTTCCAACCAAACTTATCAAATACCCTTCTATACTCTGAGTAATCAAATGAATTGCGTATTTCACAATATATTATTCTACCTTTTAATTCTCGACGTAACTTTGTTAGCAATGCTATAAGAGAATCCTCATTTTGAATAGAATCCGTTAAGACTACTCCTCCATAAACTATAGCTCTTCTCGATAAATAGCCTAAAACACCTGGTTGTGTATAGATTGCTGCAACACAAAGTGAGGACAGTTCATTATAGGAGTTGATTAGAAATGCTTTAGCTGAAATATTATTTACAGAATTTAGAAAATTGTAAAATTCTATGGTCTGAAAAGGAGAACTTGTTTTAGAGCTTCTTATAAGGTCTACCCATTTTCTTGCTTTGTGCTCATTATCAGGTATTTCAGATCCGAACATATTCAAAATCTTGATTAATTATTACTTCAAAGAGTGAATTCAGATCATTAATTATTAATTTTCTTTTGCAATGCTATTATAATCCATGGACTCTGAGATATCCATTTATTGAGTCTAAGGATTTTTTCGATTATTCCAAAAACATTAACAAGTTTACTATTAGAAGAGGTTGATAACGGCATCCAGTTCATTCCTTTCCAGCAAATTACCTCTAAATTACATTTTAGTAGAATTTTTTTTAGATCGGCAATCTTTATCTCTCTATATGGATGATTTTTATCTTTCCAATGTTTTATTTTTCGGATTACAAATCTCCAACTATTAGGATTATTATATGTGAAAATGAATCTTCCATCATCGTTAAGCAGACTTGATGTCTTGATAAAGAAACGTTCGATATCATTAAAATACCCCAACGCTTCAATAGATATAATTAATGAATAAGTTCCTTTGAATTCAGAAGTCAAATAGTCACCACATACTGTTTGTATAGAACTATCTCTATCTTTTAATAGTTTGATAGCGGTCGGATTTATATCATTTACAGTTAAATCCTTGGTGAATTTCGATAAAGGAATTGCATACCTGCCAGCCCCNCCAGCTATATCCAGAATTCTATGGAAGAAATTTTCTCCATTGGTAAAAATAAAGTCATAAACTACATTAAATTTGTATTTAGCCATCAGATTATTATAATTTTGGCCATTTATATCCCAATTATATTTCATACGTCATATGATATTCAGTTAGACTAAACAATTCTTTTGTTAAACAGGCGATGGGAGAAATATATCACTCTAATTTGCTTTCCATGCGAAATAGTACAAGTTTTAAGTTAGATGATAGATTTAGCTCAACAGGGAACGTATTGGCTACGATTATCTAATGTGCGAAAATAAAATAATGAATGCCAAATATTTTATAAGAAAATATCTATCCATATTTTGAAAGTATTGTAGCTCCCACTAAGTTCTCATTTAATGGATCATTTTCAGTCGCAATGTTCTGATCAATATAGATTAAGTAATAATTCAGATCCTCTAAAGCATTGATATGATCCTTAAGTGTCCAACGATTTAGGAAATAAGGTCTTCTGCCATAAATAATTGCCCAAAAAGCTTTATTAATATCTAGATGACCATTAATGTTTTTAGTAATTCCATGCGAATGAAATTCAATATCATGAAACGAAAATGCGCCTGATTTGAGATGGAATGACAGGTTTTTATATACTGAATATGGATCATTTACATGCTCCATTACTGCCCTTGAAAATACCATATCAAGTTTTAATGCAGGTTTCTTATACCAATCATATAGAATAATTAGATGTTTTGTTCCTAAGCAATAATCGTTAATTTCATTCCTGAGTTCGTCTATAAATGCATTATCCATGAATCTCGGGGAAATGAGATGCGAAGGGTAATCATACTTGGAAATTTTAATATTTATTTGTTTATATGAAGACGGAATGCGGGTCTTATTTCTTAAAAGTGAGACAATTTCACTTAGCAGCTTCAGATTGTTTTCCTTGTCATAGTGATCTTCAATATCCAATGTGAAATATTGTTTTGTACCTGTTAATAGAGCGCAAATACCGACACCAACTGAACCCCCACTCCCAAGCTCTCCAACCGTTTCAAAATCAGGAGACACACCATTTTCTTCAAAATGTACCAATAAACTTAGCCAAAGAGTATAACAAAATTCAGCAATGGAGCCGCTGTGTTTTGAAGTCCGTTTTTTCCTTGTTAGCAACTGAGCTACTCCAGGAATGAAAGTAAGCAAACCCTTAGCGAAGGCCTTAATAATTCTCAGATCAGTCATTTAATTTAATTTCAGGGTTTCTGATCACGGTCCTGCGCTTACCAGATGGTGTTAGCTTAATCTCATCAACTACTTCAACTATTACATTTACATCACTTCCTATATATTCACTCCAATACTTGCAGATTGTTTCTTTCACATCTGAAGTAAATGTATCATTGACAATCAACTTAATTATGATTTCATTTATCTTATTCTGGATTACCTGTATCTGATCAACTTGCGGTACCCATTCGAAATATGCAACAAAATTCTCAACAATAAGTAGTTTACCGGATGGAGTGCGTAAAATGTCACTATCACGTCCTTTAATATGCTTTATATTTATTAAATTTCTCCCGCAACTACATTGTTTTTCATCTCCCAGAACTATATAATCCTGGGTATCGTACCTTATAAATGGAGAAGCATAATTATGCAGGTCTGTCGTTATATGCCTCAAAGGCTTCTCCGAATCTGATAAAGTAACAGAATCTTCAATAAATTCAGATATTGCATATTCTTCAGCCGGGTGATAGAACTGGTGTGATGGGCACTGAGAAAAAACAGAGCCTCCTTCACAACTGTAAGCATCAAAAATCTTGACCCTGAAAACCCTCTCAATTTCTTTTCTTACGTCATCGTGTAGAGTGCTACCTGTTGTGTTGATAGCAACAAGGCCTTTACCCTGGTAATATGGCATATCATATGATATTTGTTGAGCAAGATACTGAAGCGGAACAGGATAACATCTGATAAATTTCGGATTGGCTTCTTGAATTAGTTTATAGATTTTTTGAATNTCAGAAGCATTGATCTGATTGGCTGATAGGTAGTACGAATTATTGAAATAATCCTGAAGCTTTTTAGCCACCGAATTTCTTGGGTTCATACTCACTTTTACATACCTGTCGCCTAAACGATATCCCATCCAGTACCAGGATCTGATTGCAGAAGCCATTCTTATGGATTCAGCTTCTCGGGTGGAGTAATATTGAAAAGGTTCACCTGTCGAACCACTCGAACTTGAAAAAACAAGGTTCTTTTTATTCAAATTTATAGCCAGATGTTTGCTTTTACTCTTTTTAAGCTCATCTTTAGTGATTATAGGTAATTTTACCAAATCATCTTTGGTCTTAATATCCTCCGGTTTTATCCTCAAATCCTGAAAAAGTTCTTTATAAAATGGTACATTTTTATATGCATGGTCTATCAGCATGCGAAGTTTTTTATTTTGGTAATCATCTAATTGAGATCTCGACCAAAACTGGCTCTTTTGTAATGAATCAAGTTGACGAGATACAGAGTTACCTGTAGCAATATCACTTAGTGGTAATATCAATTTTTCCGAAACAAAATTTCTGAATGACATGTATTGATATTTTATTGTTGATTATTTAATCCAAATTTGATTTTCGATAATAATGCCAACGGAATTCAATATTTCATTTAAAAGACTTGGATAATAAAACCTGTTTAGTATTCTTGATTAAGATTAATTTATTGGATAATTTCAAAGTAAAAAGCAATTCCAGCAGAAAAAACTTCATCTTTAACCTGTATATAAACCGCACATGCCTTATCTTTTTAGAAAACCATCTACTATAAGAATTACTGTTTTGCCTTTCAATTTCTTTTTCTGATAATCTCAACACATCGATATTACCTTTTATCTTTTTAAAACCGATACTGTGCGACGAGATATAATGATAATTTATATCAAGTTTTTGATTAGCTAATCTACAATTGACACGTAACCCTTTTTTAACTTTCGATGTAAATAAATAATCGAAATATGCGTTGCCAAGAGAATAGAAAACATACTTATTATTAATGATCTCGACTTTCTGAACCACATGGGGGTGATGCCCAATGATTAAATCGCATCCTTTTTCTATTGCAAAGCGGGCTGTTTTTACCTGCTCAGGATTTGGAAGACTGATGTATTCATTGCCCCAATGAAATGTTAATATCTTGAAAGTGGTCCCGGCTTTTTCCATTTCTTCCAGTGCCAGTTCAATCCCTGCCTGATTTAACTCGGCATACAAAGCAGGGTTATTAATGTCATGAACGGCATTGAAGGCAGCAAGAGTAATTAACTGATCGCCAATCCTGAAGGTTTCAATATTTGATGTTCCATTTTTATATATGCCAATAACTTTAATGTTATTCTCTCTTAGTAATTTGATAGTCTCAAAAAATCCACTGTTTCCATGTTCCAGAATATGATTATTGGAGATGCTTACTATATTTATTCCCTGCTTTTTCAAAACTTCTATTATCCTTGGATTCCCTGAGAACGATTCGTTATTTCCATCTCTCAGCAATACCGGTGACTCAAGATTAGCAAAGAAAATTTCAGGTTTATCAACAGCTTGGATTAGCGAATCTTTATCTAGAGCCTTATAGTTGCCAAACCCTTTGGTATAAGGCAGGTTGCCCGGCAAAATATCTCCAACAAATGATATTTTAATTTCTTTTTGCATTGGTATTATATGCGGAGATGATTGGGGTTTTGTATCTTTTTTAACTGTGATGGGTGATTCGTGAACCTATTATGAATTGGAATGTTTTTTTTTAAAAGTTTCGACGTTAAAATCTTTTTATAGAAGTCTAACAGTATGTCGCTCTTTATTTGCCATGATATTTCATTTTCGGCAATTGAACGGTTAATTTTTCCCATCTTGATTAATCCTGGTAGATTGTGCATAATATCATTAAGCTGAGCAATTATTGATTCCAATGATAAGTCAGAAACAATAAATCCTTCCGGATATTTTCGCACAAACTCATTGACCTCACCAATTGGATTTAGAAACACAGGCCTTCCTACAGCTAAATAATCGCCTATACAATTTGGCCAACCAGCCCTGTTTCCAAGTATATTTTCTTTAAATGTTNNAAAAAACACATCAACACACTGCAATTTCTCATAGTCCTCAACATAATTAATCCAACCGTAATTAACAACCATGTCTTTTNNTATTTTTTCAGGTAGCATATCTTCAATGGGAGTAGAACTTCCGAAAAGTAACAATTTTACTTTTTTTTCCNNCAGATTCAATGCTACAATTGAATCGATCAATGGCTGTATCTCTTTAAAACTGGCACTGAAAGCGTCAATATATCCGAAAGTTACAAGACCCTTATCGATGCTATATTTTTGTTTCAAGGGTTTATTGTCGCCTATGTATGGTATTACCGAGACATCAGCGCCTCCATGAATTTTAATAATTTTTTCTTTCGGCTTTAATAATTCCGCGNNCCTTTCTTTCAATACTTCTGACAGTACTACAACACCATCAGCAACTTTCTTATCTTTTATTTCATAATATAGTTCATACCATCCAAGCAAAAGTTTGAATAACATAGG